>NZ_JBIALY010000002.1:0-557707 GCF_042873835.1 Kribbella sp. NPDC004536 | reverse complement strand
GGTCGGTCAGGCAGGTTGGGTCAGGCGGGTCGGAATTGGGCGGGCTGGTCGGGTGGGGTGGGTTAGGGCGAGGTGTGTGCGTCCGGGGGTGCAGGTTGGGCGGGATGGGTGAGTTGATTATGGGGAACGTTTGTTCGAGTTTCGGGTAAGGTGGGGGTATGGGTGCTGAACTTCAGGGCTCGTTGCTTGGTGGGTTCGAGGAGCCGGGGCTGGGGGCGTTGGGTGGGGTTTCTCGGACCGAGCTGGGGCGTGGAGCCTGGATCGATGTGTTGCCTGGTTGGTTGAGTGGTGCTGACGAGGTGTACGGGCGGTTGGCGCGGGACGTGCCTTGGCAGGCGGAGCGGCGGCAGATGTACGACCGGGTGGTCGATGTGCCTCGGTTGTTGTGTTTCTACGGGGAGGACGCGCGGCTGCCGTTACCGATTCTGGCGGCGGCGCGGGACCAGTTGAGCGCGTACTACGCGGACGAACTGGGGGAGCCGTTCCGGACGGCGGGGTTGTGTTTCTACCGGGACGGCAAGGACAGCGTCGCGTGGCATGGGGACCGGATCGGGCGCGGGAACCACGAGGACACGATGGTGGCGATCCTTTCGGTCGGTGAGCCGCGGGTGCTGGCGCTTCGGCCGCGGCCTGGGTTCGGGGATTCGTCGGTGGGGTCGACGGTGCGGTATCCGTTGGGGCACGGGGATCTGATCGTGATGGGCGGGTCGTGTCAGCGGACGTGGGAGCATGCGATCCCGAAGGCGGCTGGGCATGTGGGGCCGCGGATCAGCATTCAGTTCCGTCCGCGCGGGGTCAGGTGAGTGCTGCCAGAGCAGATCGGTGCACTCCGTCCTTGGTCGCTACGTAGAAGCCCAGCAGCGGGACGCCGGCGGCTTCGCAGACCGCGGCGGCGGTCGAAGCCCATTCCTCGTCGTGGGCGATCGGGTTCGGGCGGCGGCCGAGGGCCAGGATGACGGAGGTGCCGGGAACTGACTGGAGGCTGGTGACGATCGGCTCCAGGGCGGGCCGGCAGAGATCGGCACGGGCGGGACCCGGGGAAGACGGCAGCTCGATGATCACGGTTGCGCGGTAGCGGTGGTCGGGTTGGCAGAGGATGGCGGCTAGGGTGCCCTGGTGCCGATCGCCGAGACTGACCATCAGGTCGACGACGTCGGCGGCGAAGGTGGGATCGGTGAGTGGGTGGTCGGGCCAGTCGGTGGGCAGCTGTTCGAAGCTCATGCTTAGAAAGATGCCGCGTTCCGGAGGTGTGATCCGGGTTATCCACAGACCAAAGTGGCCCATGACTCATCCGCAGGAATGGACCTCACTCCTGGGCCGAAAGCACCTTAGGCTCAGGGCATGAGCAGCAGACTTGGGCAGATGCTTCCCCCGGCCGGAGCGCCGCGGGACCTCGCGATGGCGCAGTTGGCGAACTCGGTCGGCGACGGCGCGTTCGTCGTCACCTCGGCGTTGTTCTTCACCCGGGTCGTCGGGCTCTCGACCGCGGAGGTCGGGCTCGGGCTGACGATCGCGTGGCTGCTCGGCTTCTTGGCCGGCGTACCGCTCGGCAACCTCGCGGACCGCAGAGGCGCTCGCGGCACCGCCGTACTGCTCGCCCTGAGCACCGCGACCGCGGTCGCCTCGTTCCTCGTGGTCCGGAGCTTCGCGGGCTTCCTCGCCGCCGCGATCCTGTACGCCTGCAGCCAGACCGGCCTCACCGCGGCGCGGCAGGCCTTGCTGGCCGGGCTCGTCCAGCCGGAGCAGCGGACCAGGATCCGTGCGTTCCTGCAGTCCACTGTGAACGCCGGTCTCGCGGTCGGCGCGCTCCTCGGCGGTATCGCGCTGCGCTTCGACACCAAGGCGGCGTACCTGATCGTCTTCGGGATCGACGCGCTGAGCTTCCTGATCGCGGCCGCGCTGATCCGGCGGGTCCCGCCGATCGCGACGACGATCCGCACCAAGGGCGAACCGCGGCTCGCGGTACTGCACGACCGCCCGTACGCCGTACTCGCGCTGATCAACGCGGTAATGCTCCTCTTCATGCCGCTGATCAGCCTGGTCGGACCGCTCTGGATCGTCACCCGTACGCACGCGCCGAGCTGGGTCGTCGCGTCGCTGATGATCGTGAACACGATCGGCGTCACGCTCTTCCAGGTCCGGATCGCCAAGGCTGTCAAGGATCTGCGGACCGCAGCACGCTCCGTCCGGTACGCGGGACTCGCGATGCTGGCCGCCTGTGCAGTCTTCGCGATCACCGCGGCCGACCTCGGCCCGGCCGCGACCGCCGCGGTACTCGTTGTGGCCGCCGCACTGCTCACGGTCGGCGAGATGAAGCTCGCGTCCGGCGCCTGGGAGATCAGCTTCGGACTGGCGCCCGCGGACAAGCAGGGCCAGTACCAGGGCTTCTTCGGAACCGGCCCTGCGATCGCCCGGATGCTCGGCCCGGTGCTGCTGACCACGGTCATCCTCGGCTGGGGTCCGATCGGCTGGCTGGTGGTCGGTGCCCTGTTCCTGGGGACCAGTTGCGCGACTGGTCCCGCCGTACGATGGGCTGCGCGGACGAGGGCCGTCAACGAGGACGCCACGCCGTCGCTGGCAGAGGAGAACGCCGCCTGATGGAGATTCCAGGACTGGTCGAGATCACCACGTACGACGAGCTGCGCGAGATCGTCCCGCCGCCGCTGGCCGCGGCCGCCGGCAAGGCCCGGAAGGAACTGCACGAGCTGGACCGGCAGTGGCTGGCCGCTTCGCCGTTCGTCCTGATCGCCACCTCCGACGCGGACGGCAACTGCGACGTCTCCCCCAAAGGCGACCCGGCCGGCTTCACCAAGATCTTCGACAGCACTACGATCGCCATCCCCGAGCGGGCCGGGAACCGGCGCGTGGACGGGTTCACCAATATCATCGCCAACCCGCACGTCGGGCTGATCTACTTCATCCCCGGCCGCGGTGACACCCTGCGGATCAACGGCCGCGCCCGGATCGTCAAGGAAGCGCCGTTCTTCGACGAGATGGTGGTCAAGGGCAACCGGCCGCAGCTGGCGCTGCTGGTCGAGATCGACGAGATCTTCCACCACTGCTCGAAGGCGTTCCTGCGCTCGCAGCTCTGGAAGCCGGAGACCTGGGAGCCGGACGCGATGCCGAGCCGGCCGCGGATCGCGAAGGCGCTGGAGCGTCAGGACACCGACCTGGCGGAGCTCGAGGACTACTACGGCGCCGCGTACGAAGAGAAGATCTACAAGGTCAAATACTGAACTACTACGGCGGACGCAGGCGCGAGTACTCCGTGGCGACGATGACACCCGGGCCGGCCGCCCTCTACGGTTCCGTAGTGTGACCCAGTCTGCCGACGTCCCCGATCTCGGGACCCGAGTGCGCCGCTACACGCTGCCGGTCGTGCTGGCCGTGTTCTGCGTGGTCGGGACGTTCGGCGCTGCGCGCGGTCAGACCGACCGGCACCAGCCCGACGCGTTGATGGTCGTACTGGTGCTGATCTCGGCCCTCGCCCTGTTCTGGCGCAGTACTCACCCAGTGCCCGTGCTGTGGGTGATCGTCGGCGCGACGCTGTTCTACATGCTCCGCGAGTATCCGTGGGGCCCGGTGATCATCCCGTTCGTGATCGCGGTCTTCACCACGATCCGCCTCGGCCATCGGGTGGCGGGCTGGGCCGGGCTGATCTCGCTGTACGTCGGACATGTCGGCGGCCGGATCGTCCTCGGTCTCGGCCAGGACGGCATCTACCAGGTACTGCTCGTCGGCGCGTGCTTCTGCGTCCTCGGCTTCCTGGCTGAGCTCTTCCGTGCGCATCGCGACCGCGTCATGGCGGCCGCGAAGACCCGCCAGGAGGAGGAGCTCCGCCGTGCCGGCGAGGAGCGCCTGCGGATCGCACAGGAGCTCCACGACGTCGTCGCGCACCACATCTCACTCATCAACGTGCAGGCGGCCACCGCGCTCCACCTGGTCGACAGACAGCCCGAACAGGCTGCTCCGGCGTTGTCAGCGATCAAGGACGCCAGCAAGGAAGCTCTGGTGGAGCTCCGCTCGATCGTGGGCGTACTGCGGCAGTCCGACGAGTCCGCCCCGCGCCAACCGGTCGCAGGGCTCGACCACCTGGACCACCTCGTCAGCCGTACGGCGCGTGCCGGGCTGGAGGTGCACAAGCTGATCCACGGTGAAGCCCGTCCGCTGGCGAGCGGACTGGACCGCGCCGCGTTCCGGATCATCCAGGAGTCGCTGACGAACGTCGTACGGCACGCCAAGGCCACGTCCGCGACGGTCCGGATCCAGTACGGCGAGCAGGCACTGGTCCTGCAGATCGACGACAACGGCGAATCGCTCACCACGCAACCGAAGGAAGGCAACGGCATCTCCGGTATGCGCGAACGCGCGACCGCACTCGGCGGAACGCTGACCGCGAACCGCACGCCGGCCGGCGGCCTGCGGATCACGGCGACGCTGCCTCTCTAGGAGGGCAGGCGGACGTGGGACGGGTTCAGGTCGGCGACGCTGGAGACGCCGAGTAGCGCCATGGTTCGCCGTACCTCCTTGGTCAGGATCTCCGCGGCGCGGGCCACCCCGCGTTGCCCACCGGCCATCAGGCCGTACAAGTACGCGCGGCCGACCAGGCAGGCGTCCGCGCCGAGTGCGATCGCCGCGACCACGTCCGCGCCCGACATGATGCCGGTGTCCAGGTAGATCTCCGCGTCGCTGCCGATCGCCTTGCGGACGTCCGGGAGGATGCGCAGCGGCGTCGGCGCGCGGTCCAGCTGCCGGCCGCCGTGGTTGGACAGTACGACCGCGTCCGCGCCGGCGTCGACGACCCGGCGGGCGTCCTCGACGGTCTGGATGCCCTTCACGATCAGCGGGCCGTCCCAGATCGAACGCAGCCAGTTCAGGTCGTCGATCGTCATCGTCGGGTCGAACAGCTTGTCCAGCAGCTCGGCGACCGTGCCGTCCCAGCTGGACAGCGATGCGAACGTCAACGGGCGGGTGGTCAGCAGGTTCGCCCACCACGCGGGATGCATCGACGCGTCCAGAACGGTCTTGGCGGTCAGCGACGGCGGGATCGTGAAACCGTTGCGCACGTCGCGGAGCCGGGCGCCGGCAACCGGTACGTCGACGGTCAGCATCAGCGCCTCGAACCCGGCGGCGGCCGACCGCTTCACCAGGTCCTCACCGGCGTCGCGGTCCTTCCACACGTACAGCTGGAACCACTTGCGCGCGTTCGGCGCGGCGGCCGCGACGTCCTCGATCGAGGTGGTGCCCATCGTGGACAGCGCGTACGGGATGCCGATGTCCTCGGCGACCTTGACGACCGCGCTCTCGCCCTCGTGGTTCATCATCCGGGTGAAGCCCGTCGGCGCGAACGCGAACGGCAGCTCCGAGCGGCCGCCGAGGATCGACGTACCCAGGTCGATCTCGGACACGTCGCGCAGGATCGACGGCTGCAGCTCCATCTCCGCGAACAACCGGCGGGCGCGGCGCAGACTGATCTCCGCCTCGGCGGCGCCGTCGGTGTAGTCGAACACCGAACGCGGCGTCCGGCGGCGGGCGATCGTCCGCAGGTCCGCGATCGTCAGCGCCTTCTCCAGCCGCCGGTCGGTCGGGTTCACCGTGATCGGCTTCGGCCGCAGCAGCGGCTTCAGCTCGGACCATTTGGGCATCTGGCGATCGGTCATCACAACTCCCGGCTGATTCTGTGGTCGGACCACACCCTACCCTGTGGTCCGACCACACAGATAGAGTTGTCCGCATGAAGAACTACGAGCTGGTTCTGCACCGGGTGGAGGCCGACCTCGCGGCCGGGCGGCTGCGGATCGGCGGGCGGTTGCCCGGGGAGCGGGCGCTCGCGGAACAGCTCGGGATCAGCCGGCCGTCGGTCCGTGAGGCGGTCCGGGTGCTGGAGGCGATGGGCGTCGTACGGACCGCGACCGGGTCCGGGCCGGAAGCCGGCGCGGTGATCGTTGCGGAGCCGGTGTCGCCGCTGACCGCCGTACTGCGGTTGCACCTGGCAACTAATCATCTGCCGATCGGGGACGTGGTCGAGACGCGGCTGTTGCTGGAGTCGTGGTCGGCGCGGGAGGCGGCCGGCCGGGCGCTCGGGGTCGGTGAGTTGAAGGTTGCGTCGGAACTGCTCGATCAGATGGATGATGCGGGGTTGTCGCCGGAGGAGTTCCATGAGCTCGACGCGGAGTTTCATGTCGCGTTGTCGGGGTTGGCCGGGAATGTGCTGATCGCCGCGGTGATGGCTTCGTTGCGGTCCGCCATTCATGGGTACGTACTCGCCGCTGTGCCGAATCTGCCGGATTGGGAAGGTACGGCGGTGGGGTTGCGGGCTGAGCATCGGGCGATTCTCGCTGCGGTGCGGGACGGGGAGGCAGAGCGCGCGGCCTCGTTGGTGGCCGCGCACATCCGGGGGTTCTACCAGGCGGCGCAGTTAGCACCGTTCGGCGGCGCTGAGGGTCGTGCGGCGGAGGCCGAGGATGACGATCGCGCCGACGATCAGGTGGAGCGAGGCGAGGCCTAGCTTGGTGCCGGTGCCGATGCCGTTGGTGAGCGGGCTGCCGAGGGACGTGATGCAGACGATCGTGGCGATGGCGGTCCAGATGTTGCGGGCGCGGTGGGTGCGGCGCTCGAGGATCGCCAGGAGGGCCCAGCCTAGGAAGGTCACGACGATCGTTGCGGCTAGGACTGCTGGGGCGCCGATGTGCTGAACGCCTCCTTGCCGGGCGGTCAGGGTGAGGCCGGCCAGGGGGCTGAGGATTGCCCAGTCGGCCAACGCGGCGGCTGCTGCGATGCCGACCACGGCGAGCCGGCTACCAGGACCTCGGCGCCGAGAGCCCAGCACTGTGGAGTTGAGGGCTGACGCAGGCGCGGACGGCAGGTTAGTGGTGGGGCGCGGGCCGGTGGTGGTGGGGTGCGGGCTGGTAGTGGTGGGGCGGGGGTTGGGGGTTGGCATTTCTTGCTCCTTGGGGTGGGGTGATGGGGTAAACGTGCCGTGGAGGGGGCCCGGGTGGCATCGGGCGGGGGGATGGGGGTGGGCGGGCGGAAGTCGGTGGGGGGTTCGACTTTGGTTGGTGGTGGGGCGGGGTGGGGACACTTACGCTCGGGACATGAGTGAGTTGTGCGCGCCTCGGCGGCCTCGACTTGTGGTTGAGGTGCTGGCTGTCGGGGCGATCGCGGTGCTGGTGCTGCTGACGGTTGTCGGGCGGTTGTCGGATCCCGCGCAGCGGAAGTTCCTGTGGCTGGATGTGTTGGTCGGGGTCGTCTCGGTCGGGTTGATGCCGTTGGTGTTTCGGCGGCCCGTCCAAGGCGCGATCGCGGTGGCTGTACTCGCGGCGATCTCGCCCGCGGCGACCCCGCCGTCGACGGTCGGGACCCTCTCGGTCGCGCTCCGCAAGCCGCTCCGGACGTCGATCCTGGTCGCGGGCATCGGCACCGTGGCGCACCTCGTTCAGGGCCTCTGGCAACCGATAGACGGTCTGCCTTACCTCTGGTACGCCGTACTCGTCGTGGTCGTCCACGCCGGCCTGCTCGGCTGGGGCCAAGGCGTCCAGGCCCGACAGCAACTCCTCGAATCGCTCCGTGAACGCGCCCGCCGCGCCGAGGCCGAGCAAGGCCGCCGGGTCGCGGAAGCACGATCACTCGAACGTACGAAGATGGCCCGCGAGATGCACGACGTACTGGCGCATCGCCTGTCCCTGCTCGCGACGTACGCGGGCGCCCTCGAGTACCGCCCGGACTCCTCCCCCGAGAAGCTGGCGAAGGCGGCCGGCGTGATCCGTACCGGCGTACACCAGGCGCTCGACGAGCTGCGCGAGGTGATCAACGTGTTGCGCGACGAGGAGGTGTACGAGGCGCGCCCGCAGCCGACGTTCGGTGATCTGCGGGCGCTCGTCGACGAGTCGCGCGAGGCGGGGACCACGATCGCGTACGACGACCGGGTCACCGACGCCACCTCGTTGCCCCCGGCAACCGGCCGGACGGCGTACCGGGTCGTGCAGGAAGGGCTGACGAACGCCCGCAAGCATGCGGCGGGACATCCCGTACAGGTGATCGTCACCGGCCACCCTGGCGACGGCCTGAGGATCGAACTGACCAATCCGGCGTCGAACGGTACGCCGCTGGTGCCCGGCAGCGGGACCGGTCTGGTCGGTTTGACCGAACGCGTCCAGCTCGCGGGCGGCACGCTCGACCACGGGAGGGAGCCCGGTGGCGCGTTCCGCCTCGAGGCCTCGCTACCGTGGCCCCCATGATCCGGGTACTCGTGGTGGACGACGACGCGTTGGTCAGGGCCAGCCTGGAGATGATGCTGGACGGCGCGAACGGGATCTCGGTCGTCGGCCAGGCCGCCGACGGTGACGAGGTACCGGCCGCCGTCGACGCGCACTTCCCGGACATCGTGCTGATGGACCTGCGGATGCCGCGCGTCGACGGGATCGTCGCCACCCGCCGGCTGCGGGCGCGGCCGAATCCGCCCGAGGTCGTCGTACTCACCACGTTCGACACCGACGAGAACGTCCTGCACGCGCTTCGCGCCGGGGCGAGCGGGTTCCTGCTCAAGGACACTCCGCCGGCGCGGATCGTCGATGCGGTACGCCGGGTCGCGGCCGGGGACCCGATTCTGTCCCCGGCGATCACCCGGCGGCTGATGGACCGCGCCGCGACCCAGGCCGACGCGCACACGATCGCGCAGCAGAAGCTTCAGCGGCTGTCACCACGGGAGTACGACGTGATGCTCGCGGTCGCCCAGGGCAAGGCGAACGCCCAGATCGCGACCGAGCTGTTCATGAGCCTCGCGACGGTGAAGGCCCACATCTCCCACATCCTCACCAAGCTGGAACTCGGCAACCGCACCCAGGTCGCGCTGCTCGCCCATGACGCCGGGCTCGCATAGGCTCCCCGCATGATTCGGGTGTTGCTGGCGGACGATCAGGCGTTGGTGCGGGCCGGGTTCCGGTCGTTGCTGAACTCCGAGGACGACATCACCGTCGTCGGTGAGGTGTCCGACGGAGCGGAGGCGGTCGTGGTGGCGCGGCGGGAGAAGCCCGACGTGGTGCTGATGGACATCCGGATGCCCGGGACCGACGGCCTCGAGGCGACCCGGCGGATCGGGGCGGATCCGGAGCTGTCCGACGTTCACGTGGTGATCCTGACGACGTTCGACCTGGACGAGTATGTGTTCGAGGCGCTGCGGGTCGGGGCGAGCGGGTTCCTGGTGAAGGACACGGAACCGGTCGAGCTGCTGCAGGCGGTACGGGTAGTGGCGCGGGGGGACGCGCTGCTCTCCCCCGGCGTCACGCGGCGGCTGGTGGCGGAGTTCGCGTCGCGGTCACGGCAACCCCATGCGAGCAAGGAACTCGACGTACTCACGGAACGCGAGAAAGAGATCGTCGCACTGGTAGGCGAAGGCCTGTCGAACGACGAGATCGCAGAGCGGCTCGTCCTGAGCCCGGCGACCGCGAAGACACACGTGAGCCGCGCGATGATCAAACTAGCCGTCCGCGACCGCGCCCAACTAGTAGTCGTCGCCTACCAAACCGGCCTGGTCCGCCCCGGCTGGCTCGACTGAGTACTCCGCGGGTGGTAGGTGGGGTCACTCCCCCGAGGCGACGCGGTGGGGGCTTGACGGCGGCACTCTCGTTGTATGGATGCGCTTGTTGAGGTCAGTGGGCTGACGAAGAGGTATGGCGACACCGTCGCGGTTGACGGTGTCGATCTGAGGGTGCTGGCGGGTGAGGTGTACGGGTTTCTGGGGCCCAACGGGGCGGGGAAAACGACGACCCTGCGGATCCTCACCGGGTTGATCGCGCCGACGAGTGGGAGGGTGCGGGTGCTGGGCGGGCGGCCGGGTGAGTCGGGAGTACTAGGGCGGACCGGGTCGATGATCGAGTCGCCCGCGTTCTACCCGTACCTGTCCGGGCTCGACAACCTGCGGCTGCTCGCGGAGTACGCCGGGGTGAAGCGGCAGCGGATCGACGAGGTGCTCGAGCTGGTCGACCTGGCGGATCGGGCCAAGGACCGGTTCTCGACGTACTCGCTCGGCATGAAGCAGCGCCTCGGCGTCGCGGCCGCGCTGCTGAAGGATCCCGAACTGGTGATCCTCGACGAGCCGACGAACGGGCTCGATCCGGCCGGGATGCGCGACATGCGGCGGCTGATCCGCGACCTCGGTACCGGCGGACGGACCGTACTGCTGTCCAGCCATCTGCTCGGCGAGGTCCAGCAGATCTGCGACCGGGTCGGCATCATCAACGCCGGCCGGATGGTTGCCGAGCACAACGTCGACGACCTCCGTGGCGAACAGGAACTCGTCGTCCGGGCCACGCCGAAGCAGGAGGCGCAGACGCTGCTCGCGCGGTTCGGTACGGTCCATCAGTACGACGACACGCTTCGGTTGCAGGTCGATCCGCACCGGGCCGCCGAGGTGAACCGCGCGCTCGTCGAGGCCGGTATCGAGGTGTCCGAGCTGCACACCGCGGAACTCGCGCTCGAGGACATCTTCTTCGAGTTGACGACGGAGAAGACCCATGTTGGGTAGCTACCGCGCCGAGATCCTCAAGCTGCGCAAGCGATCCGCCGTCTGGGTGCTGTTCGGCGCCGGTCTCGTGCTGAGCCTGATCTTCGGGTACCTCCTGCCGTACATCGCGTACACGACCGGCGACGACGCGCCGAGTACGGCCGGCGTACCGCGGGCCGAGGTGCTCCGCGGCATGCTGCCGGGACGCGTGATCGACAACACGATCGGCGGCTACCCGATCTTCGCCGGCGCGCTCGCCCTGGTCCTCGGGGCGATCGTGATCGGCGGCGAGTACAGCTGGGGAACCCTCAAGACCGTCCTTACCCAGCGCCCGCGTCGCGGCACGATCCTCGGCGCGCAGTTCCTTGCCCTAGGCACCATGATCGCGGTCTGGGTACTCGGCATCTTCGCAGCCTGTGCCGCGTGCAGTATCGCCGTCGCGGCTGCGGAGAACGGCGCCACAACCTGGCCGAGCATCGGCGATCTCCTCAAGGGCCTGGCCGGCGGCTGGCTCGTCCTGATCATGTGGTGCCTCGCCGGCGCCGTCCTGGCCGTTGCCTTCCGCAACGTCGCACTACCGATCGGCCTGGGCGTCGTCTGGATCCTAGGCATCGAAACGCTCCTGGCCGGCGTCGTCAGCAGCCTGCTGCCAAGCCTCAAGTGGCTCGCCAACCTACTGCCCGGCACGAACGCCGGTTCGCTCGTCTTCAACGTGACAGGCATGGCCGCCGCCGACGCCCCACCCGGCGTACGCGACGCAGTAGGCGGCGCCCGAGCCCTCCTGACCCTGCTCGCCTACTGCGCAGCCTTCACCACCCTCGCCGCCTGGACAACCAGGAGACGAGACGTCACCTGATGCCGGCGTGGACCAAGGCGAGTTCGCAGAACATGGCGTTGGCCCAGGAGAACCAGTCGCGGGTGAATTTACGGGGGTCGTCGACGTCGAAGCCCTCGTGCATCAGGCCGGTGCCGCCGGTGGTGTCGCGGAGGAGTTCGAGAAGGCGTTGGCGTTCTTCGGCCGAGGTGCTGGAGATGCCTTGGACGGCCAGGGCGATGTGCCAGATGTAGCGGGGTGGGGTGTGCGGGCTGCCGATGCCGGCGGCCGCGGTACCACTGTAGTAGTACGGGTTCTCCGGGCTGAGGAGCAGCTGGCGGGTTGCGAGATAGGTCGGGTCGTCCGCGGCGGCGTACCCGGTGAGGGGGATTCCGAGGAGGCTCGGCATGTTCGCGTCGTCCATCAGCAACGACTCCCCCAGCCCGTCCACCTCGTACGCGTACACCCGGCCGTGCACCGGATGCTGGACCGTGCCGAAGGACGCGATGCCCTCGTCGATCTCGGCCTTCAGCGCCTTGGCCCGGACGGCGAGCGACTCGTCGTGCAGTACCTCGGTCGCGAGCTCCTCGACGTACCCCAGGACCACCGCGGCGAACATGTTCCCCGGCACGTTGAAGCCCAGCTCGGTCGCGTCGTCGCTCGGGCGGAACGCGCTCCACGACATCCCGGTCGGCTTCGTCGGCCGGCCGCGGCCGTCGCGGACGAGCGTGTCGGAGTCACGGTCGTCGTGCCGCTGGAACCGGTACGGCGACCGGGCCTCGTGGTCCTGTTCCACCGTCCACAGGTCGACGATCGCCTCCGCCGCGGCCCGGAACCGCTCGTCGATCACGTCCGCGCGCCCGGTGATCCGCCACAGCCGGTACGCCAGCTCGAGCGGGAAGCACAGCGAGTCGATCTCGTACTTGCGCTCCCACACCCACGGCGACATCTCGGTCTCGTCGGTGACGTGGCCGGCGCCGTTCGCCTCCTTGTTGAACGCGTTCGCGTACGGATCGAGTACGACGTACTCCAGCTGCCGGTGCAGTACGCCGATCAGGATCTCCTGCAGCCCCGGATCGTCCTTGCACAGCAGCAGGTACGGCCGCAGCTGGGCGGCCGAGTCGCGCAGCCACATCGCCGGGATGTCGCCGGTGAGCACGAACGTCGTCCCGTCCGGCAGCCGCTCGGCGACCGCGGGCAGGTTCTCGGCCATCGAACGCCGGAACATCTCCGCGATCGTCTCGTCGCCACTGGCCTGTCGGACAGCGGCCGTGGCGCGGGCAAGGACCTCGGGGTCGATCATCAACACGTCTACCTTTCAGCAACGAGGGCGGGATTGGGCGAGAAGGTCCGGTCCAGGACCAGGCTCGCGGCGCCGATCGCGCCGACATCGGCACCGAGCGCGGTACCGGTGACCTCGAACGGATGGACGGCGCGAACCAGGAAGCGCTCTGCGAGCGCGCCGCGCACCGCCTCGCCCAGCACCGGGGCGAGTTGGGGCCAGTGCGGACCGCCGAAGACGACACGGTCGAGGTCGAGCAGGTTCGCGATGTCCTCGACGACCTTGGCGATCCGTACGGCCAGTGTGGTCACGATGTCCCGGGCCGCGCCGGGTTCGCCGGCGAGCGCGCACAGTTCGGCGAAGGCGGTCTCCACCGCGAGCCGGTCGTCCAGGTCGGTGCCTTCGGCAAGTACTCCGGCCTGCACCGCCTGCTGCACCAGGTACCGCGGCTGGCTGGTCTCGCCGACACAGCCGCGCCGTCCGCAGTAGCAGACCGGTCCGTCCGGGTCGACGATCACGTGGCCGATCTCGCCGACATTGCTGGACGCGCCGCGGACCACCTCGTCGCCGATCACCAGTCCGGCGCCGACCCCCGTACCGAGATAGAAGAACACGAAGCTCCCGCCCTGCCCGGCCCATCGCTCCGCGGCCGCGGCAGCGGTCACGTCCTTGTCCAGGATGATCGGCAGACCGGTGCGCTCCTGGAGCTGGTCACGGAGCGGGACGAGATGCCAGGTCGACAGGTTCGGCGGGTCCACGACCACGCCGCGTTCGACGTCGATCGGACCGGGCGCGGCGATGCCGACACCGGTGACCCGTTCGCGCGGTGCGCCTGAGGAGGCGATCACTTCCTCGATGGTCTTCGCGATCCCGTCGATCAGCAGGTCGGGGTCGTCGGCGTACTGGTCGACCGGTCGCCGCGCGACCACCTCGCCGGTCAGGTCGAGCAGTACGACGGTGACCACGGACGGGTCGAGATGGACGCCGACGGCGTACTGGCCGGTGGGTTCGAGTTCGAGGAGCGTCCGCGGTTTGCCGAGCCCGGCGCCGCGCAGCCGGCCGGCCTCGCGAACCAGGCCCGCGTCGAGCAGGCGGCGCGCGATGTTCGAGATCGCCTGGCCGGACAGGCCGGTCGCCGCGGCGAGCTCGACCCGGCTGAGTTGCTCGCTGCGGCGGATCGCGTCCAGGACGACGGCGTCGTTGAAGCCGCCGACCCGATCCAGATTCGTTCCCCGCCTAGCCATGCGGGTCCGCGCCCCATGGCCTCGACCAGTCGTACTCCACATCTCCATCGCCGGTACGCCAGGTGTTGGGCGTGGTGTTGACCAACCAGTCCGTCGGCTCGATCCCGCTCTCGTCGCCGCCGTCGAGGGCGAGGCGGATCCCGGCACGGAGGTCGCGGTCGGCCTCGGGGGTTCGTGCGGCCGGGTCGATCGAGAGGAACAGCGCGGTGCCGGAGCGGGCGATCAGGTCGAGGAAGCGGGCGTTCAGCTCCCACGGGGTCTGCGGGGTGCACGGGACGCAGTCGGCGTCGACGGTGAAGAACCGGTTGTGCTGCGGGAGGCGGTACGCGAGCGTGTTCACGCCCATCTTCCGGGTGCGTTCCCAGTCGCGGCCGGAGGTGTCGTCGCCGGTTCGCTGGATGTCGACGAGGCCGGCGGCCAGGTGGCCGACGGTGTTGCAGCCGATCACCAGCAGGTCGTTCGCGGCGGAGCGGATCTCGCGGTAGAGGTCGAGAACGATTTCGGCGGTGGTTCGGGTCGGGTCGTGGAACTGCCAGCCGTCGGCGGTGAGGTGGGAGCCCATGGCGGGGCCGAAATTGCCGAAGAGGTCGAAGGTGGTGAAGTCGTGCTTCACGAGTTCGAAACCCCAGGACTGGAAGCGGTGGAGATCCGCGCGCAAGCCGTCGAGGACCTCGGGGTGAGTGGGGTCCAGGGCGCGGCCTGGTTTGTCGTGCGGGGCTTTCGAGGCCAAGGGGGACGGCTCGCGGACCAGGAGTGGGCGGAACCAGATGCCGGGGCGGGCGCCGATTTCCTTGATCGCGGAGGCGGTGGCGGCGAGGTCGTCGAAGACGCCGGGGATGCCGCGGTCCCAGGGGCCGCCGGAGCAGACGCCGCCGGGGTACCAGCCGTCGTCGACGACGCTGAACGGCTTCACCGGGTGCCCGTCGGCGAGCTCGACGATGGTGGCGGCGTCCTTCAGGACCGCCTTCTCGTCGAAGTTCTCGCCGTACGCGTAGTACCAGTTGTTGGCACCAACTACAGGCCCGGCTACCGGCGCGGGCTCAGGTCGCGCCGGTAGCCGGGTGCTCATGGAGGCGACGGCTGCGTTCAGCGTCTGCCAGGGAGTACCCCCGTCGTCGAATCGTCGCACGACTGCTGCTGCCAGCGTACGACCGTCCAGGTGAACCGGACCGCCGCCGTTCCGCAGGTCGAGCCACAGGGTGTACCCGTCGCCGTCGACCGTCCACGCACAGAACGCGTTCGGCTGTACGTCGACACCCATCCCGAACGTGCTTGTTCGCGAGTGGACGAGGAAGTACCACGGCAGTAGCCGCTCGGGCTGCTGGTGCCGCCACTGCAGGTCGCCGTACGAACGCTCCCAGGCGTCACCGAGGATCAGCGCATCGGCCGGGAGCCGCTCCGACCAGCGCAGCGCGACCCGGGAGACGCGCTGCGCGGTGACCTCGACGATCCCGTCGTTCCAGGTGATCTCGGCACCCGCGCGGGACGGAGTGACCAATCCGTCCGAGGGGTCCGTCTGGACGAAGTAGGCGGTGGGTTCTCTCATTTCCCCAGAGACTTTAGTTAGTGCCTCTCGAACCGGTCAAGGTGGACAGCGCGGCCACGAGACGGTCGACGTCGGACTGGTCGTTGTACGGCGCGAGACCGGCGCGGACCGCGCCCGCCGGGCCGAGGCCGAGCTGCCGCGCCGGTTCGTACGCGTAGAACGAACCGGCGGGCGCGTTCACGCCGGCCCTGGCAAGGTGCTCCGCGACGGCGGACGGCTCGTGACCGTCGAGCGTGAAGAGCAGCGTCGGCGTACGGCTCGCGGCGTGACCGTGGAGCTTGATCCCCGGGATCGCGGCGAGCCTGGCCTCCAGGTCGTCGCGGAGCGCGTCCTCGTGTTCCGCGACCAGGTTGAGCGAGTTGACGAGGCGCTCGCGGCGGGTGCTGCCGGAGCCGCCGAGACCGGCGATGAAGTCGACCGCGGCCGTCGTACCGGCGAGCAGCTCGTACGGCAGGGTGCCGAATTCGAACCGCTCCGGTACGACGTCCGTCGACGGCAGGAGCTTGTCGGGCCGCAGCGTCTCGAGCAGCTCCGGCGCCGCGGTCAACGCACCGAGATGCGGGCCGAAGAACTTGTACGGCGAGCAGACGTAGAAGTCGGCGTACCGCGCGTCGACCGGCGCGTGCGCGGTCAGGTGCACGCCATCGACGTAAATCAACGCACCGGCCTCGTGGACCTGGTCGGCGATCTTCTGCGTGTCGGGACGCGTACCGAGGAGGTTGGAGGCGGCGGTGACCGCAACCAGGCGGGTGCGGTCCGACAGGAGCGGGGTGAGGTCGTCCAGTTCGGAGGTCTCCGGGTCGAACCCGAGCCACTTGAGCGTGGCGCCGGCGGCCTCGGCGGCCTGCACCCAGGGCCGGACGTTCGCGTCGTGGTCGAGGCGGGTGACGATCACCTCGTCGCCTGGCTGCCACGTCTTCGCGAGCGTCCGGGAGAAGTCGTACGTGAGTTGCGTCATGCTGCGGCCGAAGACAATGCCCTGGGCGGTAGTGCCGAGCAGGTCGGCGATCGCCTGGCGGGCGTTCACGACCGTCTCGTCGGCCCGTCGCTCGGCGGGAGTCAACTGGCCGCGGTTGGCGAGTGCGGACGTCATGGTCCGCGCGACCGCGTCGGCGACGGCCTGTGGCGTCTGCGAACCGCCCGGCCCGTCGAAGTGCGCGGCGCCCTCGCCGAGCGCGGGGAACTGCTTGCGGACGGCGACGACATCGAAGGAGGCACTCATGCGCGTCATCCTCTCTCGCTACTGACACCCATTGCTACCACGTGCCCGAATACGGATAAAAATGCACGAACTGTCCGCCGATTAGTGCAGGATGTCAGGAGTGAGCACGGATACGACTACTGACACCGCTCCTGTGCGGGCCTGGCTGCCCACGATGATCACCCTCGCGGCGATCTGGGGCTGCAGCTTCCTGTTCATCTCGGTCGGCGTCCGCGAACTGCCGCCGCTCTACCTGGCACTCGGCCGCGTGCTGGCCGGTTCCGTCGTACTGCTCGCGATCCTGATCGTGAAGCGCGAGCCGCTGCCGCGCGACCCGCGGCTGTGGGGGCACTCGTTCGTGGTCGGCGCGATCGGCTCGGCGATCCCGTGGACCCTGTTCGGGTACGGCGAGCAGCGGATCCCGTCGCTGCTGGCCGGCATCTGGAACGGCATCACGCCGCTGATCGTGCTGCCGATCGCGGTGCTGATCTTCCGGACCGAGAGGTTCTCGGCGCAGCGCGGGTTCGGGCTGCTGATCGGGTTCCTCGGGATGCTCGTCGTACTCGGTGCGTGGCGGGTGCAGGGCGGCGCCAACCTGGTCGGACAGGGGTTGTGCATGCTCGCCGCGTTCTTCTACGGGCTCGCGATCCCTTACCAGAAACGATTCCTGGCCGGTACGGCGTTGTCCGGTACGGCGTTGTCGACCGCGTTGTTGCTCTGCGCAACGGTCCAGCTGGCCGTCGTCGCGCCGCTGGTCACCGGGCAGGCACCGCCGGCGCCGTGGTCACTGTCACTGAAGGTCGTGCTGAGCGTGGTCGCGCTCGGTGCCCTAGGCAGCGGGCTCGCGTTCGTCCTCAACATGCGCAACATCCGGCTGATCGGCGCGAGCCGCTCGTCGATGGTGACGTACCTGATGCCGGTGTTCTCGATCGTGGTCGGCGTGATCGTGCTGAACGAACACATCACCTGGTACCAGCCGGTCGGCGGCCTGATCGTCCTGCTCGGTGTCGCCGTCTCCCAAGGCCTGTTCGCCGGCCTCCGCCGTAAGCCGGTGGTCGCCGCGGCGACCACCTAAGCACGACGGAGGTTGGGAACCGCGGCGACCACGACGGCGAGGAGGGCGAGGAGGGTTCCGGCGACCACGGGTGCGGTGATCGGCTCGTCGGTGACCGGGACGAAGATGTCGATGAACAGGCTGGCGATCAGCTGGCCGGCGATCGTGCCGAGGCCCAGGACGAAGACGCCCACGACGCGGACCACGGCGGCCGCGGCGCTGATGAAGATCACGCCGCACATGCCACCGAAGTACAGCCACGGTTCGCTCGGTAGGTGCTTCGGTGCTCCGCGGAACGCCAGGTCGGCGGCGAACACGAGCAGCAGCGCGAGGAAGCCGACGAGGAAGTTCACCACGCCGGCCGCGACCGCGCCGTACGCGTCGGTGGAGGCTGTCCGCGCGACGCGCCCGTTGATGGCTTGCTGTACGGCCGTACCGACGCCGCCGAGCGCGGGCAGGATCGCGAGCAGCAGGCCGTCGGGATGGCTCAACTGCTCCGACACGGCGAGTCCGACTGCAACGAGGGCGATCGCGGCGCCGACGATCCGGAGCGCGGTGAGCGGCTGCGGGCCGGCCGGGCCGAACCCGAGGCGGTCGACGACCAGGCTGCTGATCGCCTGACCGGCGACGCCCGCGACCAGGAACACCGCGACACCGATGACGGAGACGGTGATCGACTGCGTCGCGACGAGGAACGCTCCCGCGACGCCGCCGAGACACTGCCACCAGCGCAGGCCGCCGTACCCGCGCATCGGTGTACGGATCTGGCGCCAGACGTTGGCCAGTCCGCGCCGTACGCCGGGGACCGCAGCGGTGATGAGGAGCAGTACGAACAGGCCGGTGCCGAACGAGATCAGCGCGGCCGGGATCCCGTCGCCGAGCAGACCGCCGAGCTCGCCGTTGATCCGGGACTGGACCGCCACCAGCATCCCGATCCCGAATGCCGCCGACAGGCCGACCAGATGATGCTTCCGGTTCATGTGCGGCGGATCAGCGCGAGGTACATCGCGTCGGTGCCGTGGAGGTGCGGCCAGAGCTGGACGTCAGGGCCGTCGCCGAGGTCCGGTACGCCGGGGAACAGCGCGCGGGCGTCCTCGAGGGTCACGTCGTCGCGGCGCGCCAGTACGGCGTCGACGACCGCGCGGGTCTCGTCCGGATGCGGGGAGCATGTCACGTACGCGACGACGCCGCCCGGGCGGACAGAGGTGAGTGCGGAGTCGAGCAGCGCTTCCTGAAGCGGGCAGAGCGCCTCGATGTCTTCCGGCGTACGACGCCAGCGCGCCTCCGGTCGACGCCGGAGCGCCCCGAGCCCGCTGCACGGGACGTCCGCGAGTACCCGGTCGAACGAACCGGCGGGCCAGGTCGGCTTGGTGCCGTCGCCGACCAGCACCTGGTGATCACCAGGGATCGCCCGCAGGTTCTGCCGGACCAGTTCGGCGCGGTGCTTGAGCGGCTCGACCGCGGTCAGCCGCCCGTCCTTCAGCAGCGAGGCCAGCAGCGCGGACTTCCCACCGGGTCCGGCGCACAGGTCGAGCCAGTTCGCGTCGTCCCCGTCGACCTTCACCGACGCCAAGGCGATCGCCACCAGCTGGGAGCCTTCGTCCTGCACCCCGGCACGACCGGCCGCGACGGCGCCGATCCGCCCTGGATCCCCGCCGCCCTCGAGCGCCGCCCCGTACGGCGACCACCTGGCCGGAACCGCACCGGCCTTGGTCAACTCCTCCACGTCCGACAGCCCGGGGCGCGCTACCAAGGTGACCCGAGGCGGGTCGTTGTCCGCCACCAGCAGCCGCTCCAGCTCGTTCGCGGCCTCACCCGGCGGCGCGGCGCCCGGACCATCGGCAAGGGCCCGCTCGAAGGACTCGACCACCCACCGCGGATGTGCTTCGGCGATCGCGAGGTGGCCGACCGGATCGTCTTCCCAGCGCGGGGCGACGGTGTCGATCCACTGG
This sequence comes from Kribbella sp. NPDC004536, assembly GCF_042873835.1. Classification (NCBI taxonomy): domain Bacteria; kingdom Bacillati; phylum Actinomycetota; class Actinomycetes; order Propionibacteriales; family Kribbellaceae; genus Kribbella; species Kribbella sp. NPDC004536. Next base: position 538,113 of record NZ_JBIALY010000002.1, on the reverse strand, counting down.
TTCAGGGTTCGCTGGCTGATCTTGCGGAGCACGGCGTTGACCAGGCCGGTGCGTTTCTGGCCCAGTTCGGAACGGGTCAGCGTGACCATCTCGGACACGGCGGCGTACGAGTCGACGCGCATGTTCAGCAACTGGTGGGTGCCGAGGCGGAGCATGTCGAGCAGCTCGGGATCCAGCTCGTCCAGCGGGCGTGAGACGGTGCGCGCGAGGAAGCCGTCGTACGTGCCCTGCCAGCGCAGCGTTCCGTGGACGAGTTCCGTACAGAACGCGGCGTCGCGCCCGGACAGGCGCGACTCCCGAAGCGCCTTGTTCAGGGCGAGGTTCGCGTAGCCGCCTTCGGCGTTGACCTGGCGGATCACCTGGTACGCGACCCGGCGTACCCGATCCGGCCCGCGCTGCGGACCACGATTCCGCGGCGACCGATCACTCACGCCGAGGGCCCCAGGACGTCCTCGTCTGTCAGCCGTACGCCACGAGCCCAGTCCGCGGCTGCCATCGGCTTCTTGCCCTGCGGCTGGACGGTCACCAGCTCGACCGCCTTGCTCCCGGTGCCGACCTTCACGCTCGACTTGGTCGCCAGCAGTTCGCCCGGCTTGAGTTCGTCGGAGGTCAGCCGGACGGCGAGCACCTTCAGTCGCTCGCCCCGGAAGGTCGTCCACGCCCCCGGCGCCGGGTTGCATCCACGCACCAGCCGGTCCACCCGCTGCGCCGGTGCGTGCAGGTCCAGCTCCGCGTCCTCGACGGTGATCTTCGGCGCCAGCGTCACCCCGTCGGCAGGCTGCTCGCGGGCCTCGAGGACGCCGGCTTCGATCCCGTCGAGCGTGTCGACGAGCAGCTTCGATCCGGATACCGCGAGCCGGTGCAGCAGGTCGCCGGCGGTGTCCTCGGGCCCGATCGGCTCGGTCAGTACGCCGTACACCGGGCCGGCGTCGAGCGCCTTCACGATCCGGAACGTACTCGCGCCGGTCACGTCGTCACCGGAGATGATCGAGTGCTGTACCGGCGCCGCACCCCGCCACGCGGGCAGCACCGAGAAGTGCAGGTTGACCCAGCCGTGCTCGGGGATGTCGAGCGCCGCCTGCGGCAGCAGACCGCCGTACGCGACCACCGGGCAGCAGTCCGGCGCGATTTCCCGCAGCCGCGCCAGGAACTCCGGGTCGCTCGGCTTCACCGGCTTCAGGATCTCGATCCCGCCGAGCTCCTCCGCGTACTGCGCCACCGGCGACGCGACGAGCTTCCGGCCGCGCCCGGCCGGGGCGTCCGGCCGCGTCACCACCCCGACCAGTTCGTGGCGGCTGGCAACGATCGCCTCGAGTGCCGTGACCGCGGGTTCCGGCGTACCGGCGAAGACGACTCTCACAGTGCACCTCTCACAGGCCAAATCCGTTCGTCGGGTGGGGTGACACCTTGACCGTGGGTGGGCCCGACAGGCCGGACCATTCGGCTTCGCGGATCGCCTTCATCGCGGCCTTGCGGGTCTCGCGGTCGAGGCGGTCGACGAACAGCACGCCGTCGAGGTGGTCGGTCTCGTGCTGGATGCAGCGCGCGAGCAGGTCGGAGCCCTCGATCACGACCGGGTCGCCGTACATGTTGAAGCCCTTCGCGATCACCGACTGGGCGCGCCGGCAGTCGAACGTCAGGCCGGGGATCGACAGGCAGCCCTCGGGGCCGAACTGCTCCTCCAGCGACAGCCTCAGCTCCGGGTTGATCAGGTGTCCGAGTTCGCCCTCGACGTGGTACGTGAACACCCGCAGACCGACGCCGATCTGCGGCGCGGCCAGGCCGGAACCGGGCGCGTCCTGCATGGTGTCGGTGAGGTCCGCGACCAGGCGGCGCAGCTCGGCGTCGAAGTCGACGACCGGCTCGGCCTTCGTGATCAGCACGGGGTCGCCGAACAGGCGGATGGTTTGGACCGACACAGACTCTCCACAGCACTCAGGACCTGGACCGGGACAGTTTAGTTGGCCTGCGCGGTGGGTTCTGTTGGGAGGCCCCCTCCCGTTTGTTGCCACAAGCACGTACTGTGTTCTCAGGCGTACCTACAGTCACTGCCGTCACACGCCGCTCGGGAGACCCAATGCTCACAGCAGCACGGGGGGCAACTCTGGTCCTTCTGGGTGCACTGCTCACCCAGGCACCCCTCACCGCCCAGGCCTACCAACCCCGCGACCCGGAACTCCGTACCGCACCCGGTACGACACCGACCCCCCAACCGTCCGCGACCGCGACGCCGTGGTCACCGACCGGGATCGCGAGTGGGGAGCCGACCGCTGACCCCACCACCCCTTCCAGCCCCGGCTCGACGCCGACGGCAAGCTCGGACGAGCCGCCTGCCGCGCGGTCGTGGAGCGAGGTCGTGAAAGAGGTGACGGAGACCTCACCGGGCGACGTGCAGCTGCGGTCCGCAGATACGTCTGCGCAGGCTGCTTCGATGCTTCGGTGCTTCAAGCTCGAGACCGAGAACTACTGCCTCGGGCTCGGGTTCGTGGATCAGGTGCCGACTGGTGCTCAGCGGCATGCGCTGATGGAACAGCCGAGTCTGCGCGCCGCGGACGAGGTCGGCGCCGAGCAGGACATCCCGACGGGTGACCTCACCCCCGCCGCGTTCGTCGCCCAGCGCGCCGCCCTCCCCAAGAGCCGGCGCGTCACCGCCGAACTGGACGAGATGCAGTCCGCCTGGAACGGCCGCGAAAAAGCCCGCGAACTCCGCGAACTCGCCGAAGCCAACACCCCACCCCCCAACGCCGAGGAGGAGGGCACGCCCGAGCCGTCGGCGGGCCTCGGCCGGCCAACCGCTGAGGCCACGCCGACCAGCGGCCCGACGAGCACCCCGACCGCAACACCCACCGTGACGCCGACGATTGTCCCTACGCGGACGGCTCCGACCACCGGGACTCCGACCACGCCGGTGCCGACGACTCCGGCGGCGCCTGTTGTGGTGCCGGGTTCGGCGTACATCATGAAGGGGTATCAGACGTCGCAGGAGAAGGGCTACTGGTGCGGTCCGGCGACGTTCCAGTCGATCGACTGGGCGGATGACAACCAGAAGGACACCCAGGCGTCCTGGGCGAAGGACCTCGGCTCGACCACCGGCGGTACGGCGATCTCCTCGATGGTCCAGCAGACCAACCTGAAGACCAGCTGGCCCAAGTCCGCCGGCACGTACATCGTGCAGAGCGTCTCGACCTGGAACGCGCAGACCTTCTTCGCCGTGCACCAGAAGCACCTCGGCGTCTACAAGGCCCCGGTGATCGAACACGTCCAACTGCTCAAGCGGTACTTCCCGTACCTCGCGTTCAACCACAGCGGCCACTACCAGGTCGGCCGCGGCTACGACAAGAAGAACGGCACGATCGCGATCTTCGAGGTGTTCAACGAGCGCCGCTTCAACAGCCGGGGCAACGTCACCGACGGCCCGCGGAACATCCCCGCGAGCGCCCTGTTCAACGCCACCCTGGCCAACTCCTTCCAGAACATCGGGCTGTAGATGCGTCGCCGTACCGTTGCCGTAGGCACCCTTGTCCTCGTACTGGCGGGCTGCTCCACCACCAAGCCGGAGAGCAGCCCGACGCCAACGCCGTCGGCCACCCCCACGCCGACGCCGTCGAGACCGACGGATGTGGGTACGGCACTGCCCACGTGGGCGAACGTCCTGCGGCAACCGGTCGACGGTCAGCACCTCGTCACCCAGCAGAGCAAGTACGTCGTCACCCGCGGCAGCGACGAGGCCGGTACGACGACCATCACCGACCGCACGTCGAAACGGGCCGTGGTCCGGCACGTCCCCGCAACCGGCTTCGTCGCCCAGTCCCCCGTCGTGATCGACGACCGCTACGCGCTGCTCGAGGACATCCGCTCCGACGGCCCGGACCCGCAGATCAAGGTCCTGCGCTACGACCTCACCTCCGGCAAGGCGACCGCACCGGCGATCCCGCCGGTGTCCGAGCCGGAGATCGGCGCGTACGACGGCACGTTCGCGTACAGCTCCACCGACGCGAAGAACCGTTCCTGCCTGATCGTCGCGGACCTCGCGACCCTGAAGTCCCGCAGCGTCACCTGCGTCGACGCACCCGGGTACGTGGCCGACCCGGTGGTGTCCGCCGACACCGTCACGTTCAGCGAGATCGTCGCGCCGGAGACCTCACGCCGCTGCAAGCGCGTCCTGACCGCGGCCCTCGCCGGCGGCCCGGTCCAACCGGTGCCCGCGGCAACGAACTGCATCCAGTGGAGCGGCGCCACCGTCAAAGGAGCGACCGTCTGGTCCGAGGTCGGCGCCAACGACCCGGATCAGTACCAGAGCAAGGCGTACGTCCGCGAGTCCGGCGACTCCCCCGCCCGCCCGCTCGGTACCGTCGTCACCGACACGATCCTTGCCTGCGGCAACTGGATCCTCTGGGAGACGCGCACCGTCGGCGCCACCGGCGAGGACACGTACCAGATCAACCGCTGGCGCCCCGGTCTCACCAAACCGCAGACCATGTACGGCGGCAAGCCCGGCGTGGCACTCACGCCGATGACCTGCCAGAACAACACCATCTACGTCGAAGCGGCCTACCTCGCGACCACCCCGGCGTACACCGAAACGATCTCGGCCGCGGTTTAGAGGCCCCGGGCAGCGAGTTGGGTGCGGAGGGTTGTGGCGCCGGTGAAGAGTTCGGCGTCGAGGCCGACCGCCCGGGCGCCGTCGACGTTGTACGCCATGTCGTCGGTGTAGAAGGTCCGTGCCGGGTCCAGGTCGAAGCGCTCGATCAGGATCCGGTAGATCTTCTCGTCCGGCTTCGCGATCTGCTCGGCGCCGGAGACGATCTCGCCGTCGAAGTGCCGGAGGACTCCGAACGCGTCCTTCGCCACCTCCCACTTGTCGGCGGAGAAGTTCGTCAGCGCGTACGTCGGTACGCCGGCCGCCTGAAGCTCCTTGAGGACCGCGGCGGTGTCCTCGAACACGCCCTTCACCATCTTCAGCCACCCGGTGTCGTACGCCTCGATCCACTCGGCATGCTCCGGGTGCAGGCTCTTCAACTCCGCGACTGCCTCGGCCCACGGGCGTCCTTCGTCCAGCGTGTGGTTCCAGGCCGGCGTCGTGACGTTGGTCAGGAAGTGGGTCCGCTCCTCCTCGTCCGGGATCAGGTCGGCGTACAGGTACGTCGGACTCCAGTCCAGCAGCACCCCACCGATGTCGAACACGACCACGTCGGTCATCCGCTCAGTCATACCCGCCACCCTACGAGACCTGGCGCGAACGGGGCCGCGGCTTTCACGGTCCGCAGGATCGGTACGGTCTCGATCGCCGTGATGTGCTCGATCGCGCCGAGGCGTTGGGTCAGGTACGTATGCAGTGCGTCCGGTCCGGTACAGATCGCCTGCGTGACCAGGTTGGTCCGGCCGGTCGTCGCGGCGACGAAGACCAGTTCGTCGTGCTCGGCGAGGGCCCGCCCGACGGCGTCGAGATGCGCGGGTGGCACGGACAGCCACAGCATGGCGCTGGTGGTGAACCCGAATGTCATCGGGTCCACGTCCACGTCGAGGAAGATCGCGCCGCTCTGCAGCAACTCGTCGAGCCGCCGTGCGACGGTGGCCGTGGACCATCCTGTCCGTACAGCCAGGTCCGCGAGGGTGGCTCGCCCGTCCTCCCCGAGTGCCGTCAGCAGCTTCGCGTCGTCGGGGCCTAACGTCGTCGGCTCGCCGCGGCGGGCTCGGGTCAGGGCGGCGACCTGCGCCTCGGTGAGCGTCTTCGCGCGACCACGCCAGGCCGTCGAACCGCCGACGTACAGGTGCAGGAGGTAGTGCGCCGAGACCGAGGTGATGCTGCTGGTACGCGGGATGTCGTTCAGCAGCAGGGCGTTCCTGTCGGTCGGCGTACTGTGCACGATCGACACGATCTCGGTGCCGCCGGACGCGAGTTTGACCCAACTGGTGTCCGGGCGGCGCGACAGGGCGCCTGCAAGATCCTGCGCGGTCTGCGGCGCCGCGGTCAGTCGGAGTAGCCACTGCGAGCGACCGGCGGCCTGCGGATCAGGCAGCGCGGTCACGCGCAGTCCGGCCTCGGCACGCAGCCGGTTGAACCGGCGCGCCACGGTCTGCGTGGAGACGCCGAGCACCTCCCCGATCCGGCTGTACGGCGCCCTGCCGTCCAGCTGCAGCGCGTGGAGCAAGGCCCGGTCGATCTCATCCAGCATGGTGACGATCATCGCCGATCTCGCCATCGAATGGAAGATTCCTGCAGATTCCTGATGATAGATGGAAGATCAAGCGGCCGGACCAGATCGTGGCGGTATGAAAAACATGCGATGGATCGGGCTGATCGCCCTCCTGGTCGCCGAGGCGATGAACCTGCTCGACGCGACGATCGTCCAGGTCGCGGCCCCGGTGATCCACACAGACCTCGGCGGCCGTACATCAGATCTCCAGTGGTTCAGCGCCGCGTACACATTGCCGTTCGCGGCGTTGCTGATCACCGGTGGACGGCTAGGCGACCGCTTCGGCCGACGGCGCTGCTTCCGGATCGGCGTCGCCGTCTTCGTACTCACGTCGACAGCGTGCGCGCTCGCGACCACGTCGGCGTCGCTGATCGGCTTCCGCGCCGTACAGGGCGCCGCAGCCGCGTTGGTGATTCCACAAACGATCGGCCTGATCAAGACGAGCTTCACCGGCCGCGAACTGTCCAAGGCACTCGGCACGATCGGCCCCGTGATGGGACTGGCCGGCATCTCCGGTCCGCTGCTCGGCGGCGTCATCACCGAGACGACCTCGTGGCGCGCCGTCTTCCTCGTCAACGTGCCGCTCGGCCTTGCCGTACTCTCCCTGTCCCACCTGTTGCCCGAGTCGGCCGCTCCGCAGCGGATCGATCTGATCGGGACGGTGCTGCTCATCAGCGGCACGGGTCTCGTCGTGTACCCGATCCTGCAGTCGCAGGCGTGGTACCTACTCGCTCCCGGTGTCCTGTTCCTCGGACTGTGCTTCCTGCGCAAGGACCTGATCGAGCGGAGCCTGTTCGAGCATCGCGGGTTCGCGCCCGCGCTGATCACCTCGGCGTTGTTCTTCTCGGTGATGAGCGGCGTGACGTTGGTCGTCGTACTGCATCAGCAACTGACGCTGCATCACACCGTGATGCGCTCGAGCCTCGTCCTCCTCCCGTGGTCGGCGGCGTCCGGAATCGCCTCGTTGGCAGCGGGCCAGTGGCTGGTCGCACGCTTCGGTTCGCGGCTCATGTACGCCGGACTCGGCATACTGCTTGCCGGCCTGGCGATCGCGCCGTACGCGTTGCTGCCCGCGCTCGCGCTCGGTGGTGCCGGTGTCGGACTGTTCACGACGTCGTTCTTCACCGAGGCACTGCACCGGGTGGAGCCACATCAGACCGGGTCCGCTGCAGGACTGCTCAACGCGGTCCAGCAGTTCGGTGGGACGCTCGGGGTGGCGGCGTTCGGATCGGTGTTCCTGCAGCACCCGGTGACGATCGACCGTGCCGTGTGGGTGGCGGTCGCGGCGATCGTGGTGACGGTCGCGACCGCGCACCTCATGCGGTCGCCGCGTTCGCTTCGGCTCGGGCGTGCAGAGCGGGCGCCAGCGAGTACTGGCCGATGAAGATCGCGACGCCGAGAACGGCGCAGCCGAGCCAGGTGACCGTCGGGCCGAGGTGCTCGAGCGCGTTCGTACCGGCCAGCGGGCCGACGACCGTACCGACGCCGAACGCCATCCCGGACAGGCCCATGTAGCGGCCGCGCAGGTCGACCGGGGCGAGATCGGCGAACACCGCACCAATCACTGCGGCGAAGCCGATCTCGCCGATCGTCCACACCACCACCGACAGCCCGTAGCCCCACCAGCTGTGGACGACCGCGCCGAGGCCGAACCCGAGACCGACGACCAGCATCGAGGCCGCGAGCAACTTCGGCCGGTCCAGCGTCACCATCCACTTGCCGAGGAACGGCTGGATCAGCACGATCACGACACCGTTCAGCGCGATCACCAGGCCGTACGTCCGGGAGGAGAGACCGTCGTCCGACATCGCCAGCGGGAGGGTCGAGTAGCCCTGCATGTAGATCGTCGCGTAGCCGATCTGGATCAGGATCATCAGCAGGAACACGTGGTCGCGGATCACCACCGGCAGCAGCGACCGGCGTACCGAATTGTCCTCGGGCGCCGGGCGGCTCTCCGGCACCATCGACCAGATCACCAGGCCGGCGATCACCGACGTCGCCGCGTTCACCCAGAACAGCAGGCCGTACCCGAACGACGCGAGCACACCGGCGGCGACGGTCGAGACCGAGAAGCCGAGGTTGATCGCCCAGAACAGCAAGCCGTACGCGCGGACCCGCTCGGTCGGATCGAGCAGGTCCGCGACCGTCGCCTGGACCGCCGGGCGGAACAGGTCGCCGAGCAGGCCGACGAGGAACGCACAGACCCAGATCAGCGCCATGTCGCGGGCGGATCCGAGCAGGACCAGGGCGGCCGCCGTACCGAAGAAGCAGATCAGCATGGTCAGGCGGCGCCCGACGCGGTCGGACAGGAACCCGCCGGCGAGTTGGGCGGTGACGGTCCCGGCGCCGACAGCGGCCGCGACGGCTCCGGCCGTACCAGCAGTGAGGTGGCGGTCATGAGTGAGGTAAAGGACGAGGAACGGCTGGACAAAGCTCCCGAGCCGGTTGACCAACTGGCACACCCACAGTGCCCAGAACGCCCGCGGGAGTGCGGTGGTACGGGTGCCGTCGGCGGTGATCGCGCTCATGGCATCAACTGTCCGGGGTCGAGGCCGCCTTGTCGACGATTAGTCCCAGGGCTAATCTTGGGCGGTGATCACGATCAGGCTGACCGCCGGGGACGTCGGGCGGATCCGGTTCGCACTGTCGCCGCTGTGGGAGGCGATGACGAGCGTCCGGGCGCTCAGCAACAACACCGCGCGCAGCGTGCACGGCCCGTGGCTGCAGAAGGTCCGGCCCACCATCGAGGGCGACGACCTGACGTTGCTCAAGGCCCTCATCCCGCCGTACGGCTACGTGCCGGACTTCCTCACGCCCGCGCCGCCGCGGCGGTCGACGAGCTTCGAGTCCGGCCTGGCCACCGTCGCCGCCACACCCCTCGACCTCGTCGTGAGCGAGCTCGGCAAGCTCAACACCGACACCCCGCACCCGCTGCTGCCCGAGCTGATCGCGCACCCCGCCCGCGGCTTGGACCGGATCACGTCGGCTCTGGACTCGTACTGGCGGCGCGCCCTCGAACCCGACTGGCGCCGGATGCGCGCGCTGCTCCAGGAAGACCTCGCGTTCCGCCTCGACGAACTGGCGAGCGGCGGCCTGGAACGCCTGTTCCGCAACCTGCACCCGTCGATCCACTACCGCAGCGACCGGATCGAGATCGACCGCCCGTACTGCTGCGACGGCGAACCGATGGCCGGCCAAGGTCTCCTGCTGGTCCCCTGCGTCTTCACCTGGCCGGCCGGCCTGGCCGTCACCGCGGCGCCGCATGTCCCCACGATCACGTACCCGCCGAGAGGCCTCGGCCGCCTCTGGGAAGACCGCCAGGACACCACGGACTCACCCCTCGCGGACCTGGTCGGCCGCACCCGGGCCGCCATCGTCAGCCACCTGGATCTCCCGATGTCCACCACGCACCTGGCCAACCAGCTCGGCGTCTCCGCCCCCACCCTCAGCGTCCACCTCAGCATCCTGCGCAACGCCGGCGTCGTCACCTCCCGCCGCGACGGCCGCACCGTCCTCTACCACCGCACCTCGCTCGGCAACCAACTCCTCGCCGCCTCCACGACGCTCGCGACAACCGCCTGATCCTTGACAAGCCCCGCGGCGATCGGACAGATTGGCAAACGGCGCCGACCGGTCGCCGAGCCGTGGGACATCCGCCCCAGTCGGGGTTCCATCGGGCGAAGGGGAATCAGCCCTCTCGGTCGTCGATGCCAGCAGGCCAACTCCGTACACCACGTCACTGGGGGGCGACGGTGTCGACGAGGAGGCTTGTCATGACGAAGGACGGCAATTTCAAGAAGGTCGTACGGCGGCACGCCGAGGAGACCGGCCAGCGGTACACCGAAGCGCTGACCGATCTCGAAGGTCTGAACGACCGCATCTACCACGAGCCGGACGGCGAACGGCTGGTCGTCCACCTGCGGGACCGCTACGGGATCGACGCGGTCGCGGCGACCAAGCTCAGCGTGCACAAGACGTACGTCTTCCGCATCGACCGGAACGACGGTCCGCCGTGGATCGCGCGGGCGTTTCCCCCGGCCCGGCCGCGGGCCGACGTCGAGGGCGACGCCGCGGTCCTGCGGTTTCTCGAGCACCACGACTACCCGGCCGAACGGCTCGCGGTCGACGACGCGGTGTCCGACTTCGACGGCAGCGCAGTGCTCGTCACCGAGTACATCGAACACACCCCGCTGCCGGCGGAGCAAGGGTTCGAGATGATGGCGGACCTGCTCGGACGGCTGCACGCGTTGCCGTTCGACGAGACCGTCAGCCGGCCTGGTGGAGCGAGCGGTGAGGACCCTCGGCGGATGGGCGAGCCGCGGCAGGATCTCCTTGCGGGCTTGGCGTTTCTCGACGCGGTTGACACGAAGGTGGGGGCGGCCGACCGCGAGCGGTTCGAGCAGCTTCTCGACCAGGTACGCTCCGCGGACGACGGTGACGGTCTGCCCGAGGGACTCGTACACGGCAACCTCCTGCATGCTCCCGATCACGCGGTCATCGGCAAGAACGGGCCGGTGGCAATCAACTGGAAGGCCTCCGGGCGCGGTCCACGGCTGTCCGACCTCGCGTACCTGCTGTGGGGAACCGGGAACTGGGCTCCGACGAGAAGCACCAACGAGGAACGCGTCGAAGCAGTGGTCCGGGCGTACCGCAAGCACGTCGAGCTGACCGACGAGGAACTCGACCGGCTCGAAGGCGTGATGTACATCAGGCCGCTCTACCTGGTGTGCTTCGGCTACCGGCGCGACCTCACCAAGGGCGTGCCGTTCGAGGAGTGGTGGTTCCTCGAGCCGGCTGAGTACTTCACGACCACCGCGGCGGCAACCCGAAAGGCCTTCGGACGGTAGGTCAGCCGAAGTTCGGGGGGTCGACCTGGAGGCGGACCGTGCCCGGGTTCTTCTTGGTGGCCCGGGCCGATTGGGCTTCCTTGAGCGAGCGGACCAGCGTCGCGCCGTGGGTACGCGGGGTGCGGACCACGGCGCGGGCTGTTTCGTCGTCGATGTCCACCGGGCCGAGGACCTCCAGGCCGGCGGACGGCGGGATCAGCTCGCGAAGGCGGGTGATCAGGTCGTTCACGGATTCCGGCGGGCCGGTCAGCTCCGCGAGTTTGGCCGCCGGGGCGAGCCGGGCGGTACGGCGTTCTTCGATCTCTCGGAGGGCGTACCCTTCGGGACTCCAGCGGACGATCGCCTGCAGGGGAAGGGCGGACGGGTCGCCCACGAGGATGACGGGAGCGCCTGGGCGGACCAGGGCGGCCGCGTTGAACCAACGGCGGACGGCTTCCTCGGCGGCCCGCAGGTCGGGACGGGAGAGCATCAGCCAGGTGTCCAGGAGAAGCGCGGCGGCATACCCGCCCTCGGCGACAGGTTCGGCGCCTGGGGTGGTGACGATCAACGCGGGCGCGTCCGACACCGAGTCGAGTACGTTGTCGCCGCCCGACGTCCGTACGACGACGCCCGGGAACGCCCGCCCGAGTTCTTCCGCCGTCCGACGCGCACCGATGATCGCGGCGCGCATCCGGGTGTCGCCGCACTCCGGACAGCGGTGGTCCGCCGCGGGACGACCACACACGCTGCAGCTCGCCGGCCCGGATCCCCCGGTACGGCGCAAGGTCCCGCCACACGTCGAGCACCGCGAAGGCGCCCGGCACGTCTGGCAGACCAGGCTCGGCAAGTACCCGGCGCGCGGGACCTGGACCAGCACCGGCCCGGACCGCAGCCCCTCGCGCGCGATCTCGAACGCCCGGTGCGGCAATCGCGCCGCCCGCGCCGACGGGTCCCGCGCGAGGTCGATGTCGGACTCCCCCGCGATGTGTACCGACGGCGCCGCCGCGCGGATCACCTTCCGGTCCGCGATCAGCTCGTGCGCGAACCCGGACTCGATCAGCGCCGCCGCCTCGGCCGACCGCGCGTACCCACCGAGGAGGGCCGCGCACTGCTGCCGGAACGCCCGTAGCAGCAGGACTTCCCGGGCATGCGGGTACGGCGCGCGCGGTTCGGCGTACGACTCGTCGCCGTCGTCCCACATCGCCACCAACCCGAGGTCCGCCACCGGCGCGAACGCCGCGGCGCGGGTCCCGATCACCACCCGGGCGCGACCGTGCAACGCGGACAGGAACGCGCGATAACGAGCCGTCGGCCCCAGATCAGCCGACAGCGTGACGAACCCCGACTCCCCCAACACCGACGCACACGCCGCCGCCAGCCGCTCCAGATCCCGTGCGTCCGGCGCGAGCAGCAACGCCCCACGACCCGACGCCGCACACACCGCGGCCGCCTGCGCGAACGCCAGCGGCCAGTCAGCCCCCGGTACGGCGGTCCACACCGCGCGCGGCGCCTCGCCGCGGGCGATCGCGTCGAGGAAGCCAGCAGGGTACGGCGACCACTCGGAGCGCGACGTCGACGCCGGCGGCAAGGCGGGCTGGTCGCAGCGCAGCGACTCGTTCTCCACCTTGGCGTGCCGGGGCGGGACCGCCAGGCGGGTGACATCGGCGAACACCCCGGCGTACCGATCGGCGACCGCTCGGCACAGGTCCGCGATCTCCGGTGTCAGCACACGCTCGGGAGAAACCACCTTGCGCAGCCGGACCAGCTTGCCGTCGTGATCGGACTCAGCCAGTCGCTCCAGTACGAACCCGTCCAGGTCCTTGCCGGCGAACCGTACCTTCACCCGCGCGCCAGGCTGCGCGGCCGCGGCCATGTCGTCCGGGACCAGGTAGTCGAACGGCCGGTCCAGATGCGGCAGCGAGACATCGACCGCGATCCGGGCCACCGGCAACGTCGTGGTGATCTCGGCCGGTTCCTTGGTGCGCGACTTGCGAACGGTGTCGCGCAGCAGCGTCAACTGCTGCGGGGAGTCTCCGTTCGATGTCACCGGGAAACTCTAGTCGGCCACGACGACACTCCGTCGGAGGCCGACGCCTCGCCTGTGGACAACCGACGGCCCGGCCCCCTCGCGAGGGGGCCGGGCCGGGTATGCCGTGCCTACTTGTTGACCGCGGCCTTGAGGGCCTCGACGCGGTCCGTGCGCTCCCAGGTGAAGTCCTCGCCGGTGCGGCCGAAGTGGCCGTTCCGCGCGGTCTGGGCGTAGATCGGCCGGAGCAGCTCGAGGTCGCGGATGATCGCGGCCGGCCGCAGGTCGAAGACCTCGCGGACCGCGTCGGCGATCTTGCCGACCTCGACCTTCTCGGTGCCGAACGTGTCGACGTAGAAGCCGACCGGAGCGGCCTTGCCGATCGCGTACGCGACCTGGCACTCGACCCGGTCCGCGAGCCCGGCCGCGACGATGTTCTTCGCCACCCAGCGCATCGCGTACGCCGCCGAACGGTCCACCTTCGACGGGTCCTTGCCGGAGAACGCGCCGCCGCCGTGCCGGGCCATGCCGCCGTAGGTGTCGATGATGATCTTCCGCCCGGTCAGCCCGGCGTCGCCCATCGGGCCGCCGATCTCGAACCGGCCGGTCGGGTTCACCAGCAGCTTGTAGTCGGCCGCGTCGATGTCGAACTGCTCGAGCACCGGGTCGACGACGTGCTTCTTGATGTCCGGCGTCAGCATCGTGTCCAGGTTGATGTCGGCCGCGTGCTGGCTGGACACCACCACGGTGTCGACCCGGACCGCGCGGTCGCCGTCGTACTCGATGGTGACCTGGGTCTTGCCGTCCGGCCGCAGGTACGCCAGGGTGCCGTTCTTGCGCACCTCGGCGAGCCGCTCGGACAGCCGGTGCGCGATCGTGATCGGCAGCGGCATCAGCTCCGGCGTCTCGTTCGACGCGTAGCCGAACATCAGTCCCTGGTCGCCCGCCCCCTGCAGGTCCAGTTCGTCCTTGGACGCGTCGGAGCGCGTCTCGTACGCCGTGTCGACGCCCTGCGCGATGTCCGGCGACTGGCTCCCGATCGCGACCTGCACCCCACAGGACGCGCCGTCGAAGCCCTTCAGGGACGAGTCGTAGCCGATCTCGAGGATGCGCGACCGCACGATCCCCGGGATGTCGACGTACGCCGTCGTGGTGACCTCACCCGCGACGACTACGAGACCCGTGGTGATCAGGGTCTCGACCGCGACCCGGCTCTTCGGGTCCTCGGCCAGCAACGCGTCGAGGATGGAGTCGCTGATCTGGTCAGCGATCTTGTCCGGGTGACCCTCGGTCACGGACTCGGACGTGAAAAGGCGCCTCGCCACAGTTCTCCCTCGAATTCCTCGTGTGCCGCCCGGCTGCGCGTTGGCACGGCCGCGCGATCCCCCCATGCACCGGCGGTTGGCGATGCATCTGGGAAGTATGCCAGCAGTTTCCCCCGCAGGCCCGGCGACGCTCCGAATTTATCCGCAATCCGAGATCGCTGATCACATACTGGACGCGGGGACGGGTTTCACGCGTGCGCGCCGACCGTCACGTGGCCGAGTGTGAGCGATGGCGCAGCACCGAGAACGGCCCCTACACGGTCCACCTCGGCCTCCAGCAGCCTGCGGCGACGCCGGTTCAGCGGGCTCAGCGCCTCGACGGTCACGTGCAGTGTCCGGCCGGACTTCCGCTGGTGCCAGACGCCCGCGACGACGCCGTCGACGAGCAGCAGCGGATAGTTCCCGGCCTGGCCGCGGGCGGTCGCCCGTTCGAACGCCTTACCCGGGAAGAGCAGTTCCCGCGGGAAGCTGCCGACTCCGTACGCGTCGAAGTACGGCAGCAGCCGTACGCCCTCGGCTCGCTCGTCCGGGAAGTCCTCGTCGCCGGGCGCGACCCACGCCGTCTCGCCGTTGAGCATGACCTGCGGGAGATCCTCGAAGTACTGCCTGACCGTCGTCGGCGTCACGTTGAGCCAACGCGCGAACTGCTGCGGTGTCGCCGGGCCGTAGGAGTACAGGTAGCGGTGCAGGAGCTCGGTGAGGGCCTTCTCCCCGGGCATCGGGTCGAACGGGCGCAGCCGGTGCGGATTCGAGTACGTCGTGAGCCGCCCGCGCATCGGCCCGTGACACAGCACGCCGGCGTGCGCCGCCACGTAGACAGCCTGCCGCCACCGCGCCCACGCGCCCTGGAACGCGGGGATCGTCGGCGTACGGGCCCACTCGCCGGTCCGCCGTACGACTTCCTCGGTCAACTCGTCGACGGTCAGATCGTCGTGCGCGAGCGCCTCGCCGATCGCGGCGACGATCTGGTCGATCTCGTCCGCGCTCATCCGGATCGGTACCGGCTGCTGCCCGTTCGACGGCAGCGCCGACAAGGCCCCGGTCCACATCGGCAGGTCCTCGAGCGGCAACAGATGCACGGTCCCCCGCGGCCCGAACGTCTTGACCAGCCCTTCGTCGCGCTGCACCGAAGCCCGATCCGCGCCGTCAACCCGGAGCGCCACGGACAACTCTCCCGCGGCCGCGATCTGCGCGTGCGCCCCGCACATCCCGCGCACCGCGTCCACCGGCGTACCTACGGGCTCGACCAGCCCGTGCCGCCGCGTCCGCCGCGCCACGACAGCCTGCCAACTGATCTCCATACCGACGAAGGTACGTGGAGAAGCGGACAGGTTCTGTCCTCTTAGGACCAGTGGGTGGCGACGAGGTTCCAGATGACGCCGGCCAGGGCGTCCTTGCTGCCGGAGGGGACCGGGAGGGCGTTGCCCGAGCGGTCGAGGATGACGGCTTCGTTGAGGTCGCTGCCGAAGACCTTGCCGCCGGAGACGTCGTTGACGACCAGCAGGTCGCAGCCCTTGCGGTCGAGTTTGGCCCGGCCGAGCTCGAGCACCGTGTGGTCGGCGTCGCCGGTCTCGGCCGCGAACCCGACGATCACCTGGTCGGGGCGGGCTCGGTCGTGCGAGATGGTGTTCAGGATGTCCGGGTTCTGCACCAGGTTGACCGCCGGTACGGCGCCGTCGGCGGTCTTCTTGATCTTGTGCTCGACCACGTCCGCGGGGCGGAAGTCCGCGACCGCCGCGGCCATCACGATCGCGTCCGCGTCGGCGGCGCGGCCGGTGATCTCGTCGTACAGGTCCTGGGCCGAGACGACCGGGACGACCTGGACGCCGGCCGGGTCGGGCAGTTCGGAGTTGGCCGCGACCAGCGTGACCTTCGCGCCGCGGGCGGCGGCGATCCGGGCCAGCGCGTAGCCCTGCTTGCCGGACGAGGAGTTGCCCAGGTAGCGCACCGGGTCGAGGTGTTCACGGGTGCCGCCGGCGCTGATCAGTACGTGTTTGCCGGTCAGGTCGGCGACCGCCTGACCGGCGGCGCGGGCCGCCTCGTCGGCGAGCATCAGCTGGCTGATCGCGAAGATCTCCGACGGCTCCGGCAGCCGGCCGCGGCCGGTGTCGGCGCCGGTCAGCCGGCCGACGGCCGGGTCGAGGACCGTGATCCCGCGCGAGCGCAGGGTCTCGACGTTCGCCTGGGTGGCCGGGTGCTCCCACATCTCGGTGTGCATCGCGGCCGCGAACAGGATCGGGCAGCGCGCGGTGAGCAGCGTGTTCGTGAGCAGGTCGTCGGCGAGTCCGTGCGCGGCCTTGGCGATCAGGTTCGCGGTGGCCGGTGCGACCACGACCAGCTCCGCGGCCTTGCCGATCCGGACGTGCGGAACCTCCTGCACGTCTTCGAACGGGTCCGCCGTCACCGGCTGCCCGGACAGCGCCGCCCAGGTGGCCGCGCCGACGAACTCCAGCGCGGCAGCCGTCGGCACCACCCGGACACTGTGCCCGGACTCGGTCAGCCGCCGCAGCAGGTCACAGACCTTGTACGCCGCGATGCCGCCGCCGACACCGAGCACGACGTTCGGCTTGTGCGTGGGCACGAGAGGTCCGGGTTACTCGGACTTCTCCGCGGCCGCGGCGGCTTCCGCCTCGGCCTCGGGGTCGATGTCGGTGCAGGTCAGCACGCCCTCGTTGATCTCGCGCATCGCGATCGACAGCGGCTTCTCCTGGACGTGCGTCTCGACCAGCGGTCCGACGTACTCCAGCAGGCCCTCGCCGAGCTGCGAGTAGTAGGCGTTGATCTGCCGCGCCCGCTTGGCCGAGTACAGCACGAGCTTGTACTTGGAGTCGGTGTGGGTGAGCAGGTCGTCGATCGGCGGGGAGGTGATGCCGATGGCGACGGGCTGGTTGCCAGACAAGTTCAGCTCTTTCCAGAGATGGAGGGTGATCGAATCAACTTTACCAACTGATCGGCAGCCTCCCGAACCGAGGCGTTCACGATCGTCACGTCGAACTCCTTCTCGGCCGCGAGCTCCAGCACCGCGGTCTCGAGCCGGCGCTCACGCTCCGCGGCGGACTCGGTGCCGCGACCGACCAGCCGGCGCACCAGTTCGTCCCAGCTCGGCGGGGCCAGGAACACGAACTGTGCGTCCGGCATCGTCTCGCGGACCTGCCGGGCGCCCTGCAGGTCGATCTCCAGCAGTGCGGGCCGGCCGGTGGCCAGCATGTCCAGCACCGGCTGCCGGGGTGTTCCGTACCGGGCGGCCTTGTGCACGACCGCCCACTCCAGCAGTTCGCCGTCGGCGATCATCCGGTCGAACTCGGCGTCGGACACGAACAGGTAGTGCACGCCGTGCACCTCGTTCGGCCGCGGCTTGCGGGTGGTCGCCGAGACCGAGATCCAGATGTCCGGGAACCGCTCGCGGATGTCGGCCGCCACCGTCCCCTTGCCGACCGCGGTCGGGCCGGCCAGGACGGTCAACCGGGCCGGCGGCCGGTCACCGGCGTCAGTGGGGGCGGGGCCGTTCGGGTGCGTGGTCATCGTCACACCAGTGTCCAACGAGCCAGTCAGGGTTTTGCTCTGGCTCACCTGGATCACTCTGCGAATTCGCGCTCGAGCGCGGCGATCTGGTTCGAACCGAGGCCGCGGACCCGCCGGGTCTCCGAGATCCCCGCCCGCTCCATGATCTGCTGCGCCCGGACCTTGCCGACGCCCGGGATGCACTGCAGCAGCTGGCTGACCCGCATCTTGCCGATCACGTCGTTCGTCTGCCCCTCGTGCAGCACCTCCGTCGGAGACGCTCCCGAGTGCCGGATCCGGTTCTTGATCTCGGCTCGTTCACGCCGCGCCGCCGCGGCCTTGTCCAGAGCCGCCGCACGCTGCTCCGGAGTCAAAGTAGGAAGTGGCACCGTTGTTTCACCTGTCCCGTTGTATGGCTTCGCAAGGGAACCTAACACGGGTTGAGCCCGCGATCAGTCGGGCGTCGGGCAGATGTCGGGCGGAGTCGTCACTTCAGGGCCGGGAGGTCGACCTTGCAGCTGTCCTTGGCCTGGCTGGTGATGTTCTTGTACGCCGTCATCACCTTCGGCGTCTCCTTCGTCAGCTTGCCCAGCGCGGCCGCGTCGGAGCCGGCCTTCTTGGCCTTCTCGGCGAACGCGACGACGACGCCCCAGTCGTCCTTGACGTCCTTCGGAGCCGAGCCCTGGAGCTTCTTCGCGTCGTCCAGGATCTTCACGTAGTCGACCGGCTTCTGCGGGTCGACGTCGACCGCCTTGGCGGCGTACTTGGCGAGATCGACACAGTAGGCCTGGTCGTCGGTACAGGCAGTCAACAGGCCGGCACCGGTAGCCACGGTCATCAGAACGGCGAGTGTTCGCTTCACAGCGTCACGCTACTACCCGGCCGGGCCGGTGGAACGGAACGGGCAGAGCCGTCCCACCAGGCCCGCGCAGGGCGTGCACAGGGCTTACACAGGGCTGCGGATCAGTTCGCGCCGGCGCCCGGCAGGTCGATCTTGCAGCTGTCCTTCGCCTGCTTGGTGATCGCCTCCATGGCGGGGGTGATCTTGGAGCCGTCGCTCTTGGCCAGCTCCATCAGCTTGTTGGTGTCGCCCTTGGCCGCCTGCGCCTTCTCGGCGTAGTCGATGATGGTCTTCCAGTCGTCCTGGAGGTCCTTCGGCGCCGACTTCTCCACCTTCTTGGCCTGGTCCAGCATCTTGCCGACGGCGTTGGAATCCTTGATGTCCAGGTCCTTCGCCGAGTCGACGTAGCCCTTCAGGTTGTCGCAGTAATTGCCACTCGAGCAAGCCGTCAGGGCGCCAACACTCATCGTCACAACGGCCGCGAGGGCTGCCAGCTTCCGCATCGTGTTCCTTCACTGTGTCCTGCGGGAAGACCGTCGCTCCCCGTCCGCCGACACCTTTCCGAACGCGGGGGTCATCGCCGGCTCCGGCGCGCCGTGAACAACGTCGCACTCCGGGACTGGAACCGGGTTGTGACGTACTGCGTCAGCGCCGAACGTCACAGCTACAGCGTTGGAGGCAACAATCACGAGGATCGCGATCCAGTCGGGCGTCGCGAGCCGCTGATGCAGTACGACGAGGCCGACGAGGGCCGCCAGTACGGGGTTGACGCTCATGAACACGCCGAAGAACTGGGCCGAGACCCTTCTCAGGCTGAGTACGTCGACCAGGAACGGTACGGCCGACGACAGCACGCCGGCGACCAGCGCGTACGACACCGCGGCGAGCGTCGCGGGATGGTGCAGCAGTACGACGATGCCGACCGGGACGTACGCGGTGCCGGACAAACCGGCGGCCGCCGCGGAACCGGTTGCGCCCGGCAACTCTCTGCCGATGCGGCGGTTGAGGAGGATGTAGAACGCCCAGCACAGCGCGGCGAGCAGGCCGAGGGCGATGCCTAGGTAGTCCGTTGTTGGTTGTGGGCGGGCCAGTACGACGACGGCGGGTGCGGCTACGAGTGCGCATACCAGGTCGAGAGCGCGCCGAGAGCCCAGCAATGCAACGGAGAGCGGACCGAGGAACTCCAGCGTTACTCCCAGACCGAGCCCGACGCGGGAGATGGCGGTGTAGAGGGACAGGTTCATGACCGCGAAGACACCGGCCAGGGCGACGACGAGTCGCCATTGCGCAGCTGTGATTGTTCGGAGGCGCGGGCGGCCGATCGCGAGCAGGACGATTGCCGCGACCCACTGCCGGATCGCGACCACTCCTGCCGGGCCGATTACCGGGAACGCCAGCGCCGCCACCGACGCACCGATCTGCGTCGACAGCCCGCTGCCGAGCATCATCACCACTCCGGTCAACCTGTCGCGCCTCACCCTGCCGAGAATCCGCGCACGAAGGCCTGGCGCAAAATGCACGAGCTTGGCGATCTATACGCTGGAGTCATGGATATCCGGCAGCTGCGGTGCCTGGTCGAGATCGTCGACTCCGGTACGTTCACCGACGCCGCGATCGAGCTCGGGATCTCCCAGGCCGCCGTCTCCCGGAACCTGCTCGCGCTCGAACGCGAACTCGGCGTCCGGCTGCTGCACCGCACCAGCCGCTCGCTCACCCCGACCACCGCCGGGGTCCGGGTGCTGGCGCGAGCCCGGCACATCCTCGCCGAGCTCGACGAGCTGGTGGCCGAGGCGACCAGCGGTCACACCCGGCTGCGGGTCGGCCACGCGTGGTCGGCGTTCGGCAGCCACACCCGCGAGTTCCAGCGTCGGTGGGCCGCCGAACACCCCGGCATCGAACTCCAGCTGATCCGCACCAACACGACCACCGGCGGCCTCGCCGAAGGACTCTGCGACCTCGCCGTCGTCCGCAGCCACCTCGACCTCCGCCGGTTCGCGCACGTACTGCTCACCCAGGAACGGCGGTACTGCGCGCTGCCGGCCGACGACCCGCTCACCCGGAAGCGCGCCGTGACGCTCGACCAGCTCCGTACGCGGACGCTGGTCATCGACCGCCGTACCGGCAGCACCACGGCCGACCTGTGGCCGGAGGACGCGCGCCCGGCGATCGAATACACCCAGGACGTCGACGACTGGCTCGCCGCGATCGCCTCCGGCCGCTGCGTCGGGATGACCCCGCAGGCCACCACGACGCAGTACCGGCGCGACGGCGTCACGTACCGCCCCGTGCGGGACGCTCCGCCGGTCGACGTCCACCTCATCTGGCCCCGCGAGGACCCGCACCCGGCCACCCAAGCCGCCGTAGACCTACTCGCCCGCCTCTACGAGGATTGACTCGCTCCGCCGTCGAGTCGTGGGAAGTGGCGGCAGGCAGCCGGGGCGGGAGCCATCCTCCACGACTCCGTCAGTAGCCCAGGGCCGTTCGGTAGGTGTCGTTGGCGCGGGAGGCGGCGTCTTGGAGGGCCTTGGCGTCCGGGCCGGCTCCGAGGATCTCGCGGGAGCTGGATGGGACTACGTTGCGGACGGCTGGGCCGAAGACTCTGGTGAGACTCTCGGCGGTGCCGCCCTGGGCGCCTAGGCCGGGGGCCAGGAGGGGGCCGTTGATGTCCAGGTTCTCGTCGGTCGAACTGATGGTCGCGCCAACGACCGCGCCGAACGAGCCGAGGACGTCGGCGTCCGCGTTCAGGTCCCGCAGACCGGCCAGCACCGCGCCGGCGACGGTCGAGCCGTCGGCGGTGCGGGCGGACTGGAACTGCGGGCCTTCCGGGTTCGACGTCAGCGCGAGTACGAACAGGCCGGCGCCGGCCTCGCGGGCCTCGTCGATCGCGGGCTGCAGCGAGCCGAACCCGAGGTACGGGCTGACCGTGAGCGCGTCGCACGCCAGCGGGCCCTTCTCGGACAGGTACGCCGACGCGTACCCGGCCATCGTCGTACCGATGTCACCGCGCTTCGCGTCGATGATCACCAGCGCACCGGCGTCGCGGAGCCGGATCGTGGCCTGCTCGAGTACGGCGACACCGGCCGAACCGAACCGCTCGAAGAACGCCGACTGCGGCTTGAACACCGCGACCCGGTCCGCGAGCGCGTCGACCACCCCGTACGTGAACGACGCCAGGCCCTCGACCGTGTCCGGCAGACCCCACGCGTCCAGCAGGTGGGCGTGCGGATCGATGCCGACGCACAGCGGGCCACGGGTGTCCATCGCGGCCCGCAGGCTCGCGCCGAAGGGTTTGTTGTTGCTCATGGCAAGCTCCTGTTGATCTGGCGGATCAGTCCTGGGCCGCGGTAAATCAGTCCTGTGTAGATTTGAACGAGACTGGCGCCGGCGTCGAACAACCTCAGTGCGTCGGCCGGGTCGACGATCCCGCCCACACCGATGACGGGTAGTGCTCCCCCGGTCTCGTGGTGGATGTGGGTGATCACCTTTGCGGAGATTTCGGTCAGAGGTCTGCCGGAGAGGCCGCCGGTTTGCTTGGCCAGCGGGTGGGATTCGACGCCGGGGCGGCCGATGGTGGTGTTGGTGGCGATGATGCCGGCGACGCCGGTGTCGGTGCAGACCTGGAGGAGTTCGTCGATCGCCGTGGTGGTGAGGTCGGGGGCGATCTTGACCAGGATCGGCTTCGGGTCGAGTCCGGTGACGGTCAGCGCCTGCGCCTCGGCGTGGAGGGCGGTGAGCAGCTCCTTGAGGTGGCCGGCGTCCTGGAGTTCGCGCAGGCCCGGGGTGTTCGGGGAGCTGACGTTGACCGCGAAGTAGTCGCCGTACCGGTACAGCCGTCGCAGCGAGGTCACGTAGTCCTCGACCGCCTCCTCGAGCGGGGTGATCTTCGACTTGCCGATCGAGATCCCGAGCGGGTAACCGAGCTCGCCGTACGCCGCCAACCGCTCGGCCAGTGCGGCGCTGCCGAGGTTGTTGAACCCCATCCGGTTGATCACCGCTTCATGCTCGACCAGGCGGAAGAGGCGCGGTTTGTCGTTCCCCGGCTGCGGATGCGCGGTAACAGTCCCCACTTCCACAAACCCGAACCCGATCGCAGGCCAAGCCCGCAACGCGACGCCGTTCTTGTCCATCCCCGCCGCAAGCCCCACGGGCGACGGAAACCGAACCCCGAACACGGTCCGAGGTGAGGGCACACCGAAGAGGCGCGCCCCGGCGCGCGGGGCGCCGGGGATGCGGCCGAGGAGGCGGAGGCCGGCGAGCGTCTGCTCATGTGCGACCTCCGCATCCCCACGCCCCAGCCGGTAGAGCACCGGCCGCACCACCCGCTCGTACGCCGACCGCCGCGCCCGCACCGCCGGCTCAGGCACCGTGGATCCTCGGGACCCAGTCCTGGAGGGAGCGGACTGCTATGTCGCCGGAGCGTTGGGCTTCGATGCCTTGGACTGCGGCGGCCAGGCCCTGGACCGTGGTGATACACGGGATGTTGCGGGCGACGGCTGCGCTGCGGATCTCGTACCCGTCGAGGCGTGGCGACCCACCTTGGGTGATCCCGATCGGAGTGTTGACGATCAGGTTGAGTTCGCCGTCCTGCACCATCTGCACGATCGTCGGCTCACCGTTCGGCCCCGGCCCCTGGCTGCTCTTCCGCACCGTGACAGCCTCGACGCCGTTGCGCCGCAGTACGTCGGCCGTACCTTCGGTCGCATAGATCTGGAACCCGAGGTCCGCCAGCCGCTTGACCGGGAAGATCATGTGCCGCTTGTCCCGGTTCGCGACCGACACGAACACCTTCCCGGCCGCGGGCAGCGGCTGCGACGCCCCCGCCTGCGACTTGGCGAACGCCGTACCGAACGTGTCGTCGATGCCCATCACCTCACCGGTGGAGCGCATCTCGGGCCCGAGCACCGTGTCCACCGACGCCCCGTCGATGGTCCGGAACCGGTTGAACGGCATCACGGCCTCCTTCACCGCGATCGGCGTCGACGCCGGCAGCGTCCCGCCGTCACCCGACGCCGGCAACAGGCCCTCCGAACGCAGCTCGGAGATCGACGCACCGAGCATTACCCGAGCGGCCGCCTTGGCCAGCGGCGTGGCGGTCGCCTTCGACACGAACGGCACCGTCCGCGACGCCCGCGGGTTCGCCTCCAGTACGTACAGCACGTCGCCGGCCAGCGCGTACTGCACGTTCAGCAGCCCGCGTACGCCGACCCCGCGCGCGATCGCCTCCGTGGACCGGCGGATGTTCTCGATGTCGGCGTTCCCGAGCGTGATCGGCGGCAGCGCGCACGACGAGTCGCCCGAGTGCACCCCGGCCTCCTCGATGTGCTCCATCACGCCGCCGAGGAACAGCTCGTCGCCGTCGAACAGCCCGTCGACGTCGATCTCCACCGCGTCGTCGAGGAACCGGTCGATCAGCACCGGGTGCTCCCACGAGCCGGATCCGGCGCTCAGCCGCTCCAGCGCCGCGCTCAGCTCGGCGGAGCTGTACACGATCTCCATCCCGCGACCACCCAGCACGTACGACGGCCGGACGAGCACCGGGAACCCGATCTCCGCGGCGACCTCGTGCGCGGCCTCGGCGGACATCGCCGTACCGTGCTTCGGCGCCGGCAGCTGTGCGTCCGCCAGTACTTTCCCGAACGCGCCGCGCTCCTCGGCGAGGTGGATCGCCGCCGGCGACGTCCCGACGATCGGTACGCCGGCGTCCGCGAGCCGCTGCGCCAGCCCCAGCGGCGTCTGGCCGCCGAGCTGCACGATCACGCCCGCGACCGGGCCGGCCTGCATCTCGGCGTACACGATCTCGAGCACGTCCTCGCAGGTGAGCGGCTCGAAGTAGAGCCGGTCGGAGGTGTCGTAGTCGGTCGAGACCGTCTCCGGGTTGCAGTTCACCATCACGGTGCAGTACCCGGCCTCGCGCAGCGCCATCGACGCGTGCACGCAGGAGTAGTCGAACTCGATCCCCTGCCCGATCCGGTTCGGCCCGGAGCCGAGGATCAGCACGGCCGGCTCGGTCCGCGGCGCGACCTCGGTCTCCTCGTCGTACGACGAGTAGTGGTACGGCGTCTCCGCCTTGAACTCGGCCGCGCAGGTGTCGACGGTCTTGTAGACCGGCCGGATCCCGAGCGCCTGCCGTACACCCCGGACGACGTCCTCGGTCAGCCCGCGGATCTCCGCCAGCTGCAGGTCGCTGAACCCGTGCCGCTTCGCGAGCTTGATCACCTCGGGCGTCAACCGCGGCGCGGCCGCCACCTGCAGCGCCGTCTCGTGGATCAGGTACAGCTGGTCCACGAACCACGGGTCGATCTTCGTCGCATCGAAGATCTGCTCCGGAGTCGCCCCGGCCCGGATCGCGTCCATGATCGTCCGCAGCCGGCCGTCGTGCGGAGTTTTGATTGCCTCCAGCAACGGGCCGAGTTCGGAGGGCTGCCCGGCCCAGGAGAACCGGGCCTCCGGCTTCTCCAGCGAACGCAGCGCCTTCTGCAGCGCCTCGGTGTAGTTGCGGCCGATCGCCATCGCCTCGCCGACGCTCTTCATGTGCGTGGTCAGCGTGGCGTCCGCGGCCGGGAACTTCTCGAACGCGAACCGCGGCACCTTCACCACCACGTAGTCCAGCGTCGGCTCGAAGCTCGCCGGGGTCTGCCGGGTGATGTCGTTCGGGATCTCGTCCAGCGTGTAGCCGATCGCGACCTTCGCGGCGATCTTCGCGATCGGGAAGCCGGTCGCTTTGGACGCCAGCGCCGAGGACCGCGACACCCGCGGGTTCATCTCGATCACGATCAGCCGGCCGTCGGCCGGGTTCACCGCGAACTGGATGTTGCAGCCGCCGGTGTCGACGCCGACCTCGCGGATGATGCCGATGGCGAGGTCCCGCATGACCTGGTACTCGCGGTCGGTCAGCGTCATCGCCGGTGCGACGGTCACCGAGTCGCCGGTGTGCACGCCCATCGGGTCGACGTTCTCGATCGAGCAGATGATCACGACGTTGTCGGCCTTGTCGCGCATCACCTCCAGCTCGTACTCCTTCCAGCCGAGGATCGACTCCTCGATCAGCACCTCGGTCGTCGGCGAGGCGTGCAGCCCGGCGCCGGCGATCCGGCGCAGGTCGGCCTCGTCGTACGCCATCCCGCTGCCGACGCCGCCCATCGTGAACGACGGCCGGACGACGAGCGGGTACCCGAGCTGGCCGGCCGCACCCATCACGTCGTCCAGCGAGTGGCAGATCACCGACCGGGCGACGGAGGCGCCCAGCTTCTCGACGATGTGCTTGAACGACTCCCGGTTCTCACCGCGCTGGATCGCGTCGACGGACGCGCCGATCAGCTCCACACCGTACTTCTCCAGCACGCCGTTCTCGTGCAGCGCGATCGCGGCGTTCAGCGCGGTCTGGCCGCCGAGGGTGGCGAGCAGCGCGTTCGGGCGCTCCTTCTCGATCACCTTCTCGACGTACTCCGGCGTGATCGGCTCGACGTACGTCGCGTCCGCGAACTCCGGGTCGGTCATGATCGTGGCCGGATTGGAGTTCACCAGGACGACGCGGAAGCCCTCCTCGCGCAGCACCCGGCACGCCTGGGTCCCGGAGTAGTCGAACTCGCAGGCCTGCCCGATCACGATCGGGCCGGAGCCGATGACGAGCACCGACTCGATGTCTGTACGACGTGGCATCAGGCCCGCCCCTCCATCAGCTCTACGAAGCGATCGAACAGGTACGCGGAATCGTGCGGACCTGCTGCCGCTTCAGGGTGGTACTGCACCGAGAACGCCAGCACCCGACCGTCGTTCCCGGTCAGTCGAAGGCCCTCGACGACGTTGTCGTTGAGCGAAACATGCGACACCTCAGCGGTTCCGTACGGCGTCTCCACCACCGAGTCGAGCGGCGCGTCCACGGCGAACCCGTGGTTCTGCGCGGTGATCTCGACCTTGCCGGTGGCCCGGTCGAGCACCGGCTGGTTGATGCCGCGGTGCCCGTACTTCAGCTTGAACGTCCCGAGCCCGAGCGCCCGCCCGAACACCTGGTTGCCGAAGCAGATCCCGAAGTACGGCTTGCCGCGCTGCAACAGCTCCTTGAGCAGCGTCGTCGGGTGTTCGGTGGTCTCCGGGTCACCCGGCCCGTTGCTCATGAAGATGCCGTCCGGGTTCACCGCGAGGATCTCGTCCAGCGACGCCGTCGCCGGGAAGACGTGCACCTCGATGCCCCGCTCGGACATCCGCTTGGGCGTCATCGACTTGATCCCGAGGTCGAGTGCCACCACGGTGAACCGGCGTTCGCCTTCGGCCGGCACGACGTACGGCTCGAACGTCGTCACCTCGGCCGCGAGGTCGGCGCCGACCATCGGCGGCTGCTCCAGCACCTTCTTCAGCAGTTCGCCGGCGTCCAGGATCTCGGTGGAGATGCCGGCCCGCATCGCGCCGCGTTCGCGCAGGTGCCGGGTCAGCGCGCGGGTGTCGATCCCGGAGATGCCGACGATGTTCTGCGCCTGCAGCTGGTCGTCGAGCGAGCGCTTGGCGCGCCAGTTCGACGGCACCCGGGCGGGATCACGGACGACGTACCCGGCGACCCAGATCTTCTGCGACTCGTCGTCCTCGTCGTTGATCCCGGTGTTGCCGATGTGCGGCGCGGTCTGGGTGACGATCTGCCGGTGGTACGACGGGTCGGTCAGTGTCTCCTGGTACCCGGTCATGCCGGTGGTGAACACCGCCTCGCCGAACGTGGATCCGGTCGCCCCGTACGACGTACCGGTAAAGGCCCGGCCGTCCTCCAGGACCAGCAGTGCCTTTTTCTGGGCAGGCTGGCTCATGATGCTCCGATCAGGGTCGAGATGGATTCGGTCAGGGCGGCGGTGTCGGCCTTGCGGCGGGGCCGGAACCCCGTGTCCAGCGAACGGCCGTCGTGGGTCCACGTGACCACCACCAGGCCGGACTTCTCCGCGGTCACCTTGCCGGCGATGCCTTGGTCGGTCCGGACGGCGGTCAGGTGATCGGCGGGGATGAAGACATCCGCCGCGCCCTGCCGGTGGAAGATCAGGCCGTCCGCGCTGACGGCCAGGTCCGCGACGCTGCGGACGCCCAGTTCGTGGACGGCGATCCGGTCCATCCAGTCGCCGGCGGTCGTCGTGGCGACGTACACGCCTTCGACTCCGCGGGTCTCGTTGTCCGGTGCCGTGGGCAGCGGCGCCAGGTCGGCCTGCCGGGACTGGCGGTTCCGCCAACCCCGGTACATCCCGAAGTAGCCCGCCGCGAGGATCAGCAGCGTGCCGAGAATGCCCAGGAAGGCCTTCACTTCGTCAGCTCACCGTCCAGGACGGTCGGCGTACCGCGCAGGAAGGTCGCGACGACCTTGCCCGGCAGCGTCATTCCGTCGAACGGCGTGTTCCGCGACAGCGACACCGACTCCTCGGGTACGACGGTCCGCTCGACGCGCGGGTCGTACAGCACCACGTTCGCGGGCGCCCCGGCGACCAGCGGCTGCCCGTGGTCGGCGGTCTGACCGATCGCGGCGGGCCGGTAGCTCATCCGGTCCGCGACGTCGGCCCAGGTGAGCAGCTCGGTGTCGATCATCGCGTGCTGTACGACGCTCAGCGCCGTCTCCAGCCCGGTCATCCCGAACGCCGCCGCGCTCCACTCGCAGTCCTTGTCCTCGACCGGGTGCGGGGCGTGGTCGGTGGCGACGATGTCGATCGTGCCGTCGGCCAGACCCTCCCGGACCGCCTCGACGTCCGCCTTGGTACGCAGCGGCGGGTTCACCTTGTACACCGGGTTGTACGACGCGGCCAGGTCCTCGGTCAGCAGCAGGTGGTGCGGGGTGACCTCGGCGGTTACCTCGAGCCCGCGGCGCTTGGCGGCGCGGACGATCTCCACCGAGCCCTTGGTGGAGAGGTGGCAGATGTGCAGCTTCGATCCGACGTGCGCGTTCAGCAGGATGTCGCGGGCGATGATCGCCTCCTCGGCGACGCTCGGCCATCCGGTCAGGCCGAGTACGCCGGACAGGGCGCCCTCGTTCATCTGCGCGCCCTGCGTCAGCCGCGGCTCCTGCGCGTGCTGGGCGATCACGCCGTCGAACGCCTTCACGTACTCGAGCGCGCGGCGCATCAGCGCGGCGTCCCAGACACAGTCACCGTCGTCGGAGAACACCCGGACCCGGGCGGCCGAGTCGGCCATCGCGCCGAGCTCCGCGAGTTGCGTACCCTTCCGGCCGACGGTGACCGCGCCGATCGGGTAGACGTCGGCGTACCCCGCGTCCCGGCCGAGCCGCCAGACCTGCTCGACGACACCCGCGGTGTCGGCGACCGGGTCGGTGTTGGCCATCGCGAACACCGCGGTGAACCCGCCCTTGGCGGCGGCCCGGGTGCCGGTGAAGACGGTCTCGGCGTCCTCGCGGCCCGGCTCGCGCAGGTGCGTGTGCAGGTCGACCAGGCCGGGCAGCGCGACCAGCCCGGTGGCGTCGATCGTCTCGGCGCCCTCGGGCTTGGCCAGGTCAGTGCCGACAGCAACGATCTCGCCGTTGTCGATCAGCAGGTCCGCCACGTCACCGCCCACGATGCGGGCGCCGGTGATGAAGTATGCGGTCATGCTGTGGGTTCTCCTTCGTTGGTACCGGACAACAGCAGGTAGAGGACGGCCATCCGGATCGCCACGCCGTTCGTGACCTGTTCGACGATCACCGAGCGGGTCGAGTCGGCGACCTCGGCGCTGATCTCCATCCCGCGGTTCATCGGGCCGGGGTGCAGCACGATCGCCTCGTCCGGCAGTTGCGCCATCCGGTTCCGGTCGAGCCCGTAGCGGCGGGTGTACTCGCGGGCGCTCGGGAAGAACGCGTCGTTCATCCGCTCCCGCTGCACCCGCAGCATCATCACCGCGTCGCTCTTCGGCAGTACGGAGTCGAAGTCGTACGACGTCACGCACGGCCAGTTGCTCATGTCCACCGGCAGCAGCGTCGGCGGGGAGACCACGGTCACCTCGGCGCCGAGCGTGGACAGCAGCAGTACGTTCGACCGCGCCACCCGGGAGTGCAGGACGTCGCCGACGATCGTGATCCGGCGGCCCTCCAGCGAGCCGAGGTGGCGGCGCATCGTGAACGCGTCGAGCAGCGCCTGCGTCGGGTGCTCGTGGGTGCCGTCACCGGCGTTCACCACCGAGCCGGTCATCCAGCCGGACTTCGCCAGCAGGTGCGGCGCGCCGGACGAACCGTGCCGGCAGACGACCCCGTCGGCGCCCATCGCCTGCAGCGTCAGCGCGGTGTCCTTCAGGCTCTCGCCCTTGCTCACGCTGGAGCCCTTGGCGGAGAAGTTGATGACGTCCGCGGACAGCCGCTTGGCGGCGGCCTCGAACGAGATCCGGGTCCGGGTGGAGTCCTCGAAGAACAGGTTCACCACGGTCCGGCCGCGCAGCGCGGGCAGCTTCTTGATCGGGCGGTCGGCCAGCGACCGCATCTCCTCGGCGGTGTCGAGGATCAGGTTCGCCTCGTCCCGGCTCAGGTCGGCCGCGCTCAGCAGATGCTTCACTTCGCCCCCTTGTCGGCGATCAGCACGGCGTCTTCTCCGTCGAACTCGTCCAGGTGCACGGTGACCCGCTCGACCAGCGAGGTGGGCAGGTTCTTGCCGACGTAGTCGGCGCGGATCGGCAGTTCCCGGTGGCCGCGGTCGACCAGGACCGCGAGCTGGACCGCGCGCGGGCGGCCGATGTCGCCGAGGGCGTCCAGCGCGGCGCGGATCGTCCGGCCGGAGAACAGCACGTCGTCGACGAGGACCACGACCTTGCCGTCGATGCCGTCCGCCGGGATGTCGGTGTGTTCCAGGCCACGGGGTGGTTTGAGACCGATGTCGTCGCGGTACATCGTCACGTCGAGTGACCCCGTCGGTACGCTCTGCCCCTCGACGGCCTGGATCCGCGCGGAGACGCGCTGCGCCAGCGGGACTCCGCGGGTCGGGATGCCGAGCAGGACGACCGGGTCGGCACCGCGGTTGCGCTCGAGGATCTCGTGCGCGATCCGGGTCAGTGCCCGGGAAATGTCGGAAGCGTCGAGGACTTCGCGGCTGCTGCGTTCCAGCGGCTCCGCGAGCTCGGGTTGCTCTGCGCTCTGGGCAGGGCTCATCGCTACCGTTCCTCCTTTTCTGTCTCTCGGGACAGGTCTTTAAAGGACGTTCGGACCGCTTGACATGGTATCGGATGTGACACGCCGTCTTGACGCTGGCCTCGCCCCCAGAATATTGTTACTCTGTGTAATCGAGGGGGGTTCACCAGAACCGGGCTGTTCCGGCAGGCCGGAATGACGAACTAGTCGGAGGGAAGAACCAGCGTGCCTAGCGAATACGCGAAGACACTGGGTGGCAAGTTACGTGCCATCCGCCAGCAGCAAGGGCTGTCGCTGCATGGCGTGGAAGAGAAGTCCAAGGGTCGCTGGAAGGCGGTCGTCGTCGGCTCGTACGAGCGCGGCGATCGAGCCGTCACGGTCCAGAAGCTCGCGGAACTCGCCGATTTCTACGGCGTACCGATCCGTGAACTGCTTCCTGGGAACGCCAGCGCGGCTGCTGCGGCTGCCGCTCCGCCACGGTTGATCCTCGACCTGGAGGCTCTGCAACACCTCGACGCGAGCGAGGCCGGTCCGCTGACGCGGTACGCGGCCACGATCCAGGCTCAGCGTGGGGACTACAACGGCAAGGTGCTGTCGATCCGTCAGGACGACATGCGGACGCTCGCGGTGATCTACGACGAGTCGCCGACGACGCTGACCGAGCGCTTCATCTCCTGGGGTGTCCTGAACCCCGAGGCGAAGGGTGACGTCGAAGAGTCGTCCGAGGCCGCCGGCGCCTGATTCCAGGCGAAGGCATGTAGACGGTCGGGGCTTGTAGCAGCTGGCCCGCGGCCGCCCGCCTTCCCACACCGCTCAGCACCACCGCGCACAAAGGTGGCCCGGGACCGTACCGAGACGGTCACCGGGCCAGGTAGCAGCAGAAGAGAGGGTCTCGCCCCCTCCGAATGTCAGAGGCCGAGGGTCGGCTTCAACTGCAGCAGCCGGGCCAGCAGCCCGTTCACGAACGTCGGGGACTCGTCGGTCGACAGGTCCCGCGCCAGCGCCACTGCCTCGCTCACCGCGACCACGTCCGGGACCTGGTCGTCGTACAGGAGCTCGTAGGCACCGATCCGCAGGATGTTCCGGTCGACGGCCGGCATCCGGTCCAGCGTCCAGCCCACCGAGTGGGTCTCGAGCAGTTCGTCGATCTGCTCGATGTGTTTCGCGACACCCTCGACCAGCGCCACGGTGAACTCGTTCACCGGCGGGTCGTTGTCGGCCACCCGGTCGGCCAGGGTGCCACCGACCGGCAGCCCCCTCACCTCGGACTCGAACAGCACGTCGAGGGCGCGCTTGCGGGCCTTGCTCCGGGCAGACATGTTCTCTTTTGCCGGCTCTCTGGGTCAGGAGTTGACGCGGCCGAGGTAGTCCCCGGTCCGGGTGTCCACCTTGACCTTCTCGCCGGTGGTCAGGAACAGCGGGACCT
Organism: Kribbella sp. NPDC004536; assembly: GCF_042873835.1. NCBI lineage: Bacteria > Bacillati > Actinomycetota > Actinomycetes > Propionibacteriales > Kribbellaceae > Kribbella > Kribbella sp. NPDC004536. The sequence continues at coordinate 505,907 of NZ_JBIALY010000002.1, read as the reverse complement.
GGATGGTGTAGCCGGTCTCCAGCTTGGCCGGCTTGGTGCCACCGGTGGATCGGTCGCCCTGCAGGCCCGGCTCGGTGTACTCGACGAGCAGCTCGACCGAGGCCGGGAGCTCGACGTACAGCGGAAGGTCGTCGTGAACCGCGACGATCGCGTCCTGGTTCTCCAGCAGGAAGTGCACGGCCTCGCCGACCACGTCCGGCTGCAACTGCAGCTGCTCGTACGTCGACTTGTCCATGAACACGTACGCCGCGCCGTCGTTGTACAGGTAGGTCATGTCGCGCTTGTCGACGGTGGCGATCTCCACCTTGACGTCGGCGTTGAAGGTCTTGTCGACCACCTTGCCGGAGAGCACGTTCTTCAGCTTGGTGCGGACGACGGCGCCGCCCTTGCCCGGCTTGTGATGCTGGAACCAGACGACGGACCACAGCTGCCCGTCCAGGTCGAGCACCATGCCGTTCTTGAGGTCGTTCGTCGTTGCCACGCGGGTAAGCCCTTCGAAATCGATCAGCGGTAACACCGGATTGTAGCGGTCGCTACCGCTTTCCTCCGATTCGGCGGACCTCGGGTGGCCGTAGGCTGGCTCTGGGTCGTCCACCGAGTGCCAGGAGGTCGTGCGATGACGGGGTTCGTGATCTTCGTCGTAGTGATGATCGTGCTCGGCCTGATCAACAAGGCGAAGCAGCAGTCCGGTGGCGCCGGCGCCAAACAGGCCAGGCAGGCGCGGCAGAGCGCGCGGATGCAGGCGCTGGTCGAGCGGATCCAGGCGCAGCAGGGCGGCAACCAGCCGATCCAGTTCCAGGGCCAGTACACCCAGGCCGCGGGCCAGGGCAGTCCTCCCCCGGCTCCCGCGCCGGGCCAGTCGTTCCCGGGCCAGTCGTCGTTCCCGGTCCAGGCCGGTGCTCCGCAGGGCAGTCAGCAGGCCGCGGCCGTACTTCAGCAGCTCCTCGCGCAGGGCCGGCAGCAACCCCGTCCGGGCGAGGGAGCGCCTCCGGGCGGGACCGTGGGCTACCGGGCGCCAGGTCAGTTCCAGCCGGCCCAGCAGTTCCCGATGCAGTACAACCCGACGCAGTACAACCCGGTGCAGTACAACCCGGCTCCGTACCAGCCGCCTGCGCATCGGCCGCCGCAGCACAACCTTCCCGCGCCGCGACAGGACCTGGACACCCGCGTACGCGACCTGATGAAGGCCGGCAACGAGGTCGCGGCCGTCCGGCTGCTCAGCGAGGAGCGAGAGCTCGGCATCCTCGAGGCGCAGCGGTACGCCCGGTCCCTGGTGACACCGCAGTCGGCCGCTGCCCCCGTACCTGACGAGCCCGACGAGGACGACGGCCGGTACGTCGGTTCGGCCGCGTTCGCGGAGTCGATCTTCAACCTGGACGACCGCGAGGAGAACGTCTGGGCCAGTGGCTGGGTGGACACGCCCGAGCCCGACGACCGGTCCGACATCGACGAGCTCTGGCAGACCGTCAGCAATCCTCCCACCGCACGGTGATGTAACTGTGCCGCCGGGCAATGTGAAAGCCCGGCGGTAACTCAGGCCCGACCGCATGCACCTGGAACGTCGGCTGTTTCCCGGCCCACGCACACAGCTGCTGCAGCATGCGGTCCATCAACACGTTGGCGTTCGGCCCGTGACCGCTACAGCCCAGCTCGACGTGGAAGTCGTCCCGGCCGGGTCTCGTCGACACGTACGCCAGACTGTCCGCGGTTGCGATCGCGGCTACCCAGGGCCAGTCGTCGCCGCTGAGAACGCAGTAGCCGGGCAGCGTACTCGCAAGCCAGAGGTACAAGTCGAGCAGCGGCTCCTCGCGCAATGCCTGGATCCCTGACCACCTCCGCTCCCGGCGCAACGTCAGTACGCCGTCCTCCGGGTGCGGCTCCTCCTCCTGGTCCTCGTCGAACGTCAGCCCGGCCTCCTGCCGCTCGTAGTGCCCGCCGACACCCTGCATGCTCACGAACCCGCACATCGTCGTGGACCTGCTCTCCAGGTGCTCCCCCACCCGGTCGAACGCGATCGACCGCGTCTGCCCACGAAGCCTCAGCGGTACGACGATCCGCCCGTCCGGCCGCAGCTGCCGCAGCCACGCGGGCGCGATGTCCCACGCGGTCACGGTCACCACGATCCGGTCGTACGGCGCCCCTTCCGGCACACCGAACTCCCCGTCGGCGCAGACGACGACCACGTCGCCGTACCCGGCTTCGTCGAGCAACGCACGGGCCCGCTTGGTCACGTCCGCGTCGATGTCGACCGTGGTGACCGTTCCGCCCGGGCCTGCGAGCTCCCGCAGTAGCGCGGCGTTGTAGCCGCCGGACCCGATCTCGAGTACCCGGTCCCCCGGCCGGATCGCGGCCTGCTGCAACATCAGCGCGACGATGCTCGGCTGCGACACCGAACTCGTGAGCACACCGGCCTCGTCCTGCTTCATCGGCACGACGTCGTCGGCATAGGCGAGCTGCAGCGGTACGTGGGGGACGAACACGTGCCGCGGTACGGACTCGAACGCGGCAGCGATCCGCGGGTCACTGATCGTCCCGGTCGACACCAGATGGTGGACCAGGGCCGTTCGCAGCAACGCCGCGCCGGTCATGGTCAGTCCCGCTTGTCCCCGAGCGATTCCAGCAACGCCCGCAGTAGCCCCGCCAACTGGTCCCGCTCACCCTTCGACAGACCGGCCAGCAACTGTGCCTCGGTGTCGATGTGGGTCGGCAGCACCTTGTCGATCAGTTCGAGTCCCTCGGCCGTCAGCGTCACCTGCACGCCGCGCCGATCGGTCTCGCTCGGCGCGCGGGTCACCAGGCCGCGTGCCTCCAGCCGGTCCAGCCGTTGGCTGATCGCGCCCGAGGTCACCATCGACGAGTGCATCAGGCCGGCCGGGGTCAGGCTGTGCTCCGGGTTGCTGCGCCGCAGCGTGGCGAGCACGTCGAACGAGGCGCGGTCCAGGTCGTGCTTGGCGAAGTTCCGCCGCAGCTCGGCGTCGAACAGTGCGCCGAGCCGGCTCATCCGGCCGATGATCCCCATCGGCGTCGCATCCAGGTCCGGCCGCCGCTCGCGCCACTGCTCGAGCACCAGGTCGACGTGATCTGCCATCTGTCCACCCTAACGCCAATCACTTAGCGGTGAGAGACTTGAAACTACCTTAGCGGTGAGATACTTTATCTTAGTGCTAAGGAATCGACTTCTACTACTCACGGCGGTTGCCCCGACCTTCTGGGGTACGACCTACCTCGTCACCACTGAATTACTTCCGCCCCACCGCCCGCTGCTGGCTGCGCTCCTGCGCGCTCTGCCCGCGGGTCTGCTTCTGGTGGCGATCACTCGCATCCTGCCGCGTGGCAGCTGGTGGTGGCGCTCACTGGTTCTCGGCACGCTCAACATCGGCGCCTTCAACGCCCTGCTGTTCGTCGGCGCCCACCGGTTGCCGGGCGGCGTGGCTGCGACGGTCGGTGCCATCCAGCCGCTCCTGGTCGCACTACTGTCCGCGGCACTCCTACGACAGCGCCTGTCGCTGCGAACCGTTCTTGTTGCGGTGGCCGGCATCTTTGGCGTCGGCCTGCTCGTACTGCGAGCCACTGCACGGCTCGACGCGTGGGGCGTGCTGGCAGCTCTCGGCGGTGCGATTGTGATGGCGTTCGGGGTAGTACTCAGCAAGCGGTGGACCTCACCCGCTCCCCTGCTGGCCACGACTGGTTGGCAGTTGGTCGCGGGTGGGCTCGTCCTGCTGCCACTCACGTTCGTGGTGGAGGGGTCGCTGCCGGACTTCACCCTGCGGAACGTTGCGGGGTACGCGTACCTGGCAGTGTTCGGTTCCGCGGTTGCTTATGCGCTGTGGTTCCGCGGGCTGCGGGAGCTTGCCCCGACCGAGGTGGCGTTCATGGGACTGCTCAGCCCGGTCGTGGCGACCACGCTGGGCTGGCTGGTCCTCGGGCAGCAGCTTGCTCCGCTGCAGATCCTCGGCGGGGTCATCGTGCTGGCAGCGCTGGTCGGCGCACAGTTGCGCCGGTCAGATCAGCCCCTGCCGGAGGGCGTACGCGACAGCGTGCGAGCGGTTCCGGAGCTGGAGCCGGCTGGTGACGTCGTGGAGGACGTTCTTGACCGTCCGCTCCGAGTATGAGAGCTCCCGGGCGATCTCCTGCGTGTCCTTGCCATCAGCAACCAACCGGAGCACCTGGGTCTCCCGGTCGGACAGTCCGGAGCCGGGCAGCCGGCGCACCGTCGACGGCTGCCCGAGCAGCCGGCCCATGAGCCCGGTCGGCAGGTTGCCGTCACCGGCCGCGGCCGCCTGGACGAGATGCACGATCCGGTCCCCGGTCGCCTCGGCACGACGCAGTACGCCGGACACACCGAGCTGGACCGCGGTCATCAGCGCGTCGTCGTCGATCGAGCTGCCGATCAGCACGATCCGCCGGCAACCCCGCTGCGTCGCGGCGCGCAGTACCTGAACAGCACCGTGGTCGAGCGCGTCGACCGCGACCAGTGCGACCGTCGCCGCCTCGGGCTCGTCGATCAGCCGGACCTCCGGACGATGCCCCAGCGTGTACACCAGGCCGAACTGCGAGAGCGGGTCGAGCGCCTTCACCCAGACCGGAATCATCCTTGTCCCCCAAACCCGAGCGTTGTCCACACTCACCCTGATGCCCGATGGGGCAGTTTGGTTACGACTCCAGGGTGGTGAGTGCGCGGAGGGCCAGGCGGTACGAATCCAGGCCGAAGCCGGCGATGGTGCCGGTGGCGACGCCGGCGACGACGCTGGTGTGCCGGAAGTCCTCGCGGGTGGCCGGGTTGGTCAGGTGGATCTCGATCAGGGGCGCGGTCCGCTGCGCGATCGCGTCGCGCAGTGAGTACGAGTAGTGGGTGAAGGCGGCCGGGTTCAGCACGACCGCGGTCCGCGCGTCGGCGGCCTCGTGCAGCCAGCCGACCAGCTCCGCCTCGTCGTCGGTCTGCCGTACCTCGACGTCGAGGCCGAGCTCGGCGCCGGTCTTCTCGCAGACGCTCACCAGCTCCGCGAACGTCGTCGTACCGTACTTCTCCGGCTCTCGTGATCCCAGCCGGCCGAGGTTCGGGCCGTTCAGCACCAGCACGCGGTTGCTCACATACATCACCCTAGTCTGCCGAAGCCCTGGTCGACTTCGGTGACCGCCACGGGGGCGAAGGCGGGCAGCTTCTCGAGGCTGCTGCGGACGGCCTCGGCGCCGTACCCGAACATCTGCCGCTCGTAGTCGTCGACCGCGCCGAGCAGGGTCCGGCGGCCTTCGTCGGCGTCGATCAGGCAGCGGCGCAACAGGTCGGCATCGCGCAGTGCGGTGTTCGCGCCGTTGCCGCCGGTCGGCGAGGTGGCGTGGATCGCGTCGCCGAGCAACGTGACCGGACCGGACGCCCAGCGCGCACCGGGTTCGACCACCCGGATCGACAGCAGTGTGCTGTTGTCCGGGTCGGCCTGCTCGATCAGCGCGCGCAGCTGCGGATGCCAGCCGTCCATCCTGGACAGGACGGACTCCTGCGCGGTCAGGTCCGCGGGCGAGCCGTTCGGCGGCAGGATCATGGCCCAGCGCACGTAGTCGCCGATGTCGGGCAGTTCGACCTCGGGGGCGAGCCGCTCCGCCGCGTGCTTCGGCGGCGTCCGGAAGCACATCGCGCCGAGCAGCAGGCTGACGCCGTCGCCCGCGATCTTCGAGCCGTACGCCTTGGACAGGCCGGCGAACTCGTCGGTCAGTGGGGTGCGGCCGATGACGAACCGGACGCCGGTGTCGGTCGGAACGGTGTGCGGCGACAGCACGCCACGGACCGCGGAGGTGACGCCGTCCGCGCCGACGAGCAGGTCGGCGGTGACCGGGTCGCGGCGGGCGAACTGCGCCTGGACACCACCGTCGGCCGGTAGCTCGTAGCCGGTGAGCGCGGCGTCGGTGTGCACGGTGAGGCCGGTCAGCAGCAGGTGCCGCAACACCTGCCGATCGACGACGATGCCGGTCCGGGCCGCGCCGAGCCTGCCGATCTCGTTCAGCTGTGGGTCCAGGATCAGCTGCTCGGCGGACGCTTCCATCACGATCTCGTCGAGCAGCGGATGCCAGCGCGCCGGCAGGCAGTCGCGGACCGCCTGGAACCCGATCGGGTCGAGCATGAGCCGGTAACCCTGGAACCGCGCCACGATTCCGGGATCACGCTCGTACACCTCGGCCGCGATCCCGGCACCGCGCAGACCCTGCGCGAGCGCGAGACCACCCAGACCGGCACCGATCACCGAAACCCGCATCGCACCTCCAGTTGACGAACTTAGTTCGTTGATAACGAACTAAGTTCTACAGAACGAACTTAGTTCGTGTCAAGGTAGAGTGCCCACATGCCGCGCAAGCAACCGATCACGGTCGAACGAATCACCGACGCGGCCCTGGAAGTCGTCGCCACCGAGGGATACGACGCGCTGACCATCCGGCGGGTCGCCGCCGTCCTCGGCACCGGACCGTCGTCCCTGTACGCGCACATCGTCACCAAGGACGACATCGACGAACTACTGATCGGCAGGCTCTACGCCGAGGTCGTCCTCCCCGAGCCTGACACCGGCGCCTGGCGCGAGCAGTTGCTCGGGGTGTACACGCAGATCCGCGACCTGTACCTGAAGTACCCGGGCGTGTCTCGCGCCGCGCTGGCCACCGTGCCGACCAACCTGGAAACCCTCCGGGTCGGCGAGGGGATCCTGGCGATCCTGCTCGCGGGCGGCATCGACCCGCGCACCGCAGCCTGGACCCGCGACGCACTGTCCCTCTACGTCAGCGCCTACGCACTGGAACAGTCACTGGTCCAGCTACGCCGCCGCGACCCGGACCAGGACTGGGTACTCAGCCACGACGAACTACTGGCCCGCTTCCGCGCCCTACCCGCGGAGCGGTTCCCCGAGACTCGCCGCCACGCAGCGGACCTGATCTCCGGCCCCGCCCCCGACCGCTTCGAATTCACGGTCCGCCTACTCATCAGCTGATTTCGCCGTAGGCGGCGATCAGGAGGCTTGGGTCTGGGGCTTCGAGGATTGTCGGTTTGGCGAGGGCGTCGAGGATGACGAAGCGGAGGCGGTCGGCGCGGGTCTTCTTGTCGAGCTTCATCGCGTCCTGCAGGTGCGGCCAGGCGTCGGCGCGGTAGGTCACCGGGAGGCCGAGCGACTCCAGGACCGCGCGGTGCCGGTCGGCGGTGGCGTCGTCGAGGCGGCCGGCCGCGCGGGCGAGTTCGGCGACGAAGACCATGCCGATGCTGATCGCGGCGCCGTGCCGCCACTTGTACCGCTCGACGCGTTCGATCGCGTGGCCGAGGGTGTGGCCGTAGTTCAGCGCCTCGCGGCCGATCCGGCCGCCCGCGGTCGTGGTCCGCTCGCGTAGGTCGGCGCCGACGGTGTCGGCCTTCACCTGGATCGAGCGGGCGATCAGCTCCTCGGTCGCGCCGTACGAGGGGCTGGTGGCGGCGGCGGGGTCCTTCTCGACCAGGTCGAGGATCACCGGGTCGGCGATGAAGCCGCACTTCACGACCTCGGCGAGGCCGCTGACGTAGTCGTTCTTCGGCAGGCTCTCGAGCGCGGCGAGGTCGCACAGTACGCCGGCCGGCTCCCAGAACGCGCCGACCAGGTTCTTGCCCTCGGCGGTGTTGATCCCGGTCTTCCCGCCGACGGCCGCGTCGACCATGCCGAGCAGGGTGGTCGGGATGTGTACGACCTTGACGCCGCGCAACCAGGTCGCCGCGACGAAACCGGCCAGGTCGGTGGTCGTACCGCCGCCGACGCTGACGATCGCGTCCGACCGGGTGAACCCGGCCTGCCCGAGCACCGACCAGCAGTACGCCAGCACCTCGGCGGTCTTCGCCTCCTCCGCGTCCGGAATCTCGATCGCGTGCGCGGTGAACCCGGACGCGGTCAGGTCGTCCCGGATCGCATCCCCGGTCTCCCGCAGAGCCCGCGGATGAATCACCGCCACCCGCTGCACGCCGTCACCCAGCAGCCCAGGCAGCTCCCCCAGCAGATTGTTGCCAATGACAACGTCGTACGGCGACGAAGCAGCAACCCGAATCCTCATGCGAGGTGGTCCTGGATCTCGTCGGCGATTTCGTCGGGGGTTTTGTTGTCGGTGAGGATCGTCAGTTTGGCCACCTCGGTGTAGAGGGGGCGGCGGGCTTCCATCAGGTTGCGGAGTTGGGTGCGGACGTTCCCCAGCAGCAGCGGGCGGGCGACGCTGAGGCCTACTCGTTTGGTCGCCTCCGCCAGGCTGACGTCCAGGAAGACGACGGTATGGCCGGCCAGGTCGGCGCGGGTTTCCGGGTCGAGGATCGCGCCGCCGCCGAGCGACAGCACCTCACCGGCGTCCCGCAGGGCCGCGGTGATCGCGGCCCGTTCGAGCTTGCGGAAGTGCGGTTCGCCCTCGTCCACGAAGATGTCCGAGATCGGCTTGCCGGCCGTCGCCTCGATGTCGGCGTCGGTGTCACGGTGCCGGGCGCCGAGCCGCTGGGACAGCACCGCCGCGATCGTCGACTTCCCGGATCCGGGCGGGCCGACCAAGACGACGACCGGGCTCACTCCCACTCCCGCGGGGTGATGGTCTTCGGCAGGTTCGCCAGGTACGACTCGTGGTTGCGGGCGGTCTCCGCGACCGAGTCGCCGCCGAACTTCTCCAGCGACACCTCCGCCAGCACCAGCGCCACCATCGCCTCGGCGACGATCCCGGCCGCCGGTACGGCACAGACGTCCGAGCGCTGGTGGTGCGCCGCCGCGGCCTCGCCGGTCGCGGTGTCGATCGTGCGCAGCGCCCGCGGCACGGTCGCGATCGGCTTCATCGCGGCCCGCACCCGCAGCGTCTCGCCGGTACTCATGCCGCCCTCGGTACCACCCGAGCGGCCGCTGGTACGGCGTACCTCTCCGGCCTCGGTGACGATCTCGTCGTGCGCCTTCGACCCCGGCGTCCGCGCCAGCTCGAACCCGTCGCCGAGCTCGACGCCCTTGATCGCCTGGATGCCCATCAGCGCACCGGCCAGCTTCGAGTCCAGCCTGCGGTCCCAGTGCACGTAGCTGCCGAGGCCCGGCGGGAGGCCGTCGACGACGACCTCGACCACGCCGCCGAGCGTGTCACCGGCCTTCTGCGCGGCGTCGATCTCGGCGACCATCTGCTTGCTCGCGTCCGGGTCCAGGCAGCGCACCGGGTCCTCGTCCAGCCGGGCGACGTCGGCGTACGCCGGGATCACGCCGTACGGCGCCTTCACCGTGCCGAGTTCGACGACGTGGCTGACGATGGTCACGCCGTACGCCTGGCGGAGGAAGCGGGCCGCGACCTCGCCGAGGGCGACCCGCGCCGCGGTCTCCCTGGCGCTCGCGCGCTCCAGCACCGGGCGGGCCTCGTCGAAGCCGTACTTCTGCATGCCGGCCAGGTCGGCGTGACCGGGCCGCGGGCGGGTCAGCGGTGCGTTCCGCGCCAGGCCGGCCAGCGTCTCCGGGTCGACCGGATCCGCGCTCATCACCTGCTCCCACTTCGGCCACTCGGTGTTGCCGACCTGGATGGCGACCGGGCTGCCGAGGGTGCGCCCGTGCCGGAAGCCGCCGACGAACGTCACCTCGTCCCGCTCGAACTTCATCCGGGCGCCCCGGCCGTAGCCGAGCCGCCGACGGGCCAGGGCGTCGGCCACGTCATCAGTGGTGACCTCGACCCCGGCAGGGAGACCTTCGAGTACGGCGACGAGCGCTTGTCCGTGCGACTCGCCGGCGGTAAGCCAGCGCAGCATGCCCCGATTCTTCCACGTCCGGCCCACGGTCCGGACGGCGGTCTCAGACTCAGCCGCAGGCTTGGTTGTCGTGGGTGGGGCCGGTGCGGACGGCCAGGACCGCGTTGAACGTCTTCGCGATCGGGGAGTCCTTGCAGCTGGTGCTGGCCGTGGCTGCCTGACCGCCGGCGATCGCGGCGCCCGTGAGGGCGGTGGTGGCGAGGGCCGCGACGGCCAGGCGCCCGGCGGTACGACGGAATGCGGTGGTCATCGTCTGCTCCTTCTCAGCCATCGGTTGCTTGTAACAACGACACTAGAAGCAACGGGCTCCGCGCGAACTGGCCCCAGATCCCGTTTCGGAGGTAGCGCTGGCTCCACCATGGATAGGGTCCTGTCATGACCGAGAGATGGCGGGCGCGGGTGCGCGGGTGTCTGCTGGGTGGTGCGATCGGGGACGCGCTGGGTGGACCGGTGGAGTTCGAGGACGGGCGGTCGATCGTCGCGAGGTACCCGGACGGGGTGCGTGAGTTCCTGCCCGGTGGACCGGGGTGGCCGGTCGGGACGATCACCGACGACACGCAGCTGACGCTGTTCACGGTGGAGGGGCTGATCCGCGCGAGCGTCCGCACCGATCGTGGGATCGGCTTCACCGTGGCCGTCGTACATCATGCGTATGACCGGTGGCTCGACACTCAGACGCTGGCCGGACCGAGTGGTGAGCGGGACGGCTGGTTGCAGGGCGAGCAGTGGCTGTACGCGCGCCGCGCGCCCGGCAACACCTGTCTGACCGCGCTCGGCGAAGCGCGACAGGGCAGGGCGAAGATCCCGCAGTTCGGCGCTCAGGCGGTCAACGACTCGAAGGGTTGCGGCGGTGTCATGCGGGTCGCGCCGTTCGGATTGCTGCCGCAGCGGTTCCCGGCCGAGTGGGTGTTCGACTCGGCCGCCGAAGCCGCCGGGTACACGCACGGTCACCCGACCGGCAAGTTGGCCTCCGGCACCCTGGCCGCGATCATCCGTTCGCTGTGCGACGGTAACGGACTCGACGAGGCGATCACGCGTGCGACGGGTCTCCTGGTCCAGCACGAGGGACACGAGGAGACGAGCGAGGCACTGACCCTCGCCCGGCATCTGGCCGCGACAGCACCCGCCGACCCCGTGACCGTCGAGCACCTGGGCGGCGGGTGGGTCGCCGAGGAAGCGCTCGCGATCGCGGTGTACGCCGCCCTCGCGTACCCGGCACCGGAACAGTTCCTCGACGCCCTCGCCCTCGCGGTCACCCACTCCGGCGACAGCGACTCCACCGGCGCGATCTGCGGCAACATCCTCGGCGCCCTGCACGGCGAGACGGCCCTCCCCGCGGAGCTCGTCTTCGCCGTCGAGGGGCGCCCGGTGATCCTCCAGCTCGCCGACGACTTCGCCCTGGAGTTCACCCAGGGCAGCCGTCTGCACGGGGACTACGGGCCGCACACCGCGTGGACGACCCGCTATCCCGGGTGGTGACGACTACAAAGGCTCGATCGAGAGCTTGTGGTGGAACACGTTCCGCGGGTCCCACTTCGCCTTGATCTGCTGCAGCCGCGGGTAGTTGCCGAGATAGTACAGGTCGTGCCACGGCACGCCTGACTTGTTGTACGCCGGATCCGCCAGGTCGCTGTCCGGGTAGTTGATGTACGACCCGGCGTTGATCGCGTTCGGCACCGGTACGCCGCCGGTGTCGCGGTAGATGTCGGCGTACGACTTACGCGCCCACGCGAGGTGCACGGCGTCGTCGGCCGGGTTGTCCCAGGACGCGGTCAACACCATCTTGCAGACGACGTCGCGCTGCGCGGCAGCGGTCGCGTCCGACGGGACGGTGTTCACCTTGCCGCCGTACGGCACGAGCAGGATCGACGAATCCGGCCCGTTGTAGTCCGGGTCGGTGAGCGCGTTGTACATCGCGACGATCTGCTCGTCGGCATAGCCCTTCTTCAGGTAGGCCGCCTTGTACTTGCCGCGGCTCGGCGTCGCCGTCTCGCCGATCGAACGCGCCATCGTCAGGTGCAGGAACGGCCCGACGCCGATGTCGACAGTCTGCGGCTTCACCTGTACGCCGGCGGTGATCGCCGCGTTGAACGCGTTCATCAACTGCTCGGAGTCCGGCGCCGCGGCGTCGATCTGGGTGGAGAGCAGGAACTGACCCGCCTTCTTCTGGGTGATCACGAACGGCGCGTAGAGCGTGGCGTACGGCGAGTCCGGAGTGTTGTGCTGCTCGAAGAACGTGAACCAGTTCCGCATCGTACGAACGAAGTCGGCCTGCGTGGTCTTCGACCAGTCGTACACCAGCAGCGTGGAGCGCAGCGAAGCCGGTGCCTTGGGCAACGATTCCTCCGGGGTCCGTCCGGTCGCACCGCTGCTGCGCAGCAAGTACCGGACCACGACGCCGAAGTTCCCGCCGCCACCCCCGGTGTGCGCCCACCACAGGTCGCGGTGCTCGTTGTCGCGGGTCGCCACCACTATCCGGGCCCGGCCGCGGGCGTCGACGACCACGATCTCCATGCCGTACAGGTGGTCGACGACCGAGCCGTACTTGCGGGACAGCGGACCGTACCCACCACCGGCGAAGTGGCCGCCGACACCGACGCCGAGGCAACCGCCGGCCGGCACGGTGAGCCCCCACCCGAAGAACAGCTCCTTGTAGAGGTTCTCCAGGATCGCGCCGGAACCGACCGAGAACGCCCGGTACTGCGGGTCCCAGGTGATGTCGTTGTTCGTCGACATGTCCAGCACGACCTCGATGTCGCTGCTGTCCACGAAGTCCTCGAAGCAGTGCCCGCCGCCGCGGACCGCGATCCGCTTGCCGGCGCGGACCGCCTCCTGCACGGCGGCGACGGCGTCCTGCGGCGACCGGATCACCCTGATGTAGTCGGGTTTGCCGACGAAGCGCCGGTTCTGCCCGCGGGTGACCAGGTCCTGGTAGCGCGGGTCGCTCGGTCCGATCCGGGGACCGAACGGAGCGGCGGCCGGCGCGGCGGACGCCGTACCGGGGATGGCGAGTGCGGCACCTGCGACGGCCGTTCCGGCCAACAGGCCACGACGACTGACTGGCATGTAGTTTCCCTCCCGAGATCGAGTACCTCGACCCTAGGAAGAACAGCGGTGGCCGCACATCAACCATCTGGTGGAGTGCAGGACTCCCCTATCCGGCGTACAAGTGCTCCAACGGCGCACCGAGCAGTACGCCGGCCAGCGCGCCGACGAGCATGAACGGCCCGAACGGGACCATCTGCTTGCGGGTCATCACGCGGGTCGCGATCAGCACGATGCCGACCACCGCACCGAGGAAGAACCCGCCGTACAGGCCCGACACGAACTGACCCCAGCCCAGCCAGCCGAGCGGCAGCCCGAGCAGCCCCGACAGCCGTACGTCGCCGAACCCGACGCCGCGCGGAAACGCGAACCACAGAACGTAGAACACCGCGAAGCCGATCGCGCCGGCGATCGCTGCCCGCCGCAACGAGCCCCACTCCCCCGTGGCAATCGCAGCGACCACCAGTGCGACACCGACAAGACCGTACGTCGGCCAGATGATGATCGACGGCAGGAACCGAGTGCGGGCGTCGATGTACCCAAGCACCGAGCCAGCCACCGCCAACACGAGCCACGCGGGCAGTACGGCGTCAAGGCCCAGCAGCCAACCCAGCAACCCACCGGCGAACGCTGCAAGACCACCACACCAGTACGCAGCTCTACGACCAGCCAGCGACGCGTAGGGCGTCTTGGTCTCCCCCTCGTCCAGCACCGGCTCCGGGATGCGCCGCATCAGCCAGGGACCGAGGACGTACGCGGCTGGACCGCAGACGACCGCACCGATCCCGGCAGCAAGCACTGGCACGATCGTGCAGCCTAGCGTCTCGGAGCGGACTGCTTGACCAGCACCCGCGTCAGCACGACCGCTGCGACGCCGATCAACAGCACGCCTGCCAGGAGCACCAGCAGCGTGCTGACGAGCCCATCGTTCTCGGTGACGTACGTGACGCGCTGATACTCGTCGTCGTTCGCGGACTGCGCGAACGTGAAGTCGTCGGTGATCCGGCTCGGGTCGCTGTAGGTCGCCGTGTACGCGGTCAGGAAGTCCGCCGGCTTCGGCAGCGCCTGGTCCTCGACGCGGCCCGCGAAGAGCAGCTCCGGCCGCACCCCGTCGTACGGCACCTTCGTCGCGTCGACGCGGTGGTCGGCCGCGACGTACACGGTCACGGTCTGCGCGGTGGTCGCGCCCTTGCTCAGCCGCATCGGGTACACGATCCGCTCCGATGCAAACGTCAACCGCAGCGGCGGCGTCGCGCCGGACAGCGTCTCACCGTCCCGCTTCGGCGCGAGCTTGACCGCGACGATCTCCCACTTCTCGGTCAGGTACGGCGTGAGGTTCGTGGCCAGCGTCGCAGGTACGACGTACCCGTTCCTGCCCAGCCAGTCCGTGACCGCCGTACCGCTCGAGCCGGTCAGGCGGGTGACGGCGAACGGCCCGAGCACCATCTGCTGCCGTACGTTCACGCCGGACGGGGGTGCCGCCGCGCCGACGCCGTCGCGGGAACGGCCCAGGATGCCGAGGTCACGGAACGGCCAGTACGTCTTCTTCACCACCCGCTTCGGCTGCGTCATCCGGTCGAGCCGCCAGAACAGGTCCGTGTCACCGAGTTCGACCTTGGCCGCGGCCGGCACGGGCATGATCCACGCGGCCTTCTTCGACGTACCGCGAACCGCCATCGACAGCGTGATCTGTTCGATGCCGCGGGTGTGCTGGACCAGGGCGTTCTCGCCGTACGCCCGCGCCTGCGACTGTGCGTCCGGCAGGTAGCCGCCGCACGCACATGCCCAGGCAGGCGTCACCCCGGCCGCCACGAACCCGACCGCCAGAACCCCCGCAACGACCCGCCAAAGCTTCACGGGCCGAACACTAGCTACGTAAGGGTGTACGGGGTGTGGAAGAAGTTGGTCGGGTCGTACTTCTTCTTCGCGGCCTGCAGCTTGGCCGAGCTCGCGCCGTAGTACGCGCTGACCGGCCGGCCGGCCTCGAGGTAGTTCACGTACGCGCCCGCGGAGAACGACCGGACCGCGCGGTGACCGTTCGCGATGAAGGTCTTCGCGCCGCTGTTCTGCGCCGACGAGTACCACTGGATGGTGGCGAGCGCGCTGCGCCACGGCCAGGACGAGCCGCCGGCCGGCTGCTTCGCGGCCTGTCCACCGAGCGGGTCGAGGATCGCGGACGCCGGCGTACCGGCGCGCGCCGCGGCCTTGACCGCGCCGAGCAGCCCGGTGATCGTCGCCGCATCCATCGGGCCCTTGAGTACGTCGGAACCGGCGAGGAAGCCCTGCCGCGGACTCGTCGTACCGCCGCCGAGGTACTTCACCGCCTCCAAATGCGACTTCACCGAGATCGTCCGCGCCGACGCCTTGGCGCCGACGAACGACTCCAGTTGCGCCGCGGCCGCGTTCGCGTTGCCGGTGGTGGAGACGCCGAGCACGTGGACCGACAGCGTTCCGTTGCTCTTGGCATCGATGTGCAAGTTGCCCCACGAGGTCGTCGGGGCGGTCTGCGCGAACTTCTGCCAGCCACGGACCACCGCGGCCGCCTGCGACTCCGGCCAGGTCAGCCGGAAGAACCCGAGCTTGGTCGCCGGGATCGTCGCGAACCGGAACGACGTGACCACGCCGAAGTTGCCGCCACCACTGCCCCGCAACGCCCAGAACAGGTCGGGTTCGGAGGAAGCGCTGACGTTGTGCGCCTTGCCGTCCGCGGTGATCACGCCCATCGACACGACCCGGTCGCAGGTCAGTCCGTACGTCCTGGTGTGGATCCCCATCCCGCCGCCGAGCGTCAGCCCGGCAACCCCGACGGTCGGGCAGGTCCCGGTCGGCAAGGAACGGCCGTACCGGTCGAGGAACGCGTGCACGTCGTACAGCCGGGCGCCCGCGCCGACGGTGAGGATGCCGTTCGCGTAGCTCATACTCTTCAGACCGCCGACGTCGAGCATCATGCCGTTCGCGATCGTGGACGCGCCGACGTACGAGTGGCCGCCGCTCTTCGGGACCAGGACGAGCTTGTTCGCGCGGGCGAAGTTGATCGCCTTCTGGACGTCGGACGGTGCCGCGGCCTTCACGACGGCAGTCGGGCGGACGCTGTCCCAGCGCGGGTTGAACAGCTGGTGCGCGGCGGCGTACCCGGAGGTCGAGGCGAGGTAGAGGCGGCCCTTGAGGGACCGCGCGAAAGCGTTCCAGTTCGGCGCCGCGGTGAGCGTCGGGGCCGACGCGGTGCCGGTGCTGCTCGGCGGCGTGCTCGGGACGGTTGTGCTCGGCGGCGGCGTCGAGCTGGGCGGAGCGCTGCTCGACGGGGTGCTCGACTGGGTGCTCGACGACCCGCTCGTCGGCGTCGAGCTTGGTGGCTGCGAAGGCGGCGTACCACCGGCGTCCTTCTTCGCGTTCCCACAACCGGCGAGCGTTACGGCGGCACCGGCGATCAGTACCGTACGACGATCAAGCAGGCTCACGGTCCCCCAACTCCTCACGCGCGGCCGTCCGCATGGCCGCCAGAGGAGCCGGCGACCTACCCGTCATCATCTCCACCTGGAGGGTCGCCTGATGCACGAGCAGGTCAAGTCCGTTCAACAGCTCTGTACCGATCCGGTGCGCCGCGATCGCGAGCCGGGTCGGCCACGGGTCGTACGCGACGTCGAACACCACCGGCGCGACCCCGGCGAAGTGCTCCGCCCACGGGTCGACCGCACCACCGGGCAGCGTCGAGACGCACAGGTCGAAGCCGCCGATCTGCTCCACCTGGGAGAAGTCCGCGACCGACGTCCGGAGTCCCAGCTCCGCAGCCAGGTCGCGCAGCCGCTCGGCCTTCGAGACGTCCCGGACGACGACAGTCACCTCGCTGACCCGCATCCCGCGCAGCGCGGCCAGCGTCGAGGCTGCGGTCGCACCACCGCCCAGCACGACCGCGGAGTCGGCGGCAGTAATACCTCGCTCAGCGAACGCGTTCACCAGCCCGGGTACGTCGGTGTTGTGCGCCGAGCGTGATCCGTCCGGCTCGAAGAGCATGGTGTTCGCCGCACCGATCAGCTGCGCGACCGGATCGACTGTGTCGACCAGGTCGAGCGCAACCCGTTTCAAAGGCATCGTCAACGACAGCCCACGGACGTCCTGACCGAGGGCGGCTACGAACCCGGCAAGCTCGGCTTCTGCTACCTCGTAGGCGTCGTACTGCCAGTCCAGCCCGAGCGCGGCGTACGCGGCCCGGTGCATGGCCGGTGACAGTGAATGCGCGATCGGCGAACCGAGCACGGCACAACGAGTCACGTCAGCACCTGTTCTTGTGCGCCAGGCACCACGTCTGCAGCTTCTTCACGTTGACCTGGTGCTCCGCGAAGGTGGACGCGAAGGCGGTCTCGCCGGTGTCGAGGTTGACCAGCGTGAAGTACTTCCACGGACCAGGTGCCGGGTTGATCGCCGCGCTGAGCTCCTCGCGGGTCGGCGAGTTGATCGGCGTCGGCGGCAGACCCTTGTGGTTGTAGGTGTTGTACGGCGAGGGGTTCTTGCGCTGCTCGGGCGTCGTGTACACGCCGCCGTCCTTGCCGACCACGTAGTGCACGGTCGAGTCCATGCCCAGGTACATGTTCGCGGCGAGCCGGTTGTAGATGACCCTGGCGACCTTCGCGTAGTCCTGCTGGCGGTTCGTCTCGGCGCCGATGATGCTCGCCACGATCACCGCCTGGTACGGGTCGAGGCCCTTCCGCTTAGCGCTGTTCACCAGGTCGAGCGAGGCCGCCGCCTTGGCGTAGTTGGCCGTCATCAGCTTGAGCATCGTGTACGCCGTCGCGTTCTTCGGCACGTCGTACGTCCCCGGGAACAGGAAGCCTTCGGCGTTGTTGTTCGCGTACGCCGGGAGGCCGAGCATGGCCGGCTTGCCCAGTGCGGTCGCCGCCGCGCCGGGCGGAAGCTTCATCTTGGAGCCCTGCAGGATCAGCGCGACCTCGGCCTTGGTCTTCCCGGCCGGGAAGCTGATCCGGGTCACCAGCACCGACAGCTGCGTGTTCAGCATCAGGTCGAGCGCGGCCTTCGCGGACATGTGCTTGCGGAGCGTGTACGTCGCCGCCTGGATCTGCAGCGAGCGCGGGTCGTCACGGGCCACCCGCTCGAAGGCGCGGGCGCTCTTCACGACCTCCTTCTTCTCCAAGGTGTCCGCGATCGAGGACACGGCCTGGCCCTTGGTGATCTCGACGACCACCGTGCCGGTGCCCGGACCCTTGTAGTCCGGCGCGGAGAACACCCCGGCCAGCGCGTCCTTGCCCTTGCCGAACCCGATCACGGCACCGGCGACGATCGCGCCGACGACGAGCAGGGAGACCAGGCCGGCGAAGCAGCCGAAGGCGCGGCGGCCACGGGCGCGGCGCCGGCTCGCGCGCCGCTCCACCCGGGTCTCGGCGCGCAGACCCAGGCCGCTGCCCAGGTCGTCGCGCTCGCCTTCGTTGACGTCTTCGTCCACGGATGGTCCGTTCACAGGGGCCTCCCGGGTGGGTTGCCGGTCTCGCGCTCCAGGTCGAGCGCGTGCTGGAGAATCACGACCGCCGCGGCCTGGTCGACCACCGCACGCCGTTTGGAACCCTTCTTTCCCCGTTCCCGCAACTGCCGTTCGGCGGTGACCGTGGTGAACCGTTCGTCCACCAGCCGCACCGTCGTCCCCGAGTTCGTCTCGCGCACCTTGTCCTGCACCTGCTCCGCCGTCTCCCGGATCTTCACCGCGGCCGGGCCCTCGCCCCCGGACAGGGAACGCGGCAGCCCGATCACGATCTCGAACGCCTCCAGTTCGGCGGCGAGTGCCGCGATCCTATCCAGATCGCCCGGTCCGCGCCTGACAGTCTCCACCGGAGTAGCCAGGATCCCGTGCGGATCGCTGCTGGCGACGCCGATCCGCGCGTCCCCGATATCGAGTGCGATCCGCACGCCCCGTCTCATCTAGCCGGTCACCTGATGACCGATGGCGTGCTCGACGGCGCTCAGCGCGTCGTCGGCACCGGCCGCGTCCGTGCCGCCACCCTGCGCGACATCGTCCTTGCCGCCGCCGCGGCCGCCGAGCTTCTCGGCCGCGATCCGGACCAGGTCACCGGCCTTCAGCCGCCACTCGCGGGCGGTGTCGTTGAGCGCGACCACCACGCCAGGCTTGCCGTCGTTCACACTCAGCACCGCGACCACGGCCGGTTTGTCGTTCCCCATCCGGCCGCGCACGTCCAGGGCCAGCTTGCGCAGGTCCCCGCCGTTCACGCCGTCCGGCGCGCGATGGCCGACGAACTGCACGCCGAACACGTCCTTCGGGTTGCTGGCCAGCTCGGCGCCGGCCTGCAGCACCTGCGCCGCCCGCATCCGCTCGAGTTCCTTCTCCGCGGTCCGCAGCCGCTCGGACAGGTCCGCGACCTTGGCCGGCAGTTCCTCCGGGCGGGTCTTAAGGTTCTCGCTGAGCAGCCGGACCAGCGCGCGCTCGCGGCCGAGGTAGTGCAGCGCCTCCATGCCGACGAACGCCTCGATCCGCCGGACCCCGGCACCGACCGAGGACTCGCCGGTGACGGCCAGCGCACCCACCTGCGACGAGTGCTTCACGTGCGTACCACCACAGAGCTCGCGCGACCACGGGCCGCCGATCTCGACGACGCGGACCTGCTCGTCGTACGTCTCACCGAACAGCGCCAGTGCGCCCCATTCCCGGGCCTCCGGCAACGTCATGTACTGCGCGGACACCGGGAGGTCCTGCCGAACGGCGAGGTTCGCGACCTCCTCGATCTCCGAACGGGTCGCCGGGTCGAGCGCCGACGTCCAGGCGAAGTCGAGCCGCAGGTACCCGGGCTTGTTGTACGAACCGCTCTGCAGCGCGTTCGGGCCGAGCACCTGGCGGAGCGCGGCGTGCACCACGTGCGTACCGGAGTGCGCCTGGCAGGCCGAGACCCGCCATTCGTGGTCGACCTGGGCGTGCACGTCGGTCCCGGGACGCAGTACGCCCTCGAGGATCTCGACCCGGTGCACGATCAGGCCCTTCACCGGGCGCTGTACGTCGAGCACCTTCAGCCGCAGGCCGTCGCCGACGATCAGGCCCTCGTCCGCGATCTGGCCACCGGACTCGGCGTAGAACGGGGTCTTCTCCAGTACGACCTCGACAGTCTCACCCTGCTCGGCGAACGACGCGACCGCGCCGTCCCGGAGCAGACCGCGCACCTGCGAGTCGCTGGACAGCTCCTGGTAGCCGGTGAACTCGGTGACGCCCTTGTCCCGCAGCTCCCGGTACCCCGAGGTGTCCGCGTGACCGGCCTTCTTCGCCCGCGCGTCGGCCTTGGCCCGCTCGCGCTGCTCCTTCATCAGGCTCTTGAAGCCCTCGGTGTCGACGTTCAGGCCCTGCTCGGCCGCCATCTCCACGGTCAGGTCGATCGGGAAGCCGTACGTGTCGTGCAGCTGGAACGCCTTCGCGCCCTCGAGCTGGTGCGCCCCGGACGCCTTGGTGTCGCGGACCGCCACGTCGAAGATCGTCGTACCGGCGGTGAGAGTACGGCGGAACGCCTCCTCCTCCGCGTACGCGACCTGGCTGATCCGGCCGAAGTCGGTCTCGAGCTCCGGGTACGACTTCTTCATCTGCTCGAGGCTCACCGGGAGCAGCTCGACCAGGCTCGGGTCCTCGTAGCCGAGCAGCCGCATCGAACGGATCGCCCGGCGGAGCAGCCGGCGCAGCACGTACCCGCCCTGCTCGTTGCCCGGGGTGACGCCGTCGCCGATCAGCATCAGCGCGCTGCGGACGTGGTCCGCGACCACCCGGAACCGGACGTCGTCGTCGTGCTCCGAGCCGTACTTGCGGCCGGTCAGCTCCGTCGCCCGCTCGATCACCGGGTAGATCTCGTCGATCTCGTACATGTTGTCGACGCCCTGCAGCAGGTACGCGACCCGCTCCAGGCCGAGGCCGGTGTCGATGTTCTTCTTCGGCAGCTCGCCGAGGATCGGGTAGCCCTCCTTGCCGCCACCTTCACCGCGGATGTTCTGCATGAAGACCAGGTTCCAGAACTCCAGGTAGCGGTCGCCCGCCTCCCAGTCCCGGTCCGCGCCGAACTCCGGGCCGCGGTCGATCAGGATCTCCGAACACGGGCCGCACGGACCCGGGATGCCCATCGACCAGAAGTTGTCCTTCATCCCGAGCCGGACGATCCGGTCGTCGGGCAACCCGGCGACCCGCTTCCAGATGTCGATCGCCTCGTCGTCCTCGTAGTACACCGAGGCGTACAGGACCGACTCGTCGAAGCCGTAGCCGCCCTCGTTCTGGGGCTTGGTGACCAGCTCCCAGGCGTACTCGATGGCCTTCTCCTTGAAGTAGTCGCCGAAGGAGAAGTTGCCGTTCATCTGGAAGAACGTGCCGTGCCGGGTGGTCTTGCCGACCTCGTCGATGTCGAGCGTGCGGACACACTTCTGCACGCTGGTCGCCCGCGGGTACGGCGGGGTCTGCTGGCCGACGAAGTACGGCACGAACTGGGCCATGCCGGCGACGTTGAAGAGCAGGTTCGGGTCCGGCGACGGCAGCGGCGCACTCGGCACCACCGTGTGGCCCCGGTCCTCGAAGTACTGCAGGAACCGCCGCCTGATCTCACTGGTTTCCATGGGTGTTACCGGTAGTCCTCACGATCGTTGGTGTTCTCGATTCCGAGCGCGTCCCGCAGCTCGGTCTCCCGCTCGGCCATGCCCTCGCGGACCTGGTCGCCGAAGTGCCGGACCGCGGCCGCCAGCTTGGCCGCGGACTCCTGCACACTCTCGGGCGCGAGGATCTGCGCCTTCTTCTTCAGTCTGGTGACGGCGTACACGCCGACGGCGATCCCGATGATCAGCCAGAAGATCCGCTTCACCGCTTCCGCGCCTTCCGCTCGGCTTTCATCTCGTCCTTGACGCGCTTCGCGACGTCCTTGCGCTGCTGGTCACCGAGCGCGCGGCGGACCCCGTACGTGAACGCGGCCGCCTTCACCAGCGGACCGCCGGCGGTGGCCGAGAACAGCGACATCAGCGCGGCCGCGTTCGTGGTCACGGTGGTCGCGTTGTCGGTGATCGTGTCCACCTTCGCCAACTGGGCGTTGGTGGTGGCGACCGTGGTGGTCACCTCGCCGAGCAGCGGGATGCTGGAGTCGGAGACGCCCTTCACCATGATCCGGGTCTCGTCGAACACCTTGCCGAGCTTCAGGATCGGATAGGCCAGCAGGCCCACCAGGATGAGCAGCGCGCAGGCGGCTATCAGCCCCGCGACTTCACCGACGCTCATGGAAACGATCCACCTTCCGTAGCGACCTCGTGCGACCTTGTGCCCAGCTCGGCCCAGCTTGACCTTGTGCCCAGCTTATGGACCGCCCGACCTTATCGCGCGGCCATACCGCACTCCGCTCCAGGACACCATCCCGCACATCACAGTCCCTCACCAAACCGGATCTCCCGGTTCCGTGGTGGACAGGTGACACTCAGGAGTTGCCGCGTTCGCAGGCGATTCCGTCGCCGTTGCGGTCCAGGGTTGGTGTGTAGCCGGGATCGCCGCGGTACAAGGGTGCCTTGCCGGCGGCTCGTACCTGGGCACAGTTCTCGTACGCCGTCGGTGCGCCGCTGGGGGTGGCACTCGGGGTGGTGCTCGGGGTGGTGCTCGGGGTGGTGCCTGGGGTGGTGGAGGTCGGCGGGGTGCTCGGGGTGGTGGATGTCGGTGGGGTGGTCGGTGGTGGGGTGGTTGTCGTCGGGCCTGCGGTGGTCGGGGTTCCTGTCGCCGGTGGGGTTGTGCTCGTACCGGTTGTTGTCGGAGTGGTTGTTGTCGCTGGGCCTGTCGTCGGCGGCGTGCCTGTTGTCCTGCCTGTTATCGTGCCTGTTGCCGGGTCGCCGGTGGTTGCCGGTGGGGCTGCCCAGGCGGGGGCGTCGGGCGTTACCGTCGCCGACGGTGGCAGCAGCGAGGTGGTGCTCAGCGGCTTGCCGACCGGGAGGGACGGTCGCGGGTTCGAGCGCGTCGTACCCTGCGTGCGCTCGACCGTGGGAACCGACGAACTCTCCGGCGCCTGGCTGCCGACCGGGTCCGGCCTGCCGAACGGGACGAAGAACCAGGTACCTGCCAACGCGACCACGACCGAGGCGGCCAGGCCCAGTTTCAGGACCGGCAGACGACGTCTGCTGTGCCGTGCTCCGAACGTGCGTGCATGTCGACCTAAGTGGAACTGCCTCACGACTACCTTTCGCCCCCAGGCCGTTCCGCAGCCTACCGATTCGAACGCTTCAGTCGAAGCTCACGGTGAGTGCCTGCACCGTTCCGTCCGGTGCCCAGAGCAACTCCATGGTCCCCGTACCGCCGCCTGACCAGCGGAAACGCGCCACCTCGTCGCCGTCGCCGACCAGCGTCATCGTCTCGTCGGGCGGATTCTCCCGGTACGCCGCGGCGATCGCTGTCCGGCCTTCGAACGGTCCGACCGGAATACCGGTGAACCGCATCGTCGCGTCGACCGCGAACCGTTCCGCGAACGTGTCCCAGTCGCGGGTCGTCACCGCTCGATTGAACGCGGCCACGTGGTCGGCCGTACGACTCACTTGCGGTCCCGGAGGATCTTGCGGATCGCGGTGACGCGGTCGGCGTACGACGCCTCGCCGCCGCGGCGGGTCGGGTTGTAGTAGTCGGTGCCGTCGATGACGTCGGGCGCGTACTGCTGGGGGACGATGCCGCGCGGGTCGTCGTGGGAGTACTGGTAGGAGGAGCCGTGGCCGAGTTTCTTCGCGCCGGCGTAGTGCGCGTCCCGCAGGTGCGGAGGTACGGGGCCGACCTTGCCCGCCTTCACGTCCGCGATCGCCACGTCGACGGCCGTGATCACCGCGTTGGACTTCGGCGCCAGCGCGAGCGCGACCACGGCCTGCGCGAGGTTGATGCGCGCCTCCGGCATCCCGATCAGCTGCACCGCCTCGGCCGCCGCCACCGCGACCCCGAGCGCGGTCGGATCACCCATCCCGATGTCCTCGCTCGCCGAGATCACCAGCCGGCGCGCGATGAACCGCGGGTCCTCCCCCGCCTCGATCATCCGCGCCAGGTAATGCATCGCCGCGTCCACGTCCGACCCCCGGATCGACTTGATCAACGCCGACGCCACGTCGTAATGCTGATCCCCCGCCCGGTCATACCGCACCGCAGCCCGATCAACCGCCGTCTCCAACGTCACCAAGTCAATCAAAGCCCGAGGCGCCACCACGTCAGCTTCGGCCTCGCCCTCCGCGGTCGGGGTCCGCTCTGTGGCGGCCTCGAGCTTCAGGGCTTGGTCGTGTTTGGCTCGGGCGCCGCCGGCTGCTGCTTCCAGGTAGGTGAGGGCTCGGCGGGCGTCGCCGCCGGCCATTCGGAGCAGGTGGTCCCGGGCGTCGGCGGCCAGTTCGAACTCGTCGTTCAGGCCGCGTTCGTCGACCAGTGCGCGATCGAGCAGCAACGAGATGTCGTCGTCGGTGAGCGACTCGAGCGTCAGTAGGAGGCTGCGCGACAACAACGGAGAAATGACACTGAAGAACGGGTTCTCGGTGGTGGCCGCGACGAGCGTGACCCAACGGTTCTCGACCCCGGGAAGGAGCGCGTCCTGCTGGGCCTTGGTGAAACGGTGGACCTCGTCGATGAACAGTACGGTCTCGACCGACCCGGTCGGCCGCGCGAGGTCGCGGCGAGCACCGTCGATCACCTGCCGGACGTCCTTCACGCCCGCGGTCACCGCCGACAGTTCGACGAACTTCCGGTTGGTCTGGTGCGACACGACGGCCGCGATCGTGGTCTTCCCGGTCCCGGGCGGACCCCACAGCAGCAGCGACATCGGCTGGTCGCCCTCCACCAGCCGCCGCAACGGCGACCCCGGCGCGAGCAGATGCTGCTGCCCCACCAGCTCGTCGAGGCTCCGCGGCCGCATCCGCACCGCAAGCGGAGCCGCGGTGTGGTCCGTGTCCGCCAAACTCCCGCCCCCACGAGCAGGCGCCGGCGCACCAGGAAGATCGAACAACCCATCACTCACCCCAGCACCCTATCCACCCCCACCGACAACCGATCCCACCCATCTCGCCCGTCCCCACTGCCCTGCCCGCCGGAGCATCCCCACGGACCTGGGGAGGATTTCGGCCCGGTTCGGGAGGGAAATCCTCCCCAACCGCGGGCTGGGGCAGGGGCGGGGGCAGGCGGAGGGGCGGGCGGGGCAGGCGGGCGGGCGGGGCACGCCGGCGGGGCAGGCGGGCAGGGCAGCCGAGCAGGCGGGCCGAGCAGGCGGGCCAGGCAGGCGGGCCAGGCAGGCGGGCCAGGCAGATGGGCCGAGCAGGCGGGCCGAGCAGGTGGGCCGGGCAGGTGGGCCGGGCAGGTGGGCCGGGCAGGTGGGGCAGTTAGCGGGCTGGGCCTTGGCGGGGGGCGGGGGTGTTGCGGAGGGCTCGGTGGTCGCGGCGGGTGGCGGGGGATTGTGTGTCGAGGGTGTCGGTGATGCCTTTTCGTACGGATCGCAGTTGGGCCTGGGCCGGATCGAGCCGGGTGGCGACCGCGTGGTCGTGGTCGCGCCAGGCGTCCGTGACCGCCTTGACGTACACCGCGAGCGCCGGCCCCTTGAGCGCGAGGTCCGCCCAGAGCGGAGCGCCAGTCATGTTGACGCCGACATCCCAGGCGAGCAACGCCGCCGCATCCCGGGCGTTGCGCAGCAGCGGTTCCCGGCGGCTGACCGGTGCCTCCTGGCGGCGGGCGAGGTCCAGCCGGCGGTCCATCAACTGCTGGCCGCGCCGGACCAGGTCGTCGGCCGCGTTGCGGAGCGGCTCGCTCACCCGCACCCTCGCACTGGCGGCGACGACGTCGCGGAGCACACTCGCCCGGCGGAACCGGACCAGCGATTCGGCCAGCCAGGTGTCGTCCCAGTCCGGTTCCTGCGCATGTCCGCCGTACGCCTCCGCGAACTCCCGCCGGTAGTCCTCGATGCCCTTGGCCGGCAGCGGTCGCCCCTCGACCGCGGCGTCGTTGACCGCCTGCGCGGCCGCCTCCTCGATGCTGACGCCCCAGTTGTTGTCCGGGTCCAGCGACAGCTCGGCCGCCTTCGCGAGGAGCTGTTCGGCGTCGGTGCCGGCCCGATCCGTTCGTACGTCGTCCAGTTCGAGCTTCCGCCACCAGTACGCGAGCCGATCCGCCACCCGGCGTGCCTTGTCCGGCGCGTCCGCCGGAAAGGACTCCTCGTACCGGTCGAGGGCCAGCACCGCCTCGGTGGCGAACAGGTCGACGACCTGTTGCGCCGCGGCCAGCTCGTCGCGGTCCGGTTCGCGGCGGGCGGCCCGCGGGCTCATCGCCGCTCGTCCAGTTCGGCCTGGACCCGGTCGGCGGCCTCGGCGCGGCGCCGGAGCTTGTCGAACCGCTCGGCCTGCTCCGGGTCGGCCTGCCGGTAGTCTGCGTCCTCCGCGGCCTCTGCCGGGATGTACCACCAGGAGTCCGCGTAGAAGGTCGGCCCGACCTCCATCCCGACCAGCATCGGCGTCGCCTCGCCGCTGTCGATCAGCTCGCGCATGCGGTCCTGCGTCACGTAGTCGGTCACTCACCCGACTCTAGAACGGCGAGGGTCAAGGCAAGTAGCCGGCGAAAGCTGCTGTCACTTCGGAAACGAAGGTCTCGGGCGATTCCTGCGCGAGGAAATGGCCACCGCGGTCAAGCCTCCGGAACCGGTACATCAGCGGGTAGGCGCGCTGCAATGCAGACTGTGGCGGCACCGGCAGATCAGGCTCATTCGGCACCAAGACCGACGCCGGGACCGGGACGGGCTGTAGTTCATCTCGAGCGCCGTCGCGCAGAGCGTAGAGCCGCATCGAGCTGCCGATGGTCTCCGTGCACCAATAGATCATCACCGTCGTCAGCAGATCGTCATCGGTGAGAGCGGAGCGTGTCGCCGGAT
The DNA here is from genome assembly GCF_042873835.1 of Kribbella sp. NPDC004536. Taxonomy (NCBI): domain Bacteria; kingdom Bacillati; phylum Actinomycetota; class Actinomycetes; order Propionibacteriales; family Kribbellaceae; genus Kribbella; species Kribbella sp. NPDC004536. The sequence goes on along the minus strand of NZ_JBIALY010000002.1, from coordinate 479,246 downwards.
CACTCCAGGTCAGGAACTTCTCGGCAATCCAGGCTGCCAGGCCGACCGGCGAGTCATTGAGCGCGTAGGCCAACGTATGTGGCCGCGTCTCCTGGACGTGCGCATATGCGCCGTGCAGCTGCCCCCAGGCTTCACTGGCTGAGTCGTAGGTCTGCTCCGCCTCGTCGGCCTCGTGCGCGGAGCTGGGCAACGTGAACCAGTTCGCGGTCTGGAACGCCGCAAGCGAGCTGCCGTGATGAATCCCTATCCGGCTGACTACGCGTCCACCGATGTCGTCGCCATGCGCGACGTAGCGGGAGTATCCGAGAACGCGGGTCATCAGCTCGTCGAAGAGGTCGGCCAGGCGTGAGCGGCTCAAGGACTGATCGAGACACCGATCGCTGAATCCAACTCCGGGCAAGGACGGCACGACAACGGAGAAGCCGGCGGCGGCCAGCGATTCAAGCACGCCAAGATACTCCGCGAACGAGCTCGGCCAACCGTTGGTCAGCAGTAACGGCAACGGCGACTTGCCCGCACCGCGGAGATGCACGAAGTGCAACCCGATTCCATCGACGGTTGCCCGAAACTGCGGGACCGCATTCAAGCGGCGCTCCGCAGCCCTCCAGTCGTAGCCGTGGCGCCAGTACGTGAGCAGTCCCTCGATCCTCTGGATCGTTTCCTGAGACTCACCTCCATCGAGGATCGGCGGTGACGTCAACCTGGCAACATCAAGGCGCAGGTAAAGATCCTCGAGGACGGACTCGGGGACATCGATCTGAACGGGAGACACCCGAGCCCGTGCCATGCCGTCACGGTATCGCCGGCAACTGAGCTCAACCTGAAGCGGCCGATCGGGAACGGTGCGGGGCGAACACGAGGTTCCAGGTGCCGCTGCGGCGTAGCAGCACGATGGTCGGGATCTGCAGGGCGACGATGGTGAGGACGGTGATGATCGGGTCGGTCGCCGGTACGACGGAGATCGGCAGGGTGTACGACACCACGACCCGGACGATCGCGTCGATGACAGTGGCGATCCCCCACCACACGGTGATCCACTTCCAGGCGTCCCGGTAGCGCGCGTTCGTCGCCCACAGTTCGTCCATGATCGGCGCGCGGCGCGGCATCATCGCCCGCGTCACGACGTACGTCATCGGCTGCGGGTGCCGCAGCGACCACAGCGTGATGCCGGCGAACGGCAGGCTGATCCAGGCGTTCCGTACGAGCAGCAGCCGCGCGTCCCCGCCGATCACGGCGACGACCGTGCTCGCCACCATGCTCACCACAACTGCCATACCCAACAGGTCGGTACGGCGTTCGCGCACCAGGGAGACCGCCGAACTGATCAGTCCTGGGACCACACCGACGACCAGTGCGGTCAGGTCGCTCGCCCCGAGAGCCTTGAGACCGTAGTACAAGGCGAGCGGGATGCCGATGTCGACGACGAGGAGCCAGGGGCCGCGGTGCGTGGGCATGCGACGAGCCTCGCGCAGCCGGCCGTCAGCGGGCATCGAGCCGACGGCTGGGTACCCCTAGACCAAAGTCGAACCAGCTTTCCGGAACATTTCCTGCACCTGGCGCGGAAAATGTTCCGGAAACCGGCTACTTCTCCGGGTCGGCGTCCTTCGCGTCGCGAGGCTCGTCAGCGTCATCGTCGGCGTCGCGGAGTTCCTCGGGGAGGTCGTCCTCGTCGAACTCCTCCGGGAGGATTTCCTCCGGCTCGGCGGCGGACTCGGGCTTGATCGCGTTCCGGAGCCGGCCGAGGATCCGGTCCGCCTCGGTACCGAACGGGTTGTCGTTGACCAGGTACGTCCAGGTCGCGGTCGGCCGCGGGATCCCACTGGCTTCCTCGTCCAGCCCGTCCGCGCTGATCTCGGCCGTCGTGAACGTCTCGACCGCGTCGTCCCAGGCGTCGGAGATCAGCGTGTCGAACGACGCGATCGCGGACTTGTTGAACTCGTCGATCGGCTTCAGGTGCACGATGCCGCCGGCCAGCGAGCGCAGGTGGATACCTTCGCGGAGATCCGCCAGGTACGCCAGGTGGTCGGTCCAGCGCCGGTCCAGGTGGCCGAGCGCGATCCGCCGGGCGGCGTCCTTCACGACGTCCTCGCCGTGCTCCTCGACGAGTTCGTCGTACCGCTCCTTGGCCCGCTCGGACAGCTCCTCCGCGGCCAGGTCGCCGGTGAGTACCTTCTCGCGGGTGTCGAGCAGGATGGCGCGCTGCTGACCGGTCAGCCGGTTGTACTGCCAGGTCGTACGGTGCAGCTCGGCGTTGGCACCGTCGGCGACCCGCTGTGCGTGCTCGAGCATGCCCACGGACTTGCGGTCGGTGAGCCGGCCGGTGTCGTCCGGGTGCGGCCGCAGCCCCGAGGAGACGGAGTACCGCGTCACGAGCTCGTCGGCGAGCGAGGCGAAGAACAGCGTGCCACCCGGGTCGCCCTGGCGGCCGGCGCGGCCGCGGAGCTGGTCGTCGAGCCGGCGCGAGGCGTGCAGGCCGGTACCGATGACGTACAGGCCGCCCAGCTCGAGCGCCTTGTCCTTGTCGTGCGTCTCGTCCTTGCCGCCGAGCCGGATGTCGGTACCGCGGCCGGCCATCTGCGTGGACACGGTCACCGTGCCGGGCACACCGGCCTCGGCGATGATCGCGGCCTCCTCGGCGTCGTTCTTCGCGTTCAGCACGACGTGCGGGATGTCGGCAGCTTCGAGCCGGTCGCTGAGCTGCTCGGACTCCTCGACACTGTGCGTACCGATCAGGATCGGCCGGCCGGTCTCGTGCACCTCGGCGATGTGCTCGACCAGCGCGGTGTTCTTCTGGTCGACGGTCAGGTACAGCCGGTCGGGGTCGTCCTTGCGGACGTTCGGCTTGTTCGGCGGGACCACGGCCACGTCGACGTCGTAGACCTCCTGCAGGGACTCGCCGACGACGACCGCCGTACCGGTCATGCCGCAGAGGGTCTGGTAGCGCTTGATCAGGGCCTGCACGGTGATGCTGTCGAGGATCTCACCGGCGTCGCTGATCGGGACGGCTTCCTTGGCCTCGACCGCGGCCTGCAGACCGTCGGGCCAGCGCTGCAGCTTCGCGACCCGGCCGCGGTTGTTGTTGATCAGGCTGACCTTGCCGTCCCGGACCAGGTAGTCGACGTCGCGGCGCAGCAGCACCTCGGCGTGCAGCGCGACGTTGATCTGGGTCAGCCGGTCGACGTTCTCGTCCGCGTAGAGATTGAACTGCTCGACCGCCTCAGGCTCCGCGGCTTCAGCGTCCTCTGCCTCAGAGTCCTCTGCTTCAGGCGCTTCCGTCTCGGACTCTTCGGTCTCGGGCTCTTCGGGCTGGGCGCTGAGGGCCTTCTCGACCTTGTCGGTGCCGCGGTCGGTCAGCGCGACCGTCCGTCCGTCGCCGTCGATCTCGTAGTCCACTCCGGCCCGCAGCGTCCGGACCAGCTGGACCACGTCGTCGTCGAGCGCCTCGGTCCGGGTCGCACCGGCGAGCACCATCGGCACGCGCGCCTCGTCGATCAGCACCGAGTCCGCCTCGTCCACCAGCGCCACGTCGGCATCCACGGTGACCCGGTCGTCGACCTTGGTCACCAGCCGGTCCCGCAGTACGTCGAAGCCGATCTCGTTCACCGGTACGTAGCAGACCTCGGCCTGGTACGCCTCGCGGCGCTCCTCCGGCGTGGACGCCTGGCCGACGTACGACACGGTCACGCCGAGCAGCTCGTACACCGGGCCCATCCACTCGGCGTCGCGCTTGGCCAGGTAGTCGTTCACCGCAAGCACATGCACCTTGCGGCCGCCGACTGCGTATCCGGCTGCGGCGATCGCACCGGCCAGCGTCTTGCCCTCACCGGTCGCCATCTCGACGATCCGGCCCTGCAGCATCGCCAGCGCGCCGACGACCTGGCCGTCGAACGCCCGCTCGCCGATCGCCCGCTTGCCCGCGTCCCGGGCCAGCGCGAGGAACTCGATCTGCTCGTCCTCGTGCAGCCCACCGGTGGTACGCAGCTCCGCGACCGCCTCGGTGAGCTCTTCGTCGGTCAGGGACAGGACCGACTCCTCCGCCTCGCCGACCAGCTGGGTGAGCCGCTCGTACGGGCCGAGATCGATCGAGCCGGGGCGCTGCAGCAGCCGGCGGAAGCGAGAAGCGATTTTCAGGGCCATGATGCAGGCAACGTACAGCCTCAGTGTGTCGTTCCGCTCGTCAGGTCAGGGTGTCCATTCGTACGGTGTTGTGGTTGTGACGGCGTGGAGACCTAGCTTCTGGAGGATCGGGCGGGAGTCCTCGGAGGCGTCGACGCGGAGGAACTCGTAGCCGCGGTCCTTCGCCAGGCGGGCGCGGTGGGTGAGCAGGGCGGAGTACAGGCCCTTCCGTCGCCACTCCGGGAGCGTGCCGCCGCCCCAGAGGCTGGCGAATCCGGTGCCCGGGTGGAACCGGACCCACGCGGCCGACAACACCGGGCCCGCCGTGAGCACGTCCTCGACCAGGAACACCGACAGCCGGTCCGGGAACATCCGCGCCTCGCCCTGCAACTGCTCGACGATGCGCGCGAGCCCGCTGTCCCACAGCGTGTGGGTCAGCTCGCCGATCCGGCGGTAGTCGTCCGGGCCTTCGGCCTCGCGCAACCGGACCTTCGACGGCAGCGCGGACGGGCGTTCGAGGATCCGGTCGACCTCGCCGAGGATCAGCGTCTCCGGCGTCTCCCGGCTGAACCCTGCCCGGACCAGCCGCTCCCCCAGGTCGGCCGGTTCGTCGTACGCGTACGTCTTCCACTCGAACGGCAGGCCGCGCTCGCGGAAGAACGCGACCTCCTGCGCGATCACCGCGTCCGGCTCGTCCCCGAGCCCCCGCGGCGCCTCGACGAACCCGGCACCTTCCGGTCCTTCCACGTACGACCGATGTACGGGGCCGACGTGCTCCTGCTTCCACCCGGGGATCGCGTCCGCGTCCGGGAGCCGGATGCGGCGGTGGAAGACGTCGAGCAGTTCGTCAGGAGTCATCTGTGCAGCCAACCAAATGACCACACCACGCGTCCAACTGGTATGTCCTGAAGGGGGAAGCACCATGAACATTCACCACAGCACCCTGAAGACGATTGTCGCCGCGTTCGCGGTACTGGCCGTGCCCGCCGCCGCGTTCGCCGCGCCCGCGTTGACCGGATCGTCCACCGCCCCCCGAACCGCCTCCGTCACGACCACCACCACGTCCTGCCCACGCGGATGGGGATCGCTGCCCGAGGTCAACAACCACGTCCGGTCGCCGCTCTCGAAGACGCCGACGACCGTCACGAACGTGCGCACCGGCCGCCACACCTGCTTCGACCGGCTCGTCGTCGACCTGACCGGCGGCGCCACCGGGTACGACGTCCGCTACGTCAGCAGCGTCCGCGAGGACGCCTCCGGCCGGCTGGTCCCGCTGCGCGGCGGCGCCCGGTTGCAGATCGTCGTCCGCGCACCGGCGTACAACATCAACACCGGAAAGCCGACGTACGCGCCGAAGAACCCTATGGAGCTGACGAACCTGAGCGGGTACAGCACGTTCCGCCAGGTCGCGTTCGCCGGGAGCTTCGAGGGGCAGACGACGCTCGGGCTGGGCGTCCGGGCCCGGCTCCCGTTCCGCGTGTTCACGCTTGCGGGGCCGGGCTCGAACACCCGTCTCGTGGTGGACGTCGCCCACCGCTGGTAATCAGTTGCCTACAGCACCCGGTTGAGCAGGTCGTAGAAACTGTTCGCCAGGACCAGCTCGTACGGATCGCCGAGCAGCGCACCGAGTTCGGCCATGTCGGACGGCGCCCACGACCAGGCGCCGATCAGTCCCGAGATGAACAACGGCTTGGTACCGTCCCAGCCGGCGATCCGCTGGTCCAGCGCGGCCTTGAACTCGGCCGCCCGGCCGGGTGCGCCCCACCCGCCGGTGATCGGGATGCCACCGTGGCGGACGGTCAAGGTGTCGCCGTCCCACGTCTGCATGATCCCCTTCGTCGGGGTGTAGTCGGCGTACCCCTTGGCGATCTCCTCGGAGAGCTGCACCCACGTGCCGTTCGCGCGGCCGCTGTACGCATAGACGACGTCGAGCCCGGTACGGCTCATGAACGAACCCGACATCTTCAGGTACTGCGTGAGCTCGGCGGGCGCCCACGACGCCGGGTAGGTGTAGCCCGCGCCGGACGGACCGCACACGAGCAGGTCGTTCGCGGTCGCCGTGCGCTGGAAGTAGCTGTAGATGTTCGGCCCCGCCTCGGCCAGCAGCGGGTCGATCGTCCAGTTGGTCGGTACCTCGCCACGCTTCGGGTCGTCCCAGATCTCCCGCAGCCGGCGTTGGCAGTACTGGATGTTGTCGCCCTCGCCGAACGTCAGCGTCAGGTACACCTTGTTCTGCGGCTTGTCGATCCGCTTGATCGGACGGGGCTTCGGCGAGATCGGCGACGTGAAGCCCGCGTGCACGCTGCCGTTCATGTAGAAGTCGGCCGCGACCACGGGCGACCCGCCCTTGCTGGCCAGGTCCACGCCGTCCCATTCACCGGAGACGTCGTTCGCGAACCAGCCCATGTACGGCGCCAGCGTCGGCCACTTCGCGTAGTGCTCGATCAGCAGGTCACCCGTCGCACCACCCGGTGGTAGCCAGCTCACCAGGGCCTTGGTGGCCACCACGTAGTCGCGGAAGTACGGGAACGGTTCGACCCGGGTGGGCGACGTGTCGGTGGCGCTGACGAGGTACTGGTTCCACATCTCCACGGTGACGACGAGGGACGTCGTACCGGCCGGTGGTGCGATGCGGTAGATCCAGTAGTTGCCGCCGTCGGCGAACCGGTTGCCCTCACCACCGATCGAGGAGTGCGAGCCGTCGAAAAGGTACGGGGCCTCCTCCGGCGTGTTCGGTTCGAAGGTGGCGATCACGGTGTCGTTCGCCTTGATCGACACGTGCCGTACCGAGGCGCCCCAGCCGTCGTCGGTGAACGAGTCCGCGAACCTGACGTACACGGCCTCCTTGCCGAGCTTGGCGGACACGTCCAGGTTGTACGTACCGCGGTTCGACGAGTCGCGGATCTGCTGGGTCTCGCGGGCGATCTCCTGCCAGACAACGCCTTCCACGTCGACCACGCGGGTCGGCGGCAGGCCGGCCAGGAGCTGCTTGGTGACCCGCGGGAACAGGTTGTCCAGCTGCCACCGGTACGTCTTCACGCGGTCGTCGTCGAACATCCCGCGCAGGTCCTTCACGATCTTCAGGCCGTACGCCTTCACCTGGTCCGCGTCGGCGACGACGGAGTTCTCCAGGCCGGCCAGCGTCGTCGCCACATTCAGCGAGTCCGGTACGGCGGCGTCGTACACGATCGCGCCCCGGATCCGGTTCCGGTACTTCGCGACCAGGTCCAGCGGGTTCTTGTACAGCTTCGTCGGCAGGCGCATGTCGGACAGCCACTTGGCGTCCGGCACACTCTCGGTCCCGGTGTCGTAGATGAAGTACAACTCCGGCTCGGAACGGTTGACCACGCCTTGCAACGTTGTCAGCAGGGTCTGGTCCTGCCCGCTGAGCTTGCTGACGTCGCCGTAATCCAGGTGTCGTGGGCGGTTGAACACCGGCAGCAGCCGAGCGGGGCTGCCGGACGTCGATGAATCTTCAGCATTTGCGGTCAATGCGAAGGGCTGGACCAGCCCCGCCGTGACCGCACCGCTGCCCGCCAGGAACGTACGTCTCGAAACCATCGCGACCACTCCCTGAGGTTGACATCGATGTCAAATCAGCCCGGAATCTAGCAACCCGGAGAGAGCGTGTACATAGCTCGCTTGGAATCGTTTCCGTCGAATCTGCGACCACCCGCCGGTGTCTGGCAACAAGCTATTGCTTGTTCCCAGACACCATTGGGTGTGCTCAGTTGCCGGTGCCGGTGCGGCCGCCGCGGGATTCGATGGCGGCCGGGAGGGTGGAGGCCGGGAGGCCTACCAGCTCGGCTACCTGGGTGAGGCGGCCTTGGAGTTGCGCGGCCAGCGGGGCCGCGCCCACGTGGTCGGTGCTTGCCGGGTCGTCGATGCGGTGCAGCCGGACGTGGATGCCGCCGCGGGTCTGTTCGGTGATGTCGGCGGCCGGGACGCGAGCGGTGAACTCGTAGATCTCGCGGGGCGTCACGTTGTGGCCGCGTTGCTCCGCCGGGCCGTCGAGGTTCGGGAAGGAGCGTTGCGTGTTCGGGTCCGCGACGGTGCCCGCGTGCAGCAGGCGGTCGTCGTACGTGACCTCGTACGCGTCGGCGCCGTGGAACGTGGTCGACTGGGCCAGCGGTCCGTCGACGAGATGGCTGTCGACGACCGTGAGCCGGTCACCGCGGACGCGGATCCGCAGCCGTACGTACTGCTCGTCCGGCGCTCCGGTACGGCGGGTGTGCGCGGCCTGCTGATCCGGCCACGAGCCGGCCGGCTTCGCCTGCCGTGCGGCGGTCGCCGCGGCGTGGTCGTACGCCGGTTTCGCCGAACGCGTCGGGTCGGGGCGCAGCTCGTCACCCTTCACCGGTCCGGCGTGTGGTGGTACGGCGGCGTGCTGCCGGCGTACGTCTCCCGCCGGGGCCTTCGCCGGCCGGCTGTCCGGCCTGGCGGAGCGCTCCGCGGGGCTGCCTTTCGGATGCTTCATCGTCCTCACCAGTTCCGGCCGTAGCGGTAGTTGTGGATCCAGCGGTAGTAGATGCGGTCGAGCGTGATCCCGCGCCGCCCGTTGACGACGCCGAACCAGTCGGTGTTGTGCACGTACAGCTGCGGCTTGCCGGAACGTCCGGTCACCCGGGCCGGCTCGAACCGGTCGACCGAGCCCAGGTTCCACTCCCCGACCCAGTCACCGACGTAGTCCGCCTTCAGCCCGACGCCCGAGCTCAGCATCCGCCCGAGGTACTCCGTCGACCAGTCCTGGTAGTTCCACGCCCACAGGTCGCAGCGTCCGGTCCCGTCGATGTCGGCCGCGAAGAACTGGTCGTGCCGTCCGAGACCGTCCCAGCCCGGTACGTCGCCGTCGTAGCGGTGCACGTACGCGAGCCCGGACCCGGTCGAGCGGAACATGCCGAGGTACGCCATCGACCAGTCGTCGCCGTTGAACACGAACACGTCGCACTTGCCGTCGCCGTCGAAGTCGCCGAGGATCAGCCGGTCGTGCTGGGCGAGCCCGCCCCAGCCGGGGATGTCGCCGTCGTAGCGGTGGATCATCGAGTACCCGGACGCGCTCGCGCGGAACAGGCCGACGTACGCCATCGACCAGTCGTCGCCGTTGAAGATCACGAGGTCGTCGGTGCCGTTGCCGGTCAGGTCGCCGACGAAGAACTCGTCGTGCCGGGCCAGCCCGCCCCAGCCCGGGATGTCGCCGTCGTAACGCTGACTGACCCAGAACCCGTTACCGGTCGAGCGGAGCAGGCCGACGTACGGCATCGACCAGTCGTCGGTGTTCACCACGACCAGGTCGTCGCTGCCGTCGCCGTTCAGGTCCGCGACCAGGAAGCGGTCGTGGGCGGCGAAGCCACCCCAGCCGGGAATGTCGCCGTCGTACCGTGCGACCAGCCGCAGGCCGCCTGCGTCGTCGGACTTGAGCAGGCCGAGGTACGGCATCACCCAGTCGACGCCGTTGAAGATCGCGACCTCGTCGGTGCCGTCACCGTCGAAGTCGCCGACGTACACCTGGTCGTTCGGCATGAACTGCCAGGATCCCGGGACCCGTTCGACGGCGCTGAAGCTGTGCTCGAGCGCCGTACCGTCGGCGCGGAACAGCTGGATCGACGTGCCGTGGTGCAGCAGCAGGTCGCTGCGGCCGGTGCCGTAGAAGCGGCCGGCGTACGCGTTCCGGAACGTGTGCTCGGTCTCGTGGTCACGCGCGGTCTTGATCGAGGTGTAGCAGACCGGGCAGTACGGCGGCGTGTTCGTGTTCATCCGGCAGTTCTCGACCGGGCGGTAGATGCCGGTTTCGAGCGTGCCGCCGCCCTCGAACAGGCCGACGTCGGTGTTGCTGTTCCAGTCGGCCGGGCGCGGGCCGTTGTTGTAGTTCGCGGCCGCGCCGCTGCCGGTCGGCAGCGGGGTGCTCGGCGCGATCAGGTTCGCCCACTTGGTGGTCGCCCGGTCGGTGATCGTGGTCAGGTTGATCCAGCCCTGCTCGGGTCCGGTGTACGCGCCGCCGGCCGAGTACTCGTCGGCGAACCCGCCGATCCCGTGCCCGAACTCGTGCGCGATCACGGTCCAGTTCACGCCCATCGGCACATGCGCCCGGCCGCCACCACCGCAACCGCCGTAGTTCGGGTTGTTGAGTACGACCAGCAGCTCGTTCCAGTCCGGCACCCACTTGTTGAGCGCGGCCTGGATCCGCGCCTCGGTGTCCGGCCCGTACTCGAGCCAGCAGTGCGCCCACGACCCGCTGAAGATCATCCCGAGCGCGGTGTCGTGGATCGTCTCCGACGAGATCGTGTCGTCCGACGGGTCGGTCGGCGTACCGTGCTCGTCGTACGTCCGGGTGCTGACTCCGGAGTCGACGGAGTCCAGGTTCACCCGGTAGATGTTGTACGCCGACGCGTCCTCACTGAAGTAGTCGTGCCCGAACACGCCGTCGATCAGCGTCGTCTGCACCCAGTTGTTGTACGCGACCTGATCGAGCGCGGTGAACCCGTCCCCCAGCACCGCGATGTTCCGCTTCACCCCAGGCGGCCCTGCCTTGCGCAGCACAGTCATGCTGTCAGCCATTGCTCCCCCTTACACAGCGGCGCCCCCAACGAACACCCCTACTCGGGCGGAGTGTCCTGTGAGGCCCGGTGATACAGGGTCAGGTCTTGCGGCGGGCGAAGCGGGCGCGGAAGGAGCCGTCGTACTCGAGTTTGGTGTAGCCGGCGGAGTGGACGCCGACGGCGAAGAAGGTGGTGACCAGGAAGGTGAGGCCGGCGATGAGGGAGATGTGCCAGAAGGCCGCGGTGAGGCCTACGAACGAGGCGCCTTCGGCGAGGGTTTTGGCTACGCTGACCAGGCGTGATCTGGTGACCTGGCGGCGGAACGCTTCCTGGCGGTTGAGTACCAGCAGCGCTGCCAGCAACGGGATCGCGACCGCGAAGGCTACGACGCAGATCGTCGCGGTCAGGTCGAGCGGCGACGTGGTCAGGAACGGCTGGACCGCGACCAGTCCGGCGGCGCCCAGCCCGCCGTAGATCAGGTTGGACTGCCGGATCCACTCCTCCTGGATCGCCGGGTCGGACTGCGTGTCCGCCGCGTCGTCCCGCAGCCGGTAGGCGGCCTCGACGGCTTCGGTCGCGTCCGCCCGCTCGGTCTCCTCAGCCATCCGCCCGCCCTCCAAAAGCACTGGTCCGCCGTACGGCGGCGAGCCATAGTAAGCGAGATGCGGTACTACTACACCGAGCACCAGGCGGCCTACCAGCGACTCGAGCGGGCAGGCCTGACACAGTGGAACGATCTGTTCGGCGAGAGCTGGACCTTCGACAACTTCCCGAACCGGGCTTTCCTCGAGAGCGTTCTCGGTCGGTTGCCGGTTGGGGGTGAGGTGCTGGAGTACGGGTGTGGGACCGGGCCGGCCGCCTGCTTCCTGGCGGAGCGGGGGTTTCGGGTCGATGCGATCGACCTGATCCCGGAGGCGATCGAGCTGGCTCGACGGTTTGCTCGCGAGCGGGGGCTCGACGTCAGCTTCGAGGTGCAGGACGTGTGTGCGCTGCCGCCGGGTAGTATGCGGTACGACGTGGTGCTGGACAGCTACTGCTTGCAGTCGATCGTGACGGATGCTGACCGGGCGCGTGTGCTTCGGGCCGTACGTGAACGGCTGAAGGGGTACTACGTCCTGTCGACGGCCGTGTACGACGCCGAGCGCGTCTACGAGGGCGACTTCCGGTACGACGCCGGCACCGGCATCTGCTACCAGGCAACCACCGAGCCGACCGAGGACGCCGTACGGCTCGACGACACCTGGTACCTCCCGCACCGGCGGCACCTGCGCCCGGACGCGCTCCGGGCCGAGCTGGAGCGTGCCGGGCTACAGGTGGTCGAGCAGGACGGCGGCAACCTCATCGCAGTCGCAGCGTCCCCGCCAGGAACGCCACAGCAGCCCACGCCCAGCTACCAGGCGCGCTGAAGGATCTCCGTCGCCTCGGCGAACGACATCCCGGCCTCGCGTGCGGCCTGCGCCAGCTTCACGGCCGCCGCATGCGTGGCCGCGTCGTTGATCTGGCTGCGGGACGCCAGGACGAACGTACCGTTGCGCCCACGCGTCTCCACCAGCTGGTCGGCCTCCAGCTCCTTGTACGCGCGGGCGACCGTGTTCACCGCGAGCCCGAGATCCAGCGACAGCTGCCGTACGGTGGGCAGCCGGGTGCCGCGAGCGAGCTCACCGGCCCGGATCAGCGCCTCGATCTGGGCCCGCACCTGCTCGTACGGCGGCGTCAGTCCGACCGGGTCGACCGTGATGTCCATCCCCTCAGCATCTCAGCTGAAGTCCTCCACCGGTACGACGCTCACACCGCAAACCTAGGTACTTTCGGCAGGTACCGAAAGACTGGTCGCGCCGTGACCGTCCAGGCACCGTCGGCAGTATGAGAGTCGGACAGAGCGGTACCGGGCCGGGGGTGCATACGCCGGACGGGAGCGCGGTGGAGTTGTACGAGGTGACGCCGGCGCACGGTGAGGACGAGGTGATCGACGCGGCGATCGCGCCGGGGAGCAGCATTCTCGAGCTCGGGTGTGGGGTCGGGCGGATCACCCGGCCGTTGCTCGCCCGCGGGCACCAGGTTGTCGGTGTGGACGAGTCGCCGGAGATGCTCGCGCGGGTGACCGGGGCCGAGACGATCTGCGCCACGATCGACGAGCTCCGGCTGGAGCGGCGGTTCGACGTCGTGCTGATGATGTCGTTCCTGATCAACGTCGCCGACGACGCCGAACGCCTCCGGCTGCTGCGGACATGCGCGCAGCACGTCCGCCCCGGCGGCTCGGTCATCCTGCAGCAGGAGATCGCGCGGCACGCTCCGGCCGTACTCGAGGACGAACGCCGCAAACTCGTCATCGCCGACGTGGAAGACCTCCCCGGCGGCGCGCAGGCGGCGACCCTGACCCATGTCGTGAACGGCCGTTCCTGGTCCCAGCGGATCGTCACCAAGTACCTGTCGGAGGCCGACCTGACCGCTCAACTGGCGGAGGCCGGCCTGCGACGCACGGACTACCTGACCCCCGACGGGATGTGGGTCCGCGCCCGACCGGTCTAACCCAGGCCGCCGCCGCGCCGGGCGAGGTTGTCGAACTGGGCCTGGGTGAGCTTGCTCGTGTCGCCCTTCAGCGCGGCCGGGCGGGTGCAGATCACGCCGTCCGGAACCGAACCGGTCAGGTACTGCAGAGCACTCTTGAACGAGTCGCAGCGGCGCTGGTCCTCGGCGCCGGCCGGGTACCCGATCGCGGCGTTCACGCGGCCCATGTCCAGGTTGTCGGCGTACGGATTGATGTTGCGGGCAACGGTCCAGTACCAGCGGGCGATCGGCGCGCTCCAGTCCAGCGACAGCGCGAGGTCCGGGTTGCCGAGCAGATCGATGCCGAAGTAGTCCCCGGCCGGCCCGTAGTTGAAGTCGCCGGTGAGCTGGATGTACCCGCGGCCGCCGTACAGCCGGGTGTCGCCGATCTCGCGGATGTTGTACTCCAGCCGCGACTCGTGCACGAGCGTCGCGAGGAACGCGGCCTTCCGGTACGGCGTGTTGATCTGCGCGTCCCGCATCGCCTGGTTGAGCGACGGCAGGCCCGTCTCGACGATCGACGGGTTCGCGATCCTGCTGCCGAACATCGCCTGCACGTCGGCGAGCGTGATGTCCCCGTCCTGCGGCGGGTTGCCGTCACCACACTCCGGTACGCCGGGCAGCTTGTCCTCGGGGATCGCGACGTACACGACGGTCACGTAGCCGCCGAGCGCGGGCACATGCGCCCACCACGAACTCGTCCCGTCGGAGTTGCTGACCAGGTCGCCGCTCTTCTGGCAATCGACGTCGATCGAGGTCGGACCGCTCAGGGTGCCGACGACAGCGGAGGACAGCGAGGCGTCGGCACGGACGTTGACGCCGCTGTCGTACGTCTGGAAGACGGTCGCGTACGCGGGGGCCACCGCGGCGACGGTGAGGCCGAAGCCGACGAGCAACGCAAGAACGAGACGACGCATGAGCACTCCTGGGGCGGTAGGAGACGGGGCGGTGCCGTGAAAACCTAACTAAGCGCCTTCACGACACCGCCAGTTTCCTCCCAAACCCGGGATTGCTCAACCCTTGTCGGGTTTCGCGTCCACCCCCGCTTCCTTGCGCTGCGCCGCCGTGATCGGGGCGGGTGCCGCGGTGAGCGGGTCGAACCCGCCGCCGGACTTCGGGAACGCGATCACGTCGCGGATCGACTCGGTACCGGCCAGCAGGGCGGTGATCCGGTCCCAGCCGAACGCGATCCCGCCGTGCGGCGGGGCGCCGAACTTGAACGCGTCGAGCAGGAAGCCGAACTTCTCGGTCGCCTCCTCGTCGGTCAGCCCCATCACCTTGAAGACCCGCTTCTGCACGTCCTCGCGGTGGATACGGATCGACCCACCACCGATCTCGTTGCCGTTGCAGACGATGTCGTACGCGTACGCCAGCGCCGAGCCCGGGTCGGTGTCGAAGGTCTCCAGCGAATCCGGCTTCGGCGACGTGAACGCGTGGTGCACGGCGGTCCAGGCGCCGGACCCGACTGCGACGTCACCGGCCGCGGTCGCCTCGTCGGCCGGCTCGAACAGCGGCGCGTCGACGACCCACACGAACGACCAGGCCGACTCGTCGATCAGACCGCCCCGGCGGCCGATCTCCAGCCGGGCCGCGCCGAGCAGCGCCCGCGACGTCTTCACCGGACCCGCGGCGAAGAAGATGCAGTCGCCCGGCTTCGCGCCGACGTGGTCGGCCAACCCGGCGCGCTCGTCCTCGGACAGGTTCTTCGCGACCGGACCGCCGAGCTCACCGTCCTGACCCACGAGCACGTACGCGAGCCCGCGAGCGCCGCGCTGCTTGGCCCACTCCTGCCACGCGTCCAGCTGCTTGCGCGGCTGGTCGGCACCACCCGGCATCACGACGGCACCGACATACGGCGCCTGGAACACCCGGAACGGCGTGTTCTTGAAGTACTCCGTGCACTCGACGAGCTCGAGGCCCATCCGCAGGTCCGGCTTGTCGGAGCCGAACCGGGCCATCGCCTCGCCGTACGTCATCCGCGGGATCGGCGTCTGCACGTCGTACCCGACCAGCTTCCAGAGCGCGGTCAGGACCTCCTCGGCCAGCGCGATCACGTCGTCCTGGTCGACGAAGCTCATCTCGATGTCGAGCTGGGTGAACTCCGGCTGCCGGTCGGCGCGGAAGTCCTCGTCGCGGTAGCAGCGGGCGATCTGGTAGTACCGCTCCATACCGGCCACCATCAGCAGCTGCTTGAACAGCTGCGGCGACTGCGGGAGCGCGTACCAGCTTCCCGGCTGCAGTCGGGCCGGCACCAGGAAGTCGCGGGCACCTTCGGGGGTCGACCTGGTCAGCGTCGGCGTCTCGATCTCGACGAAGTCATGCTCGGCCAGCACCGCGCGGGCCGCCTGGTTCACCTTGCTGCGCAGGCGGATCGCCGTACCGGGACCCTGGCGGCGCAGGTCGAGGTAGCGGTACTTGAGCCGGATCTCCTCGTTCACCGGGGTCGCGTGGTGCTCCTCGACCGGGAACGGCAGCGGGGCGGCCTCGTTCAGCACCTCGACCTCGGTCGCGATCACCTCGATCTCGCCGGTCGGCAGGTTCGGGTTCGCGTTGCCCTCCGGGCGCGGCGACACCTCGCCGACGATCTTCAGGCAGTACTCCGAACGCAGGCCGTGGGCGGCGTCCTCGTCCCGGATCACGACCTGGACGGTGCCGGTCGAGTCGCGCAGGTCGATGAACGCCACGCCGCCGTGATCGCGCCGCCGCGCCACCCAGCCCGCGAGTACGACGGTCTCGCCGGCGTGCTCGGCACGCAGCGAACCTGCGGAACGGTTACGGATCACGACTTCTCCTCTTCGATGATGCTTGGACGTAGGTCTCCGGCCGGCGGGGCCCAGGTGGCGGCGTCGGCCGGCACCTGCTCGCCGCTGCGGATGTCCTTCACTTCGGGCCCGTTCTCGGTACTGAACCAGACGAACGGAATCCCCCGCCGATCGGCGAACTTGATCTGCTTCCCGAACTTCGCCGCCGCCGGCGCCACCTCGACCGCAATCCCCCTGGCGCGCAGCGCGATGGCCGTCCGCATAGCCTCCGCCCGGTCCTCCTCAGAGTTCAGGGCAATCAGCACAGCAGTCGGAGTACGACGATTCGCACTCAGCAGACCCTTCGAGATCAGCCGGTGCACGAGCCGCGACACCCCGATCGAGATCCCGACGCCCGGGTACGTCGTCTTCCCGTCGGATGCGAGCGAGTCGTACCGCCCACCCGAGCAGATCGACCCGTACCCCTCGTCCCCGATCAGCTGCGTCTCGTACACGGTGCCCGTGTAGTAGTCGAGCCCGCGCGCGATCTTCAGGTCGGCGACGAGCAGCCCCGGGGCGTGCTCGTTGGCCGCCGTCATGATCTGCGAGAGCCGTTCGAGACCCTCGTCCAGGATCTCGTGCTGTACGCCGAGCGCCCGTACCTGGTCCGCGAACGACGCGTCGGTGCTGGAGATCTCGGCGAGTCGCAGTACCTGCTTGGCGGTCTCGGCGGACAGACCGGCCCCGGTGAGCAGCTCGGTCACCTTGTCCGGGCCGATCTTGTCCAGCTTGTCGACGATCCGGAGCGTACCGACGATGTCCTCGATGCCGAGGCCGCGGTAGAAGCCCTCCGGGATCTGGCGGGTGTTCACCTGGATCCGGAACGGCGGGATCGGCAGCTTGCGGAACGCGTCCGCGATCACCAGCGGCAGCTCGACCTCGTAGTGGAACGGCAGCTCGCCGCTGTCGATGATGTCGATGTCGGCCTGGGTGAACTCGCGGTACCGGCCCTCCTGCGGGCGTTCACCGCGCCAGACCTTCTGGATCTGGTAGCGCCGGAACGGGAACACCAGCTTGCCGCTGTGCTCCAGCACGTACCGCGCGAACGGCACGGTCAGGTCGAAGTGCAACCCGAGGGCCGCGTCCTCGTCGGCGTTCGCGGCGAGCCGCCGGACGCCGTAGATCTCCTTGTCGGCGTCCTCGCCCTGGTTGGACAAGCGCTCGACCGGCTCGACCGCACGGGTCTCGATCGACGCGAAACCGTGCAGCTCGAAGGTCTCCCGGATCGTGTCCAGGAACTGCAGCTCGACGATCCGGTCCGACGGTAGGAATTCGGGAAACCCGCTCAGTGGGGTCACCTTGCTCATAAGTTCTGTGTCTCCAGGTCCTGCAAGTAGGGGTTGGTCGCCTTCTCCCGGCCGATCGTGGTCTGGCCACCATGACCCGGCAGGACGACGATCTCGTCGCGCATCGGCAGGATCTTGGTGGCCAAGGTATGCAGCATCGCCGGATGGTCGCCGCCTGGCAGATCCGTCCGGCCGATCGACCCGGCGAACAACACGTCACCGGAGAACAGCACCGCGGGCACCTCTTCCGGCCCGTCGTACGGCGTGGTGAAAGTGACCGACCCGCGAGTGTGCCCCGGGGTGTGGTCGACGGTGAAGTTCAGGCCCGCGAGCTCCAGGCTCAGCCCGTCCTTCAGTTCGGCCACGTCGTCGGGCTCCGCGAACGAGTGGTTGCCGCCGAGCAGCATCCGGGCCGTCTCCGGGCTGACCCCGGCCATCGGGTCGGCGAGCAGGTGCCGGTCGTCCGGGTGGATCCAGGCGGTCGCGTCGTACGTCCCGCAGACCGGGAGCACCGAGAACATGTGGTCGATGTGACCGTGGGTGAGCAGTACGGCGACCGGTTTGAGCTTGTTCTCCCGGACGACCTCCTCGACGCCCGCGGTCGCGTCCATCCCGGGATCGACGACGATGCATTCCGCGCCCTGGCCGGTGGCGACGACGTAGCAGTTCGTACCCCACGACCCCGCGGGGAACCCGGCGATGAGCACGACAAGCCTTCCTGGAACCGTTCTGGACCCACCAAGGCTACCGGTCCGCGTGGGGTGAGTTCGAACCGGATTGTGACTCAACACCGTTGCGCCTGAGCTGGGAGTTTGTGATTGTTCAGGGATAAGCGTCAAGGAGGCGTCGGGTCAGCGGCTCGACGCGCCCAGGCGGGCCCTGTTCGCACGGTTGGACCGGGGACTGACCAGAATGGGCACGAGCGCAGTGCATACCGCCGGAAGGGGCGAGTTGTGGCCGGAGAGAACTGGGGCCGGGTAGCCGAGGACGGAACGGTCTTCGTACGGACGAAGGACGGTGAACGGGCGGTCGGCCAGTGGCCGGACGCGAACCCCGAGGAGGCGCTCGCCTTCTACACCCGCCGGTACGACGCGCTGGCCTTCGAGGTCGAACTGCTGGAGCAGCGGGTGCAGGCGGGTACGGTCTCGCCCGACGACGCCCGCGCCGCGGTCAAGAAGGTCAGCAGCTCGCTCGAGGACGCGCAGGCGGTCGGCGACCTCGACGGCCTCCGGGGCCGGCTCGACGCGCTCACCCCGCTGGTCGCGCAGCAGCGCGAACGGCGCAAGGCCGAACGGGCCGCGAAGGTCGAGGAGGCGCGCTCCGCCAAGACCAAGATCGCCACCGAGGCCGAGACGATCGCGGCCGGCACCGACTGGCGGCACGGCGTCACCCGGCTGCGCGAGCTCCTGGACGAGTGGAAGGCGCTCCCCCGGCTGGACAAGTCGTCCGACGACGAGCTGTGGCACCGCTTCTCCTCCGCGCGGACGACGTACACGCGACACCGCAAGCAGCACTTCGCGGAACTCTCCTCCAAACGCGAAGAGGCCGCGCAGGTGAAGGAGCGGCTGGCCGCGGAGGCCGAGTCGCTCGCCTCCTCGAACGAATGGGGCCCGACGTCCGGCCGGTTCCGGGACCTGATGCGGCAGTGGAAGGCCGCCGGCCCCGCGCCGCGCGAGGTCGACGACAAGCTGTGGGCCCGCTTCCGGGCCGCGCAGGACCTGTTCTTCGGTGCGCGGGACGCCGTCCAGGCCGAGGAGAACGCCGAGCAGGTCGAGAACCTCAAGGCCAAGGAAGCGCTGCTGGTCGAGATCGAGGGCATCCTGCCGGTCGAGGACGCCCGGACCGCGCGCGAGCAGCTGCGCGACTACCTGGACCGCTGGGACCAGATCGGCAAGGTCCCGCGCGACTCGATGCGTACCATCGACGGCCGTCTGCGCGCCGTCGAACAGGCCGTCAAATCGGCCGAGGACGAGGTCTGGAACCGCAGCAACCCCGAGGCCCGCGCCCGCGCCGAAGCCACGGTCAAACAGCTCCAGTCCCTGATCGCCGACCTGGAGAAGCAAGCCGCCAAGTTCGAGTCCCAGGGCAACACCCGCAAGGCCACCGAGGCCCGCGAAGCCATCGCCGCCCGCCGCGAATGGCTGACCCAGGCCCAGAACGCCCTGACCGACTTCAGCTGACCGAGGCTGACCGCGGGCTGCCGGGGTGCGGTTTCGCACCCCGGCAGCCTGTCGTCACGGCCCGAAGAAGGTCATCGTCCGGCCGATCAGATCGGCCTTGTCCGCTGCCGTCCCGTAGGCCTCCAGCGGGAACGCCAGGAACACGACCTTGTAGGTGCCCGCGAAGGTCAGTGCGTCGGGCGCTGCCGTGTCATCGGTGAACGCCGCGGCTGCTCCACCGTTCGGAGTGACCTGGTCCTCGAACGTCGCTCCCAGGACGCTGTGATCCAGCGTCACAGCGCCGATCCCGTTGGTCACCGGGCTGCCGGCGACGCCGTGCACGGCGGACGTGGACTTGTCGTTCTGCGCCTCAGTACCGTCCCAGGTGATGTGCAGGTAGTCGTGCACGAACGCCGTCGTACCCGCAGCCTGGTCCAGAATGTCCTGCCCGGACATCAGCAGCCGGCCGCCCGCGTCGAGGAACGCCTTCAACCGCGACTCGTACGGTGTGATCGGACCCGGATACGTGTTGCCGGTGAACCACACGACGTTCTTGTGCGCGACCAGGTAGTTCTGCGGCAGGTTGCTGTCCGCTGCGAGGTCCCACGTGTCGAACGAAACGCCCTTCGCCGTCAGGGCCGTCGTATAGGCGCCCTGGACGTCCGGAGCATTGCCGTCCTGGTCCACCAGCAGTGTGTCGTTGGTGACCGCGAGCGTCTTGATCGACGCGGTCGCCGTCGCACTCGGGCTACCGACCGACGTCGCGACCACTGTCGAGGTGTTCGCACCGGTCGCCCCCGCCGGGACGGACACCTTCACGCAGACGGCGGTCGTCGCACCCGGTGCGATCGCCGGGGTCGTCGTGAGAGGCGTCGTACAGGTCGCGTCGAGGAACGCCACCGGGTCGGTCCCGCCGGTGCTCGACATCGTGTAGCTGTCGGTGTTGAACCCGAGGTTCCGCACCGTCAGCGGGTAGGTCACGCTCGTCCCCGGACGCGCACCGTCGGTCTGGGTGACCGGAGTGAGAGCGGCCGCGTACGGCGGTGCGATCGGCGTCGTGACCGGCGAACCGGTCGTGAACGGGCCTTGTGCGGACGTCACGCGGACACCGTCGTCGACGATGGCGCCGAGCTTCTTGGCGTTCGCGATCCGGACGCCGAGCTGCACGGTCACGCTCTGGCCCGCCGGGATGCTCAGACCGGACCACGTCGCGACGCCGTTGACGTTCGTACCGCCGTTGTCGGCGTCGATGAACGAGGTGTCGGCGGGCAGCGGATCGGTGATCTGTACGCCGGTCGCGTCCGCGTTGCCGATGTTCTTGACCGTCAGCGTGTAGTCGAGCCGGCTGGCCGGTCCGACCGGTACGCCCGCGTCCGTCTGGCTCAGCCGGAGTGCCGGGACCGCCGTCGTGTCGAACGAGCGGAAGGCACCACGGCCGTGGGTTCCGGCCGCGAGGACCCGGTGCGACGCGTCGAGGTTGAGCTGCCAGATCGCGACGTCCGGCATCCCGGAGCCGAGCGGTGCCCAGTGCACGCCGCCGTCGTGGGTCACGAACGCGCCGACGTCGGTGCCGGCGTACAGGGTGTTCGCGTAGGCCGGATCGAGGATGATCGAGTTCACCGGGCTGTCCGGCAGGTTGAAGCTGATGTCCTGCCAGTTCGCGCCGCCGTCGGTCGTCTTGTAGACGTGGCCCGGCCGGGACGGGGTCGCCCGGTTGAACCCCGCGTACGCGAGGTAGGCGATCCGGTAGTTGCTCGGGTCGACGGCGATCTGGGTGATCGGCCGCTTCGGCAGCGCGCCACGGTCGACGCGCGTCCAGCTCGGGGTGTCGGCCACCTGAGCGTTGGTGCTCAGGTACACGAGCCCTTCCTCGGAACCCGTGTAGACCGCGTCGCCGCCGCCGATGCCGATGGCGGAGATGAAGCATCCACGTCCGCCGTTCGGTGCGGCACCGGTGCAGCCGCTGGTGAGGTCGGGGCTGATCGGCTTCCAGTGCACGTCACCTGCCGACGGTGCCTTGGCGTTGTCGGTGCGGTAGAGCCGATACGTACCGAGCAACAGCTGGTCGGTCCTGCGCTGGTTCTGCACCCACGGGACGTAGAACTCGGCCCGGTCCTTGGTGTCGATCCCGTTCGTGATGGTCTGGTTGGAGAAGAACTGCAGGCCGCCGTCGGTGTAGCGGTACGGCGAGATCCCGAAGTACGTACCGAAGACGTAGTTCGCATCGTTCGGGTCGACGAGGACCTGGCCGCCGTCGCCGCTGGCAACGTCGAACCAGGAGTCCGAGGCCGCCGACTTGCGGTCCGTACCGTTGTCCTGCGTACCGCCCCAGACCCGCGCCGGAATCGTCGGCACGTTGGCGATCGAGGTGAACTGGCCCAGTTGCAGACCTGTCCGATGCGTCACCGCCGCCGTGTTCGGATCCACGGAGCCGTTGAGGTTCTGCCACGTCACGGCGTTGAGCGGATCGGTGCTGTTCGGCCGGCCGCCGCGGCTCGCGCTGTACCAGACGCCGCCGTCGTTGCCGATCAGTACGTGCGCCGGGTTCGCCGGGTCGAGCGCCACCGCATGGAAGTCGGGGTGCATGTCCCAGCCGAGGTTCTTCCAGGTCTGGCCACCGTCGTCGGAGCGGAAGATACCCCCGGAGCCGATGCCGTAGTTGAACTGGCCGGCGACGTAGACGACGTCCGGGTTCACCGGATCGGCGACCACGACGTTGTCGTACGTGCACTGCTCGGCGCAGTAGTCCTCGACGTCGTCGGCGCCGCTTCCGGCCGGCGTCATCGTCCAGCTGGCGCCTTCGTTCGTCGACTTGAAGATGCGGGCCGGCTGGTCGTTCCAGTTGAAGCCCGCGTACAGTACGGCGCTCTGCCCGGCCGGATGCGACAGGCCCAGCGCGAACCGCGTGCCCGTGCCGGCGTAGTCGGCCGCCGGGAGACCGGTCATGATCGGCGCCCAGTGCGCGCCGGCGTCGGTGCTCTTGTAGATCGCGTCGCCCCAGAACGAGCTGTAGAGCGTGCTCGGGTTCTGCGGGTCGATCTTCAGGTCGGTGGCGCCGTTGAGCTCGGACTTCGCGCCCTTGAGCAGCGTCCAGTTCGTACCGCCGTCCTTCGACTCCCACACGCCGTACTGGGAGTGCACGGGAGGCGTCGTACGACGGGCGCCGCCACGACCGCGGAGGATCGCGGCGTACAGGTGGTTGGCGTTGGTCGGGTCAACGACCAGGGCGGACGTCGACACGCCTTCGAAGAAGTCGCCCGACACCTGCGCCCAGTGTTGGCCGCCGTCGGTCGACTTGAGAATGCCGTTGCCGAAGTAGCTGTCGCCGGACAGCGCGCCTTCACCGGTCCCGGCGTACACGATCGCGTCGTTCGTTGG
Organism: Kribbella sp. NPDC004536; assembly: GCF_042873835.1. Classification (NCBI taxonomy): domain Bacteria; kingdom Bacillati; phylum Actinomycetota; class Actinomycetes; order Propionibacteriales; family Kribbellaceae; genus Kribbella; species Kribbella sp. NPDC004536. Next base: position 456,423 of record NZ_JBIALY010000002.1, on the reverse strand, counting down.
TGCGACCGCCAATGCGCCGATCGCCAGCGACGGCAGCCCGTCGGTCTTCGGCGACCAGGTGCCCGACGAGGGGTCGTACAGCCAGATGCCGCCTTGCGCACCGCCGAGGATGAACTGCCCCGTACTCGGCCGGATCGCGAGCGCGCCGATCCGCCCGGCCATCGCGCTGAAGATCGGCGTACTCCGGGTCCGCTGCACGATCGGATTCGGACCGAGACCGGTCCACGAACCGGTGAACGTCGCCGGTCCAGGACTCGGCGTACCGTTCTTGCGCAGGTCGGCCGCCGCCCGCGCCGCGGCCGCGCGCAACGCACCGGCCTGCTGGTTGTCGAGTTGCTGGTCACCGGCCGTACGGCGGCTCATGAAGTACAGGTCGCGCTGCAACTGGACCTGTTCGTCGTCCTCGTTGAGCCGCGGCGGCGCCGTACCCGCCGTGAAAGTCGGGGTGTCATCCGCGACCGCACCACCGGCCGCTCCCGACGGCGCTGCCACCAGCGCCGCGACCAGTACCGCCGACCCGATCCCTGCTATCGAACGCCGACTCCCCATTCCGCACCCCTTTGGCTCCCCCGAGCGCGATTGTTGGCTGATGCAAGCACCTCACCCGGCGTCCAGGCTGTCAACCCTCTGTGGATAACTCGGAGCACACCCAAGGGGATTCCGTCATGCTGCTCTGATGCTCCCCGCTGACCTCCCGTACTACTGGAGCGGCCTCCCCTTCCGCCCCTACCAAGTAGGCCGCAAACTCAACTGGCTCCTCGCACGTGGGGAGATCCGGCAACTGATCTCCGGCGTGTACGTCGACCCCCGCGTGCCGGACACTCCCGAACTTCGGGCACAGGCCCTACAACTCGTCGTGCCTCCCGGCGCCACGGTGTGCGGCCAAGCCGCCGCGTGGCTACACGGCATCGACACCACCGCACTTGGCCAGGACTTGTTCCGGCCTCAGTGGACGTTCACCGAACGACCGTCCACCGAGGTCCTCGGCGTCAAGGTCACGACCCGCGAAGCCTCCGCGATCGAGCTGGCGAGACAGCTGCCACGGCCCTTCGCACTGTCAGCCATCGACGCGCTCCTGCACTCAGGCATGTCCCTGACCGCCCTCCGGAACGCGGCCGTCACGTACTTCGCCGAGCACAGCGACTCCCAGGCCGCCCAGATTCTCCGCCTCGCCGACGCCCGCGCCGCCTCCCCCGGTGAGTCCTGGCTCCGCCTCCGCCTGTTCGACGCCGGCTTCCCCCGCCCCGAACTACAGGTGAACGTGAAGGGCGACAACCGCACCTACCGCCTCGACCTCGGCTACCCCGACAACCCGATCGACGGCCGCCGCCTGGGCCTCGAGTACGACAGCGACCAGTGGCACTCGTCCGCAAAACAACAGTTGAAAGACGAAACCCGCCGCACGGAACTGGACGCCCTCGGCTGGCACATCATCCCCGTCCGCCGCCCAGACCTCTGGGGCCGCTACCCCGCCCTGGAACTAGCCGTCGGCAGCTTCCTCTGCCAAGAACCACGCCTACCGCGGCGGTGGTGAGACACGGTCGCATCCGCGAGTACGAGGGTGCTCGCGCTGCGGCCGGATCCGTCGCGGACTGGGATAAGGTCGCACCGGCACGAGGGGTGCGTGCCGCTGTACGAACTGATCTGAGGGGGAGTCATGGACGCATCTGAAGAAGTGCCTCAAGAGGTCGCCGTTCGGCGCTTGGGCAAGGAGGGATCAGAGCTCGCCGTCTTCGAGTTCCAAGGGAAGCTGCGAGAGCTGATGATCTCCAGCCTCCGCGAAGGCTATCTGGCCAGCGGGAACTACGCCCCGGACGCGAAGGCAGTTTCTCCGCAAGCTGCCATGTCGTTGGCTGTCGCAGGCGCAGCGACGGGAGCGACCGCGCTGTCGGCAGCGTTCTCGTCGACGCTCTTCATGGCGACGGCGAATCCCGCCACGCTGATGACACTTGGCAACGGCGTCGGCAGTGCCGTGATGGGAGCCGGCGGGATCGTCGCGCAGGCGGCGTTCATCCCCGTAGCGAGCTCACTTCCGGTCGTCGCGCCGATCCTTGCGATCCAGGCGCTCAACACTGCGGTGATGATGCAGCAGTTCAAGCGGGTCGATCGGAAGCTGGACACCATCAAGGGCGCGTTGGACAAGGCGATCGGCCGGATCGAAGCGACGCACTCCGGCGAGCTGCTCGCCGCGTCCAGGACCGTCGACGACATCTACCGGCAATACAGTCTCGGTGGATCCTTCTCGAACGACATGCTCATCCGCCTCGCGCTCGCCGAACGCGACGTGAGAGCACTCGCCACCAGGTTCCGGCAGCTTGTCGAAGCGCGCAGCACGAACAACCTCGATGACGCCGACGAGATTCAGCAGGCGAACTACGACGCCCACAGTGCGATGCTTTCCTCGTTCGTGGAGCTCCGGGTCTCCTATCTCCGTGTCTGTGTCGATATGCAGGAGAATCCGAAATCGGTGACCTCGTCGATGGAACAGCTGAAGTCGGTCATCGACGACGGGATCGCGTTCTGGCAGCAGTTGCAGGATCGCTCGCGAACGTTCAAGGACGAAATCAGTCAGCTCGAGGCCAAGCTCCAGGAGATGAACTGGGCGACGCGCAACCTGCCACGCGGAGAGGGCGCCATGCTCGAGAAGGAGCTCGCTAAGCGCAACGCGGCGTACACGTCGACGATGGAGAGCGAGCGGGTCATCATGAGCGAGTTCCATTCGCTCATCGAATCCGCCCGCACCACTCGGAAGGCGCTTGAGGCTGCGGCACCGGTGGACGCCACGGCCTCGCCGACCCTCGTCTACTGGAAGGACGAGACGGGTGAGCACGCGTTCGTCACGGAGAAGAGTCTGCTTTCCTGACATCCGACGACAGCCACGTGGCTCAGTTGACTGACGGAACCGTCCAGTTGGTTTTGGTTGCCCAGTGTTCGGCGGATTGCATCAGGAGGGTTGTAGCGGGGGCTTTGATCTGGCCGTAGTCGTACAGGTCGGGGACGGATTGGGCCAGGCGCTGTTTGAACGCTCCCCAGGTGTCTCGGGCGGTTGGGTTGGCGCGGAGGTAGTCGCGGAAGAGAAGGGCGTAGCGGGTGTTGGGGGCGTTCGCGGGGCGGAGGTGGGTGTTGGTGGAGCGTTCGCCTTGGGGTGGGGCGAAGACGAGTTTGGGGCACTCGTGGCCGTTGGAGATTTCGGTGCGGTTCCAGGACTCGGGGCGGAGGCGGAAGCCGGCTGATTCCAGGCGTTCGACGAGGATGGGTGAGAGCTCGGCGACGCGCACCTGGGCGTCGATGCAGTTCTTTGCGGGGAGGTCTGGGACAGAGGTGGAGCCGATGTGGTCGACTGCCAGGGGCAGGTTGCCCAGCGCCGCGCGCAGTCTGGCTGCCAGGTGCTCGAACTCGGCCGGCCAGTCCGGGTCGTACTCGACGACAGCTACGGCGCCGCGGATCTCATCCGGAAAAGGCATCCAGCCATGCTAGGTGACGTCGGTGCGGTGATGTCGCAGACGACGAAGTACGGCGACCAGGAGTGCGAGCTCGACCAGCGCGGCGATCAGGACGTAGAGCCAGCGACTCGTCCAGCTCTCGGTCGTGCCGGCGACCGCGATGTGCTTCGGGTCGTCAGGCAGGTAGCGGATCTGGACTTGACGACCGACCACGGCGTCCGCCACGCGGAACTGTGTCGTGCGGGACGTGAACTGGCGAGCATCGGGCAGCGTGTACGAGATCTCGATCCAGGTCGTCGCGTGGTTGCTGCTCGGGTGGTCGACCTTCACCACCTGCCCGTTCGTGGTCGGCGCATCGGCCGGTACGACGCGATGCCGCGCCGCGCCCACGACGAGCGCTGCCAGGACGACCGTGACAACGGCGAACACGGTGAGCAGCAGGCGCAGATCGAGCGGTGGTCCAGTCCGGTTGGCTGCCATGCCGACCAGCATGCAGGCCCGGCGGGTCAGCGCACCCTGCCCGCCGGGCCTCAGGTCATCGGACGGCCGATGTCCTCAGTCGCCGCACGACGACCAGCAGGAGAGCGACGGCCGCAAGTGCTGCGGTGATCGGGAAGGTCAGGTTATGCGTCTGCGCCACGGCTGCGGCCGGTGCGCGGGTGGTGTCGGAGTAGGTGGTGGTTTCGTAGCCGCCGGCGGTGCCGGTGGTGTTGTAGTGGGAGCCGGGGAGTTTGTCGGAGTAGCGGTGGGAGACCAGGCGCTGGTACGCCTTGAGGGTGATGGGCTTGGAGCCGATCGACTTCACCGCGGACGGGTTCAGCGGGCGGAGCTGGGTCGGTGTGAGGGCGTACCAGGCGCCGAGCTGGGGCTCGGTGAAGACGGTGGCGCCCGCGGCGGCCTTCGCCATCCGGGACTCGGTGTTGCCGGTGGCAACGTTTACGGTTTGCCAGGTGCCGGTGGTGTCCGGAGTTGTGTAGACGGTCAGTGGTTTGCCGCCCGCGGTCGCGCTGGTGGCGGCGTACCAGAAGGTTGCTACCGGGGCGGACGCGTCGCGGACGAAGGCGGGGTTGAGGGCGTAGATCGGATGCGTGTCGGATGCAACCGTTGTCCCGACCTTCGCAGCACCGGGCCTCGCGGCGGCGCCGGAGTTGGTCGCGGCCTTGGCGAGGAGGTTGGCGGCGGTGGCCGAGTGCGCCGCAGTGGTTGCCTTGGACAACTCGGCCGGTGTGATCGGCTGCGGTCCGGCGGCACCGGCGAAGCTGGCGGCTCCGGCGGCGAGACCGAGACCGGCGGCCAGGACGGCGGCGCAGCGGAGCAGGACGTTCTTCGGGCGGCGCATGTCAGGCTCCGATCCGGTACAGGGAGTGGGTCCAGGTGAACTGCGAGTTGGACTTGTACCAGCTGTACGTCGAGTAGTTGTACCGCTGGTCGTCCGGCCACGGGTCGTAGTACTCGATCGTCGTGTCCGAGGAGTCGTACCCGATGATGTCCATCATGTGACCGCCGCCCGACGTCCAGCCGATCCGCGTCATCACCGGCCGGCCGGCGGCGAGCTCGGACACCAGGGTGCTGAAGCCGAGCGTCCCGGAGATGTAGCTGCCGGTACTGATGCCGATCGCCCGGAACGCGTTCTGGTCGTTGCCGAGGGTGGCCTGGTTGTTCGGGCAGGTGCCGTTCATCGAGTAGCCGAAGGCAAGGTTGCAGAACTGGTTCTGGCTGTAGGTGTAGCCGTAGAAGGCGGCGATGCTGTTGCCGCTCGCCGCCCAGCACCAGTTCGTCTTCTGCTGGGACTGACCGGTCACGTTCAGGTAGTAGCTGGACGGCGCTGCCGCGGTGGCTGCCGGGGCGAGCGGCGCCAGTGTGGCGAGTCCGAGGATCGTGGCCAAGAGCAACGACCAGGAACGGCTGTGCCGAGTGTGCCGGCTGGGGCGGAGCCTGCGCATGTGTCCTCCTCTGCGAGGTACTGCGGGATGGGCGGAGTCCATCGTCAGGAGCTCACCCCAGCGGGGCAAGCACTCGGTCGCACCACGAACCGGCAGTGTGAACGGCACGCTCGCGTGAACAGTGCGTGATCGGAGAGTGCCGCTCAGTGGTGTGAACGTTTACACTTCCGGCAAGGAGCGTGGGCCCATGGTGAGAACCGTCCAAGCATCGGTCCCGGTGGTGAGCCCGGAGGCGTCGTTCGCGGACGCGCTACGGCTGGCGATCGCCCGCCGCGGCCTGGCCCTGAACCGGATCCGGACCCACCTCGCCGACCGCGGGCTGCATGTCGGTGTGGCGACGCTGAGTACGTGGCAGAGTGGCCGCCGGGTACCGCGCGAGGACTCGCGGGCGACCGTGACGGCGCTGGAGGAGCTTCTCGAAGTACCGCCGGGCTGGTTGACCGTACGGATCCCGCCGCCGCGCACCGAGACCCAGCCGTACGCCGTGGTCGACTACGCCGAGGCACTCTCCCGGATGCTCGATCGGCTCCGCCGGGACGCCCACGGGCGGCTCCGCAACGTCACGGTTCTCGAGGAGGTACGGATCGACGCGCAGCGCAGCGCGTACCTGCGGCGCGTCTGCCAGAGCGTGGTCGCCGTCCAGCCGGTGGATCGGTTGATCATCGCGCACCAGGGCGAGGCCGGCTGCGACGCGGAGCGGCTCACGCTGCGGGCGGAGAGCGGCTGCCGGACCGGCCGGGTCGCGCGCTCCCCCGAGGCCGGCGCGCTGCTCGGCGAACTGCTGCTCGACCGGGTGCTCGCGGTCGGCGAGACCGCGGTCGTGCGGTACGAGATCGAGGACCGCAACAAGTTGCCGGCCACCGACTACCAGCGGTTCAGCGAGTGGGACGGGATGCACTACGTACTGGAGGTCCAGTTCGACCGCGCCGCGCTCCCGGTCCGCGTCCACGAACTCCGCCGCCGGCACACCAGCGGCCCCAACCTCGTCCAGCGCGACCTGATGCTCACCCCCGACGGCCGCGTCCACGTCATCGAACCGTCCGCGCCCTCGGGCACAGTCGGCATCGCCTGGGAATGGGACTAGCCCCCGCCGGCTGGGAAAGAAGTTTGCACGTGGTGACGAATTGTTTCCCAGCCAAAGCCCTAGCTGCGGAAGCCGGCGTGGACGTGGTCGTGGTGGGTGTTGTCGGAGAAGAACGCGGTGCCGGAGAGCTGGTACGGGCCGCCGACGTTGTACGAGCCGAGTGATTCGGCGGCGCGCATGTACGACGTGACCAGCGAGCGCGGCGTCGACGGGGACACGACCGGGCGGCCGTTGAGCTGCCAGGTGTCGAACGCCCGGCCGCGCGGGTGGTCGCTGGGACGATCGGTGCCGAAGACATCGATCGGGTGACCGGAGCGGATCACGCTGATCCCGATCCGGTACGTCTTCGCCAGCTCGAGCATCGTCGTGAGGACGCTGTCGTGGACCTGGCCGGAGCGGATGTCCGCGGCGGATGCCGGTGGCAACGAGATCTGCTCGCTCGCCAGCACCTGCCGCGCGGTCGCGGACAGGTCGGTCATCGGCGCTCCGGGCTGGGCGGGGTGGGTCGCGGTCACCCGCCAGGTTCCTTGGGTGGATCTGCTCAGGCGCACGTCGACCGTGGTGCCGCCGGAGATGAGGCGGTTGGCCCTGATCGAGTAGACGCGGCACGGTACGAGGACGCTGGCGGAGTCGGCGAGGATGCCGCCGTACTGGGCGTCGATGACGTCGATCGCGGCCGGGATCTCGGTCGGCTGCAGCAGCTTCACCACAGCGGCCACCGCCAGACGCTTGACCTCAGGCTCGATCTCGCCCGGGCCAGGCGTCCACGACTGGACCGCCGGCAGCGCGACGGTAGGCGAGGCGGAGGGCACCGGGGTCGGCGAGCCGGCGGAAGGCCTGGGAGTAACGGAAGGCGTGCCGGTGGCGGACGGCGCGCTGCTGGGCGGCGTGGTGGCGGAGGGCGGCGCGCTCGACCCTCCTGAGGAGCTCGGAGCCGAGGAATCACTGCAACCCGCCAACAACCCGGCACCTGCGATCAACAACACCCGACGCCTCATGTTCGCAGTGTGCCCGGCGGCACAAACCGGGCTACTGCGTCACGCGATAGACGTCGAACACGCCCTCGACCGAGCGCACCGCCTTCAGTACGTGGCCGAGGTGCGTCGGGTCGCCCATTTCGAAGGTGAACCGGGACTTCGCGATCCGGTCCCGGGTCGTCGTCAGCGCCGCGGACAGGATGTTCACGTGGTAGTCCGACAGCACCCTGGTGATGTCGGACAGCAGCCGCGCCCGATCCAGCGCCTCGACCTGGATCGCGACCAGGAACACCGACTGGGCCGTCGGTGCCCACTCGACCTCGACGATCCGCTCCGGCTGGGTCTTCAGGTTCTCCACGTTCGCGCAGTCGGCGCGGTGCACCGAGACGCCCGCGCCGCGGGTGATCCAGCCGATGATCTCGTCCCCCGGCACCGGCGTACAGCACCGGGCCAGCTTCGACAGCACGTCGGTCGCGCCCTTGACGATGACGCCGGCGTCGCCGCGTGCGGTCCGCTTCCGCCGCTCCCGCGACTGCGGCAGCCGCAAGCCCTCGGCCAGGTCCTCGGCCGCGCCCTCTTCCCCGCCGTACGTCTCGATCAGACGGCGGACGACGGCCTGGGCGCTGACGTGCTGCTCACCGACCGCGGCGTACAACCCGGTGACGTCCGGGTAGCGCAGCGAGTTGGCGACCGCGGTCAGCGTCTCGTGCGACAGCAGGCGCTGCAGCGGCAGGCCCTCCTTGCGGAGCTGCTTCGCGATCGCGTCCTTGCCCTGCTCGATCGCCTCGTCGCGGCGCTCCTTGGAGAACCAGTGCTTGATCTTGTTCCGCGCGCGGGGGCTCTTGACGAACGTCAGCCAGTCGCGCGACGGTCCCGCGCCCTGCGCCTTCGAGGTGAAGACCTCGACGACGTCGCCGTTCTCCAGGGTGCTCTCCAGCGGCACCAGGCGGCCGTTGACGCGGGCGCCGATACAGCGGTGCCCGACCTCGGTGTGCACGGAGTACGCGAAGTCGACCGGCGACGACCCGACCGGCAGCGACATCACGTCACCGCGCGGCGTGAACACGTACACCTCGGCGTTGTTGATCTCGAACCGCAGCGAGTCGAGGAACTCCGACGGGTCGGAGGTCTCGCGCTGCCAGTCGACGAGCTGCCGGACCCACGGCATGTCGTTGGGGCCGCCGATCTCGGTGCTCGGCGTGGCCGGCACGACCGAGGTCGGGTCCTCCTTGTACTTCCAGTGCGCGGCGATGCCGTACTCCGCGCGGCGGTGCATCGAGAAGGACCGGATCTGCAGCTCGACCGGCTTGCCCTGCGGGCCGATCACGGTGGTGTGCAGCGACTGGTACATGTTGAACTTCGGCATCGCGATGTAGTCCTTGAACCGGCCGGGGACCGGGTTCCAGCGCGCGTGCATGATGCCGAGGGCCGCGTAACAGTCGCGGACGGACTCGACCAGGACCCGGATGCCGACCAGGTCGTAGATGTCGCCGAACTCGCGGCCGCGGACGATCATCTTCTGGTAGATCGAGTAGTAGTGCTTCGGCCGGCCCGTGACGGTGGCCTTGACCTTGGCCGAGCGCAGGTCCTCGTGCACCTGGTCGATCACGGTGGCCAGGTACTCGTCGCGGGACGGGGCGCGCTCGGCGACCAGCCGGACGATCTCGTCGTACACCTTCGGGTGCAGGGTCGAGAACGCCAGGTCCTCGAGCTCCCACTTGATCGTGTTCATACCGAGCCGGTGGGCCAGCGGGGCGTAGATCTCCAGCGTCTCGCGGGCGATCCGCTCCTGCTTCTCCTGCCGCAGCGAGCCGAGCGTACGCATGTTGTGCAGCCGGTCGGACAGCTTGATCACCAGCACCCGGATGTCCTTGGACATCGCGACGACCATCTTGCGGATCGTCTCGGCCTGCGCGGACTCGCCGTAGCGCACCTTGTCGAGCTTGGTGACGCCGTCGACCAGCATGGCGATCTCTTCGCCGAAGTCGCGGGTCAGCTCCTCGACCGTGTACGGCGTGTCCTCGACGGTGTCGTGCAGCAGCGCGGCGCAGAGCGTGGTCGCGGTCATACCGAGCTCGGCGAGGATGGTGGCGACGGCCAGCGGGTGCGTGATGTACGCGTCGCCGGACTTGCGCATCTGGCCGGTGTGGTACTTCTCCGCGGTCCGGTAGGCGCGCTCGATCATCCCGAGGTCGGCCTTCGGGTGGGTCGCGCGGACCACCCGGAACAGCGGCTCGAGCATCGGCGCCCGGTTCGGGTGCCGGGTGCCGCCGAGGCGGGCCAGCCGGGCCCGGACCCGGGCCGGTGCGATCCGCGGCGGTTGGGTGGCAGGCAGCGGCGACGCCGGAGCCGGCCGCACCGGTGACGGCGCGCGCGGAGGCTCCTGCGGTACGGCATTCGGTACCGCAGATGTCATCGCCGGGTCTTCGCCCACGTTTGTGTCCCTCCGCCGACAGGCCACCAGTCTAGAGGCCTTCGTCCAACCAGGCAGAACCGCCTGTGGACAACACGCCGGGTCACCCGACGGCTGCGGAGAGTGTATCCGGAACTAGACAGTCAGCAATGCTGTGACGTGTTCGCCTTCGAGGCGCTTGCGGCCGGGGAGGAATGACAGTTCGATCAGTACGGCCGTGCCGGTGACCTCGGCGCCGCAGCGGCGGATCAGCCGCAGGCAGGCCTCGACGGTGCCACCCGTGGCCAGCACGTCGTCGATGACGAGCACCCGGTCCCCCGGCGCGAACGCGTCCTGGTGCACCTCGATGGTCGCCTCGCCGTACTCCAGCGCGTACGACTCCTCGTACGTCGCGGCCGGCAGCTTGCCCTTCTTCCGCACCGGGACGAACCCGGCGCCGAGGGCGAGCGCGACCGGGGCGGCCAGGATGAACCCGCGCGCCTCGATCCCGACCACCTTGTCGACCACCGGGTTGCCGTCGTCGTCCTTGCCTGCCGCCGCCAGCGCCTCCACCACCTGGCCAAAACCGGTGTGGTCGGCCAGCAGCGGGGTGATGTCCTTGAACACCACCCCCTGCTGCGGGTAGTCCGGGATGTCGCGGATGCCGTCGGCGAGGACCTGCTCCAGCGGCCGCATCACTTACCGCGCTTCGACCGCGGCTTGCGGGTCGGCTGCGGACGCCCGGCGGCCGCCGCCTTCATCGGCCGCGAGGACGGCGCGGGCGCCGAACCGGTGGCCCGGTCCGCCTTCCGCGGCGTGTCCTGTACGACGGAACGTGCCGCCGGCGCACCGGCGGTCGCCACCTCGGCCGGAGCCGTCTCCGCCTTCGCCGCCTGCGCCTTCTTCGCGGCGACGCGCTTGCTCAGCGCCTGCATGGCCGGCTCGCGCTCCTTGAAGACCGCGAGCAGCGACGGGGCGATGAAGATCGACGAGTACGCACCGACGGCGATACCGACGAACAGCGCCAGCGACAGGTCCTTCAGCGGGCCGGTGCCGAGCACCCAGGTGCCGACGACCAGGATCGCGCCGACCGGGAGCAGCGCGGTGACGGTCGTGTTGATCGACCGGACCACCGTCTGGTTGACGGCCAGGTTGGTCGCGTCCGAGTACGAGAACCGGTTCGACCCGGTGATGCCGCGGGTGTTCTCGCGGACCTTGTCGAACACGACGACGGTGTCGTACAGCGAGTAGCCGAGGATCGTCAGTACGCCGATCACGGTCGCCGGCGTCACGTCGAAGCCGACCAGCGCGTACACGCCGACCGTGATCGTCACGTCGTGGACCAGCGCGATGATCGCGGCCATCGACGCCTTGGCTTCCCGGAAGTACAGCCAGATCACGAAGAAGACCAGGGCCAGGAACACGATCAGCGCCATGATCGCCTTGTCGGCGATCTGCTTGCCCCAGGAGGCACCGATCTGCTGCGAGGTCACCTGGTCGGCCGGCAGCCCGGCCTCCTTGCCGATCGCCTCCCGGACCCGGCCGATGTCGGCCTGCTCCAGCGGCTTGGTCTGGACCCGGACCTTCTCGTTGTTGATCGTGGTGACCACCGGGTCACCGAGCCCCTTGGCGTTGGTGTCCTTCACCGCGTTGGTGAAGTCGTCCACCGTGCTGTTGGTGACCTTGACCTTCGCCTCGTACTCGACACCGCCGCGGAACTCGATACCGAGCGCGAGGCCGCGGACGAACAGGCCCGCCAGCGAGACGATGACCAGGATCGCGGAGAGGCTGAACCAGAACTTGCGGTGGCCGATGAAGTCGTACGAGACCTCACCGCGGTGCAGCTTGGCACCGATCTGTCCGAGCTTCGACATCAGACCTCGCCTCCCACCGGCTTGCGCGTCGACGGCGTCCGGCGCGGCCGGGCCGACGGTTTGGTCTGCCCGGGTAGTCGTTCGACGCCGAGATGTTCCGGGTCCAGGCCGGACAGCTTGTGCCCGTGGCCGAAGAAGTCGGTCCGGGCCAGCATCGTGACGACCGGCTTGGTGAACAGGAAGACGACCACGAGGTCGATCAGCGTGGTCAGGCCGAGCGTGAACGCGAAGCCGCGGACGCTGCCGATCGCCAGCACGTACAGCACGATCGCGGCGAGCAGCGAGATCGAGTCGGCGGCGATGATCGTGTGCTTGGCGCGGGCCCAGCCGGTCTCCACCGAGGAGCGCAGGCTGCGGCCCTCGCGGACCTCGTCGCGTAGTCGTTCGAAGTAGATGATGAACGAGTCCGCGGTGATACCGACCGCGACGATCAGACCGGCGATACCGGCCAGCGTCAGCGTGAACCCGATCGCCTTGCCGAGCAGGATCACCAAGGTCCCGGTGAGGATGCCGGCCGCGACCAGCGACAGCACCACGACGATGCCGAGGCCGCGGTAGTACAGGAAGCAGAACACGACCACGAGGGCCAGACCGGCCAGACCGGCCCAGATACCGGCCGAGAGCTGGTCACCGCCGAGCTGCGGCGACACCGTGTCGACCGAGGAGATCTCGAACTTCACCGGCAGCGAACCGTACTTCAGCACGTTCGCCAGGTCGCGTGCCTCGGCCTCGGTGAACGTACCGGTGATCTGCGCCTGGCCGCCCGGGATCGGGTTGTCGACGCTCGGGGTCGAGATCGTCACGCCGTCCAGCACGATCGCGAACAGGTTGTTGCCCTGGCCGCGCTGCGAGATCGCCGTGGTGGCCTTGAGGAACTTGTCACCGCCCGCGCCGGTGAACTTCAGGTTGACCTGCCACTGCAGGCCGTTCTGCGGGATCCCGGCCGACGCGTCGGACAGGTCCGTACCGGCCATGATCGCCGGGCCGAGGAGGTACTTGTACTGACCGGCCTTGTCGCAGGAGAACAGCGGCTTCTTCGGGTCGTCGGACTGCTTGTCCTTGTCCGCGCACTTGAAGGCCGCGAAACCCGCCTGGGTGGCGGCGTCCGGCGTGTACTTCAGCGGGTCGGTGCTCGTGGTGGCCGGGGTCGACGGCGTCGCGGACGGAGTGCTCGGCTTCGCGGTCGGCGTCGTACTCGCCTTGGGGGTCGGGGTCGGCGTGGCCTGTCCCAGCGCGCTCGTCCAGGCGCGACCCTTCGGCGTACTGCTGGTGGTCGGCTTGATCGTGGCGCTCGGCGTCACCTTCGTACTCGGCTTCGGCGTCGTACTCGGCTTGGGCGTCGTCGTCGGGGTCGTCGTCGGCGCCGGGGCGGCCGTGGCCTCCGCGCTGTAGACGATCCGGAAGTACAGCAGGGCGGTCTGGCCGACCTGCGACACCAGGGATTCCTTCGTGGCACCGGGAACGGCGACGTTGATGATGTTCGACCCGGAGGTGGTGATGTCGGACTCGGCGACACCGGCACCGTTCACCCGCTGGCCGATGATGTTCTTCGCCTCGTTCAACTGGTCGGCGGTGACCTTGCCGGCACCGTCGATGGTCTTGGCGGTCAGCGTGATGGTGGTACCGCCACGCAGGTCCAGACCGAGTTTGGGCTTCCAGGTCTTGGTCAGCGCCATGATCCCGAACAGCAGAACGACCACCACCAGCAAGGTGATCAGGCTCCGCCCGGGGCGGGATGTCGAAGTCGTTGCCACGTCAGATTCAACCTTTGTACTTCTGGGCGCGCCGTACCGTCGCTGGATCCTTCACAGGACGCCGTCCGACGCGCCGCAGGCCGTTGGGACGGAAATCAGTTCTCGGTGTGCGTCGGCGGCAGCTTCGGGGTGTCCTGCACCTTGCCGTCGGTCTTCTCCCCACCGGCGTCCGGTACGTCGACCTTCTCCGCGGTGGCAGGCTCGTCCGCGTCCGTGGCCGCCTCGCCGGCGGCCGGCTCCTCGGCGGGGTCCTCGTCCGGGATCACCCGGCCGACCGCGGCCTTGACCACCTGGACCAGCACGCCCTCGGAGATCTCCAGGGTCACGTAGTCGTCATCGGTCTCCTCGACGATGCCGACCAGGCCGCTGGTGGTGATCACCTTGGTGCCGGGCTGCAGCTGCGCGACCGTGTCGGCCTGACGCTGACGCTGCTTCTTCTGCGTGCGGCTCATGAACCAGATCATTCCGACGATCAGGATCAGCGGCAGCAGCAGCGTGATGCCGCCGCCCCCGGAGGAGGCCATCGGTACGGCGAGGAGTTGCATTTGGTCTCAGAATCCTTCGTCGGGTCGGTTGTACGGGCATCCGGCACGCTCTGCGGGAGCGCGCAGGTCGCAGCGGAAAGACCTGGAGGTCAGGCCACCGGGGAGTCTAACCCTGAGCGTCAACAACTGCCTCATGACACCGGGTCACGTTTGAGTTACTCGTTACGGAGTGTCTACGTACCGGCGCCGCCAGTGGTTCCCGGCTGTTCAGTTGAGGGCCGTACTCCTTAGTCGTCTTCGCTGTCGAAGAGCGTGTCCGCGAAGGTCGCGCCCTTGGGGACCTTGAGGCCGATGTGCCGCCAGGCCGCGGGGGTGGCGACGCGGCCGCGCGGCGTCCGGGCCAGGTAGCCCGATCGGACCAGGAAAGGTTCCGCTACTTCCTCCACGGTCTCACGTTCCTCGCCGACCGCAACCGCCAACGTGGAAAGACCGACCGGTCCGCCACCGAACCGGCGGCACAGCGCGTCCAGCACCGACCGGTCCAGCCTGTCCAGGCCCATCTTGTCGACCTCGTACAGGTCCAGGGCAGCCTTGGACAGCGCGAGCGTGACGATCCCGTCCGCGCGGACCTCGGCGTAGTCGCGGACCCGGCGGAGCAACCGGTTCGCGATCCGCGGTGTCCCCCGGGACCGGGACGCGATCTCGGTCGCGCCCTCCGGCGTGACGTCGACCTCGAGCAGGGCGGCCGACCGGTTGACGATCTTCTCCAGCTCGGCGGCCTCGTAGAACTCCAGGTGACCGGTGAACCCGAACCGGTCCCGCAGCGGCCCGGGCAGCAAGCCGGCCCGGGTGGTCGCGCCGACCAGGGTGAACGGTGGGATCTCCAACGGAATCGCGGTCGCACCCGGCCCCTTGCCGACGATCACGTCGACGCGGAAGTCCTCCATCGCCATGTACAGCAGCTCTTCGGCGGGCCGGGACATCCGGTGGATCTCGTCCAGGAACAGGACCTCGCCCTCGCTCAGCCCGGACAGGATCGCGGCCAGATCGCCGGCGTGCTGGATCGCCGGACCGCTGGTGACCCGCAGCGGCGCCGACATCTCGCTGGCGATGATCATCGCCAGCGTGGTCTTTCCGAGCCCGGGAGGGCCGGAGAGCAGTACGTGGTCGGGCGCGCGGTTCCGCCCGCGGGCCGCGTGCAGTACGAGCTCGAGCTGTTCGCTCACCCTTCGCTGACCGCCGAACTCGGCCAGCGACCGCGGCCGCAGCGCCGACTCGATCTTGCGTTCCTCCAGGTCGACCGCGTCGGCGGAGACCAGTGGGCGGACGTTTTCCTCCACGGCCTAGGCCTTCGAGAGCACGCGCAGCGCGGCACGCAACAGGTCGGGCACGGACGGATTCGGGTTGTCGGCGGCGAGCGGCGAGACCGCGGTGACCGCGTCCTCGGCGTCCCGGGCGGACCAGCCGAGACCGACCAGACCGGCGTGCACCTGCTCGCGCCACGCCTCCTGGGGCTGCAGCGGACGCCCGGTCACCGTCTTCGACGGCGCGCCGATCTTGTCCTTGAGCTCGAGCACGATCCGCTGCGCGCCCTTCTTGCCGATCCCCGGAACCTTCACCAGGACGGCGAGATCCTCGGTCGCGACCGCCTGCCGGAGCTGGTCGGGACTGAGCACGGCCAGCGCCGCCTGGGCGAGCCTCGGCCCGACGCCGGACGCGGTCTGCAGCAGCTCGAACAGGCCCTTCGCGTCGTCGTCCGCGAAGCCGTACAGCGTCAGCGAGTCCTCACGGACCACCATCGAGGTCGCGATCCGGGCCTCCTGGCCGGGCCGCAAACCGGCCAGCGTGCCGGGATCGCAGTACACCTGCAGGCCGATGCCGCCGACCTCGACGACGGCACTGTCGATCCCCACGGCCGCCACCGGCCCCCGCACGAACGCGATCACTGCGCACCTCCACTCGTCTTGCTCACCGCTTGCTCTGCTGCGCCGCCACGGCGGCTCTCAGTCTCGCGACCTGCAGCCGCGCCTGCGCCTGGGCGGTCGCCTCGAGGCCGGCCCGGCTCGAGGCCGCCTGCTGAAGCTTGCTCGCCACGCCGCCGCGCCAGACCTGACAGATCGCCAGCGCGAGCGCGTCGGCTGCGTCGGCGGGCGTCGGACGCTCGCTGAGCTTGAGGATCCGGGTCACCATCGTGGTCACCTGTTCCTTGTCGGCGCGGCCCGATCCGGTGACCGCGGCCTTCACCTCGCTCGGTGTGTGCAGCGCGACCGGCAGTCCGCGACGGGCGGCGACCACCATCGCGATCCCGGACGCCTGCGCCGTGCCCATCACCGTACGGACGTTGTGCTGCGCGAACACCCGCTCGACCGCGACCGCGTCCGGCTGGTACTTCGCGATCCACGCGTCCAGCTCTTCCTCGATCTGGACCAGCCGTTTGGACACGTCCAGCTCGGCCGGCGTCCGGATCACCCCGACGGCGACCAGTGCCGGCGGCCTCCCCGGTGTCCCCTCGACGACGCCGAGGCCGCACCGGGTCAGACCCGGGTCGACGCCGAGCACCCGCATGGACCACCTCCGAACGTTTGTTCGACAACCCTAGTCGGCGGTGGTCCCGCCACCGAAATCGACGCGCCGGAGAACGCAGTCAGCGGCGGGTGACCCAGTTGCGTTCCGAGGCTTCCCAGCCCAGTTGCATGCGGGAGGTGGAGCCGGTCAGGTCCATCAGCGCTCTCAGGCGCCGTTGGACGGTGCGGCCGCTCATGCCCAGCTGTTTACCCACCGCGTCGTCGGTCAGACCCGTGAGCATCAGGGCCAGGACTGCCAGGTCTGCTTCGTCGGGGCCCGCGGACGACTGCTCTTCAGGGCGTCTCGAGTCACCGAGCGCGATGGGCACCGCGGAGGACCAGATCGACTCGAAGAGGGCTACCAGGGACTGGACGAGGCTGGGAGCGCGGATAACGAGTGCCGCGGTCTGGTAGCCGCGGACCGCGAGCGGCACCATCGCCACGGTCCCGTCCGCGACGACCAGCTTGGTCGGCACCCGGTCGACGGTTCGCACCTGGGCGTGGGCCTCGATCGCGTCGACGGTCTCGTTGACCGTACCGGGCGCTTCGAACGCGGCACGTTCGATCACCACCCGGAACCGGACCCCGCGCCCGAGCGCCTCCCCCTCGGCCTCGTTCTCCGGGCCGGACATCGCGACCGGACGTGCGTCGACGAACGCGCAGACCTCGTGCCGCGCGGCGAGTTGCAGCTGCAGGAAGCGGGACCGTACGGCGCCCGATCCGAGCACGACCTCGACCAGATCGCCGATCGCGGCCTGGCCGAGGTCGCTCCGGAAGATCGCCGCCAAGCGTGCGACAGAGGTCTCCGCGACGGACAGTTCGTGCCGGCGGGAGTTGATCAGCCCGCGCAGGGCGACGTCCGGCGGCGCGGCGAACCAGCGCGGCTCGCCGTCGTCGGTCGGTACGGTCTCGGCCAGCCCCAGCTTCGCCAGCGCGTCCAGCACCGCCTGTACGTCGTCAGCCGTCAGCCCGTGCCGAGCAGCCAGTACGTCGACGGTCGCACCGCCGTCGACGACCAACGACCGGTACTGCTCCTCCTCGGCCGTACTGAGGCCGAGAGCGGACAGGTCGATGTCGGTCATGCCCACGCAGGCCCCTCTGTCGAAAACACGTCACGGCGATTCTCCGCCGCCGGGATTCGTTCCTCCAGAGGTGACCACACTGACACCCTCGGTGCCAGTCCCGCCCGCTTCCCCGGGCCCAGCAGCCCGGAAGACCCTGGAGGTCCCCCATGCGCCCGAGCTGGCGTCATCCGGTGGCCGCGGCAGGCGTACTGCTGTGCGCCGCTGCCGTCCTCACCGCCAACGCGTCGGCACCACCTGCCGGCGACCGCCCACTTGTAGGTGCCACCAAGGCAACCCAGTCGGCAACCGTCACGCTGATCACCGGCGACCGCGCACGGCTGACCCGCACCCCCGAGGGACAGCCCGTCGTACAACTCCTGCCCGGACCCGACGGCAGCACTCCCGACTACGAGACATCTCGCGACGGCGACCGCGTGTTCGTGTACCCGTCCTCGGCGGCCGGCGTGCTCGCGGCCGGCCTCGTCGACCCCGAGTTCTTCGACGTGACCGGTCTGGTCGCGCAGGGGTACGACGACGCCCACCAGCAAACCATCCCGGTGATCGCGCAGTACGACGGAACCGCTCGTACGGCACTCGCCGCGACCCTGGCGCCGACCGGCGCGACCGAAACCCCGCAGGCACTGCCCGCGGTGAGCTCCGTGGCGTACCCGGTCGAAAAGGAGCAGGCGGGCGCCGCGTTCGCCGAGCTGACCAGCACGCGGACGCGTTCCGGGCGCGGGATCACCAAGCTGTGGCTGGACCGCGCGATGAAGCCGACGCTGGCCGACTCGACCGCCCAGGTGGGCGCACCGGTCGCGTGGCAGGCCGGGCTCGACGGCACCGGGTCCACGGTCGCTGTCCTCGACACCGGCGTCGATGCCGGGCACCCGGATCTCGCCGGGCGGATCGCGGAGTCGAAGGACTTCACGCGGTCGGCCTACGGCACCGACGACAAGATCGGTCACGGTACGCATGTCGCCTCGACGATCGCGGGTACCGGCGCGGCCAGTGGCGGCAAGGAGCGCGGCGTCGCGCCCGGGACCAAGCTGCTGATCGGCAAGGTCCTCGGCGACAGTGGCAGCGGCAGCGAGTCCGACATCATCGCGGGCATGCAGTGGGCCGTCGACAACAAGGCGGACGCGATCTCGATGAGCCTCGGTTCGCCGGTACCCGCGACCACCTGCGACGACCCGATCGCGCAGGCCGTCACACAGCTCTCGAACTCGAGCAGCAGCCTGTTCGTGATTGCCGCCGGCAACATGGGCGCCGGCCCGGGTACGGTCTCCAGCCCAGGCTGCGCGCCGGAGGCCCTGACTGTCGGCGCGGTCGACTCCGACGACGCGACGGCGTACTTCTCCAGCCGGGGTCCGGTCTCCGGTACGCACGTGCAGAAGCCCGAGCTCGCCGCGCCCGGCGTCGCGATCCTCGCCGCGAACGCGGGCGGCCGCGGCGTGTACGCATACCAGACCATGTCCGGTACGTCGATGGCGACACCGCACGTCTCCGGTGCCGTCGCGATCGCCAAGCAGGCGAACCCGTCGCTGACCGGCGCCCAGCTGAAGAACCTGCTGGTCTCGTCGGCCGACCCGAACGTGCCGGGCGACGTCCAGGAGGTCGGCGCCGGGCGGCTCGACATCGCCAAGTTGCTGACGACAACGATCACCGGACCGTCGACCGTGTACGGCGGGACGTACGCCTGGCCGCAGGCCGGTACGGCGGACAAGACCGTCGGGCTCACCTACACCAACAGCGGATCGAGTCCGATCGACCTGCGGCTGTCGGTGGAAGATGCCACCGGCAACGACGGGCGTGCTCTGACCGCTCCGGTCGTCCGGGTCCCCCAGCACGTTGTCGTACCGCCGAAGTCGACCGCCACCGTCCCGGTGACCGTCCGGCCCAGCCAGAAGTTGAACCCGTCGGCGCTCGGCGACGTGACCGCGCGAATCGTCGCGACCGGACGTGGGCAGCGGGTGTCGACGTCGTTCAACACGTACTTGCAGCCGGCAACGGTCTCGGTGAAGGTGTCCGTGCTCGACCGCGCCGGGAAGCCTGCCGACGGAGCGTCGTCGGTGGACCTGATCAACACCGACACGGCGAGCGGCGAGCGCCGGTACAACTCGGGCGCGACCGAGCAGGTATTCCAGGTACGGCCGGGCCGCTACTACCTCGGCGCCTACGCACTGACAGCAGCTCCCTCATCCGTGAGCTACCTGGCCCGTCCGGCGGTGACGATCACGCGGGACACTTCGATCGTGCTCGACGCACGGCAGGCGCATGCCTTGACGGTTGCGACGCAGCGGCCGAGCGAGCTGCGGTCGACCACGCTGACCTTCGAGCGGCAGTGGCCGACGTCCTGGCTGCACAGCGGTTCGATGACGACGGGTCCGTTGACCAATGCCGTGTACGCCGATGTCACCGGTACGGTTGCCAAGGGCAATGGTTCGTTCGAGTTCGGGCACTGGACCCGGCGGATCTCGCCGGTGGTCTCCTCGATGCGCACGACCGACGGCCTCGTACTGACGCCGGCCGCTCCGCAGCCGGGTGTCGCCAACCTCGACGGCAAGGGCAGCGGGCAACTCGTCGACGGCGGTGCGGGTACCGCGGCCGAACTGGCTGTTGCCAAGGGCAAGGTTGCGCTGGTCCATCTCGCCGCCGGGGGCGGCGACTCGACCGTTCAGTCGGCCGCCGCGAAGGCCGGCGTCACGGCACTGCTGCTCTACCGCGACGGCCCCACCGACTGGCTGCCTTCCGTGGGCTTCAACCCGAGCCCGGTCCCCGTCTACTCGCTGCCGGCAACGCAGGGCGCGGCCTTGGCCGCGAAGCTCGCAGCAGGTCCGGTTTCGCTCACCTGGACAGCGTCCGCGAGTACGCCGTACGCCTACACGCTCGGCTTCTTCGACGACAAGCAACTCGTCACACCGCAACGCCATTACGTCGCGGACGCGTCGCTCGGCCGGATCAACGCGACGTACAACAGCATGGGCGTGAAGACCAACTTCGTCGACCTCACGAGCGCGCTGCGGCCCACCGGTGTGGCGTTCGCGGTCGGTACGTTCGACCTGGTCGCCGTGCCGAGCAGCCGGACCGAGTACCTCACCGCCGACGGGACCTCCTGGTACAAGTCGGTGATCTCGAGCATGCCGTTCGGCGAGGCGATGAACGACCGGTACCGCACGCTCACTCCGGGTCAGGAGATCAAGGACAGCTGGTACGGAGGGGTCGTCGCGCCGGGTGTCCGGGCCGGCACCGACGGGACCGCGCGGCTGATCGCCGAGCGGCAGGGCGAGCTGATCGGCGTCGCACCGACCATGTGGGGTGACAGCGCGGGCCACTGGGCGGATCAGGGCAGTTTCGGCGACCTCGGCAACCTGGAGCTCACGCGGGACGGCGTCCCGATCGGCTCCTCGTACGATCCGTTCGGTGTCTTCACGGTCCCGGCCGGCGACGCGTCGTACGAGCTGACGATGCGGACGAACAAGATCGGTGCGCCGGCCAAGATCTGGGCGCGGTCGGTGTCGACGACCACGACGTGGGCGTTCCGCTCGCGCCTGGAGCCGGACGTGTTCAGCCGGGCGCTGCCGCTGCTGATGCCGCGGCTCGGTCTGCCGGCCGACGGCCTGAAGACGGTCGGAGCTTCGACGGTCACGATCCCGGCACGGTTCGACGCCAACCCCGGGTACGACGCGGGCGCACTGACCGCGGCGAAGGTGTGGACGTCGGTCGACGACGGCACCACCTGGACCGAGGGGACGGCGAACCTCACGAAGACTGGTGCCGACCTGGTCGTGAACCACTCAGGTGACACCGGTAAGCAGGTGTCGCTGCGGGTCGAACTCACCGACGCCCACGGCGCGAAGGTGACGCAGACCGTCGACCACGCGTACGACGTTCGCTGAGGCACAAGCCTGGCGCGGTGGGCCCGTCCGCCGATCGCGTCAGGCGAACGTCATCGTGATCGCGCCGGTTCGGTTCAGGAGGGCTGGGCGGGCCGTCAGTACGGCGCGGGTCACCTCGGGGCCCCAGACGTCGGAGAGCTTCGGGTCGTCGAGGGCGATCGGCTCGAGGTCGACCTGAACCTCGCCCTCGTAGGTGATCGTCAGGTCGTCGACGACGATCGTGTTGCACTCGTGAACCGGGTGGCCGTTGAGGAGCAGGTGCCAGACGAGTTCGGTCGGGTCGTCGTCCAGGTCCCACGTGTCGGTGACCTCGGTCGGGGACAGACTTCGGCGCCAGGAGCGGATGCCGGCTTCCGGTGGGTAGGCCTGGGCGAGATCGAGTCCCGCGGCGGTCATCCCGGTTGCGTGGTACGAGCGGCCGAACTGCTGGGAGAAGCCGTTGATCCGCGGCAGGTTGTGGTAGTCGCTCTGCGTCGTGAAGATCTGGTAGCGGTCCGGGGAGAACGTCTGCCGGGTGTACGTACCGACGCCGAGGTCGATCACCCGCGGCACGCCGTACTTGGCGAGCACGAACGTGCCGACGTCGTTGTGGTTGTGCGACTCGTCGTTGTGGCCGCCCTTCCACGCGAGCAGCAGGTCGTCCGTCCGGGTGACCACCACCTCGGTCTGCGGCAGGTAGACGTTCTTGTTGCCGGCCACCTCCTCGTCGGCGGTCAACCCGGGTTCGAGCAGCGCGCCGACGACCCGCAGCAGCGACGGGATCTGCGGTACCAGCGGTTCGTCGTGGCGCCGGATCACCCGCGCGTGCTGCCGCGCGTTCGGCTCGTCGGTGTGGACGCCGAGCCGGTACAGCGGGTACGCCGTCGACGGATCGGCCAGCTGCGCCGGGCAGTCCGCGAAGTTCACGTACCACCGGTCGTCGATGTGCATCGCCGGCAGGTACGACGTGATCGGCCGCAGTTTGGGATGCCCGAACCCGTCGAGCTGCCCGGACGTCGCGTCGTACAACAACACCAGGGTGTCCCCGAGGGAGCCGCCGGCGCGGGTCCAGTACGACGCACCCTCGTCACAGCCGCCGTCGTCGGGGTAGGAGTCCAGGAACACGTCGAGGCCCTCGACGACGAGGCCGACGAGCTGCGCACGCCGCACCGGGTCGGGCTCGACGAGCAAGGCGCAGGCAGTGACGTTCGAGTGGATCCACGGGTTCCAGTTGTTGGTGAAGCCAACGAGCCAGCGCCAGTCCCGGACCTCGAGGAACGGTGTGAGTACGCGCCGGTCGACCTCGGCCGCGATCCGCCGCCGGGTCGGTTGATCCAGTACTGACCCGAGCAGGTGATCCACCAACGCCAGTAGGCCGCCGGTCTCGGCGCAGAACAGGTCCAGGTCGCGGTCGCCCGGTCGCGGCAACGGCTCGCCGCGCGCGATCGCCGCCCAAGCATGTGCCGGGATGGTCCAGGTCGCTTCGTCGCACACCAGCCAGACCCCGTCCACCACGTCGGCGATCCACCGGTCGTCGCCGGTCAGCAGAGCGGCGAGCGCGCTGAGGACGATCCGCCGGCGGCGCGCGAAGTACGGTGTCTCGTAGGTGGTGCGGTCGCCCTCCCGCTGGTACCGCGCGAAGTCTCGCGCCAACAGCACAGGCCACTCCCGCGCGGCCGTCTCCTCGGCATCCGCCAGCACCGCGACCCGCTCCGCCGAGGACACCTGCGCCCAGGCCGACGCCCCGATCCCCGGCAGGACCCGCCCCACCTCCCCCAAGACCCGCCCGAGCAACTCCACCGGCAACAGTTCCCGCAACGTTTGACCCACCAGGTCAACCTATCTGGGGCTCGTCCGCCGTCGCAGTTCTTCAGGCAAAGCGAATGTCTGGTTTTCGTGGGCTACCTCGATCTCGTGTACGTCGGTGTAGCCGTGCGTGGCGAGGTAGGCAAGAGTGTCGGAAATGCGGGTGGCGGGCGCTGAGGCGCCCGCGGTGAGGCCCACGACCTTGGCGTCGATCAGCCAGGCCGGGTCGATGGCTTCGGGACCCTCGATCAGATGGGCGTCGGGGGCGCCATGGTCGCGTGCCACGCGGGCCAGCATGGCGGAGTTGTGCGAGTGAGCGGAACCTACGACCAGGACGACGTCAGAGCGGGTGGCGATCGCTTTGACAGCGTTTTGACGGTTCTGGGCGGCATAGCAGATGTCGTCGCTGGGCGGATCCACGATCAGCGGCAGCTGTTCCCGAAGCTTGCTGACCGTGGCGTCGGTTTCGTCGAAGGACAAAGTTGTCTGCGACAGCCACGCGACTCGGGAGGGGTCGCGCACCGTGAGCTCGGGTGCCGGCTTCGAAGGGTCCACAAGTCGCGAGAGGGTCGGCGCCACACCGAGCGTGCCTTCGGTTTCGTCGTGCCCTGGCTGCCCGATCAGCAAGATCTCGTAACCGGCCTCAGACAGCCGTTCGGCCTCGCGATGCACCTTGGTCACCAGCGGACAGGTCGCGTCCACCACCCGCAGACCGCGCCGAGCCGCGCGCTGCCGCACAGCGGGAGATACACCGTGCGCCGAGAAAACCAGAGTCGCACCAGCCGGAACGTCCTCGACGTCCTCCACGAAAACGGCGCCCAGCTCCTCAAGCGTCTCAACGACCTTCAGATTGTGGACGATATGGCGACGCACATACACCGGAGCGCCATAAATCCCCAGGGCCCTCTGCACGATCGTCACAGCACGCTCAACTCCCGCGCAGAACCCACGCGGTGCCGCGAGCAGGACCGTTCCAGCACGTTGCGGGGACACTGTCATTGTGGTTCCGATCGACCGTGGGGGCTGGCCCCACGGTGTCACCCAGGCGTGACCTCAAACTGAAACCAACCTGGCTCACCTCGATTCGCTCGGAGTCGAACGAGTACTGCGTCGGACAGCTTCCCGTCAGAAGTAGTCGAGCATGTACGGCGTGGCGCCGCCGAAGACCGCGTCCAGCGCCGGGTCGCGGTCCGCTCCCCCGGTGACCAGGCCGGCGGCGCGGAGAGCGGCCAGCGGCGTGCCGGCGTACAGCGCGGCCAATCCGCGCGGACCGAGCCGGACCGCGTCGGCCGACGGGTCGGCCGGCTTCAGCTGCGCGGCGCCGTCGGCGATCGACAGGTTCCAGTCGCCGGTGTTCGTGGGCAGGTCCGGGTCGTCGATCCGCAGATCCACCTCGAGGACGGCGCCTTCCGGGTAGCCGCGCGCCGCCAGGGCGGCCGGGGCGTCGACGAGCCGGAGCATCCAGCGGTTGATCCGGGCGTCGCCCTGCGCCTCGTGTTCGGCGAGCAGGTGGATCGGGTCGGTCGGCGCGCAGTACGCGTGTACGGTCGCCGCGATCGACGAACCCGAGCCGACGGTCGCCCAGAGCGCCCGGGCGGTCTCCTCGGAGCCGGCGACGAGCTCGTCGACGGCGAGGTCGCCGTCGGACCAGCTGTAGACGACGAACCCGTCCTCGGCCAGGTACGCGAAGTTGTCCTCGTCCTTGAGCCACGACTCGATCTCGGTCCGTGGCCAGATCAGCGGACCGCTCGAACGCCGTACCTCGTTCGCCTTCGACGCCAACTCCAGGAACCGGTCGACGTCGTCGACACCGGCCTTGCGCACCGCCGTACCCCGACCGCCCAGGGTCCGCAGATCGGCCGCCTGGAAGGAGAACTTGTACCGGCCGCCCGCGAACTCGTAGCCGAGGTGCCGATAGAGAACAGTCGTCGCCGGATACAGCGCCGTCAGCGGATAGCCCTTCTCGGCGCAGCGCCGCAACACGCCGCGCATCATCAGACTGCCGACGCCGCGACCGCGGTACTCCGGAGCGACGACGACGCCGGCCACTCCGCCCAGCGGCACCCGGCGGCCGCTCCACCACTGCTCGAACGGCCAGATCCGCGCCGCCGCGACCAGCTGGTCGCCGTCCAGCACGCCGAGGATCCGCTGATCCGCGACGAACTGCAGCGCGTTCTTCTTCCATTCGTCCCGGTCACCACCCGGGCCGAACGACCTGTTCCGTACCTGCCACACCGAGTCGAGCTGCTCCTCGGTGACGTCCACCACCCGCAGTTCAGTCACGCGGGAGACCCTACGTCTTCTTGTCTGTCACCCACAGGTGAATTGTTCCCTCGACGACCACCGTGCCGTCGTCCCGCGTCGCCTTGACCTTGACCGGTACGTCAGGACCACCGGTCCAGCTGGCCGGGTCCGTCTCGGCCGAACAGGCCAGATCCGAGGTGGACTTCGCAAGGTACTTCACTTCCATCCCCTTCGGCAGCCACCGCTTCCCAGCCGGAATGGTCGCCTCGGCGAGCGCCCCCATCGCCGCCTCCAATCCGTTGCACACAGCAATCGCATGCACGGTCCCGATGTGGTTCAGCACAGCCCGCCGCTTGGGCAACCGGAGCGCCGCATAGTTCGGACTCACCTGCACGAACCGAGGCCGAATCGACCCGAAGTACGGCGCCCTCCACGCAAACCCCCACGAGAACACCTGCTCCCCAAAAGGCACGGTCCGCAACCGCTCCCACATCCCCAACACTTGAGTCGCCATACCCAGATGTTACCGACGAGTCACCTACCCGTCGAGCCCTCCACCGAACGCCGATCCGCCGTATCCCCGCGTCCAACGACCGCACTTCAGATCCCCTTCAGTGACACTTCAGGCTCCCCGTTGGATCGTTCAGGTCTTCACTCAGGTGATTCAATTCTGTCCCATTGGACTGCTGGAATGCCGGCGGCAAGCATCAAGGAGGTTGCGCGGCGCGCCGGGGTTTCGGTGGGGACGGTCAGCAATTTCCTGAGTCGGCCGGGGTCGTCGCGCCGGCGACGCGCGAGCGGGTGCGGGACGCGAACCCGTTCTTCATCGATCTGGGCGAGGGCGCGGAGTCGCTCGCGTACGGGCATGGCACGGTCGTGATGCTGTGCAACAGCAAAACCGATCCGGTCCGCGGGGGTCACCACCTCGATCAGCTCGAACAGCAACGCGTGATGGGCATCCTGATTCCCCGATCAACAGCGCCGATCCGCGCCTCACCGCGCTTGTCGGCCGCGGTACGCCGGTGGTGCTCGTCGACCGTACGGTCGGCTGCGCTCTGTGCTCGGTGTCCGTCGACGACCACCTCGGCGGACGGCTCGCCGGGAACCACCTGATCGAGGCTGGTCACCGCCGGATCGCCTTCACCGGCGGGCCGTTCACGATGCAACAGGTCGCCGACCGCAAGGACGGCATCACCGCGGTAGTCGGCGATGCCGACCTGCAGTATTACGAGGTCGACGTGATGGTCGTGGTCGAGGGCCGCGCGATCGGTGAACGGATCGCCGCGATGCCACCACGGTCCCGCCCGACCGCCGCGATCCTCGCGAACGACCTGCTCGCGCTTGGGTTCCTGCAGGGTATGGCGGTGGCCGGCCTCCGGGTCCCACGGGATATGGCGATCGTCGGGTACGACGACACCGACTTCGCGCGCGCTGCCGCCGTACCGCTGTCGTCGGTGCGGCAACCGGCCGAGCTGCTCGGGCGGTCCGCGATGGAACTACTACAAGAAGAGGTCGAGGCTCCTGAGCAGCACCGGCAGGTGATATTCCAGCCGGACCTGATCGTCCGCGAGTCCAGCGACTTCAAGCGCCGCCGCTGATGCGCGGGGACGAAGATCCGCCTGCAGTTGCGTGCCCGAACAACAGGGACGTCCGGAGGACGGCAGCGGAGTATCGCTGCCGGGCTAGTGGCCGGACTGGATCTCTACACCGCACTTGTCCTTCGCGAACTTCGACAGCCGGTCACTGGACTCCTTGACCTTCGCTGTATCGCCCGCGATCTTCGCCGCCTTCGCAGGATCGCTCTTCGCGTCGTTCAGCCGTTTCATGTAGTCGGTTATCACATCCCAGTCAGCCTGCTGGTCCTTGGGCGCCGCGTCTTGCACCTTCTTCATCCTGGTGAGCAAACCTGGGATATCACCGGTCGAGGTATCGACCTTGCTGAACTCTTTCACTTGATCGCAGTACTTATCGATGCTGTTGTTGCTGCCGAGATGCGAGCACGCCGGCAGCAAACCAACACAAAGACCTGTCAACGCTACAAACTTCAGGGCCTTACCCACGAACATCAAAAGCTACTTTCTCTCGCTCCAATGCAATCGAAAGAAGCCTTGCAAACGTCGCTGAAGTACTGCTGAGGTCAGCCGACCTCGGCCATGATCTCGTCCGAGACGTCGAAGTTGGCGTAGACGTTCTGGACGTCGTCGCTGTCCTCGAGGGCGTCGATCAGGCGGAAGATCTTGCCCGCGCCGTCGGCGTCCAGTTCCACCGTCATCGATGGGACGAACTGGACGTCGGCGGAGTCGTAGTCGATGCCGGCGTCCTGCAGCGCCGTCCGGGCCGCGACCATGTCGGTGGCCTCGGTGACGACCTCCCAGGAGTCGCCGAGGTCGTTGACCTCGTCGGCGCCGGCCTCGAGCACGGCCTCCATCACGTCGTCCTCGGACAGCGACTTGCCGTCCTGTTCCTTGGCGACGACGATCACGCCCTTGCGGTTGAACAGGTACGCGACCGAGTTCGGGTCGGCGAGCGAGCCGCCGTTGCGGGACATCGCCGTCCGGACGTCCGCGGCGGCCCGGTTCCGGTTGTCGGTGAGGCACTCGACCAGCATCGCCACGCCGTTCGGGCCGTAGCCCTCGTACATGATCGTCTGGTACTCGGCGCCGCCGGCCTCGGCCCCGGAACCACGCTTGACCGCCCGGTCGATGTTGTCGTTCGGGACCGAGGACTTCTTCGCCTTCTGGATGGCGTCGTACAGGGTCGGGTTCCCGCCAGGGTCGCCACCGCCCATCCGGGCGGCCACCTCGATGTTCTTGATCAGCTTCGCGAAGAGCTTGCCGCGCTTCGCGTCGATGACGGCCTTCTTGTGCTTCGTGGTGGCCCACTTGGAGTGGCCTGACATGGCGAACCAACCCTTCTGTACCGCGTGCGTGCGTCTAGAGGCCGCGGACCAGCTCGGCGAAGTAGCCGTGCAGCCTGGCGTCCCCGGTCATCTCCGGATGGAACGACGTGGCCAGCAACCGATCGTGGCGAACCGCGACGATCCTACCTGCGGCCGGGCCCGACCTCACCGTCGAGAGTACCTCGACGTCCTGTCCGACGCGTTCCACCCACGGTGCGCGGATGAATACCGCGTGGTACGGCGTGTCGAGCGCCGCGAATTCCAGGTCCGCCTCGAACGAGTCCACCTGCCGCCCGAAGGCGTTCCGCCGCACCGTCACGTCCAGCCCGCCGAGGGTCTCCTGACCCGCGATCCCGCCGGTGATCTCGTTCGCGAGCATGATCATGCCGGCGCAGGTGCCGAACGCGGGCATGCCGTCCGCGATCCGCTTCTGCAGCGGTTCGAACAGGTCGAACGTCCGCGCCAGTTTGTACATCGTGGTCGACTCGCCGCCGGGCAGCACCATCGCGTCGACCTGTTCGAGCTCCGCGGGCCGCCGTACCGGGCGCGCCTCGACACCGACCGACGTCAGCATCTCGAGATGTTCCCGGACGTTCCCCTGCAGCGCGAAGACACCAATCACGCTCACAGCGTTACTCTCCGTTGCCAAGTGAGGGTGACCTCGATGCGGCCCTCGTCGAAGACGGCCGGGAGGTCGTGCTGGTGCAGAAGCGCGAGTACGTCCTCCAGCAGCGGTTCGCCGGGGGCGACGTTGCCGGTGTCGGGATGCCAGAGCTTGAGCTCGAGCATCCCGAAGTCGACGGCGTGCCAGACATCGGTGTCGGTGAAGAACACCAGCCCCTGCGGGTGGTCCGCGGCCTCCAGCGCCTCGCGGGCGGCGTGGTGGTCCGACGTGTACCGGACCACCACGAGGCCGAGCCGCTCCAGTTCACCCAGAACCGCGTCCAGCCGGTCCGGGTCCGTGGTCGCGGGCCACTGCGCCGCGTCGGCGTTGAGGTCCATGACCGCCTCGCCGATCAGCAGCGGTACGAGCGACGCCGCGTCCATCGACGGCGCGTCCTCCCGTACCGCCTCGGTCAGGGCGGCTGTGATCGCCGCGTGGTCGGCGTACCCCGATCGCACCAGGACGCGGGCCAGGCCGCGCAGTTCCCGGGCGGTCCGCTCGTCGACGTGCATACCGCCCAGGGTAGTCGAGGGCCCTACTTCACACCTCCGGCGGTGGCCGAGACTTGCAGCTGCCGCTGGAAGATGATGTAGACGACCAGTACTGGTGCCACTGTGATCACCACGGCCGCGAACAGTGCACCGAAGTCCACCGCGTACCCGGCCTGCGACGCGAACGACGCCATGCCCTGCGAGAGCACGTAGTTGTCCGAGTTGGTGTTCAGGGCAACGGGCAGCAGGAACTGGTTCCACAACCCGAGGAAGTTGAAGATGGCGACCGACGCCATCCCGGGACGTGCCATCGGCAGCATCACCGAGAAGAACGACCGCCACTCCCCCGCGCCGTCGATCTGCGCGGCTTCGTACACCTCACCCGGCAACGCCTTGAAGAAGGAGTGCAGGAAGAACACGGTGAACGGCAGCGCGAACGCCACGTAGGTGGTGATCAACCCCGGCAGGGTGTTCAGCAGTGCCAGGTTCTTCAGTACGAAGAACAGCGGCACGATCGCGAGGAAGATCGGGAACGTCAGTCCGGCCAGCATCGAGTAGTAGATCAGCCGGTTGCCCGGGAACGTGAACCTGGCCAGCACGTACGCGCACATCGCACCGAGGATCATCACCAGCACCAGCGAGGAGCCGACGACGATCACGGTGTTCAGGAAGTAGCGGCCGATACCGGCCGTCGTCCAGGCGTTGGCGTAGTTGCTGAACCGGAGCTTGTGCGGCAGCGACAGCGGGTTGCCCAGCACCTCCTGCGTCGACTTGAACGAGGACAGCAGCGTCCACACCAGCGGCAGGATGACCAGCAGCGACCACAGGATCAGCGCGACGTGGGCGGTGGTGGCAACGCCCTTGCCCTCCCGGGATCCGCTGCCCGAGGCACGGGACGTGGCGACGACGCCCCGGTCGGCGGTGGTGGTTGTCATCGGCGTACCTTTCGCTCACGTCCGCCGGTCAGGGCGTTCACCGTGAAGACCAAGAGCGCGAACAGCATCGTCACGGCGGCCAGGACCACACCCATCGCGGTCGAGTAGCCGAACTGCCCCTTGGTGAAGGCCGTGGTGAACAGCTGCTGCGGCATCACCAGCGTCGAGTTCTGCGGACCACCACCCGGGTTCAGCGCCTGCATGTAGACGAACCCGTCCAGCGCGGCGATACCGAGGTAGATGTAGGCCGTCTGGACGTTGTCGCGGATCAGCGGCAGGGTCAGGAACACCGCCGTCCGGAACCGGCCGGCGCCGTCGATCCGGGCCGCCTCGAACACCTCCGGGTCGATGCCCCGGATGGCGGCGATGAACAGCACCATGTAGAAGCCGACGAAGCCCCAGATCATCACGAACATCGAGGCCGGCATCGCGGTCCGGGCATCACCCAGCCACGCGTAGTTCTCGAACTGGTGCAGCCCGATCTTGGACAGTACGGCGTCCAGGATGCCCGAGGCGGGGGTGAACACCTGCGCCCAGATCAGGCCGATCACGATCGCCGGGATCACGTACGGGAAGAACGACACGATCCGGTAGAAGCCCGAGTTCTTCAGGCCGCGGACCGATCCGCTGCCGGAACCGCCGATCGTCACCAGCGTGGCCAGCGTCAGCGCCAGCACGATGGTCACCAGCGGCACCACGATCACGAGCTCGACGTTGTTCCGGACGGCCTTCAGGAAGATGTCGTCGTGGAACAGCTTCACGTAGTTGTCGAAGCCGACGAAGTTCATTCCCGAGCTGAAACCCGACCAGTCGGTCAGCGAGTACCACAGCGCCTGGACGAACGGCGAGACGACGAAGATCACGAAGACCGCGAGCGGCAGTCCGAGGAACACGACCATGAAGCTGACCCGGTCGAAGGTCAGCGGGCGGCGGCGCCGGCGGACGGACCGCTTGGGTCCGGCCGCCGTCGCAACATCTTGCGTCATGGTCACTTGGTGACCGGAATCTTCTTGATGGAGCTGTCGTTGCGCACCTTGTCGGTGATCTGCTGCAGGCCCTTGGTCAGGCCGGCCGCGTCCAGCTGACCGGACAGGAACGAGTTCCAGACCACCAGCTGGTCGGTGTTCATGCCGTACAGGCCGAAGACCTGGTAGTCGAAGACGTTCGTACCCGCCGCGTCCAGCATCTGCGTCTGCGACTGCAGCGCGGTCGAACCGAACCCGTCGGCCGGCACCAGGCCCTTGACGATGGTCGGCGCGAGCCGGGTCTTGGCGAAGTTGGTCGCCGCGTCCTTGGACAGCATGGCCCGCAGCAGCTCCTTGCCGCCGGCAACGTTCTTGCCCTTGGACGGCACGATGAACGGCTCGCCGGCCGCGCTGCGCAGCGCCTCGTACGGCAGCTTCGGGCTGGAGGTCAGCGTGGGCTCCGGGACGCCCTTCATGTCGAAGCCGGCCTTGGTGGCCTTCTTCATCTCGTTCTCGATCCAGGAACCCGACGGGTACAGGATCGCCTGCTGGTCGTTGCTCCACTTCGCCTGCGCGGCGGTGAACTGGGTGCCGGCGCCGCCGGGGACGAAGTACCCGTTCTTGACCATGGTCTCCATGGCCTTGAAGATGCCCTGGAACTGCGGCATCGACCAGCAGTTCTCCTTCAGGTTCTCCAGCGCCAGCCGGACCTCGTCGCCACCCTCCTTGATGGCGCCGTCGACGGCCATCGTGTGGTAGTAGGTCGCGGCTTCCTTGCCCCAGACGAACAGGTACTTGCCCTTCGCCTTGGCCTTGGCGCCGAGGTCGAGCAGCTCGTCGTAGGTCTTCGGCGGGGTCCAGCCGTTCGCCTTGAACAGGCTGTCGGAGTACCAGATGCCGTAGAGGGTGAGGACGTAGTTCATGGCAACGAACTTGCCGTCGAACGTACCGGGGTTCTTGGCGCCCGGGTACAGGGTGTCGGCGATCTTCGTGCCCTCGTAGTTCTTGGCCTCGAAGACGTCGTCCAGCGTCTCCAGCTGGTCCAGGATCGTGTTGAAGCCGATCTGGTTCGCGCCGGAGTTGTCGATCAGGTCCGGCGGGTTGCCACCGACGAAGCGCGGCTGCAACTGCTGGGCGATCTGGGTCGACGGGGAGACCTTGAACGTCGAGCCGGCCTGCTTCTTCTGCGCGATGTCGGCCGCGAACTGCACGTAGTCGTAGCCGTAGCCGCCGTTGAAGATCACCGCGTCGACGGACGACTTGTCCGCCATGCCGAACGGGTTGCTGTCGCTCTTCGTCCCGGTCGACCCGGAGTTGTTGCTGCCGGTGTTGCCGCTGCTCGCGCAGCTGGCGAGCGCGCCGCCGAGGGGAAGTACCGCGGCCGCCGCCAGGCTCCCCCGCAGGAGACTCCGACGTCCGAACTTGCTGGTCTCGCTCATTTGGTCCTGCCTCTTCTCACTAGATTCCCGACGGTGCGGTTGGCACCTGCCCCTTGTGGTGAGCGTCCCCCGGTCCGTAGGCGGCCAGCGCTCGGCGTGGCTGGTTACTCACGTTCCAGCCACACGGCAGCAGTACGCACCTGAATGCGCACTGCTCGCTCAAGTAGTTTCGCATTGTCTTTGCCAAAGTCGTTCGGCGTCAACCCTTCGGACGGCGAGTCGCAGACCCGGCAATCCGTGGGCCCCGGCCCCGAACCCCTTGTAAAACACACGCCCCCACGCTTGCTCTCCTGCCCGCGGACCGCGACCGACGCGCCCAATCCGATCCCATTTCGTAACCTCATGGCAAGTGGATAGCTGCTCGAAAATGCCGAAACCCGATCATCGGCGTGCAACCGATGATCGGGTTTCCGACTTTGTATTTACTTTTGTACGTGCCTTTGTACTGACCTACCAGCCGCGCTCGGCCAGCCGGTGCGGCTGCGGGATCTCGTCGACGTTGATGCCGACCATCGCCTCGCCGAGGCCGCGGGAGACCTTCGCGATCACGTCGGGGTCGTCGTGGAACGTGGTGGCCTTGACGATCGCCTCGGCGCGCTGGGCCGGGTTGCCGGACTTGAAGATGCCCGAGCCGACGAACACACCCTCGGCACCGAGCTGCATCATCATCGCGGCGTCGGCCGGGGTGGCGATGCCGCCGGCGGTGAACAGTACGACCGGGAGCTTGCCGAGCTGGGCGACCTCCTTGACCAGCTCGTACGGCGCCTGCAGCTCCTTCGCGGCGACGTACAGCTCGTCCTCGGGCAGGCTCTGCAGCTTGCGGATCTCCTGGCGGATCTGGCGCATGTGGGTGGTCGCGTTGGACACGTCGCCGGTACCGGCCTCGCCCTTGGAGCGGATCATCGCCGCGCCCTCGGTGATCCGGCGCAGTGCCTCGCCGAGGTTGGTCGCGCCGCAGACGAACGGAACGGTGAAGTTCCACTTGTCGATGTGGTTCGCGTAGTCGGCCGGGGTGAGCACCTCGGACTCGTCGATGTAGTCGACGCCGAGGCTCTGCAGCACCTGGGCCTCGACGAAGTGGCCGATCCGGGCCTTGGCCATCACCGGGATCGAGACCGCGGAGATGATCGAGTCGATCATGTCCGGGTCGCTCATCCGGGACACGCCGCCCTGCGCGCGGATGTCGGCCGGGACCCGCTCCAGCGCCATCACCGCGACCGCGCCGGCGTCCTCGGCGATCTTCGCCTGCTCGGCGGTGACGACGTCCATGATCACGCCGCCCTTGAGCATCTCCGCCATCCCGCGCTTCACCTTCGCGGTGCCGGTCTCGTTCTGCTGGCTCACTGCATCCTCCTGGTCGTGGGGCTCCGTTCCCAGGTTAGGAGGCGTTCGGCACCCAACTTCAGTCCACTCCGAATCAAGTGGACTGAAGTGCCTCGCCCAGCCGGGCCACCACCAGCCGCAGCGTGGCCGGTGGCGCGGTGAACGGGATCCGGATGTGCCGGCGGTCGGTCGCGTCCGGCGTGAACAGGTCGCCCGCGCCGAGCAGCAGGGCCCGTTCGCGGGCAGCGTCCAGGACCCGGCGAGCCCTGGTTTCGGTCAGCTCGAGCCAGAGCGTCATCCCGCCGGTCGGAGTGGGCCACGCCACACCGTCAAGCGTCCGCAGCCCGGCTTCCAGCGCGTTCAGGTTGGCCCGCAACCGGGTCCGCCGCCGCGCGATCACCTTGTCCAGCTTCGGCACGATCGCCTGCGCCAGCAGATCGTCCAACGCACTGGGCGAAGCCAGCACCCCCGCGGTATTGATCCGCCGCCGCAGCTGCTTCCCGGTCCGCACCCACCCCACCCGCAACCCACCCCACACGGTCTTGGAAAGCGAACCCACACTCACAGTTCTCGGGTATCGGCTCAGTGGCTCGGCCTGCACCCCGTTCGCCAACCAGAGCGGACGCATCGTCTCGTCACTGATCAACGCCGCCCCATAACGCCGCGCGATCTCGACCACCGCCTGCCGCCGATCAGCCGGCAAGCTCAGCCCGGTCGGATTGTGGTTGTCCGCCTGCAGATAGATCACCTTGGGTCGATGCCGACGGCAAAGATGCGCCAGCTGATCGGTGTCCCACACCCCCGCCGGCCACCCAGCCACGTCCAACCGATGCTTACGCAACAGGTCGAAAGCAGCCGGGTACGTCGGTGTCTCGGTGATCGCCACACCCGGCCCGAGGTCCAGCCCCGCCAGCGCCGCGTTCAGCCCGGCCGCGGCGCCGACGGTGAGCGTCAGCTGATCGGGCTCCGTCGGTACGCCTTCGGCCGTCAGCCGTTCCGCCAGCGCCGCCCGCAACTCCTGCGAACCGCCCGGCGGCGGACCGTCACCGCCCATCGCCTGCGGCAGCCCATCCTGCACGATCTGCGCCGCCGCCTCCGCGACGTCGTGCGGTGCGGCCGTCGTCGCGAACCGCAGGTCCAGCACCGGCCGGTCGCCCGGCGTCACCGTCGACGCGGGTGCCACCGGGTCGAGCAGCCGATCGAGCGGTCGGACGACGGTTCCGGATCCGCGCCTGGTCTCCAGTACGCCGTCCCGCCGCAGGTTTTCCAGCGCCCGTACGACGGTCACCCGGCTGACGCCCAGACGCTCGGCGAGGACCCGTTCCGAGGGCAGCCGGGAGCCGATCGAGAGGTCGCCGCGCTCGATCCGCCGCAGCACGAGCCCCTCGACCTGTTCGGTCTTGGTCCCGTCCGCCGTCTCCAGCTCCCCCGCCCGCCACATAAGTCCAGCTTCCCACAACTGGCCTGATGTTCGCGGAGTGTCGGTCCTGGATGCTTGGATTCAGGGGTGGACGAGAGGTGGGCGATCGCACCGGCGGAGGGCGGCGGGGCGACGCTTGTCGCGCTGCACCCGGACGGGCAGCCTGCCGGGGAGGTGCGGCACGAGCCGGATCTCGTGCAGGCGGTCGCGTCCCGTCCACAGGTCTCGCGGTGGGTGTGGCGGGCGTCGGCGGACATCTATCCGCGGCTGCTCGCGGCGGGCGTGCGGGTCGAGCGGTGCTACGACATCGAGAACACCGAGGGCCTGCTGCTCGGCCACGAGGGGCGGCTCGGCGAGCCACGGTCCGCGGCGGCTGCGTGGGGCCGGTTGAGCGGCGGTCCGGTCCCGGCGGATCCGCCGCTGCGCGCCGTCGTACCGGGTGAACAGTCGTCGTTGTTCGAGATCGCGGCCGAGCCGGTGCCGTTCGGGGCGTTGCTGAAGGTGTACGCCGATCAGCTCCGGCGGCACGGGCTGACCGAGTTCCCGGACCGGATGCGGTTGCTCACGGCATCGGAGTCGTCGGCGATGCTGATCGCCGCGGAGATGGATCTGGCCGGCCTGCCGTGGAGTGCGGAAAGGCACCGGGAGGTGCTGAGCGAGTTGCTCGGCGAGCGGTTCGCGGGTTCGGGTGAGCCGCGGCGGTTGACCGAGCTGGCGGACGAGATCTCGGCGGCGTTCGGGCACCGCGTGCGGCCGGAGCTGCCGGCCGATGTGCTGAAGGCGTTCAAGCAGGCCGGGTACCAGGTGAAGACCACGCGGAAGTGGGAGCTCGAACACTTGGATCACCCGGCGGTCGCGCCGCTGCTGGAGTACAAGAAGCTCTACCGGATCTACACGGCCAACGGGTGGTCGTGGTTGAACGACTGGGTTCACGACGGGCGGTTCCGGCCGGGGTTCGTGCCCGGTGGGACGGTGTCCGGGCGGTGGATCACCAATGGTGGTGGGGGTCTGCAGATCCCGAAGGTGATCCGCCGGGCGGTGGTGGCCGATCCCGGATGGCGGTTGGTGGTCGCCGACGCGTCGCAGCTCGAGCCGCGGATCCTCGCCGCGATCTCGCGGGATCCTGCGCTGATGGAGGTCGCTTCCGACCCCGGTGATCTGTACAAGGCGGTCTCGGACCAGGCTTTCTCCGGTGACCGCGCGCAGGCGAAGATCGCCGTACTGGGCGCGATCTACGGGCAGACGTCCGGCGACGGGCTGAAGAACCTCGCGATGCTGCGCAAACGGTTCCCGCAGGCAGTCGCGTACGTCGACGACGCTGCCCGTCTCGGCGAGGAGGGCCGGCTCGTCCGTACGTACCTGGGCCGGACGTGCCCACCTACCGGCCACGCGCTGGACGCAGCACTGCTGGAAGGCCCTCCTGCAGACCTGCCCACCACCGACCCGCGCCATGCGAGAGCCCGCGGCCGCTTCACCCGCAACTTCGTGGTCCAAGGCAGCGCCGCCGACTGGGCCCTGCTCATGCTGGCGGCCCTCCGCCAAACCCTTGCCCCGCTGAAGGCCGAGCTCGTCTTCTTCCAGCACGACGAGGTCATCGTCCACTGCCCCGCCGACGAAGCCTCCCAGGTGACCGAAGCCATCCAACAGGCAAGCACCCTCGCCGGCACCCTGACCTTCGGCCCGACTCCCACCAACTTCGCTTTCACCACCGCGACCGTCGAGGTCTACGCCGACGCCAAGTAGGACTCGGGGAGGCCGTAGAGGTTGTAGTCGGCGGTTTCGAAGGCGGTGATCTCGGCTATGCGGCCTTGTTCTATGCGGAAGATGTCCAGGGCGAACAGGTTGTAGGTGGTGGTGTCTGGGGGTTTCAAGTAGGCGGCGAGGGTTGGTTGGTGGTTGACGGTGGTGGCGTGGAAGCGCCAATGGCCGCGGAAGGCCGGAGTGAGGTTGGGAGTCAGCGAGCGGATGGCGTCGTCGATTCCCTCGAACCAGAACGGGTACGGCGGCATCGTGATGCGGATGTCTTCGTGCATGAGGGCGGCCAGTGCAGCGGGATCGGCGTTGTCCCAGGCGGTCAGGTAGCGGTCGAGGAGGTCGCGTTCGGACTCGGTGGTGGCCCGGGCGGACCACTCGGTGCGGTGCGGCGGTAGGTGCTCGCGCAGGACAGGGCGAGCGCGTTGGAGGGCGGAGTTGACCGCGGCCACGGACAGGTCCACGGCGTCGGCGGTTTCCCGGGCGGTCCAGCCGAGGACGTCGCGGAAGATGAGTACGGCGCGTTGCCGCGCGGGCAGGTGCTGGATCGCGAGCAGGAACGCCAGCTCGATTGTCTCCCGCCGGATCGCGACCGCGTCCGGCTCCGCGGCCCGGTCGAGCAGTACGTCGGGAAACGGCTGCAGCCACGGTACGTCCTCGCGCGGCGGCAACGCGGTCGCGGGGAACGAGGCCGGCTCCAGCTGGTACGGGAGTACCCGGCGCGGCCGCCGTACGTCGATGCATGCGTTCGTGGCGATCCGGTACAGCCACGCCCGCAGCGACGACCGCCCCTCGAACCCGTCCCGCCCGCGCCACGCCCGCAGCATCGTCTCCTGCACCACGTCCTCGGCGTCGTCGAACGATCCGAGCATCCGGTAACAGTGCACCCGCAGCTCGTGCCGGTACCGCTCGGCCTGTTCCGCGAACCCGTCCACGAGGTCCATTCAATCCGACGTCCACACCGGTACGCTGGTCCGCGCCGCCGCCGCTACCGATAAGGACGTCCAATGGGCAGTGGGCTGACAGCAGCGGAGGTGGCCGAACGCGTCGCCGACGGCCGGACCAACGCCGTCCAGGTACGCACCAGCCGAACGTTCGCGCAGATCGTCCGGGCGAACGTGTTCACGTTCTTCAACGGCCTGCTCGGCACCTTGCTGGTCGCCGTGATCGCGACCGGCAGCTGGCAGAACGCCCTGTTCGGCTTCGTGATCCTGACGAACTCCGGCATCGGCATCTTCCAGGAGGTCCGTGCCAAGCGCACCCTGGACCGGCTCGCGCTGCTGAACGTCACGCATGTCCGGGTCGTCCGCGACGGTGTGGTCCACGAGGTCGGGATCGCCGACGTGGTCCAGGACGACCTGGTCCGGATCGGCAGCGGCGACCAGGTCCCGGCCGACGGTCCGGTCGTGCGCTCCGAGGGGCTCGAACTGGACGAGTCGATGCTCACCGGCGAGTCCGACCCGGTGCACAAACGCCCCGGCGACGAGGTCCGTTCCGGCGCGATCGTGGTGGCCGGAGAGGGCGACTTCACCGCGACCTCGGTCGGCGCGTCGACGTACGCCGCGAAGCTCGCCGCGCAAGCGCGCCGGTACCAGGTGACCCGGTCCGAACTCGTCGCCGGTACGACGCTGCTGCTGCGCCGGATCTCGCTGATCCTGCTGGTCGTCGGCCCGCTGCTGCTCTGGGCGCAGTTCCGCACGCCGGACAACAAGAGCTGGCAGGAAGCCGTCACCGGTACGGTCGCCGGCCTGGTCGGGATGATCCCCGAAGGGCTCGTGCTGCTGACCTCGCTGGCGTTCATGCTCGCGATCATCACGCTCGCGCGCCGCCGTACGCTCGTCCAGGAACTGCCCGCGGTCGAGGGTCTCGCCCGGGTCGACGTGGTCTGCCTGGACAAGACCGGCACGCTGACCAGCGGCGAGATCGTGCTCGACCACCTCGTCCCCCTCACCACGGACGACCGCGCCGAGGAGGCGCTCGCGCTCGCCGCGATCAGCGACAGCCCGAACGCCACCGGTCTGGCGATCACGGCGTCGTACGCCGACACGTCACTGACCGCCGTGTCGCGGGTCCCGTTCTCGTCCGCGCGCAAATGGCAGTCGGTGACCACGGCAACCGATACGTGGGTGCTGGGCGCTCCGGAAATGGTTCTGGTCGACGGTACGACGGACGCCCGCGCTCAGGCAGACGAGCTCGCCGCGCAGGGTCGACGGGTTCTCGTACTCGCACGCGGTGCGGCGACCGACGGCGATCAGCTGCCGGCGCAGCTCGTCCCGGTGACCCTCGTCGTACTCGCCGAGCAGATCCGCGACGACGCGGCCCCGACCATGCGGTACTTCACCGACCAGGGCGTCACGCTCAAGGTGATCTCCGGCGACAACCCGCGGACGGTCGGCGCGGTCGCCGCGGCGGTCGGCGTACCGGGGGTCGACGGCGCGGACGACGCCGTCGACGCACGGACCTTGCCGGCGGACCTCGACGAGCTGGCCGCCGTACTCGACGAGTCGTCGGCGTTCGGCCGGGTCAGCCCGCAGCAGAAGCGCGCGATGGTAGCGGCGCTCCAGCGGCGCGGGCATGTCGTCGCGATGACCGGCGACGGCGTGAACGACGCGCTCGCGTTGAAGGACGCGGACATCGGTGTTGCGATGGGCAACGGTTCGGCGGCGACCCGGGCGGTGGCGCAGCTCGTGCTGCTGGACGGACAGTTCCGGCACCTGCCGGACGTCGTCGCCGAGGGGCGCCGTGTG
Source organism: Kribbella sp. NPDC004536 (assembly GCF_042873835.1). Classification (NCBI taxonomy): domain Bacteria; kingdom Bacillati; phylum Actinomycetota; class Actinomycetes; order Propionibacteriales; family Kribbellaceae; genus Kribbella; species Kribbella sp. NPDC004536. Next base: position 416,283 of record NZ_JBIALY010000002.1, on the reverse strand, counting down.
ATCGCGAACATCGAGCGGGCCGCGGCGCTGTTCCTGGTGAAGAACGTGTACTCGCTGCTGCTGGCGGTGATCACCGCGACCACCCTCGTCGCGTACCCGTTGGCGCCGATCCAGCTGACGCTGATCTCCAACCTGACGATCGGCATTCCGGCGTTCTTCCTGGCGATCGGGCCGAACAAGCAGCGGTACGTCCCGGGGTTCCTCGGCCGGGTACTGCGGTTCGCCGTACCTGTCGGCGTGGTCACGGCGGTGTGTGCGTTCGCCGGGTACTGGTTGGTGCGGGTGTTCGATCCGGGCGCGAGTGTTGCCGAGGCGCGTACGGTCACCACCGTCGTCGTACTCGTAGTGTCGCTGTGGACGTTGTCGATCCAGGCGCGGCCGTTCCGGTTGTGGAAGGCCGGCCTGGTCGCGGCGATGGCGGTACTCGCGGCGACCGCCGTACTCGTACCGCCGATCGGCCACGGGATCTTCCTGCTCGAGGTGACGCCGCGGCGGGTCCTCGGCGCGTTGGCGATGGGCGCGGTCGGGATCGCGCTGATCGAGGTCGTCCGGGCGGTGCTCAGTCCTCGAGCTCGATGGTGGCCGGCATCGGGGCGTGGCCGGCGAGCCGGAACCAGGTGACCAGGCGGCGCCGGCGCAGGTCGCGGGTCGACACGACGACATCGTTGTGGAAGCGGCGGGCGAGTTGGACGCGGCGCATCGCGAGTGTGAGTTCGGCCGACCAGGGTTCGATGTCGGTGCCGGTGGCGTGGATCGCGCGGGTCAGCGCGGACTCGGCCTGTTCACGGTCCTCGATCGCGTCCAGGGAGGCCGCTCGGGCCCGGTGGGCCGCGTCGAGGAGCAGCAATGCGGATGCTGGGTCGAGGATGTTGCTGCCGGCGAGCTCCGCGACCAGCGCGGAACGGCGGGCCAGCTCGGTCTCGAGCGTTGCCCGGGCCAGGTCGACCCGGTGGTGCAGCCGGTCCAAGCGGCCGGCGGTCCAGCTCGCGTAGGCGGCGAACAGCAGCAGCATCACGCCCACCGCGACCAGCACCCACGAGTTGTCCACGGCCCCATTCTTACGGAGCGCTGACGGTCCGGGCCGATCAGGCAATCGTTGTCGCGGCCGGCACTAGCGTCTGGAGCATGGCTGACATCGGCGTGATCGGCGGGTCCGGGTTCTACTCGTTCCTGTCCGATGCGGAGCGGATCGAGATCGACACCCCGTTCGGGGCGCCCAGTGAGGCGCCGGTGGTCGGGAACCTGGACGGGCGGGAGGTCGCGTTCATCCCGCGGCACGGCGCGGACCACCGGTTCCCGCCGCACCGCGTGAACTACCGCGCGAACCTGTGGGCGTTGCGCTCGCTCGGTGTGCGGCAGGTGCTCGGGCCGTGTGCTGTTGGTTCGCTCAAGCCGGAGTTGGTGCCGGGGACGTTCGTCGTTCCGGATCAGTACGTGGACCGTACGTGGGGGCGGGAGCACACGGTGTACGACGCTGCGCCGGTCGTGCATACGTCGGCCGCTGATCCGTACTGCCCCGTCGGCCGCGCCACGGTGATTGCCGCCGGCAACGTCGTGCCCGAGGGCACGATGGTCGTCATCAACGGACCGCGCTTCTCCACCCGCGCCGAGTCCCAGTGGCACGCCGCCCAAGGTTGGTCGGTCGTCGGCATGACCGGCGCCCCCGAAGCCGCCATCGCCCGCGAACTGGCCCTCTGCTACACGTCCGTAGCGGTAGTAACCGACCACGACGCCGGCGTCGCAGTCGGCACAGGCGTCACCCAGGAGGAGGTCTTCGAGGCCTTCAAACAAAGCATCCAACGCCTCCAACAGCTACTGAAAGACGTCATCACCCAGCTCCCGAAGCCCGACACCGACTGCAGCTGCCGCTCATGAGGATCTTGCTGACCGGGGGTGTTGGGTTCATCGGGGCGCATGTTCGCGAGCAGTTGGTGGCTGACGGGCATGAGGTTGAGGTGTTTGATCTGCTGGCTGGTGGGCGGGATGTGCGGGATGCGGGCGCGGTTGCTGGTGCGGTGGAGGGGGTGGACACCGTGGTGCATCTGGCGGCGAAGGTGGGGTTGGGGGTGGATCTGAACGACATCGACGACTACGTGTCGCACAACAGTCTTGGTACTGCGGTGTTGCTGAAGTCGATGGGGCGGGTGCGGAATCTGGTGTACGCGAGTTCGATGGTCGTGTACGGCGAGGGGCGGTACGACTGCGACCAGCACGGACAGGTCGCCCCAGGGCCGCGGCGGGTCGAGGACCTGGACGCGGGGCGGTTCGAGCCGCCGTGTCCGTACTGTGGTGCGTTCCTGCGGCCCGGGTTCGTCACCGAGGACGCGCGGCTCGACCCGCGGAACGCGTACGCGGCCAGCAAGCTGAACGGCGAACACCTCGCCGCCGCCTGGGCGCGCGAGACCGGCGGGCGGGTGACTGCGCTGCGGTTCCACAACGTGTACGGGCCGGGGATGCCGCGGAACACGCCGTACGCCGGCGTCGCCGCGATCTTCCGGTCCGCGCTCGAGCGTGGCGAAACCCCACGTGTCTTCGAGGACGGCGGCCAGCGTCGCGACTTCGTGCACGTCCGCGACGTCGCGACCGCGGTCACCCTCGCCGCGGCCGCCCTCCCCCAACAGCCTGCATTCACCGCGTACAACGTGGGCAGCGGCACCGTCACCACCATCGGCGAGGTCGCCGCCGAACTCTGCCACGCGTACGCTGCCCCGCCCCCGGTCGTCACCGGCGAATACCGCCTCGGCGACGTCCGCCACATCACCGCCTCCTCCGACCTGATCAAGGCCGACCTCGGCTGGAAACCGGCTTACGACCTGACCACCGGCCTGACGGAGCTCGTGCGAGAGCCGGACCTGCACCACTGACCAACCTCCGGTCCAGCCGCCTGAGGCAGCGCCCGTGAGCGTGACGTCCAGCTGATACCGAGTGCTGGGCGTCCGCGTCAGCTGTGCACCGGTGGGAGATCGATCTCGAAGGCGCAGCCGCCGTCTATGTTGCTGACGGCAATCTTTCCGTCGTGGGACTCGACCACGCCGCGGGCGATCGCCAGGCCGAGGCCGCCGCCGCCGGAAGCAGCGGCGGCGGTTTCGGGCGTACGCTGCTCGTCGCCGCGCCAGCCGACGTCGAACACCCGCTCCAGGTCGTCCGCCGGGATCCCGCCGCAACCGTCGGTCACCGCGAGCCGCACCCGCCCGTCGGACTCACGATCGACGGCCAGCGTCACCGTCCCGCCCGGCGCGGTGTGCCGGATCGCGTTGCCCACCAGGTTCGTCACCGCCCGGGTCAGCTCGTCCGGATCGCCCTGTACGGCGAGCCGATCGTCCCCGCTCGGCGTCGACACCGCGAGCTGCACACCCTCGGCCCGCGCATGCTCGTTGTTCTCTCCCGCGACATCCTCGGCCAACTCGCGCAGGCTCACCGCCGACCGGCGCCGCGGCGGCGGAGCGGCCGACAACCGGGACAGCTCGAACAGGTCGTCCACCAGCCCGGTCATCCGGTCCACCGTCGACCGCATCTGCCGCAGCGCACCCGGTACGTCGTCGATCACGCCGTCCTCGAGCCCTTCCGACACCGCTCGCAGCCCGGCCAGCGGCGTCCGCAGGTCGTGCGACATGAACGCGACCAGCTCCCGCCGGCTCGCCTCCAGCGCCCGCTCACGCTCGTGCGACGCGGCCAGCTTCTTCCGGGTCATCTCGAGCTCGTTCGTCAGCTCGGCCAGCTCGGCGGGTACGGCGCCACCGGCCGCCTCGGGTGCGTCGTACGACGTACCCAGGTGCCGCAACCGCCGCCCCACGTCACGCGAACCGCTACTGATCCAGTGCCCGAGCAGTACCGACATCGCCAGCCCGAGCAGCGCCGCGAACGCCAGCGTCCAGAGCACCACCCACGAGTCGTGCTGCGAGATGAACATCGCCCGCACGCTCTGCAGTACGGCGGCCAGCGCGGCCGCCATCGGCGCCACCGCCGCCACGATCATCGTGATCCGCAACGACCGGCGCCGGAACTGCCACAGCACCGCGGCCCCGACCGCGGCCACCACCAACGTCCACAACGCGGTGAGCGCGAAGATCGTCGCCATGTCTTTCATCAGGCGTCACCGGAGAACAGGTAACCGGTCCGCGGCACCGTCAGCACCAGCTTCGGATCGGACGGATCGGCCTCGATCTTCTCGCGCAGCCGCCGGACATGGACCGTCACCGTCGACGAGTCGCCGAAGTCCCAGCCCCACACCCGGCGCAGCAGCTCGGCCTTCGTGTAGGCCTTGCCGGCGTGCGACACGAGGTACGCCAGCAGGTCGAACTCGCGATGCGTCAGCGACAGCTCCTCGTCGCCGAGGTACGCGCGCCGCGCCGCCGTGTCGACCGTGACCGGCCCCGCGCTCAGCTTCGTCGGCGTCAGGTCCAGCCCGGCCAGCCGCTCCTCGCGCCGCACCATCGCCTGCACCCGCAGCGTCAGCTCGCGCGGGCTGAACGGCTTGACCACATAGTCGTCCGCGCCGACCTCGAGTCCGACCAGCCGGTCCTCCTCCTCGCCGCGCGCGGACAGCATGATCACCGCGGCGCCGTCGTCGGCCGCGCGCAGCCGACGCAGTACCTCGAGACCGGACAGCCCGGGCAGCATCACGTCGAGGACGACGACGGACGGCTTCCACTGCTGCCAGACCTCGACCGCGGACAGGCCGTCCGCGACCACGCGGGCGTCGTACCCGGCCTTGGTCAGGTACGCCGACACGACATTGGACACGGTCGGGTCGTCGTCGACGACGAGAACACGAGTAGCCACGCTCAGAGCGTAGATCCTCCGGCCCGCCGGCAGCCGCACCAGGAGCCGAACGCAGTACGCCGTAAGCGACCCGTAGCCGCAATCGGGCACCGCGAACCGCCCCTCGTCCTTACCGTCGAAGCATGCCCGTCGATCTCGTCCTGCCGTGCCTGAACGAGGCGGCCGCGCTGCCCTGGATCCTCGAACGGCTCCCGGCCGGCGTCCACGCGATCGTCGTCGACAACGGCTCGACCGACGGTTCCGCCGAGGTCGCCGCGCGGCTCGGGGCGACCGTCGTGGCGTGTGAGGTCAAGGGGTACGGCGCTGCGTGCCACGCCGGGCTGGAGGCCGCGTCGGCCGACGTGGTCGCGGTGATGGACGCGGACGCCTCGCTCGATCCGCGGCAGCTCGTGCGGGTGACGGCGCCGATCGAGAGCGGCCGGTTCGATTTGGTCGTCGGACGCCGGCGTCCGGTGTCGCGAGGTGCGTGGCCGTGGCACCTGCGGCTCGCGAACGCGGAGCTGTCGCGGCGGATCCGGCGGCGTACGGGCGTTTCGTTGCACGATCTCGGGCCGATGCGGGCGGCTCGCCGTACGGCGCTGCTCGGGCTGGGGCTGACGGACCGGCGGTCCGGGTATCCGCTTGAGACGGTCGTCCGCGCGGCCGACGCCGGGTGGCGGATCGCGGAGGTCGACGTCGACTACCTGCCGCGGTCGGGGCGGTCGAAGGTGACCGGTACGCCGTTGGGCGCTGCGCGGGCCGTACTCGACATGTCGAAGGTTCTGGCGCGGTGAGCGGCACCGTGATCGTGATCGCGAAGGAGCCGGTCGCCGGGCGGGTGAAGACCCGGTTGCAGACCGAGTTCACGCCGCGGGAGGCGGCCGCGCTCGCACGGGCGTCGCTGATGGACACGTTGAGCGCCGTACGGGCGACCGGTGCGCGGGTGGTGATCGCGCTGGAGGGATCCCGGGTGGCGGGCGGGTTCGAGATCGTCGCGCAGCGCGGGGACGGGCTGGACGAGCGGATCGCGGCGGCGTTCGAGGACGCGTACGACGGTTCGCCGATGTTGCTGGTCGGGATGGACACGCCACAGGTCCCGCCGGAGCTGCTCGGGTTCGAGTGGGGCGGGTACGACGCGGTGCTCGGGCTGACCGAGGACGGCGGGTACTGGTGCCTCGGGCTGCGGACGCCGGATCGGCGGGCGCTGGTCGGCGTGCCGATGTCGACCGAGCACACCGGGCGGGACCAGCTGCGGCGGTTGCGGGCGCTCGGGCTGCGGGTCGGGCTGCTGCCGACGTTGCGGGACATGGACACGCCACGGGACGCCGCGTACCTGGCTGCCGAGTTTCCGGACTTGCGGGTGTCACGGTTGTACCGGCGGTTGCAGCATTCGGCGCATCCGGGGTTGCTGTTCGACCAGGCGCTGGGTGGTACGGCGCGGGTCGTTGCTACCGGCATCGATGGGCGGAAGGTGCCGTCGCTGTCGGAGCTGGAGCGGTGGTCCGCGCCGGCCGACGACGTCGATCGGTTGGCGTTGAGCCGGTGCGAGGGGCCGGTGCTCGACATCGGGTGTGGTCCCGGGCGGATCGTGACGGCGCTGGCGGAGCGCGGGATTCCGGCGCTCGGGGTCGATGTGTCGCCGCGGGCCGTTTCGCTCACCACCTCCCGGGGAGCAGCGGCGTTGCATCGTCCGGTGCAGGAACCGCTGCCGGGTGAGGGCCGCTGGGGCAGCGTCGTACTGATGGACGGCAACATCGGGATCGGCGGCGACCCGGTCGACCTGCTCCGCCGCTGCGCCGAACTCGTCCGCCCCGACGGCCTCGTCCTGGTCGAGGTGGACCCCGACGACACCCTCGACGACACCACGCCGATCGTCCTGCACACCCCCACCGGCCGCCGCTCAACTCCGTTGCCCTGGGCAAGAGTAGGCACCCAGACCCTGCTCCGCCACGCCCGCAACACCAACCTCCATCCCACCGAAGACTGGCGCACCCCCCACCGAGCGTTCCTGACCCTCCGCCGGACCGCCTGATGCCCGCCCGTCAAAGCGCCGCCCGCCGAGTCGTGGCGAACGGCTCCGGCCTCCTCCGCCGAGTCGTGGAGATCGGCGCCGAAATCCAGCCACTTTCCACGACTCGGTGGCTTGCCGTGCTGGCGGTTGGGGTTTGTGTCGGGGTGGTAGCGGCGGTGGGGCGGGGGTGGGGGGCCGACGTCGTGCTCGTGACGGGGGCGGTGGTTGTCGGTGGGTTGGTTTGGCGGTTCGGGCGGGGGTTGGGTGTGGGGGTGGTGGTGGTTGTGGCGGGGGTTTGTCAGGTGCCGGGGGTTTTGCAGTCGCCGATCACCAGTACGGACGCCTATCGGTACGTGTGGGACGGGCGCGTGCAGCTCGCCGGGCATTCGCCGTACCGGTATGTGCCGCTCGACGATGCGCTTGCGGGGTTGCGGGATCCGGTGTTGTTCCCGGGGTTGTCGCCGGAGCAGCGGTCGGGGGTCAGCGGGATACCGGAGGACCCGGCGCAGTTGCCGGTGGACGACGCCCGGACCCGGATCAACAGGCCCGGCGTGCCGACGATCTACCCGCCGGTCGCCGAGGCGTACTTCGCCGCCGTCGCGCTGTTCACGCCCTGGTCCGCCGGCACGCTCGGCCTGCAGATCGCGGCCGCGCTGATCGCGATCGCACTCGCCTGGCTACTCGCCGTACAGAGTCCACGAGCAGGCGCCCTGTGGGGTTGGTCACCGATCGTCGCGCTCGAAGCCGGCAACGCGGCCCACGTCGACGTACTCGCGGCCCTCCTGATCACCGCCGCCGTCGTCACCGCCGCGCGCCGCCCGAGACTCGCCGCCGCGCTCCTCGGCGCGGCCGGCAGCGTGAAACTCCTCCCCCTCCTGCTCCTCCCCGCCTTCCGCACCAGCCGACCGGTCGTTGCCCTCGGCACCTTCATCGCGACCTATCTTCCACACCTACTTGCCGTCGGCACCTTGGTACTCGGGTTCCTGCCCGGCTACCTCAACCAGGAAGGCTTCGACGACGGCAGTTCGAGATCCGCGATTCTCGCGCTCCTGCTGCCTCCTGAGGCCCGCCAACTCACCGCCGCCGCCCTCGCCGTCGTCGCCGCCGCACTGGCCTTCCACCGCGCCAGACGTGACCCGATCGCGCTCACCTGCTGCTGGCTGTACGGCGCCGCGCTCCTGATCGCCACGCCGACCTACCCCTGGTACGGCCTCCCGCTGATCGCCCTCGCCGCGCTCGCCGGCCGCCCCGAGTGGATCGCCGTACCGATCGCCTCCTACCTGGCCTACGCAAGCTTCGGGCACGACACCCGGCAGGGCCTGATCTACCTCGCCGCGGCTGTCATCGTTGTCACCGTCACCACCCTCCGTCACCGGTTCGTTGCCGAATCAGGTTTGACCGGACACCCCCTGCCCACGAACACTGGCGGGCGTGACGAAACGCATCGCCCTCGCGACCTCGGCCGAACTCGCTGAGTTGCACCCCGACGACCGCCCGCTCCTGGACGCGCTCCGCGCCGAGGGGCTGGACCCGGTCGTCGAGGTCTGGACCGACCCGTCGGTCGACTGGTCCGTGTACGACGCAGTTCTGCTGCGTACGGTCTGGGACTACTTCATCCGGTACGACGAGTTCACCGAGTGGCTCGCCCAGCTGAGCAAGGCCGACGTACCGGTACTGAACAGCGCCGACCAGGTCCGCTGGAACAGCGACAAGCAGTACCTGCTCGAGCTCCGCGAGCGTGGCGTGTCGATCGTCCCGTCCCAGGTCGCGGCCGGCGCCTGCCTGCGCGAGGTGGTCGCCGGGCTGAACGGCCAGCAGATCGTCGTCAAGCCGACCGTGAGCGGCAACGCCCTGCACACGGTCCGCGGCGTCGCCGGGTCCCCCGAGCTCGAGCAGGCACTGAACGAGCTGCCCGACCTGGTCTACCTCGTGCAGCCGTTCGTCCCGGAGATCCAGTCCGACGGCGAGTGGTCGGTGCTGTTCTTCGACGGCGAGTTCAGCCACGCGGTCGTGAAGCGGCCCGCGGACGGGGACTACCGGGTGCAGGAGTTCTACGGCGGCCGGACCGAACTCACCGAGCCGCCGGCCGCCGTCCTTGAGAGCGCCCGCGCCGCACTGGAAGCCTCCGGCCCGACCCCGGTCTACGCCCGCGTCGACGGGGTCGTGGTCAACGACCGCTTCCTGCTGATGGAGATCGAGCTCATCGAGCCGTACCTGTTCTTCCCGCAGTCCCCCGCCGCGGTCGGCAAACTCGCCGCGGCGGTAGCGGGTCGCCTCTAACTGGCAGCGGATTCCGGATGGCCGCGGCGGCGACCGTACAGCAGGGTCTCGCCCGCGGCCGTTCCGGTGTACTTCGCCCGCCGCGCCCACTCCCGGCACTCGTCGAGCACCGGGCACGACGTCAGGCACAGCTCGCGCGCCCTGCGCTGTTCCCAGCGGCTCGCGCTCTCGTCGTACGCCGGCGCCTGGCCGATACACGCGGCGCGGCTCATCCAGCGGTCGGCGGGATCCACGATCACGGTCAGCGTCGGCCTCATGACACCGACGGTAGATCCCCCGCGACCCCGCCCGACCTTTGTCTCGAAATATGATCTAGTTAGTAGACATTAGCTACGCGGTCACGAGCGCCCGGGACGGTACGCCGTCGGACGGGTCGTCGACCGCGTCGCCCCGCCGGACCGGATCGTTCTCCGGCAGCAGGATGTCGCGCGCGACCACCAGCATCAGCCACAGCGTGCCGGCCATCCGCAGGATCACCGAGAACCAGTAGATCCGGTCGGGCACGTTCGGATCGCCCGGTTGCAGGAACTGCGCCAGATGCATCCACACCAGCATCCAGTAGAAGCATTCACAAGCCTGCCAGATCAGCCAGTCCCGCAACCGCGGCCGGGCCAGCGCGACCAGCGGCAGCAGCCACAGCACGTACTGCGGTGAGTACACCTTGTTGATCAGCAGGAACGCCGCCACCACCAGGAACGCGAGCTGGGCGAACCGGGGCGGCCGCGGCGCCATCAACCCGAGGATCGCGATCGACAGGCAGAGCCCGGCGAAGATCACGATGTTCAACTGGTTGACGTCGGCGACCTCGTGCTTGGCGAGCTTGAGGACGTACCAGATCGAGCCGTAGTCGCTCTCCCGCTGGTCGTTGAACTGCCAGAACGAGAGCCACTCGTTCTTCGCCAGCAGGTAGATCGGCGCGTTCACCAGACCCCACGCGGCCGCGGCCGCGATCGCCGCCTGGAACCACGGCCACAGCTTCCGCCCGCGGATGCAGACGATCAGCAGCGGTCCGAGCAACAGGAACGGGTAGAACTTCGCCGCCGTCCCGAGTCCGAGCAGTACGCCGAACCAGATCGGCTTTCCGCGCGACCAGGCGAACATCGCCCCGGCCGTCAACGCGACCGCGAACAGGTCCCAGTTGATCGTCGACGTCAGCGCCAGCACCGGCGCGGCAGCGACGTACAGCCCGTCCAGCGGCTGCCCACGGGCCGCGCCGGGTTTTCGTTCGACGCCACGCGCGGTCGCGACGGTGAGACCGACGACGAGCAGCGCGCAGAGGAACAGCATCACCAGGTTGACCACGAAGAAGACGCCGGCGGTGTCGCGCTTCTGCTCGACGGTCAGGTCCTTCTTCGGGTCGCCGGTCATCAGCCAGGTGATCCGGGCCGCGACCTCCATGAAGCCACCGGTCAGCACCGGGTACTCCAGTACCGGGTAGTTGCCGGTGTCCAGGAACGGCCGGTTGCCCTCGGCGAAACCACGTTCCTGGTAGAGGAAACCGATGTCGGAGTAGCACAGCGCCTTGAACGGCCGCCAGCTCTGCCGGTCCCAGCCGGCCTCCATACACGGCGCCTTCTGCAGTACGCCGAGGCCGAAGGTGATCGTGCAGACCGCGAGCGCGATCCGCAGTGGCGTCCACCACGACGACCCGGTCCGGGCGAACCGCCCCGACGGTCCACCGAGCCCGACGGTCAGGCCGGCGACGGCCGGATCGGCGTCCGACGGCGTCAGCGCGAGCTCGCGTTGTGGTCCGGTCACGGTGGGCATCATCTCCTATCGGCTCACCCGGCGACAGCCCCGGGTCAGACACCGCTAGGGGGTGAGGTTACCCATCCTGGTCGCTGCCGTCGCGCAGGTCCCCCTGTGTGGCGTGTGCGGCGACGAGGGCGGCGGCGCGGGCCGGGTCCTCCCACCAGAAGAGGTGACCGGCGCCGTCGAACAGTTCGAGCCGTGCGGCCGGGATCAGCTCGGCCAGGCGATGCCCGTTGGAGACCGGGATCCCGGCGTCCGCGGTCCCGTGCATGATCAACGTCGGTACGGCGACCTCGTGCAGCCGATCGGCCGCGTTGTGCGCGAGCGCCGCCTGGAACTGCAGCTGTACGACGGGTACGGGCATCCGGACCGCGAGCGCCCGCTCCCGGTAGAGCTCCCGCGCACCCGGCACCTCCGCGTACCGCTGGGAGAAGTTCGCATCGAAGCTGACGCGCAGCCCGCGCCCGAGGTCGCGGCTCGCGATCGCCTCCACCATCCGGTGCGACGTCTCCGCGATCACGCCGCCTTCTCCCCCGGCCCAGGTGCAGCCGAGGACGAGGGAGCGGACGACCGACGGATGCCGCAGGACCAGCTCCTGCGCGACCATCCCGCCGAGCGAGATGCCCAGTACGTGCGCGTTCGCCCACCCGAGCGACGCGATCACCGCGGCCGCGTCGTCGGCCAGGTCCGCGACCGTGAACTCGCCGTCGGCCCGATCACCGCGACCGACGCCGCGGTGGTCGTACGCGACGATGTCGAAGTGTTCCTCCAACGGGCCGAGGAACTCCTCGCCCCACATCGCGTGGGTAGCCGCCATCCCCTGGATCAGCAGCAGCGGCGCGCCCTGCCCGCGCCGTACGAAGTCCAGTCGCCGTCCGCCGGTGCCGGTCACGAAGTCCATGGTCAGGATTGTGCCGGAGGTTCGAGCCGCGCGAGCCAGCTGGTCAGCAGCGTCTCGAGCTGCGCCGACTCGTCCGGCGTCAACGCGTCGAGCAGCCGCCGCTCGTTCGCCATGTGCGCGGTGAACGCCTTGTCGAACAGCCGCCGCCCGGCCGGGGTCAGCCGGACCACCCGCCCGCGCCCGTCCGCGTCGCTGCGCCGGCGCCGGACCAGCCCGGCCGTCTCCAGCCGGTCGACCCGCTTGGTGACCGCGCCGGTCGTCACCATCGTGTGCAGCGCGATCTCCCCCGGCGCACGCTCGTACGGCGCTCCCGCCCGGCGCAGCGCCGCGAGTACGTCGAACTCGCCCTCGGTCAGTCCGTACTGGGCGTACACCGAGGTGAGCTCGCCGGTCAGCCGGTTCGCGATCCGGTGCAGCCGGCCGATCACACCCTGCGGGGCGGTGTCGACGTCGGGCCGCTCGACCTTCCACGCTGCCTGGATTCTCGCCACGTGATCCACGCCGCCCACTATATCTTCCCAGGAAGCTATAGTGTTTTCCATGGAAACTACTTTCCGGTGGTGGCTGGTGACCGCGGTCGCGCCGGTCGCCTGGGGCACGAACTACTTCGTCACGCACGAGTACCTGCCGGCCGGACATCCCTTGTACGGCGCGATGTTCCGCGCCCTGCCGGCTGGCCTGCTGCTGCTGGCGATCGCCCGGGAACTGCCGCGTGGCGTCTGGTGGTGGCGCTCGGTCGTGCTCGGCGTCTGCAACATGGGCGCGTTCTTCGCGTTGATCTATCTCGCGTCCCAACTGCTCCCGGTCAGCCTGGCGTCGACGATCATGTCGGCGGCGCCGTTCACGATGGCCCTGTTCGCCTGGGGCCTGCTCGCGGAACGACCGACCGCACTCGTACTGATCGGAGCATCCGCCGGCCTTGCGGGTGTCGTACTCCTGCTCGGCGCCGGGTCGTCGGCCGTCGACTTCCGTGGCGTCGCGGCCTCGGCCGCCGCGCTGACGATGTCGTCGTTCGGCTACGTACTGGTCAAGAAGTGGGGCCGTGCCTCGATCGCGACCACGTCGTGGCAGCTGATCGCGGGCGGTCTGGTGCTGATCCCGTTCGCGGTCCTGATCGAGGGCGCGCCGCCGCACCTCGACCTCCCGGCCGTCGCGGGATTCACGTACGTCGGACTCGTGGCGACCGCATTGGCCTTCACGGCCTGGTTCGCCGGGCTCCGGCGGCTGCCGGCCGCGACCGTCGGACTGATCGGCCTGCTCAACCCGGTCACCGGCGTCCTGCTCGGCGTGTTGTGGTCCGGCGACAACCTGACCAGCCGGCAGGTGCTGGGCCTCGTGCTCGTACTGTCCGGAATCGCCATCGGCCAACTACGCTCGATAGGCGTGTCGAAGCGCTTCGACTACGGTAGAACTGGGGTGAGGCCCGACTGAACGAGGAGCACTATGGTCACGATCGCGGACGTCGCCCGGCACGCCGGGGTGGCGACCAGCACGGTGTCCTACGTGCTCAGCGGCAAGCGGACGATCTCGCCGGACACCCGGGAGCGGGTGCAGCGCAGTGTCCGCGCCCTCGGCTACCGGCCGAACGCGAGCGCCCGCGCGCTGGCCAGTCAGCGGTCGAACGTCGTCGCGCTGGTGATCCCGCTGCGGACCGACATGCACGTCCCGGTGCTGATGCAGTTCGCGGCCGCGATCGTGACGACGGCCCGCCGGTTCGATCACGACGTCCTGCTGCTGACGGCCGACGAGGGACCCGCGGGACTCGAGCGGGTGGCGCAGAGTTCGCTCGTCGACGCGCTCGTGGTGATGGACGTCGAGCTGCACGACGAACGGGTACCGGTGCTGCGCGGCCTGCCGATGCCGTCGGTCCTGATCGGGTACCCGGAGCAGGCCGACGGGCTGACCTGCGTCGACCTCGACTTCGTTGCCGCGGGCGCGCGGTGTGTGGATCACCTGGCCGATCTGGGTCATCGTTCGCTGGCCCTGCTCGGTACGCCACCCACTGTCTACGAACGGCAGACCGCGTTCGCGCAGCGGACGCTGACCGGGTTCACCGAGGCTGCCGCGCGGCGTGGGGTGCTGGGGGTGGAAACGCCGTGTGAGCACACGTTCGAGGCGATCCTGCAGACCGTCGGGCAGCTGCTGGCCGAGCACCCGGACCTCACCGGGCTGGTCGTGCAGAACGAGCCGATCATCGGCCCGCTACTCGACGTACTGCGGCGGCTCGGGCGGCGGGTCCCGGAGGACATGTCGCTGGTCGCGATCTGCGCGGACGATGTCGCCGAACGGCAGGTCCCGCAGCTGTCGTCGGTGACGATCCCGGCCGAACAGCTCGGCGCGCAGGCGGTCGAGTCGCTGATCACCAAACTCTCAGGCGGCACCGTCCCCGAGCTGACCCTGCTGCTGCCGGCCCTCACCGCCCGCGGCAGCTCCGGCCCTCACTCCGACCGCACCACCACCTGACCCCCGGCCCCACTCGGACCGCACCACCGCGCAACCCTCCGGCCTCACTCCGACCGCACCACCGCGCAACCCTCCGGCCTCACTCCGACCGCGCCACCGCGCAACCCTCCGGCCTCACTCGGACCGCACCACCGTGTAGCCGCCGGCCGGGACCGTCAGCTCACCGTCGACGGCCTCGCCGCTCACCAGCTCGACACCCGTCGCGGGGACGACGACGTCCTCGTCGCTGTGGTTGAGGCGGAACGTCCACGTCGTGTCGCCCGACCGCCTCCGCACCGTTTCCAAGGGCTCGCCCGCGCCCACCAACCGCTCGACCAGCGTGGCCGCGGTGTCGTCGTCGAGCTCGGTCGAGACGTACCACGCCGTACCGGCGCCGACCTGTCGCCGGGTGATCGCGGGCTTCCCGTCGAGCACTCCCCCGGCGTACCGATCGACGACCTCGGCCGACACCGCCCGCACGTCCTCGCTCCACAACCGTCCACGCCCGCCGGACGCCAACGCGACCTCGTCCCCGAGCGGCTGGAGCTCCTCGATCCGTACGCCGAGCAGGTCCGTGAGGGCGTACCGGACGCGAACGTCGGGGTCCACCAGCCCGCTGAAGTACCCGACCACGAGCTGCCCGCCGTTCTCGACGTACGTGGTGAGGTTCGCCGCGGCCTCGTCCGAGATCAGGTACAGCGACGGAACCACCACGACGCCGTACGACGAGAGGTCCGCATCCGGTGCCGCGAAGTCGACGGTCACGCCCGCGCGCCAGAAGTGCCGATGCGCGGACTGCACGGCCTTGAGGTAGTCCAGCTCCGAGGACGGCAGGTGCGTACCCTGCATCGCCCACCAGCACTCGGCGTCCCACAGGATCGCGACGTCCGCGACAACGTTGCTCTCGGCAACCTCAGCCAGCCGGGGCAGGACCGCGCCGAGCTCGGTGATCTCGCGGAACATCCGGCTGTCCGGCCCGGCGTGCGGAACCATCGCCGGGTGGTACATCTCCGAACCACCCCGCGACGCCCGCCACTGGAAGAACAACGCGCCCCGCGATCCGCGGGCGAGGTGCGACAGGCTGTGCCGTGCCATCCTGCCCGGCTCCTTCGGGTGCCAGCGACGGCCTACGTTCAGCGCACCGGCTGCCTGCTCCATCAGTAGCCACGGTTTCCCGCCGGCCCACCCGCGGGCCAGGTCCGCGGAGAACGCGGTCTGCTCCTCCGCGCCGATCCCGCCATCGTCCGGATAGTGGTCGATGGCAACGACATCGACCTCGGCGGCCCACTGCGCGTGGTTCACCGGAACCCAGCCACCGAACACGAAGTTCGTGGTGACCGGCGCCTCCGAGAACGCCCGGATCACCTCCTTCTGCTCCCGGTAGGCGGCCAGCAACTCGTCCGACCAGAACCTCCGGAAGTCCAGGTACTGCGTCGGATTCACCATGTACTGCGTCTTGCGCGGCGGCTCGATGTCCCGCCACTCGCCGTACCCCTGACTCCAGAACGCCGTCGTCCACGCCTCGTTCAGCCGGTCGAGCGACCCGTACCGCTCCCGCAACCACTCGCGGAAGCGCTCCGCCGCGAGCGGGCAGTAGCAGGTCGTCCCGTACTCGTTGTGCACGTGCCACATCGCCAGCGCCGGGTGGTCGGCGTACCGCTCGGCGAGCTTGCCGGCGATCCCTCGCGCGGCGTCGCGGTACGCCGGTGCGCAGGCGCAGTACGTATCCCGGCTCCCGTGCGTCAGCCGTACGCCGTCCGCGGTGACCGGCATCGCGTCGGGATGCAACCGGGTGAACCACGGCGGCGGCGAGGCGGTCGGGGTGGCGAGATCCACGCTCACCCCGCCGTCGTGCAGCAGGTCGAGCACCTGATCCAGCCAGCCGAAGTCGTACTCCCCCGGTCGCGGCTCGAGGCTCGACCAGGAGAAGACGCCGACCGTCACCAGGTTCACCCCGGCGCGACGCATCAGCTCGACGTCTTCCTTCCAGACCGCCGGATCCCACTGGTCGGGGTTGTAGTCACCGCCGTACCAGAGCGTCATGCGCTCACCTCCACCGTGAACGTGCAAGTTCCTTCGAGGACCCGTGACTCCACCCGGCCGCTGCGGTACGCGAGCTCGACCACGGCGTCCGGCGCGACCGGGACCTCGACGACCTGTCCTTCCGTCGGCTGGAACCAGCGGAGCTCCACGTTGTCGGACCAGTCGTACTCCGGGCGGTCGTCGACCGCGCCGATCGGGATCACCGCGCCTTCGCGAACGTACAGCGGGACGCTGTCGAAGCCGTGGGTCTGCTGCACCCAGCCCGGCCCGGTCAGCACCTCACCGGTCAGCAGCGAGGTCCACCGGCCGCGCGGCAGGTAGAACGAGACCTCGCCGTCGAAGCTCATCACCGGCGCCACCAGCAGGTCCGGGCCGAGCATGTACTGGCGGTCCAGGTACGCGGCCGCGGGGTCGTCCGGGAACTCCAGCACCATCGGCCGCATCATCGGCACCCCGTTGCGGTGCGCCTCTTCCGCGGCCGTCATCAGGTACGGCATCAGCGACAGCTTCAGCTTGGTGAACTTCCGCAGTACGTCGACCGCTTCGTCGTCGAACGCCCACGGGACGCGGTACGACGAGGAGCCGTGCAGGCGGGAGTGTGACGACAGCAGGCCGAACGCCACCCAACGCTTGAAGATCGCCGGATCGGGCGTGCCCTCGAACCCGCCGATGTCGTGGCTCCAATAACCGAAGCCGGACGCGGCCAGCGACAGCCCGCCACGCAACGACTCCGCCATCGCCTCGAACGTCGACTCGCAGTCGCCGCCCCAGTGCACGGGGAACTGCTGGCCGCCCGCGGTCGCGGAGCGCGCGAACAGTACGGCATCGCCCCGGCCCCGGTTCTCCTCGAGCAGACCGAAGACCGCCGCGTTGTAGAGCTGCGCGTAGTAGTTGTGCATCCGCTCCGGATCCGAGCCGTCGTACCAGGCGACGTCGGTCGGGATGCGTTCGCCGAAGTCGGTCTTGAAGCAGTCGACGCCGAGATCGATGAGCGCCTGCAGCTTCGACCGGAACCACGCGGTCGCGTCCGGGTTGGTGAAGTCGACGATCGCCATTCCGGCCTGCCACATGTCCCACTGCCAGACCGAGCCGTCCGGCCGCTTCAGCAGGTACCCGAGCCGGCGGCCCTCCTCGAACAGCACCGAGCGCTGCGCGATGTACGGGTTGATCCACAGACTGACCCGCAGGCCGCGCTCCTTCAGCCGGCGGACCATCCCGGCCGGGTCCGGGAACGCGACCGGGTCCCAGACGAAGTCGCACCAGTGGAACTGACGCATCCAGAAGCAGTCGAAGTGGAACACGCTCAGCGGAAGGTCCCGCTCGGCCATCCCGCCGACGAACGAGCTGGTCGTCTCCTCGGTGTAGTCGGTGGTGAACGACGTCGACAGCCACAGCCCCATCGACCACGCGGGCACCCGCGCCGGGCGTCCGGTGAGACCGGTGTACCGGCGCAGCACGTCCTTCGGAGTCGGGCCGGCGAAGACGTAGTACTGCAACTCCTGGCCCTGGACGCTGAACTGGTTGCGGGACGTGACCTCCGAACCGACCTCGAACGACACGTGCGCGGGATTGTCGACCAGGACGCCGTACCCCTTGCTGCTCAGGTAGAACGGCACGTTCTTGTACGCCTGCTCGCTGGACGTCCCGCCGTCGGCGTTCCAGCTGTCGACAACCTGACCGTTCTTGACGAGCGGTCCGAACCGCTCGCCGAGACCGTAGATCGTCTCACCGACCCCGAGGGCGAGCTGCTCGTGCACGTAATGGTTGCCCGCGGAGTCGGTGATCAGACCGACGCTGCGCTCGCCCGAGTTCGTCAGCGGCCGGCCGTCCTGCTCGAACCGGACGTCCCACGGTCCCTCGAGCGCGATCACCACGCTCAGCTCCCCCGACGTCAGCCGCGCCTCGGCCGGGCCGGCCTCGACCTTCACCGGATGCTCCGACTCGGTGTTCAGCCGGTACGACGGGCGCGCAGGCTGCCCGCCGACGTGATGGGCGAGGTGGACCCCGATCACGCCGGGGGCCGGCGAACTGAAGGTGACTGTGAACAGCGGCTGGTTGAGGGTGTCGCCGCGCCGTTCGATCCGCTTGGCCGGCGCAAACACCGCCAGCTCGCGGTCACCCACTTCGACGCTCTCCACCTCCGCCGGACGCAGGCGGGTCAGACCCGGCCGGAGCTGCCAGTACCCGTCGGTGAACTTCATCCGGCCTCCCTGATTGTCGAAGCGCTTCGACAACGCTAGAGCGGCACCCGGCCGGCGTCAATTTCGTCTCTCTCAGCGGATTCTCAGTGGGTTGCAGTGACACTGTCGGCATGCGAGTGCTGATGGTCGAGGACGAACTGCGGCTGGCCGACACGGTCCACCGTGGGCTGACCGACGCCGGCTTCGTGGTCGAGTTGGTGCACGACGGCGAGAACGCGGTCTGGGCGGCGACCGAGCACAGCTACGACGTGATCGTTCTGGACATCATGCTGCCGAAGCTGAACGGGTACCGGGTGCTGGAACTGCTCCGGGCGCGCGGGATCTGGACGCCGGTGCTGATGCTGACCGCGAAGGACGGCGAGTACGACCAGACCGACGCCTTCGACCTCGGCGCCGACGACTACCTGACGAAGCCGTTCAGCTTCCTGGTACTGGTCGCCCGGCTGCGCGCGCTGATCCGGCGCGGCGGCCCGGAGCGTCCGGTCGTCCTGATGGCCGGCGACCTCTCGCTGGACGTGGCCCGCCGCCGGGTCGAGCGGAACGGGCGGGAGATCACGCTGACGCCGCGTGAGTACGGGCTGCTCGAGTTCCTGATGCGGCACCGCGGGGACACCGTCAGCAAGAGCGAGATCCTGCAGAACGTCTGGGACCCCGCCTTCGACGGCGACCCGAACGTGGTCGAGGTGTACGTCCGCTACCTGCGCAAGAAGATCGACACCCCGTTCGCCCGGCACGCCATCGAAACCATCCGCGGCATGGGCTACCGGCTCAACCCAGAGGGCGGCTGAGGACCAGCTGAGGGCGGACCTGCGAAACTGGTGGGGTGAGCACGGTCGTGCGACGTCGCGTTGACGGGTGGTACCGGACCGCCGGCGGCCTGCGGCAGGCCAGTGTGCGGAGCCGGTCGACCGCGGCTGCCGTGATCGTGGTCGCGGTCGCGCTGCTCGTCGGCGCCTTCGCGCTGTTGCTGCTCCTGCAGCGGGCGCTGATCGCCGAGGTCTCCGACGCCGCCGAAGGCCGGGTCGCCGACGTCGCCCGCCAGGTCAGTACCGAAGGCACCAAGGGCCTCGGCGCGGACCTGGCCAACACCACCCGCGCCAGCCAGTTGATCCAGGTCCTCGACCCGAACGGGAACATCGTCGCCGCCTCCTCGTCGCGGGTGGACAACTCGCCACTCACCGATCTGCGGCCGCCGGACGGCGCGCTGATGCGGTCGGAGGTCGGTGAGATGCCGCTGATCGACGACGACCACTCGTTCCTGATCGTGGCACAGGGCGCGGCGTACCACGGCACGACGTACACGGTGGTGGTCGCCTCGTCGGTGCAGACCCAACGGCAGACGGTGCGGACGGTCTCGAAGTACCTGCTGATCGGGTTCCCGCTGCTGCTGCTCGTGGTCGGCGTGGCCGGGTGGCTGATGATCGGGCAGGCACTGCGGCCGGTGGAACGGATCCGGTCCCGGGTGCAGGGCATCGGGACGCGAGACCTCACCGAGCGGGTTCCCGTACCGGAGACCAGGGACGAGATCGCCCGGCTGGCCGTGACCATGAACGAGATGCTCGACCGGCTCGAGACCGGGCAGGCGACCCAGCGCGCGTTCGTCGCGGACGCCAGCCACGAACTGCGCTCACCGCTGGCCACTCTCACCGCCGCGCTCGAGGTGATCGAGGCCGACACCACGGGGAAGGCGTGGCGCGAGCTGCGGCAGGTGATGGAGACCGAGACCGACCGGATGCGGCAGCTCGTCGAGGACCTGCTGCTGCTCGCGAAGGCCGACGACACCGGCATCCGGATGCGGCCGACCGACGTCGACCTCGACGACCTGGTCGAGGCGGAGATCAAGCGGCTGCGCAACTCGAAGCCCGAACTCACCGTCAAGGGCGACGTGCATCCCGTCCGCGTCACCGGCGACCCCGCCCGGCTGAGTCAGGTACTGCGGAACCTCGTCGACAACGCCGCCCGCGCCGCGCACACCACGGTGATGCTGACGACGGCCGAACACGACGGCTCGGCGGTCATCACGGTCGAGGACGACGGCGACGGCATCCCCGAGGAGGACCGGCAGCGCGTGTTCGAACGCTTCGTCCGCCTCGACACCAGCCGGTCCCGCGCCAGCGGCGGCTCCGGCCTGGGCCTCTCGATCGCCCGCGAGATCACCCGTGCCCACCACGGCACCATCACCCTCACCTCCTCCCCGGCCGGCGGCACGACCGCCACTGTCACGCTCCCGATCTGACCGCAGGGGGTGGCGTCCTTCGGCGTGCGGGATCAAGCTGGGTGGTGAAGGAGGTGGGTGTGGTGAAAGCTGTGGCAGGCGATCAGGTAGTCGTGGAGAGCAGTCATCTGATGGCGCACCGGCGGGAAGGGCAGATCGTCGAGGTGCACGATCCGTCCGGCGCCCCGCCGTACCTGGTGCACTGGAGCGACACGGACTCCGACTCCCTGTTCTTCCCCGGTCCGGACGCCCACATCGTGCACACCGGCGGAGCCGGCTAGTCGCTGATCGTTTCGGCGGCGGTCCGGAGTTCGGTGAGGATCGTTCGGACGGCTCGGCGGGCGGTGCGTTCCGGGCGGTGCAGGGCGTCGACGTGCCGGTGCGTCTGCACGCCCCGCAGGGGTTTGAGGACGATCCCCGGATGCGGTCGTGCCGTCCACCGCGGGATCAGGGCAAGCCCGGCGCCGGCGGCCACCATCTCCGCGACCACGGTGAACTCGTTGACCCGGTGCACCACGTCGAGCCGCCGGTCGGCCGCGGCCCCGATCGCCTCGATCGTGGCCAGCAGCGGGAACCCGTCGTGGACGGTGATCCACGGTTCGCCGGCAACGTCCCGCGGCGTCAGCGACCGCTTCGCGGCGAGCGGATGATCGACCGGCACGGCGACATCCATCGGCTCGTGCAGCAGCGGCGTGACCGCGACCGTCCGCGGCCAGGCCGCCGTGTGGTCCAGCCGATGCGCCAGAACGATGTCGTACTCACGGGTGAGCGGCGGGAACTCGTCCTGCGGTACGTCCTCGTCGTGCAGGCTGAGCTGCGGCGCGGCCCCGGACCTCAACAACCGCGGGAAGAACGCCGCGGCCGCACTGTGGAACGCGGCGACCGTCACCACCCCGTCAGGCTGCTCGACGAACTCCGCCACGGTCTGCCGCGCTCGCGCCAACGCCGACTCCACGTCGGCGGCCGCACCCGCCAGCGCCCGGCCCGCCGCGGTCAGTACGACCCGCCGGCCGTCGCGCTCGGTCAGCGGTACGGGCATCGACCGCTGCAGCAACCGCAGTTGCTGCGAGATCGCCGACGGGGTGACCAGCAACGCCTCGGCGGCTGCGGTCACGCTGCCCAGCTCGCCGACTTCGCGGAGTACTCGCAGCTGCCGTTCGTCCATTCTCATACTGTAGTTGCACTTCAGTGTCGCTGAAGAAGTTGGTACTTGGCTTCAACGACTCCGCGCGTCACCGTTGACCTCGTGCCCGGATCTCGCCGTATCGATCTCATCCTCCTGCTGGTTGCCGTCGTCTGGGGGTCGAGCTACCTCGCGGCCAAGACCGCGACCGGAAGCGCGCCGGTCCTGACCGTGCTGTTCCTGCGGTACGCGATCTCCGCGATCGCACTGGTCCCCTTGGCTCGCGGGATCCGCCGGGGCGAGGTGAGGGCCGGTCTGATCCTCGGCCTCACGCAGGCGTCGGTCCTCGTACTGGAGACGTACGGCGTCACGCACACCAGCGCGGCGAACGCCGGGCTGATCATCAGCCTCACGCTCGTCCTGACACCGCTGTTCGATTGTCGCGGTCTGCCGCCGCGGTTCTACCTCGCGGCTGCGCTGTGCGTGATCGCGGTCGGACTGCTGACGTCCGCACACGGCCTGCATGCTCCCGGCGTCGGCGACCTGTTGATGCTGCTCGCCGCCGTCGTCCGCGCGGGCCATGTCGCACTGGTCGGGCGGCTCTCGGCCGGACTGCGACCGTTGCAGCTGACAACGGTCCAGACCTTGGTCGGTACGGCACTGTTCGCCGTCCCCGGCGTACCGCACCTGCCGGTGCACGCGGGCGTCGGGACGTGGTTGCAGCTGGTCTATCTCGCCTTGTTCTGCAGCGTTTTCGCGTTCCTCGCGCAGACCTGGGCGGTGCAGCGGACCTCCGCCAGCCGGGCCAGCCTGCTGCTCGGCACCGAGCCGATCTGGGCCGTTGCCATCGGCATCGGTCTGGGTGACGAGCGGCTCACCGTACCCGCGGTGTTCGGTGCGCTGCTGATGCTGGCCGGCACTACTTGGGGCCAGTCGATCGAGCGAGCGCACCGGCGCTCACGCGAAGACCAGCTCGAGTTGCAGCCACTTGGCTAGGTCGCGGATCTCGCGCTGGACAGCGGCCGCCAGGGTCTTGGAGAACGGCTCGTCCTCGTGGATCGCGTCGACCCGGAAGACGCCGGCCTTCCGGTCCGACACCGCGTCGAGCTTCCCGACCAGTCGGTCGTTGTGCAGGATCGGGAGCGCGAAGTACCCCCAGCGGCGCTTCGCGACCGGCTTGTACATCTCCAGCTGGTAGTCGAAGTCGAAGATCTCGGTCAGCCGCTTGCGGTCGTACACCAGCCGGTCGAGTGGCGAGACGATCGCGGTCCGGCCGGCGAACGGCTGGTCGAGGAACTCCGGATCGACCCGCCACTCGCCCCGCACGCCGTCCACGACGGCCCGCTCCCCCGCCGCGCCGGCGTCAAGCGGCTCGCCCGGGCAGGCCGGGCCCTTCGCGCGCAGGAGGCCCATCGACCGCAGCCGCTGCTCGTCCCGGATCCGGAGCGCCTCGGCCAGCGGCACCGGCGGATCGTCCGGGTACACCCGGGAAGCCAGGTCCCACAGGCGGTCCCTGCCGTTGCGGCCCGCGATCGCCACCTCACCCCGCTGCATCATGAACTCGAGCAGCTGCGACACGTTCCGGTTGTTGGTCCAGCCGCTCGACTTCCACGGCCGTACGCAGGTGTCCGGCAGCTCACGCATCACCAGCGGACCGTCCTGGCGGAGGCGTTCGAGGATGTCGAGGCGGCAGCCCTCGTTCGCCTTGACCCAGTCGCCGCGGTACGTCTGCCAGTCGAGCGGCTCGCCGTCCGCCGGCCACGCGTCCATCTCGGCCCGGAACAACGCCAGCGTCTCGGGCAGCCGGACGAATCCGCGCAGCTCCACCAGCTCCAGCGAGGCGAGCGCATCGGCCAGCTCGGCGGCCTCGTACGACGATCCGAGTCTGCTCCAGGCGACCAGGTCCGCGTTCGGAGCCACGTACGCCGTCTGGTCGAGCTGCAGCACGTTCAGCCCGCGGACGACCTCGTACAGGTCGGCCGGTCGCTCGCTGGTGAGCAGTTGCGCGCGGACGGCGAGCCGCCGCGCGTCGCGTTTGGTCAGCTGCAGAACGGTCACGCCCAGAGACTAAGCCCCAGGTCGGACAGTACTCTGAGAAGCGGGAAGGCATTGGAGCCGAGCGGGTGGGGACCTGAGGCTCGGATGGCAGGGGGTACTTCGTGGCGTTGCGTAGTCGGGCGTTCCTGCTCGGTGTTGTGTTGCTGGCGGTGGCCGGTGCGGCCGGCTGCTCGGCCTCGGCAGGCACCGCCGCGCCGCCGTCCGAGCCGCCGATCGTGCTGCCGCAGACGCCGGGCGCGCTCAAACCGGCCACCAACTGTGCGAAGTCGACCGAGTCGCTGGCTCCCGCCGCCGACGCCGACGGGGTCGTGCTGAGCGTCAGTACGGATCCCAGCCACACATCGCTGCTGCTGAAGAACACCGGCAGCATGACGGTGGTGGTAATACCGGACGCCTCGTACAGCACCCGGTTGATCGCCGCTCCGTACGCGAACCCGAAGGACGCGGCCTCCCGGGTCGCGCTGATCGCGGTCAACAGCGGCGGCGCCCAACTGCCCAGCATTCCGGCGTTCGTGCCGAAGAACCAGACCATCACGCTGCCGCCGCAGTGGGCGGTCTGCGCGCTCAGCGACAACGTCAAGGAGACGGCGAGCGTCCGGTACGTCCAGAACCAGGCGTCGAGTGCGGAGTACTTCGTCACCAAGGCACTCGCCGATCAGCTGCTGGTGAAGATGAGCATGGATCGCAGCCGGTCGACGCTGATCCGCTGCGCCCGGACCACCACGACGATGCTCGGGACGAACCCCGGTCTGCCGGACATCGAGTTGTACGTCAAGATCCTCGGGCCCCGGTCGGCCTGCCGGGCCGGGTACACCGCGCTGCTCAACGGCGACGAGCGCGCCGCCGGTCAGCTCGGCGCGACCGTACTCAACCAGCTCGGCAGCGCGCCCCGGTTGTTGCCGGACAGTCCGTTGCTCGGTATCAGCGCAAGCCCCTGACCGTCGGACGCCGACCAGGGTCGGGTCCGGGTCGGGTCAGGGGAAACTCCACTGCCGCCCGGCCCGGCCGGACCGGAGACTGGAGTCCTACCGTTCGACACCTCGGAGGACTTCACTCATGTTGGGCTTCATCATCGCCGGTCTCGTCATCGGAGCACTCGCCCGGCTGTTCACGCCCGGCAAGCAGAAGCTCGGTCTGCTCGCGACGCTGCTGCTCGGCCTGGCCGGTTCGGTGATCGGCGGCACGATCGCGAGCATCCTCGGCACCGGCGGCATCTTCGATCTGAACCTGATCGGCTTCGTGGTCGCGGTGATCTCGTCGGTGATGCTGGTCGGCACCGCCGAGTCGCTCGCCGCCAAGAACAAGAACTGATCCCTGCTCGTCCGCCTGAAGAATCCGCCTGGAGCGCCGTCCGTCAGACGTCCTCGTTCACCGCCATCGCCGCCCGTGGCTCACGGCCCAGCGGCTGTGGCGGCCGGGGCAGCAACGGGCGGCGCTTCTGCAACGTCCGCACCACCGGGTGATCGACGGTGACCGTGATCTCCTCCCCCGCATGCCGGAAGGTGATCGCCGCGCCCGGGCCGTCGTGCACGGTGTACTTCACCGCGACCGGATCGATCTCCACCTTCAACCGGACGCCGCGCCAGCGGACCGTGAAGCTCAACCCGGACAGCCCCATCGGCAGCGCCGGATCGAACGACAGCGTGCCTTCCTGGTCGCGCAGTCCGCCGAACCCTGCCACCAGCGCACTCCACGCACCACCGAGCGACGCCATGTGCAGCCCGTCGCCGGTGTTGTGGTGCAGGTTGCGCATGTCGATCAGCGCGGCCTCGTACGCGTAGTCGTACGCCAGGTCGAGGTGACCGACCTCGGCCGCCATCACCGCCTGCACGCACGCGGACAACGACGAGTCCCGCACCGTGAGCCGCTCGTAGTAGTCGAAGTTGCGCGCCTTCTCCTCGGGCGTGAACGCGTCGCCGCACCAGAAGGTCGCCAGGATCAGGTCGGCCTGCTTCACCACCTGGGTGCGATAGAGCTGGAAGTACGGCGCGTGCAGGAGCAGCGGGTACTTGCCCTTGTAGCTCTCGAAGTCCCAGACCGCGTACCCGGTGAAACCTTCGGACTGCGGGTGGACGCCGAGGTCTCGGTCGTACGGCAGGTAGACCGCGGCGGCCGCGTCCCGCCACGACGCCTCCTCCTCGCTGTCGACGCCGAACTCACGGGCCTTCGCCGGCAACTTCGCGGCCACCTCTGCCGCGGACCTCAGGTTCCGCGCGGCCATCAGGTTGGTGAAAACGTTGTCGTCGGCAACGGCGCTGTACTCGTCCGGACCGGTCACGCCCGGCAGGTGCCAACGGCCGTCGCGGTCGTGATGGCCGAGCGACATCCACAACCGGGCGGTCTCGACCAGCAACTCGAGCCCGGCCTCGCCGAGGAAGGCCTCGTCACCGGTGGCCCGGTAGTACCGCATGACGGCCTCGGCGATGTCGGCGTTGATGTGGAACGCCGCCGTGCCCGCGGGCCAGTAGCCGGAGCACTCCTGGCCGCGGATCGTCCGCCACGGGAACGCCGCGCCGCGGAAGCCCAGCTCCTCGGCGCGCTGCTTCGCCATCTCCAGGGTCGAATGCCGCCAGTGCAGCGCATCGGCGGCCGCGTCCGGCATCGTGTAGGTCAGCACGGGCAGGACGAAACCCTCGGTGTCCCAGAACGTGTGCCCGTCGTACCCGGCACCGGTCAGGCCCTTGGACGGGATCGCCCGCCGCTCCGCCCGCGCACCTGCCTGCAGAACGTGGAACAGCGCGAACCGCACCGCCTGCTGCAGCTCCGGGTGGCCGTCCACCTCGACGTCGGCGCCGTCCCAGAAGTCGTCGAGGAAGGTGACCTGCTGCTTGGTGAGCCCGTCCCAGCCGGAGAACCGGGCACTCGCCAGCGCGGCCGCGACCTGGTCCCGGATCGCGGTCTCGGACCGCAGGCTGGACCAGCCGTACGTCAGGTACTTCACGACGCGCAGGCTCTCGCCCGGCTGCAGTTGGGCGATCACCGTGGTCCGTGCCCAGTCCTCACGTACGTCCTGGTCCATCGCGTACCGGACCGTCGTGTCCACCTCGTGCGACATCGCGGCGGCCATCAACTGCTGGCTGCGAGTCGTGCGGTGAATCAGCACGGTCCCGTGCTCACCGCCGTCGTGGCTGACCGGCTTCAGCGGATTGTCGAGGACCGCTGCCACTCGTGGATCGTCGGACAGCTTCGGCTGGGCCTCGTTCGCGACCAGTTCGGACTGGATCACGAACCGGGCCGGCTGGTCGACAGGTTCGACGATGTACTCGATCGCGGCGACCGCGCGCTGGGTCAGCGAGACCAGGCGGCGGCTGCGGACCTTGATCCGCTTGCCGCCCGGCGAGGTCCAGTCGACGTCGCGCTCGAGGATGCCGGTGCGGAAGTCGAGCGAGCGTTCGTGCTTGGTCAGGTAGCCGTAGCGGACGTCGAACGGCGAGTCGTCGACGAGCAGCCGGATCAGCTTGCCGTTCGTGACGTCGACGAGCGTCTGCCCGGACTCCGGGTAGCCGTAGCCCGCCTCGGCGTACGGCAGCGGACGCTGCTCGTAGAACGAGTTCAGGTAGGTACCGGGGATCGCGTACGGCTCGCCCTCGTCGAGGTTGCCGCGCAGGCCGATGTGACCGTTCGACAGCGCGAACAGCGACTCGGACTGGGCCAGCTTGTCCATCGCGAGCCGCGTCTCTCGCAGCCGCCAGGGCTCGACCGGGTGATGTCCTCGATCGATCACTTGTCCTCCAGCAGCTCTGCGAGGTCCCGTACGACGATGTCGGCGCCGTGCGCCTTCAGACCGGCGGCCTGTCCGACGCGGTCGACGCCGACGACCTGCCCGAAATGTCCGGAGCGGCCCGCGGACACGCCGGCCAGCGCGTCCTCGAAGACGGCCGCCGCGGACGGTTCCACACCGAACCGGGCGGCCGCGGCCAGGAAGGTGTCCGGGGCCGGCTTGCCCCTCAGCCCCTCGGTACGGATCGTGACGCCGTCGACGATCTCCTCGACGTACTTCGCCAGGCCGGTGACGTCGAGCACCTCGCGGGTGTTCGCGCTCGACGAGACGACCGCCCGGCGCAGGCCTGCCTGCTCGGCGGCCTGCAGGTACCGCCGGGAGCCCTCGAAGACGTGCACGCCCTCGGTCCGGATCCGCCGCTGGACGGCCTCGTTCTTCCGGTTGCCGAGTCCGTTCACGGTCATCGCCGACGGCGGATCGTCCGCACTGCCCTCCGGCAGCGTGATGTGCCGCGCGGCCAGGAAGTCCCGTACGCCGCTGGCCCGCGGTTTCCCGTCGACGTACGCGTCGTACTCCGCGCGGGCGTCGAACGGCACGAACGCGATGCCGTGCTGCGCCGAATAGTCGCGGAGGAACTCGTCGAACATCTCTTTCCACGCCGCAGCGTGGACGGCAGCGGTATCGGTCAGTACGCCGTCCAGGTCGAACAAACAGGCCTGGATCCCCGTAGGTAGTCCGAGCATGCCGCCCACGCTAGCGGGTCAAGCGGTCCGGGAAGGCACCGGCAGGCTAACGGCAGGCTTTCATCCGAAGATCCCTGCGAACCAGTCGAGCTGCGCGAGCTGCTGGTAGGTCTGCCCGCCCTCGTGTTCGTTGTACTGGTAGACCTCGATGTCCTTCTGCTCGCTCCCGTAGTGGTTGTACGCGGCGAACACCGTCGACGGCGGGCAGGTCGCGTCCATCAGCGCGACCGAGAACAGCGCCGGCGCCGTCGCGAGCCGGCCGAGGTTCACGCCGTCGAAGTAGCTCAACGTGCCGAGCACCGCGTCGACGTCCTGCCGGAAGCCCTTCAGGTACCGGGTGATCTCGCCGTACGGATCCTTGTCGGTGATCTGCAGGGCGCGCTCGAAGTGGCAGAGGAACGGTACGTCGGGAGCGCAGCCGAGCAGCTCGATCCCGGCCAGCGGCGCGAGCCCGGCCGCGGCGATCGAGATCCCGCCGCCCTGGCTGCCGCCGCTGACGATCAGCTTGTCCGGGTCCACGAACGGCGACGTCCGGGCCGCGTCCAGTGCCCGGACCGCGTCGATGTAGACGCGGCGGTAGTAGTACGTCTCCGGGTCGGTGATGCCGAGCGTCATGAAGCCCGGCGTGTGGTTGAGACCGGCGTACGGGGTGTCGTCCGGGGTGCTTTCGAAGCCGCCCTGGCTGTAGCCCTGTCCGCGGGTGTCCATCACGAAGTGCGCGTACCCGGCCTGCGCCCACAGCGTGGTCGAGTGCGGCAGGCCGCGGCCGCCGCTGTAGCCGTGGTACTGCACGACGGTCGGCAGCGGGCCGTCGGCACCGGCCGGGACGTGCAGCCAGCCCCGCACCGGCGTGCCGCCGAAGCCGGCGTACGTGACGTCGTAGGTGTCGATCAGCGCGAGCTTGTTGTCGATCTCGGTGAACGTTGCGGACAGGTCGTCGGTGCGCGCCTTCTCGATCGAGCGGCGCCAGAAGTCGACCAGGTCGGCGGGTGCGGCCACGTCGGGCCGGTACGCGCGGAGCTTGTCGAGGGAAAGGTCGAACATGGCCATGAGGCACAAACCTACGCCCGCCAGGCGTACCGCGGTAAACGGTGTCCAGATTCGGACGGTCAGGCGTGAGGTAGTACCTGGTCGAGCTGACTGCGTGAGGTGATGCCGAGCTTCGAGAACACCTTGCGCAGGTGGTACTGGACAGTGCGGGCACTGATGAACAGGCGGGTCGCGATCTCCGGGTTGGAGAGACCGTCGCGGGCCATCTGCGCTATCTGGGTCTCTTGCGCAGTCAGCCCGGTCTGGGTCTGGACGACCCGTTGGTGCACCGTACCGCCCGCTGCTTGCAGCTCACGGCGGGCGCGTTCGGCAAAGCCGGCCAGACCCATCGTCGTGAACGCGGTGTACGCGGTACGCAGGTGGTCGCGGGCGTCGGCACGGCGGCGCTCGCGCCGGAGCCATTCGCCGTACAGCAGCTGCGCTCGGGCGAGCTCCACCTTCAGCCGGGTCTGCTCGAGGTGTGCGATCGCCTCCTCGTACAGGCGTTCCGCGCTCGCGCCCGCGCTGATCATCGCGCGCGAGCGGGCATGCACGCCGAGCGCCCACGACGTACCGGTCGCTGCCGCCATCACGCCGACTGTGTGGCAGGCGCGGTGTGCGGTGTCGATGGCGCCGGTCCGTACCGCGGCCTCGACCAGCTCCGGTTGTACGAGCATCATCGACAGCGCATCACTCGGATCCCGCAACGCCCTCCCGGCCGCGTCGTGCGCATCCTGGTACCGGCCGAGGCCGTTGGCGAGTACGGCGCTCGCCCACTCGGCGAAGGCGATGCCGATACCCTCACCACGGCGGGTGCCGTCCTGTTCGGTCGCTCGTACCATCGCGAGTGTCTCGTCCCGGTCGCCACGGAACGCCGCCAGCGCCAGCCGACCGTACGGTGCCAGCTGGCCGCCTGTCGACTCGTTGGCCGCCTGCGCCTCCACAGTCAGCGTCGCGGCCGCAGACAGGTCCCCGGAGAAGACACTCACGTACGCCAGTGAGGTCAGTGCGAGAGCCACGTTGCTCAGTACGCCGGTCTCACGCACGAGCTGTAGGTGCCTGCGCGACAGCTGCTCCCAGCGATCCGCATCCCACAGCCGTAGCGCAGAGGTCGTTGCCATCCACAACTGCTGCAACTCTTCCTCCACCGACATCCCGGAACCGAACCCGGCCAAGGCCTTGTGCAGCGTCTCAGCGCCCGCCGAGTAGCCGTCCCGGTAGTACAGCGCGTTGCCGTCGAGCAGGAGGTCCGCAGGGCGAACTATCGCGGGCCGCGGTGCTTGCGCCGCGGCCCGAGCCACCTCGAACACGTCACCACCCGGCTTGGCCAGGCGGCCCGCGAAGATCGCTGCCGACAAAGCGTCGAGGTACGTAGCCCGTGCCAGCGCCACGTGGACGCTCTCAAGCCTCTTGGCTGCCTTGAGCATCAGCTGCGGCGCGTCGTTGCCCCGGTTCGTCAAGAACGCCAGCTGTGCCCGTACGAGATCTGCTCGGGCACGCTGCAGCTCACTGAGCTGTTCTCTCTCAGCCATTGCCAGCAGGTCCGCGGCCGAGTCGTAGGCACCCGTCTGCAGCTCTGCCTGCGCTGCGGCGAGCGCCCGACCCGCACGCTTCTCCGGGTCGACCGTCAGCGCGGCTGACCGCAGCAGGAAGGCCGCAGTCGCTGCGAACCCGCTGCGAGCTTGTGCGCGTCCCGCAGACTGCTCCAGCTCGTCTGCGATGTCCTCGTCCGGCCCGGCCGCTCCTTGCGCACGGTGCCAGGCACGACGATCCGGGTCGGCCGCCGCGTCGGTCACCGCTGCCAGCGCCCGATGCACCTCGCGCCGCTCGTCCGCCGACGCAGTACAGTACGCGGCCGACCGCACCAGCGGGTGCCGGAACCGGATGTGCGTACTGAATTCCGCCAGCCCTGCATCCATCGCAGCGGCAGCAGCCTCCAGCGGCAGACCGAGTCGCGCGGCGGCGCGCCGTACCAGTGCGTCGTTGCCGGACGGCTCCGCGGCGGCCAGCACCAGGAGACGCCGAGTATCGTCCGGCACCGCGTTGACCCGCCGTACGAACGTGTCCTCGATCCCGCCCGCGCCGGGCAGCCCGAACCCGCCGGCAAGCTGCGCAGGTGTCAGTTCGAGCAGAGCGAGCGGGTTGCCGTGCGCCTCCGCCACCAACTGGTCGAGTACCTCTGTGTCGATCGGCGAGCCCAGTACGGAGTCCAGGAGAGCGCGAGCGTCCGCGTCGCGCAGTCCACCGATGGGGTACTCCGGGAGACCCGCCAGCACCTGGCCGACCTCACGGGTCGCGAAGACCAGCGCAACCGACTCCGCGTCCAGCCGGCGAGCTACGAACGACAGGATCTGCGCCGAACACCTGTCCAGCCACTGCTGGTCGTCGACGATGCAGACGAGCGGTTGCTGCTCAGCAGCCTCGGCCAGCAGGCTGAGCACGCCCAGACCGATCAAGAACATGTCCGGCGGCGGACCGGCCCTGATACCGAACACGGTCCGCAATGCGTCCGCCTGCGGTCCGGGCAGCCGGTCCAGCAGATCGAACAGCGGTGCACACAGCTGGTGGAGACCGGCGAACGCGAGCTCCATCTCCGACTGCACGCCAGACACCCGGGTGACCCGGCAGCCGTCAGCAGCGCCGGCCAGGTGGTCCAGCAGCGCTGTCTTGCCGACCCCGGCCTCGCCGGACAGCACCAGCGCCCTGCTCCGGCCGCTGCGGACCTCGGACACCAGCTGGCCGAGCGCAGCGCACTCCACCCGCCGTCCCGTCAGGGTCGGCGTGGCAAGGTCAGCTGGGCGTTGCACAGCCACAAGCTATCCCTCCTCGCCAGCCAGTGGCGGATGCGGACGCTGGGGCCGTTCGGGTTCCGTAATGGCATGACACTTCACGACAAGACCGTCCTGGTGATCGGCCGCGGCGGCGGCATCGCCCGCGCCGTGACCCTGGCCGCGCGGGACGCCGGCGCTCGGGTGGTGACCGCGGGGCGTAACCAGGACCAGCTCAAGGCCGCGTACGACGGGGAACCCGGGATCGTCGGCGAGTACGTCGACCTCACCGACGAGGCCTCGATCGCCGCGCTCGCCGACCGGCTCGGCAGCGTCGACCACGTCGTGTCCACGGCGTCCGCACGGGCCCGCGGGAAGGTGGCGGACCTCGATCGGGAGGCGGTACGGCTGTCGTTCGACACCAAGGTGATCGGGCCGCTGATGCTCGCGAAGCACGTGCGGTTCAACGAGGGCGGCTCGCTGACGATCTTCTCCGGCGTGGCGGCCGCCAAGATCGCGGTCGGCACGCTGGCGGTGGCGATCACCAACGGCGCGGCCGACGTACTCGCCCGGTCGCTGGCGCTGGAGCTGGCGCCGATCCGGGTGAACGCGGTCTCCCCCGGCGTCATCGACACCGGGGCGTGGGACGGGCTCGGCGACGGCAAGGCCGGGTACTTCGCCGACCTCACCGCCCGGAACCCGGCCCGCCGGATCGGCACCGTGGACGACGTCGCGGCGACCGTACTGTTCGCGATGACCAACACCTTCGTCACCGGTACGACGCTCCGCGTCGACGGCGGCGAACCACTGATCTGAGGAGGCCCCGAGATGGGACTGGCATGGCAACAGGGCCCCTTGGCCACCGCCGCGATCGGGCGGTTCCTGGTACCGGTCGAGCTGCCGGAGCGGATGCTGTTCGCCGAGCCGCTGCGCAGGCGGATGCGAGTGCGGTTCGCCGACAGCTGGATCGCCGACAGCGAGGACGTCGTACTGCTGCACGAACCGGGACGGTATCCGGTCGCGTACTTCCCGGTTGCGGACGTTGTAGCCGACGTACTGAAGGCAGAGGACCGTACGACGCAGCACAAGGACCTCGGGGCGACCACCTGGTTCACGGTGTCAGCAGGTGATACCAGCAAGGCACGGTCGGCGTGGCAGCACACGGAGCTGCCCGACTACGCCAGTGAGCTGAAGGGACGGGTCGCGTTCGCGTGGCGGGCGATGGACGCGTTCTACGAGGAGGACGAGCGGATCGTCGGCCACGCGGCGGACGCCTACCACCGCATCGACATCCGGCAGACGAGCCGGCACCTGGTCGTACGCGACGGCGACCAGGTCGTCGCCGACTCCTCCCGGCCGCTGGTGCTGTACGAATCGGGCTTCGCGCCGCGCTGGTACGTACCTCGGGAAGACGTCGACGAGAGCGTGCTGACACCGGTCGAAGGGCAGACGTTCTGCCCGTACAAGGGTCTGTGCAGCTACTACGACGTCGGCGACGCACACCGCGCGGTCTGGTCGTACGAGAACGCGTGGACCGAGGTGCAGCGGATCTCCGGGATGGTGTCGTTCGAGGCCGACAAGGTCGACGTGGAGCTGGACGGGCGGCGGCTGCGGTTGGAGCCTGGTCAGGGTGTCGTGTCGCACGGTGTCGACCGCGACCTGACCGTGGAGGAGCTGTCCGGATGAGCGCTGGGACTGTGCTGTCGGTAAACGTCGGCCTGCCCAAGGACGTCGAATGGAACGGGCGGACCGTCCACACCGGCGTCTGGAAACAGCCGGTCGACGGGCCGGTGACGGTCCGTCGCCTGAACGTCGACGGCGACGGTCAGGGCGACCTGGGAGGGCACGGTGGTGAGCAGCGGGCCGTACTGGTCTATCAGCTCGACTCCTATCGTCACTGGGAACAGCACTTCGGGCGGGACGATCTCGTGTACGGGCAGTTCGGCGAGAACCTGACGGTCGACGGGCTGCCCGACGACGAGGTCTGCATCGGAGACCGGTACCGGATCGGCACGGCAGAACTGGAGGTGACGCAGCCACGCGTGACCTGCTACCGGGTCGGTCTGCGGATGGGTGAGCCCGAGCTGCCGTCGTTGCTCGTCAGCCATCACCGGCCGGGGTTCTACTGCCGGGTGATCACGGAGGGCGAGATCACTGCCGGCGACTCGATCGTCAAGACCGCGACCGGTCCTGGGGCGTTGAGCGTGTCCGACACGGATGCGCTGCTGTACCTGCCCGGGCGCGACGTCGAGAAGCTGCGGACTGCAGTACGGATCCCTGCGCTGAGTCCTGGTTGGCAGGGGTCGTTCCGGGACCTCTTGAAGGAGGAAGTCGCACCGAAGCCTGCCTGGGAGGGGTTCCGGGAGCTGCGGGTGGAGGAGGTCGTCGCGGAGACCAGTGACGTGTTCTCTGTTCTTTTGAGCGGCCGAGATCTACCTACGGCGCAGGCTGGGCAGTACCTGACGTTTCGGCTGCCGGGTGCTGTACGGAGTTACTCGCTGTCCACGTCGCCGGGCTACCGGGTGAGCGTCAAGCGGGAGCCGCATGGTGTCGGCAGTGCGTACATGAGCCAACTGCAGCCCGGGAGCGTACTGGAGGTCGCTGCGCCACGGGGTGACTTCGTGCTTGAGGAGGGCACCGGGTCGGTGCTGCTGCTGTCTGCTGGTATCGGCGTGACGCCTGTGTTGGCCATGCTTCACTCGCTAGAAGGCACGAGCCGCGAGGTGTGGTGGGTTCACGCAGCCCGTACGCCGGCCGAGTACGCGCTGGCTGAAGAAGCACACGAACTGCTGGCCCGACTGCCGTATGCGCATGAGCAGGTGTACTACAGCTCTACGGATGGTCGGCTGACGAAGGACAAGCTGGTGGAGCTGGGGCTGCCGTCTGACGCCACGGCCTACGTGTGTGGACCACAGTCATTCATGACCGATATGCAGGAGGCGCTGAATGCCCTGGGGATCACGCGGGTCCGTACGGAGCTGTTCGGTGCGCTGGCGTCGCTGAACCCAGGTGTCATCGGCGAAACGACTAGACCACCGCACCAGCCCGACGGTGCACCCGGTACGGGGCCCATGGTCACGTTCGCGCGCAGCGGGATCTCCACGGCCATGCGAGACGGCAGCCTGCTCGAACTAGCGGAAGCCTGCGACGTACCAACCCGCTGGAGCTGCCGAACCGGCGTCTGCCACAACTGCATAACCCCACTCCTCGCCGGAGAACTCAGCTACTCCCCCACCCCACTAGAACCACCACCGGCCGGACAGGCGCTGCTCTGCTGCTCCCGCCCAACCACAGACGTCGTCCTGGACATGTGATGGATTACAGCTCGAGGCCGAAGCCTGGGGCCTCCGACAGTTGGACGTGACCGTCTTCGAGGGTGTAGGTGCCGGGGCCGGGGACGCCCTCGATGATCGGGGTGTTGCCTAGGCCGGCGGCCAGGTGTGCGGCGTACAGGGTCTTGAGTGGCAGGCCCCAGGCGTGGGGTGATGCCTCGGCCTTCAGCAGGGGCATGGTCTGGCGCCACTTGGTGAGGCCGTGGCCGATGACGTCCATCAGGGCCACGTCGATCAGCCCTTCGTTCGCCAGGGCGAGGACGTGCTCGACGTCGGGGTCGTACTCGCCGTCTGCGACCCTGGTCGAGCCCTGCAGGCGTTCGTGCAACGCCTGCAGGTCCGGGCGCCGTTCGGCGAACGGTTCTTCGATCCAGTAGAGGCCGCAGTCCTCGACACTGTCGAGATACTCGAACAGACCGTTCACGGTGAAGCCGTCGTTGCCGTCGACGAGGATCGCGGCGTCCGGGTACAGCTCGCGGGCCAGCCGCGTCACCTCGATGTCCCGAGCCAGCCCGGCCCGCACGTCCATCCACCGGTGCCCGCGGCCGATCTTCAGTTTGAAGTCGCGGAACCCGAACGCGTGGTCCTGCGCGAGATTGTGCCGGATCGCGTCCAGCCCGCCGTCCAGGTCGTCGAAGTAGATCCCGCCGCTGTAGCACCGCACCCGCGGCGACCCGGCGCCGCCGAGCATCGCGTACACCGGGACGTCGAGGATCCGGGCCGCCAGATCGTGCAACGGGTAGTCGAGGAACTCCGCCGCCGCGTCGATCACCCCAAGCTCCGGGTCGATCAGCTCGACCACCGGCCGGCCGACGATCAGCCCGGGATCCCCGTCCGACAACGGAAGCCCCCAGCCGGTCGCGCCGCGGTTCGTCTCGACGACGTACGCCGAGACGCTGCCGCCGTTCCCGTGGCTGCCGAGGAACGAGTTGCGGCCGATCGTCCGCAGGTACTCGTACCGAACGTCCACGGTGCCGACCGAGCTGATCACGTGCCGCGACAACGTCGACCCTGTCACTGGAACAGTCCCACGAACCGGCGGTAGGCGGACGGACTACTCAGTACGTCGGTGCTGTCCACGAACTGGTCGATGGACCCGATCGGCCCGATCCGCTTCAACTGCGGATCCGACACCGTCGCATGACAGGCCGCGGCGAAGCGTCCGGCGTCCAGGACCTGCGCCGGACGGCCGAAGA
The DNA here is from genome assembly GCF_042873835.1 of Kribbella sp. NPDC004536. Taxonomy (NCBI): domain Bacteria; kingdom Bacillati; phylum Actinomycetota; class Actinomycetes; order Propionibacteriales; family Kribbellaceae; genus Kribbella; species Kribbella sp. NPDC004536. The sequence goes on along the minus strand of NZ_JBIALY010000002.1, from coordinate 379,707 downwards.
ACAGCCGCGGCGCCGGGTCGAGCGCATCGGTGACGCCGAGCGCGTTGTGCCGCCGGGCGAGCAGCTCGTACGCCGTCACCAGTGCCCGCTCCCGGTCCGCGAAGTTGCCCGCGGCAACCGTATCCGCAAGCGCCCGGTCCAGCCCGTCCGCGTGCCCGAGCCGGGCGAACGCCGTACCGAGCCATTTCGTGTACGGCGCGTACGCGCGGGACTGCAGCAGCGCCAACCGCATCACCTCGCGGGCCAGCCGCGCCGCTACGACCCGGGACCCGAGCTCGTCGCCGACCTCGTAGGTCCGCTGCATGAACGGCTCCTCCTGCGCGATCCGCGTCCACTGGCACGCCAGCAGCCACCGCCAGACCTCGTCCGGGTACCACTGGAGTGCCGCGCGCACAGGCGCGAGCCGACCGTCATCGGCGTACACCTGCCCCTTCACCACACCCAGGAACTGCTGCTGCGGGGTGACCAGCCAGTCGTCTGTAGCGATGCCCTGGGACGCGTCAAAGCCCAGCTGCCCGCGCAGCCATTCGCCCAGCGTGGCAACGGTCACTCTGTGCTCCACGGCATTGACGGACGAGCCGAACCGGACCGCGAAGCCGCGGTACTCGTCCGGAAGCACCGCCTCGATCCGCTTGCGGACAGGCTCGGGCTCGTCGACCAGTACGACGAGCCGTGGACCCCAGTCGTGGTCCATGGAGCGCGCGGTGTCGTAGCCGAGGACATCGGAACCCCAGCCGATCAGCCCGGCCACGTGCGCCGTGTCGCTGAGCACAGGCGCGATCACCTCGGCGTAGAACCCGGCCGACAGCTCCTGCGCGTGCACGAACTCAGGCATGCGCAGCATCCTCCCACTCCCCACTAAAGTGGCGCTCGTGATTTCGCATGTGGTGTGGGACTGGAACGGCACGCTGCTCAACGACAACCACGCTGTGCTGGCCGCCGTCAACGAGGTCTGCATCGGGTTCGGCCGGCCGGAGCTGACCTGGGGCGAGTGGCAGGCGGCGTACGCGCGGCCGATGCGGCTCTCGTACGAGCAGGTCCTGCAGCGCGCGCTCGACGACGAGGAGTGGGAGCAGGTCGACAAGCTCTACCACGACCGGTACGACGCACTCCTGCACACGTGTGAGCTCGCGGTCGGTGTCCACGACGTACTGCGGACCTGGGGCGTCGGTGGGCGGACGCAGTCGTTGCTGTCGATGTGGTTCCACTCGCGGCTCACCCCGACCGTGGAGCAGTACGGGCTCACGCAGTACTTCACCCGCGTGGACGGGCTGCCCGGTGAGGTCGGGGGCGGATCCAAGGCGGACAGCCTGGTACGGCACCTCCAAGAGCAGCAGCTGGATCCGGCTGGCGTCGTACTGATCGGCGACGTGGTTGACGACGCGCAGGCGGCGCAGGCAGCCGGTACGCAGTGTGTTCTTGTCACTACCGGGGCGATGACCCGCGAGGCCCTGGAGACGACCGGCGCACCGGTCACCGGGTCGATCAGCGAGGCCCTGGGGCTGCTGAACCGGTGAAAGGCCCGTGGTTCTCCCTGGTGTGAGCAACCCGCGTCTGACGAGACGGTGGTGTCACCAGAAAGGGAGGCACCACCGTGACGCAGGTAGTAGTTCTACTGGAGCAGGACAACCAGGACGCTTTGGAGTGGGCGGCCGCCGAGGCCGCGGCCCGGCGCGCTGAGCTGCGCGTGGTCTACGCGTTCCGCTGGCCGTACCTGCTCGACGCGCTCGGCGAACTCACGGTGGAAGAGCGCGATCTGGAGACGGCTGAGGTTGTCGTCGACAACGCGATCGAGCACGTTCGGAAGATCTTCCCGAGTCTGCAGATCAGCTCCACAGTCTTTCCTGGTCGTGCTGTCGACGCCCTCCTGAGCGAGGCCGAAGACGGTGCACTCTTGGTCATCAGCCGCGGGCACAGGTTCGAACGGAAGCTCTCGCGTCGATTGGCCCGCCGTACGAAGGCCTCGCTGGCCGTAGTGGGACTGACGCCGCACCGGACGGTGGGACCGTCCTCGGGGCGAGTCGTGGTGGCCGTCGACGGGCTCGGGTCGGATGCGCTCGGCTTCGCGTTCGGTGCGGCACGTCGGCGAGGTACCGGTCTGACCGTGTTGCAGACGAGGGCCGACGCGGACTGCGTAGCTGCGTGGCGGACCGCCTATCCGGAGGTCGACGTACGTTGCGGGACCGCCGACGGAGCGAGCGCGGTGCTGGCCGAGTCCACCGCCGCGGCGCTCACCGTGCTGACGGCGGACCGCCACTGGCGTCGGCAAACCCCCAACACCGACGTAGCGCGGCTGGCCAGCGGACCGGTCGTGCTGGTCTAGCCGTCGGGGGTGTCTGGCTGACCGCTTAGGCTTGGCCAAGTGAGAGAGCTTCGGGGCCGGCAGCGGGAGTACGACGTACTGAACCGGCTGGTCAGCGAGGCGAAAGCCGGGCGTAGTCAGGTGCTGGTGCTCACCGGCGAGGCCGGGGTCGGCAAGTCGGCGTTGCTGGACGCGATGGTCGCCGCGGCCGACGGATGCCGGATCACGCGGACCGCGGGGATCGAGTCCGAGATGGAGCTCGCGTACGCCGGTCTGCACCAGTTGTGCCTGCCGTTCCTGGAGCAGCTCGACGGGCTGCCGGCGCCGCAGCGTGACGCGCTCGGTACGGCGTTCGGTCTGCGGAACGGACCGACGCCGGACCGGTTCCTGATCGGGCTGTCCGTGCTGAACCTGCTCGCGGCCGGCGACGAGCCGGTGCTGTGCGTGGTCGACGACGCACAGTGGCTGGACCTGATGTCGGCGCGGATCCTCGCGTTCGTCGCGCGGCGGCTCGCGGCCGAGTCGGTGGTGATGGTGCTCGCGGTCCGGGACGGGGTCGAGCACGCCTTCGACGGTCTCGACGTACTGCCGGTCCGCGGGCTCGACGACGCCGACGCGCGGGCGCTGCTGGACTCGGTACTGCCGGGGCCGATCGACCCGCGGGTGCGCGACCGGATCGTGGCCGAGACGCGCGGCAACCCGCTCGCGCTGCTCGAACTCCCGCGCGCGTGGACGGCTGCCGAGCTGGCGGACGGGCTGACGTCCGGGACGCTGGCGGGGCGGATCGAGGAAGGGTTCGTCCGGCGGCTCGAGGTGCTGCCGACCGACGCCCGGTTGCTGCTGCTGACCGCGGCGGCCGAACCGTTGGGCGACCCAACGTTGCTGTGGCAGGCGGCCGAGCAGCTCGGGCTGGGCGCGGACGCGGCAGCCGGGGCGGCCGAGTCCGGGCTGATCACGTTCGGCCAGCACATCCGGTTCCGGCATCCGCTGGTGCGGTCGGCGGCCTACCGTACGGCGACCCCGCAGCAGCGGCTCGCCGTACACCGGGCGCTGGCCGCGGTCACCGATCCGGCGACGGACCCCGATCGGCGGGCGTGGCACCGCGCGCAGGCGACGATGACGCCGGACGAGGACGTCGCGCTCGAACTCGAACAGTCCGCGCGGCGTGCTCGTGCCCGTGGCGGGTTCTTTGCCGCAGGCATCTTCTTGGAACGCTCGGCGGCGCTGACGATCGACCCGGGTCTACGTGCTGATCGCGTACTGGCCGCAGCCACCGCCAAACGCAGCGCCGGCGCACTGGACGCCGCCCTGGACCTCCTGGGTGCCGCCGGCAACGGCCCGGCCAGCCCGATCCGTGAAGCCGAGATCACCCGCCTGCGCGGCGAGATCGCCTTCGACCGGGGCCACGCCGCCGAAGCCGCCCGCACCCTGGTCGAGGCCGCCGCCCAACTCGAACCCCACGACCACCCCCAGGCCCGAATCACCTACCTGGAAGCAATCTCCGCCGCCATCTGGTCCAGCGGCCCCGAAACCCCCGGCATCCTGGCCGAAATCGCCACCGCCATCCCCGCACCCAGCACCCTCGACCGAACCACCTCCGCCGCGTCCGGCACGCCCGGCACGCCCGGCACGCCCGCCGGCACGCCCGGCACGGGGGCCGCCGCATCCGCACCTTCGGGCTCCGCGTCGTCTTCACCCGGCGCCTCCGGCGACCTTCTTCTGCAGGCGTTGGCGCTTCGCTTCACTCGGGGGTTTGTAGCGGCTGCTCCGCAGCTTGTGGAGGCGCTGGAGCAGGCCCGGGTTGGGGAGGCAGGTGACGAACGTGGGTGGTTGTGGTTGGCGGGGAACCGGGCGAGTGGGATCGTGGCGATCGACGTGTGGGACCTCGACGCCGCGCTCGAACTCGCCGCCCGGCACGAGCGGATCGCCCGCGACAGCGGCGCACTGGTCCAGCTCCAGTGGGCGCTCAACTTCCGCGCGAACGTCGTCTCGATGACCGGCGACCTGACGGCGGCCGCGGCGTACGTCGAGGAAGAACGCCAGATCGCGAACGCCACCGGCAACCGGGTCCTCGGCATCGGCGCCATGCAACTGCAGGCCCTCCGCGGCGACGAATCCGCCGCAACCCCGCTCATCGACGCGATGATCCGCGAAGCCCGCGCCCAGCACCAGGGCCGGATGACCGCGATCGCGACGTACACCAGCGCCCTGCTCAACAACGGCCTGGGACGCTACGAAACCGCCCGCGACGCCGCTCTGCAGGTCTTCGAGCAGGACCCCGTCGCGTACGGCGCACTCGTCGTCGGCGAACTGACCGAAGCCGCCTCGCGCACCGGCGACACCAAGCTCGTCGAGACCACGCTGACCTGGCTGACCGACCGCGTCGCCGCCGTACCGACCGACTGGGGCCGCGGCATGGAAGCCCGCGCCCAGGCCCTCCTCACCAACGACGAGGACGCGTACCGCGCGTCGATCGACCACCTCGGGAGGACCGCGCTGCGGATCGAGCTGGCCCGCGCCGAGCTCCTGTACGGCGAATGGCTCCGTCGCGAAGGCCGCCGCCAGGACGCCCGCGAGCACCTCCGGACCGCCCACGAACAGCTGACGGCGATGGGCGCCGGCGCCTTCGCCGACCGCGCCCGCCACGAACTCCTCGCCACCGGCGAGACCGTCCGCAAACGGAGCCCGGAAACGACCAACGACCTCACCGCGCAGGAATCCCAGATCGCCGGCCTGGCCCGCGACGGCCTGACCAACCCGGAGATCGCCGCCCAGCTGTTCATCAGCCCCCGCACCGTCGAATGGCACCTCCGCAAGACGTTCGCCAAGCTCGGCATCACCTCCCGCCGCCAGCTCCGCACTGCCCTGACCCGCTGAACTACTCGCCGATCTTCTTCGAACGGAGGACGATCTTGGTGTCGGGCGGTGCCTTGGTGCCGCCGGCGGGTTGTTGGGACACGACCACCCAGTTGCGGTCGTTGATGAGCAGACGGCCTTGGCCGGTGGCGTCCACTTCGGTGAGGTAGTAGAAGCCCGCCGCCTGCATGGTGTCCTGGGCCAACTGATGGTTGAGCCCGACCACGTTCGGCACCACACCTACCTGGACGGACGGCCGTGCTGCCGACGAACTGCTCCCCGTCGGCTGCACGGTTACGGTGGTGGTGGCAGTCGTGGTGACCGTCGCCGTCACGGTTGGCCGGCTGTCGGACGTACCACCACCACCGCCGCATGCTGTCAGCGACAGCAGCCCGACACCGACGACGACCGCCTTTCCGATCACTCTCTATGCATACCCCATCACTCTGTGCGCAACCAACACCGCGGCTGCAAGCGTTTCCAGCAAGTAGTAGGTTTCCTCCGACGCCGTGGAGGTGCACTGTGACGAGCGAAGTCCTGGAAGGTCGTACGGCTTCCGGCCGCGGCGTACGGGTGCGGTACTCCGCAGCCGGCATCGAGGAAGTCACCGACCACCCGTCGGCGCCGGACCTGCTGCTGATCCCCGGCCTGGTCGACCTCCAGCTCAATGGCTACGGCGGACTCGACGTGAACGACCCGTCCGCCAACGAACTGCCCGCACTCGTCCGTGCGCTGTGGGCGCAGGGTGTGACCACGGTCTACCCGACGATCATCTCGGCCGACGACGCGACCACGACCACGCTCGTGAAGACGGCCGCCGCCGCCCGCGCGAGCGATCCGGTCGTGCGGTACGGCGTACCCGGACTGCATCTCGAGGGCCCGTACATCTCGTCCGTGGAAGGTGCTCGCGGCGCCCACGACCCGGCCGTGATCCGGGACCCGGACGCGGACGAGTTCGACCGCTGGCAGGCCGCCGCGGACGGGGCGATCGCGATCATGACGGTGGCACCCGAGCGCACCGGTGCCGTCAATTTCACCCGGCACCTCGCGGCGAACGGCGTCCTGCCGTCCGTCGGTCACTCGCTCGCGACAGCCGCCGACGTGCACGCGTTCGCAGCCGCCGGCGGCCGGATGTCGACGCATCTCGGCAACGGGCTGCCCGCCCTGATCGATCGGCACCACAACCCGATCTGGGCGCAGCTCACCGAGGACCGGCTGACCGCCGGATTGATTGCCGACGGCCACCATCTGCCGGGCGACACGTTCGCCGCCCTGGTCCGCGCGAAGGGCGCCGAACGTTGCGTCCTCACCAGCGACGCGGCCGCACTCGCGGGCTGCGCACCCGGCGACTACCAGACTGCGGTCGGCGGCGAGGTCACCGTCACACCTGACGGCGGTCTGCGGCTGACTGGTACGCCGTACCTCGCCGGCAGCGGTGCTTCGCTCCTCGACTGCCTGCGCTGGGCCACGAACCACCTCCCGCTGGACGTCGCCGTCACGATGGCGACGACCACTCCCGCCGAGCTCCTCGGCCTGCACGACCGCGGCCGCCTCGAACCAGGCGCCCGCGCCGACCTCCTCCAATTCGCACGCACCGCGGACGGCGGCCTCGGCGACCTGGTGACCGTCGTCGTCGACGGACGAGCCGTTCGCAAACCCTGAACAGTCAAGCGTTCAGGCAGTTGCATGTACATGCAGCCGTGCTTGCCGGTGAACCGGTACTTCCCGTATAAGCCTTACATGACGGCGATCCGGCTCGATGGTGTGTCCAAGGTGTTCGATGGCGAACACCTGGCCGTCGACGAGTTGTCGCTGGAGATCGGCGACGGCGAGTTCATGGTGTTGCTCGGGCCGTCGGGGTGCGGGAAGACCACGCTGCTGCGGATGATCGCGGGCCTGGAGCGGGTGACCGCCGGCCAGGTGTGGTTCGGGCGGACCAACGGCACCGGGCTGGCACCGCGCGAACGAGGTGTCGCGATGGTGTTCCAGACCGGCGCGCTGTACCCGAACCGGACCGTCCAGGAGAACCTCATGTTCCCGCTGCAGATCGCCGGGAAGGGCGACGCCGAAGCGGGTACGACCGCGGCGGGGCTGGCGCAGATCCTCAGCATCGAGTCCGTCCTCGACCGGATGCCCCGTACGTTGTCAGGCGGTCAGCGGCAGCGGGTCGCGATCGGGCGGGCGCTCGTCCGGCGACCGCAGGTGTTCCTGCTCGACGAACCGCTGTCGAACCTCGATGCGACGATGCGGACCGAACTCCGGCAGGAGATCGGCGCGATGACCCGCGACCTGAACGTGACCACGCTGTACGTCACCCACGACCAGGTCGAGGCGCTCACGCTCGCGGACCGGATCGCGGTGATGCGCGACGGCCGGATCGAGGACGTCGGTACGCCGACGCAGGTGTACAACGACCCGGCGACCGCGTTCGTGGCCGGCTTCCTGGGTACGCCGCGGATCAACCTGCTGTCCGCGACCGTCAACGTCACCGCCCACCACCGCGTACGGCTCGAGTTCGGCGGCCAGTCGATCGGCCTCGATCCGACCGACCGCCGCTCACTGATCCTGCGGCACCATCACGGCGCGCCGGTGATCGTCGGCGCCCGCTCGAACGCGTTCAGCCTGATCACCACGCAGGACGCACCGAACCAGTTGACCGGTACGATCCGCGCGTTCGAGTTCCACGGCCAGCAGTCGATCGCGTTCGTCCAGTGCGGTATCGAGGTCGCCGACCCGGACCGGATCGGCCGCCCGACTCCCGCGCACGCCATTCCGTTGGCCGACCCAACACCGTCGCTCCTCACCCGGCTCCGCAACCGGATCGGCCTCGGCACTGCGCCCACTCCCCCGATCGAGCCGCACGGCCCGACCCACCGCCGTGCCGACCTGGTCGTCGAGCTCCCGGTCGACACCGAACTCCAACGCGGCACCCGCATCCACCTGGCCCTGGACACCACCAAACTCCACATCTTCGACCAAACCGGCCACCGCGTAGACCGCATCACCCGCTGAAGCACGCTGCACTGACGGGAGGACTAATCCACCATCGCCCGGGTGTCGACGATGTCGTCGTACTTGACGTGGCCGACGGTCAGGCCGGCGGTGTGGAGGATGCCGGTCCAGCGTTCGAGGGCGGCTCGGTCCACGCGGGAGGTGTTCCAGACGCCGTGTTTGACGAGGAGTTCGGTGGCGGCGAAAAGGGTCGACCGGTCGGCGCCGGGCCATTCGGTGGTGAAGAGGCCGGGGAGGTCCACGACGGTGCCTTCGCGGAGTTGGTGCATGGCCTGGTCGATCGACTTCACGAACGGGACGAGTGCCGGTGTCAGTTCGTCCAGGCGTTCGCGGAGGACGTAGTACACGCTGTTCGGCATCCGCCCGCCGCGTTCCGCGTGGACGTACGAGAGATGCCCGCGGCCGGCCCGCTGGAGGTTGAGCGCAGTGACCAGGTCGGTGAGGAACGCGTCGCCCAACCCGCCGACGTACAGGTCGTACAGCATCGGCATCGACAGGTCGTGGGCGAAGCGGGTCTGCCACGGGTCGAGGCCCGCCTCGCGCATCAGGCCCCGGGTGAACTCGGCCGGCGCCGTACCGCCCTGACCGGGCACGAGGATCGTACGGTCGCGCAGCCACGACAGGTCGAAGTCGTCCACCCGTTCGCGGGTTACGATGCACATCGGGAACCGGTCGTTCAGCTGGGCGATCGCGACGAAGTCCTTACCGCGGCCCGAGTACATCGCCGGCACCCACACCCCACCGAGCGCGATATCGGCGGTCCCGTCGGCGAGCGCGTGCATGATCCCGTCCCACGGGTCGTGCAGCGTGTACGGCACCTCCAGCCCGTTCGCCGCGAAGATTCCGTTGCCGCGTGCAACGTACTCGGGCAGGTAGTTGAGCCCGTGCGCCATCGAGCTGAGCTTGAGCCTGGTCATGCGGAGATCTCCGTCCGGTAGGGCTCGACCGACGTCCGGCAGGTCAGGTTCTCGTAGCCGTCCTCGGTCACCACGTACAGGTCACCGAGGTTCGACCCCGCGACCAGCGGGTCGACCCATTGCGCGTGCAGGACGAAGACCATCCCGGGCTCCATCCGGTCGGTGTTGTGCGAGGTCACGTTGTACTGCGGCAGCTTCGGCATCCCGATCGCGTGCCCGAGGTTCGGGTTGTGCGGACCGGGCGCGGCCGGCCAGACGTGCATCAGCCGCCGCCCCTGCGCCTCCCAGTCCGCGTCCTCGACGTACTGGCGTTTCACCTGCCGCGGCGACCCGTCCGGCATCGCCTCCCAGTTGAACGGCATCGTCCGCGTCTCCTTGGACTTCAGGTAGCCGCGCTCCACGTACGCCTCGAACGCCGCGTCGTGCAGTTCGCTGAACTTCACGCCCGGCTTGATCAGCGCCTCGGCCCGCCGGACGGCGTCGACCGTCATCTCCAGTACTTCGTCCTGCTGCGGTGTCGCCGTACCGATCACCATCATCCGCGCCGCCTGCGCGCAGTACCCGAGATACGTGACGTTCGAGATGTACAGGTTCAGCAGATCGCCCGGCACGATGACATGCCCGTACGGTTTGCCGCACAGCGTGCCGTACCGGTTCGCGCCGATCTGGTACCCGTCACCGGTCTCCCCACCTCGCGCCATTTGTGCGTACGAGAACGCCGCGTACGCCTCGTAGTCCGTCACCCCGGGCCGTACGACGTGGCAGAGCGCCTCCCAGCCGATGTCGATCAGCTGCCCCGCGGAGCGGATGATGTCGATCTCGGCCTTGGTCCGGATCCGTTGCATCCGCAGGATCATCTCGGTCGCGTTCGTGAACGCCGTCCGCGACAGTTCCGCGCGCAAGCCGGTGAAGAACGTGGTCGCGGTCTCGTCACCGATGAGGCCGATCGACCCACCGGTGAGACCGAGCCTGCGCAGCACGCCCGCGCAGGCGTCGATCGTCTTGCCCAGCGGCGATCCGGGCCGGTTCACGCTCTCCCGGCCGAACGGCGAGATCTGCCAGATGTCGCCGACCAGCAACGGCTCGCCGCCCGGCGGCACGACCGCCGACTCGGTCCAGAACGAGAGCAGTTCGGGATCGAGGTCGGCGTCGGTCGGAAGGACCAGCACCCCCTCCCGCATCCAGTCGCACAGGTACCGCAGGAACGGGTTCGACGTGTGGTACCACCCGACCAGGCTGGAGTGCACGAGCAGCGCGTCGAGCCCGGCAACGGTTGCCTCCCGCCGGAGCCGCTCGATGCGGTCCGCGTACTCCGCCTCGGTCAGCTGGTCGGCAGGTTCGAAGTCGAAGCTCGGCTCGAAGTCGCGCAGCAGCGACTCCATCCGCCGGTAGTCGACCGGGGTGCTGTATTCCCTCACAGGTTGGTTCCTCTCTCAAACTTGGGTCTGGTTGATCTGCTCGAGCGACAGCCGGTACGTCTCCGGCGCGAACCGGGCCGCGATCGCGAGCACCACGTACATCGACGCGAGCATCAGGAACACGCCCGACATCCCCCAGGCCGCGAACACCGGGACCGCGATCAGCGGCATCACGGCGCCGGACACGTTGCCGATGCCGTTCACGATCGAGGTACCCAGCGCCCGGACCTCGGTCGGATACACCTCGGGTGACCAAGCGGCGAGCGTGGTGTTGAGCAAGAGCGCGAAGAACTGGAACGTCCCGCCGAGCAGCAGGATCAGCGCGGCTCCGTGTGCGAACGTCGCGAACGCGACCGCGGCAGCACAGCCGAGTACAGCAGCCGAGATCACCGTCGTCCGGCGGCCGACGTTCCGCGCGAGCAGCGCGGCCGCGCAGGCGCCGAGCAGGCTGCCGAGGTTCATCACCATCGTGAACGCGAGGCTGTCGCTGATGCTGTAGCCCTGGGCAACGAGAATGCTCGGCATCAGCACCAGCAGGGTGATCTGGGCACCGAACGACATCCACGACGCGAGCCCGATCGCCGCGGTCCGGCGCAACGAGCCGGCCGACACCAGCGTCCGCAGCGGCACCGACTCCCCGACCACGTCCGGAACGTCGGCGGCGGTCAGGTACTGCGTGACCGGACCGCTGCCCTTGCGGCTGAGCCGGCCGGACGCCAACGTGGTGAGCGCCTCGTTCGCCTCGTCGAGCCTGCCCTTGGACAGCAGGAACCGTGGCGACTCGGGCATGTACCGGCGGATGAACACGACCAGCAACGCCGGGACTGCCAGCAGCACGTAGAGCCAGCGCCAGCTCGCCGACGTACCGCCGAGCGCGTCGTTCAGCGGGCCGAGCACGATCAGGAAGAGGCCGAAGGCAACGAAGTTGCCGACGCCGCCGGAGCCGATGTTCAGCGAGGCGGCAACGGTGCCGCGGTACCTGGTCGCGACCATCTCGGTGACGAGCGCGAGCCCGACGGTGAACTCACCGCCGAGGCCGATCCCGACGATGAACCGGGACACCTCGAGGAAGGTCTGGTTCGGTGCGATCGCGCTGAGCACACCACCCAGGGTGTAGAGCAGCAGGTTGAACGAGAGCGCGTACCGGCGGCCCTTGCGGTCGGCCAGGTAGCCGGTGGTGACGCGCCCGACCAGGCCACCGATGATCATCACGGTGTTCAGGAAGGCGAGGTCCGCGGTGTCCATCCCGAAGCTGGCCTTCAGGCCTTCGGTGATGGCGCCGGTGGTGTCCTGCTCGAGCGCGTCGAAGAACATACCGGCCAGGACCAGACCGGCCACGACCCAGTGCGCGCGGGTCCAGCCGATCCGGTCCATCACCTCCGAGAGGCGTCCGGACGTTCGTGGTACTGCGGTGGTGTGCGGATCCGAGGATTGCATCGGGCCGGCCTCCTTGTGACAGGGGAACTTCTGCTGACGATCGAGCCGGGATCTCGGTGCGATTTAGTATGATTACCAGTCATCTGACGTTTCAAGGGATTCTGGAAAGTCAGTTGTTGCTACGTTCCCAGTGGCCAGCCGGTGACGATTTTCGGCCGTGGGGTGGCGTACGTACGGACCTTGCTCGTCGACAGGCCGAGGTGGACCAGCGACTCCGCAAGTTGGACCGCGGCGGCGACCCCGTCCACCACCGGTACGCCGGTGGCCGCGGCGACCTTGCGGTCCAGACCGGCCATCCCACCGCAGCCCAGGCAGATCACCTCGGCCTTGTCCTCGGTGACGGCCCTGACCGACTGTTCGACGATCGCGCCGACGGCCCGCTGTGAATCCTCCTCGAGTTCGAGTACGGCCAGACCGCTCGCCCGCACCGACGCGCACCGGCCCGACAGGCCGGCGAGGAGAAGCCGGTCCTCGATCTGCGGTACGGCACGGTCCAGGGTCGTCACGACCGAGTAGCTCCGGCCGATCAGCATCGCGACCAGCGCGGCCGCCTCGGTGATGTCGACGACCGGTACGTCGAGGAGCTCCTGCAGTCCCTCCCGCCCGTGTTCGCCGTACCCGGCCTGGATCACCGCGTCGTACGGACCGTCGTACCGCACGACCGCGTCCATCACCGCGATCGCGGCCAGGTAGCTCTCGAAGTTGCCCTCGACCGACTCCGGTCCGATCGACGGCGTCAGCCCGATGATCTCGGTCCCCGGCGACGCGTACTCGGCAGCCGATTCCCGGATCGTGTCGGTCATCGCCTTGGTGGTGTTGACGTTCGCGATCAGGATGCGCATTCGGCCACCTGCCGGACCGCAGCAGCGACCGCGGGTGCGACGGCCGGGTCGAACACGCTCGGGACGATGTACGTCGCATTCAGTTCCTCGGCGGCGACCGAGTTCGCGATCGCGTCGGCCGCGGCCAGCAGCACCGCGTCGGTGATCTCGTGCGCGCCGGCGTCGAGCATCCCGCGGAAGAACCCTGGGAACGCCAGCACGTTGTTGATCTGGTTCGGGTAGTCGGACCGCCCGGTTGCGACCACGGCGGCGTACTCCCCGGCGGCGACCGGGTCGACCTCGGGGTCGGGGTTGGCCAGCGCGAACACGATCGCGCCGTCGGCCATCTTGGCGATGTCGTCGCCGGTCAGCAGCCCCGGACCGGACACACCGATGAAGATGTCGGCCCCCGGCAGTACGTCGGTCAGCCTGCCGGTCTCGCCCCGGGGGTTGGTGTTCGCCGCGATCCACCCGCGGTACTCGTCGAGCCCGTGCTGCCCGGAGTGCACCGCGCCGTTCCGTCCGCAGCCGACGATCTCGCCCGCGCCCTGCGCGGCGAGCAGCCGGATGATCGCGTGCCCGGCCGCACCGACCCCGGACACCACGATCCGGACGTCCTCGATCCGCTTGCCGACCACGCGCAACGCGTTCGCAAGAGCGGCCAGTACGACGATCGCCGTACCGTGCTGGTCGTCGTGGAACACCGGGATGTCGAGCAGTTCCCGCAGCCGCTTCTCGATCTCGAAGCAGCGTGGCGCGGCGATGTCCTCGAGGTTCACGCCGCCGTACACCGGCGCGATCGCGCGGACGATCTCCACGATCGCGTCGGTGTCCTGGGTGTCCAGGCAGACCGGCCATGCGTCGACGCCGGCGAACTGCTGGAACAGCGCGGCCTTGCCCTCCATCACCGGCAACGCCGCGGCCGGCCCGATGTTGCCGAGGCCGAGGACCGCCGAACCGTCGGTGACGACCGCGACCGTGTTCCGCTTGATCGTCAGCCGGCGCGCGTCCGCCGGGTTCTCCGCGATCGCCTGACAGACCCGGGCGACCCCCGGCGTGTAGGCGCGGGACAGGTCGTCGCGGTGCTTGAGCGGCACCTTCGGTACCACCGTCAGCTTGCCGCCGAGGTGCAGCAGGAACGTACGATCGCTGACCTTCCGTACGGTGACGCCGTCGACCGCGTCGAGCGCTTTCTCCAGTGCGGCCGCGTGGCTGACGTCAACCGCGTCGCACGTCATGTCGACGACGATCCGGTCCGCGCGGGACTCGACCACGTCGAGCGCGGTCAGCGCGCCGCCGGCCGCGCCGATCGCGGTCGTCAGAGCGGTGGTGATGTGCGGTGAGGCAGGGGCCTCGACCCGTGCGGTGATCGAGTATCCAGGGCTCGGTGTAGGCATGTCGCTCCTGTCGATGGTTCGTGGTGTGACCCGCCGTCTCGATCCCGGCGAGCGGCGGGTCACACGTCTAGTTGAGCCGCAGCTCGACGCCGAGTCCGGTACGGCGGGCCGCGTCGACGGCGAGTCGCGCGGCGGCCATGTCCTGCAGGCCGAGCCCGACCGAGTCGAACAGCGTGATCTCGTCGTCGGTACTGCGTCCTACCCGCACGCCGGCGACCACGTCCCCGAGTTCGGTGGCGAAATGCTCCGCGGTGATCAGCCCTTCGCCGAGCGGTACGAGGACGTCCCCGGACTCCCGCCGGACGACGTCGAAGCTGTCCACGACAACCTTGCTCCGGGCAACGCCCGCACTGTCGATCTCCCGATGGTCCGGCCGCGGCGGCGCCCCCACCGCATTCACGTGCAGCCCCGCGCCGAACCACTCCCCCCGCACAATCGGCTCCCGAGAAGGCGTCAACGTACACAGCACATCCACCGACCGAACGACCGCTTCGGGGCCTCCGGCAACCACCACTTCATGACCACGGTCCTGGGCATACGCAACGAACCCCTCGACCCGAACCTTCGTCCTGCTCCACACCACAACCCGCTCGATATCAAGAACACAAGCAAGCGCATCAAGATGAGCCCGAGCCTGCGCCCCCGCACCGACGAACCCGACGGTCCGCGCCTCCCGACGCGCAAGATGCCTGGTAGCAACAGCAGAAGCAGCCGCAGTACGGAACAACGTCAACGCCGGCCCGTCCAGAATCGCCTCACAAGTACCGGTCTCCGGATCCACCAGCAGGATCGTCGACTGCTGCACGGGCAACTCCCGCGCCAGGTTCGCCGGCGTATCGGTGAGCAGCTTGATCCCCGCCACCCGCGAACCGATCGCCGCGGTCATCGGCACGAGCAACGTCGTACACCCGGGCACCTCGACCGTCGACCGTTCGGCCTGCACCGCACCACCTGTCGACAGTGCGGCGTGCGCGTTCTCGACCGCCTCGATGACAGCCGGCATCTCGAGGGTCTTCGCGATCTCGGCCCGGCTCAGGGCCAGGATCGGTCTGCCGACGCTCATGACACCACCGCGACCAGGTCGTCGTACGCCGGGGCCTCGTCGATCAACCCGTCCTCGGCGAGGATCCGCATCCACTCGGCGAAGCCGTCCTCGCTGATCCGCAGGTCGTCCCAGATCCCGCTGGCGCGCAGATCGTCGACGATCGACACGAGTACCTCGGTGTCCAGCGAAGGCCACTCGCGCGCCAGCAGGTCGGTCAGCTCGGCGGCCTCATGTGCCTTCAGCCAGTCGTACGACTTCTGCAGCGCCCGGTAGAACCGTTCGACCAGCTCGTCGTCGCGGGCGAGTACGTCGGCGGTCGTGTAGTACACGCTGTTCGGCATCAGGCCGCCCGCGCGGTCGTGCCGTACCGCGATGTGCGCCTCGCCCCGGTGCTCGAGGAACGACGCGTTCACCAGGTCCGTGACCAACGCGTCGCCCATGCCACCGAGGAACAGTTCGGTCAGCATCGAGCCGGACAGGTCGCGTACCCAGCGCACCTTCGACATGTCCACTCCGGCCTTGCGCATCAGCCCGGCGGTGTGCACGTACGGCGCCGTACCGCCGGCACCGGGCGCTACCACGATCTTGCCTTCGAGATCCTTCCAGTCGAAGTCGGTGAGCTTCTCGCGGGTCACCAGCGCCTTCGGGTTGCGGGCGTTCAGCTGCGCGAACGCGCGGTACTCACGGCCGCGCCCGTGGTACATCGCGGGCACCCACAGTCCGCCGAGTACGACGTCCGCGCTGCCGCCTTCGAGGTCCCGCAGCACCTGCGTCCAGTCGTCCGGCGCCGAGCGGGAGAAGTCCAGGCCTTCCTCCGCGTAGAACCCGAGTTCGCGGGCGACGTACTCCGGAAGGTAGTTCGGCCAGTGCGAGGTGGCGCTGACGTGCAGACGATCCATTACGAGACTCCTTGATTCGTGTCCGAGTTGATGTCCTCGAGCGACAGCCCGTGCGTCTCCGGCGCGAACCTGCTCGCGACCGCCATCACCGAGTACATGACGGCGATCAGGACGAACACCGCGACCATTCCCGCGCGGTCGAGCAGCAGTCCGGCGCCGATCGGGACGAACGCCCCGGCGACATTGCCCTGGACCGCCACCATCGCGGTGCCGAACGCGCGGACCCGGGTCGGGTAGAGCTCCGGCGCCCACGCGAAGATCGTGCTGTTCAGCAGCAGCACGAAGAACTGGAAGAGCGCGCCGAGGATCAGTACCAGCGCCGGCGTCGTCGCCAGGAACCCGAAGGCAAGTGCGGCAAGACAGGCGGCACCGGCACCGCAGGTGATCACGACCCGGCGCGGAAGGCGCAGCGCGGCCCAGGTCGCGGCGGCGGCACCGAGCAGACTGCCGACGTTCATCACCATCGTGAACGCGAGGCTCTTGGTGATCGTGTAGCCCTGCTCGACCAGGATGGTCGGCATCAGCACGAGTACGGTCACCTGGGCGCCGAACGTCATCCACGAGATCACCGCGAGGGCTGCCGTACGCCGCAGCAGCACGCCGCGGAACACCTCGGACAGCCGGACCTTCTCGACAGCCGGCGCCGTTCCGGTGTGCTGGATGTACGGCGTGACCGGTCCGCTGCGGTCCTTCAGGCGGCCGTTCGCCAGCCGTGTCAGGACGCCGTTCGCCTCGTCGATCCGGCCGCGCGACGCCAGGTACCGCGGCGTCTCCGGGAGGTACCGCCGGTACACGAGCACCAGCAGCGCAGGCAGGACCAGCAGGGCGAACATCCACCGCCAACTGTTGTGCGGGCCGCCGAAGAAGTTGCCGAGCGGTCCGAGGACGACGGCCGCGAAGCCGAACGACACCACGTTGCCGAAGCCGCCGGCACCCACGTTGAGCGAGGCAACGACCGCGCCGCGGTACTTGGTCGAGACGAGTTCGCTGAGCATCGTCATCCCGGCGGCGATCTCGCCGCCGAGGCCGACGCCGACCACGAACCGGCCGACCGCGAGGACGGCGTACCCGGGGGCGAGTGCACAGATCAGCGCGCCGAGGCAGTACACGGCCAGGTTGAACGCGAGCGCGAACCGGCGGCCCTTGTGGTCGCCGAGCGCGCCGGTGACCACCTTGCCGATGATCATCGCGCCGATCGTCACGGTCTGCAGGAACGCCAACTCGGGCGTGGAGATGTTCCACACCGACTTCAGCGCCGGTCCGACGGCGCCGAGCGAGTTCTCCTCCATCACGTCGAAGAACGCGCCGAGCAGCACCATCAGCAGGATCAGGCGGTGCGCGCGGTTGAACGGGATCGCGTCCAGGACACGACCTACCACGGAGACGGCGTCCGCCGGCCGTGAGGTGAGCTGGTTCGATGATTCAGTCGAGTGCATCGGACCGACCTTCCGTCGAAGGATGTTTGTCGGAACCGAGCCGGGATCTCGGGGTTGCTTGGTGATAGGATTACCAGTCATCTGATGTTTGAGGAAGGGGCTGCGATGAAAAAGGTCGAGCGGGTCTCCCTGGTCGAGTCCGTCGGGACCCAGCTCCGCGACGAGATCACCGCGGGCCGCTGGACGGTCGGTGAGCGCATCCCGTCGGAGACCGAGCTGGTCGAACAGCTCGGTGTCAGCCGGGCGTCGGTCCGGGAGGCGGTGCGCGGCCTGGTGCACGCGGGTCTGCTCGCCACCCGGCAGGGTGACGGCACCTACGTCACCGCCCAGGACCCCACCGACGTCGCGATCCGCCGCCGCCTCGGCGCGGCCGAGCACGGCGACGTGCTCGAGGTCCGCCGCGGCCTCGACATCGTCGCGGCCGGACTGGCGGCCGCACGCCGGACCAGGTCCGACATCCGCGCGCTGACCAAGGCGCTCGCCGCCCGCGCTGCCGCCGGCGATGCGGGCGACGAGGCGGCCTTCGTGGCCGGCGACGTCGACTTCCACCTGTGCGTGGCCCGCGCCTCGCACAACCCGGTCCTGATCGAGCTCTACACGAGCTTCGCCCACGCCCTGACTGAGAGCGTCCGCGACGACCAGTGCCTACAGAACTTCACCTCCGGCCAGGACACCTGGCACGAGGCCCTGGCCGCCGCAATCGAAGCCGGCGACACCACCACCGCAGCCGCCGCCTCCCTATCCCTCCTGGAAAGCACCACCTAGGCTTCCTCTCAGTCGTCGGCACCCAACAGAGCACTGAGCAGTTCCTCGGGGGTTTCCAGTTGGGGAAGGTGGCCCGTGCGGGGTAGCAGTGTGTACGTCGCTGACGGGATCGCGGCGGCGAACGCCTTGCCGTAGTCGGGGCCGGCGATTCGGTCGCTCTCGCCCCATACGACGCGTACCGGGATGTCGATGGCGGCGAGGCGGTGCAGCAAGGTTGGGTCGGACATCGTCGGGCCGGTGTATCCGATCAGGGCCTGGACGTCGGGGCTCGGTCCGGTGCCGCCGGCGGCCGGTGCCTTGGACGGGTCGTGCCACGACAGCTTCTGGATGTCGGCGATCGACAACCCGCTCACATCGGTCAGCGGCTGGTCCTCGACCTCGATGCCGATCCCGTCGACGATCACCACGTCGCTGACCCGCGGGCTGTGCCGCAGCGCGAGCTCCGCGGCGACCCACCCGCCGAACGAGTTGCCGATCACGGTCACGTCGGCGAGGTCCAGTTCCTCGAGCATCCCGACGTACATCATCGCCAAGTCCCGCACGTCCCGCACCGCGTCGTTCCGCGGCGTACCGCCGAAGCCGGGGTGCGTGGGCAGGAGGACCCGGGCGTGGGTGCGCTCCCTGAGCAGGTCGGCGAAGCCGGCCATCGTCAGGACACCGCCACCACCGTGCAACAGCAGGAACGTGCTCATCATCGACTCTCCATGATCTCAGGATGCTTATATCAGGAACCTTAGATCAGGATATTGATCTAAGCAACCTGATACAGTGCAGATCATGAAGCACCAGCCCGCTGACGTCGCCCTGGCCGTCAAGCGCCTGCAGTACCGTCACCACCGCGCCCTGAGCCAGGCGCTCGCGCCGCTCGGCCTCTCACTCGTGCAGTGGGACACCCTGCGCCACCTCGACCGCCGGCCCGACGCGTCGCTCCACGACCTGGCTGTGCTGACCTTCCAGACCGACCAGTCCTTCGGGTCGCTGGCGACGCGGATGGCCGACCGCGGCCTGATCGAACGCGTCCCTGGCCCCGGCCGCGCCGTCAAACACCGTCTGACCCCGAAGGGCGAGCAACTCCGCGCCGACGGCCAAGAAGCCGTGAACGCCGTTGTCAAGACGTCGTTCGACACCCTCTCCCCCACCCAACTCCAGCAACTCGGCGACCTCCTCGACACCGCCCTCGGCCCGGACCCGACCGCCTAGTTCGGAAGGTTGCCCAGGACGCGGGCGGGTGGTGCGACGAAGGACTCGCGGGGTAGGCCCTGCAGGGCTCCGCGCATTGCCGACTCCCACAGCGGCCCCGCGGTGCCGGAGCCGGTGGGGTCGGTGATGTCCTGGCCGTTGAGCTGGTGGCCGTACATGAGGTTCGTGTACGGCGGCGTGGCGTCGGCGACGACCGCTGCCGCGGCGAGGTTCGGGGTGTAACCGGAGAACCAGACGGCGAGGTTCTGGTTGATCGTGCCGGTCTTGCCGGCCAGGTCCCAGCTGCCGAAGCTCAGGTTGCCGCCGGTGCCGCCCGGCTGCATGACCGCGCTCAGCACCCGGTTCACACCGTCCGCGACCCACGGCTCGAGGACCTGTTTGCACGCCTGGCCGGGCGTCGCGAGGCTCTTGCCGCTCTCGTCGGTGATCGACGTGACCAGCAGCGGTGCGCAGTACACGCCGCGGTCGGCAAACGTCGCGTACGCGTTCGACAGCATCAGCGGGGTCACGTACCCGACGCCGAGCGTCATCGAGACGACCTGGTCCAGCGGATGCAGCGTCTGCGCGTTGTACATCCCGAGCTTGCCCGCGATCGTCGCGATCGAGCACAGCCCGGTCTCGCGGGACAGCTGCAGGAAGTACGTGTTCACGGAGTACCTGGCGGCGTCGACCATGGTGAAGTCGCCGCTCTTCGTCGAGTTCTTCGGTGTGTAGTTGCTGTCCCGGGTCCAGCCGTCGCAGGTCCGGTACGGGACGCCGCTGAGGTCGATCTGGTCCGGTGAGTTGATCATGTGGTCGATCGGGATGCCCTGCTGGATCGCCGCCGCGATCGTGAACGCCTTCATCGTCGAGCCGTTCTGGAACCCGCCGTACCCGCCGGCGTACGACTTCTCGACGTTGTAGTTGTACGCCGTCTCGTCGCGGCCCTCGCCGTACGGCTTGCTCTGCACCATCGCCTCGACCAGGCCGGTGCCCGGCTGGACGACCGTGATCGCCGCGACGGTGTTGTCGGTCGGCCTGGTGTGCTCGTCGATCGACTTCTGCGCGGCGGCCTGGATCCGCGGATCGAGCGAGGTCCGGATCGTCAGCCCGCCGGTCTTCAGGTACTGGTCGCGCTGCTGCGGGGTGTCGCCGAGCGCCGGGTTGTCGAGCAGCTTCGAGACGACGTACTCGCAGTAGAACGGGTACGGCGAGTTCGCGCAGCCGTTCAGGATCGGGTGCACCTGGGACAGGTCGAGGACCGGTGCGCGCAACGCCGTGTTCGCCTCGGCGAGCGTGATGTTGCCGAGCTGGAGCATCCGCTCGATCACGGTGTTGCGTCGCTGCAACGCCTGCTCCGGGTGCGTCACGGGGTCGTAGCCACTGGGGTTCTTCACGATTCCGGCGAGCATCGCGGCCTGCGGCAGCGTGAGCTGGGCGGCGGTCACGCCGAAGTAGTGCTGGGCCGCGGCCTGGACGCCGTACGTGCCGTCGCCGAAGTTCGCGAGGTTCAGGTACCCGTCGAGGATCTGGTCCTTCGACTGCTGCTGCTCGACCGCGATCGCGTACCGCAGCTCGACGAGTTTCCGTTCGTACGTCGGTGCCGTCGCGGCCCGCTGCTCCGCGGGCGTCTTGGCGTTCTCGAGCAAGGTCAGCTTCACGTACTGCTGGGTGATGCTCGAACCACCTTGCGACGTGCCCTCGGCCTGGTTGCGGATCAGCGCCCGGAGCGTCCCTTGCAGGTCGAGCGCGCCGTGCTCGTAGAACCGCGAGTCCTCGATCGAGATGATCGCCTGCCGCATCACCGGCGCGATGTGGGCGATGCCGACCGGCGCCCGGTTCTCGTCGTACAGATTCGCGATCAGGCTGCCGTCCGCGGCCACGATCCGGGTCCGGACGGCGGCCGGCTGGCTGTTCAGCGGTTTCGGCAGGCTCCGCAGGGTGTCGACGACCTCTTCACTGCCGAAGCCGGCGAACCCCGCGATCGGCACCACCAGCCCGGCTGTCAGGGCACCGGCCAGCGCGCTGACGCCGAAGAGCCGCGTCAGCAACCGAACCCCCTGCCCGGCCGCACCCACCTGTCCAAAGTAGGTCGCCGTACCGACGCACACACACGGCTCTCAGCGTCCTCTCATCCGGGGACATTGTTGAGATTGTGTTGCGGCCCGGGCCGTAGCTCAACCGAAGCGGATCCCGCGGGCGTCTCAGCCTGCATTGAGAACATATATTCGGGGGGAATTTCATGAGTGCGATTTGCTGGGATCCGGTATTGCCGGAAGTGGCTTTGCCGAAGGCATTGCCGGCGGTCCGGCGACTGTTGAAACATCCACGACTGATGCAGAGCAACCGCCTGGTGGCGCTGGTGCTGGTCGTCAATCTTCTCACCTTCGTGTGTGGGCTTCCCGGTGATCGGTGGAGCTCGGTCGGCGCCGTCGCGCTGGTCGCGCAGGTGAATTTCGCGACGGCAATTCTGGTCCGCCAGCAGTTCTTTGTGAATCTGCTTTCGCAGCTGGTGATGAAAGCGCCGAAAACCTGGCCGCTGCGGGTCCGCTGGGCGCTGGCGAAGGGTTATCACCTGGGCGGTCTGCATGTCGGCGGGGCGACCTGCGGGAGCCTCTGGTTCCTCGCGCTGACGGTCGTCGCGACCGGCAAGGTCGGCTGGCCGTTGCTCGTCGTGTACTACGTGCAGACGCTGCTGCTGATCATCATCGTGAGCACCGCACGACCTTCGTTCCGCGCGAAGCAGCACGACCTGTTCGAGCGGGTACACCGCTTCGGCGGCTGGGGGTTGTCCGTACTGTTCTGGACCGGCGCGGTCCTGCTCGCCGCCGAGCGGCATCAGTCGCTGGTCAGTACGCCGGCGGTCTGGGTACTCGCACTGACCACGATCAGCTCGCTGATCCCGTGGACGCTGCTGCGGCGGATCCCGATCGACGTGGTACGCCCGTCCTCGCACGTGGCGCTGGTCCGGGCGGGCAGCCGGACACCGATGGCTGGGTCGACGCGGGCGATCTCGCGG
Organism: Kribbella sp. NPDC004536; assembly: GCF_042873835.1. Classification (NCBI taxonomy): domain Bacteria; kingdom Bacillati; phylum Actinomycetota; class Actinomycetes; order Propionibacteriales; family Kribbellaceae; genus Kribbella; species Kribbella sp. NPDC004536. The sequence continues at coordinate 357,204 of NZ_JBIALY010000002.1, read as the reverse complement.
CACCCGCTGCGGGAGTGGCACAGCTTCGCGGTGATCCCGACGCCGGGGGTGGCCGGCTTCCGGATGGCGGTGTCGCGCGCCGGGGACTGGACGGGCGACTTCATCGACAATCCGCCGGCCCGCGTGTGGGTGCGGGGCGTTGCGACAGCCGGGATGGCCAACTACGGAACCGTCTTCAACCGGATTGTCTACATTGTGACGGGCAGCGGGATCGGACCGGTGCTCGCGCACGTACTGGCCGCGCGCGTTCCGAACAAGCTGGTCTGGGTGACTCGTGACCCGGTGCAGACGTACGGACAGGAGCTGGTCGACGAGATCCTCCGCGCCCAGCCGGACACGCTGATCTGGGACACCGACGCGCACGGCAAGCCCGACATGGTGAAGCTCGCGTACGCGGCGTACGCCGGCTCCGGCGCGGAGGCAGTGATCTGCGTGTCGAACCGGAAGGTTACGCGGTCGGTCGTCCACGGCCTCGAGCGCCTGGGCATCCCGGCGCTCGGGCCGATCTGGGACTCCTAGACCGCCGGGTAGACCTCCAGTTCGTAGAGGGAGTAGCCGTACTGGGTCGCGCGGTGGACGCCTTGCATGCGGACGTAGCGGGCGGTGGTGTCGAGCCAGAGCGTGTCGGTACCACCGTCGCCGTTCGTGACCGCGGTCGCGGTCGTCCAGGTGTTCGCGTCGTCGGACACCTGGATGTCGTACGCCGCGCCGTACGCCGCCTCCCAGCGCAGTACGAGCTTGCCGAGGCGGGTCGGAGTACCCAGATCGACCAGGAGCCAGGACGCGTCGTCGTAGCCGGACGCCCAGCGGGTCGTGCTGTCGCCGTCGACGGCCAGGTCGGCGGTGAACGACGTACCGGGTTCGATGCTGGAGGCAACGACCGGATGGTGCAGGGCGATGTCGGTGGTGCCGGTCCGCGGACGGACGGCGACCCGCAGAACCGCGTCGAAGCTGGTCTGGCCGACCGTGAACCGCACCGGAATGTCTACGGCCGACAATGCTGCGTCGGCCGGTGCGGTCAGCTGGACCGGGACGGATTGGGTGAAGCCGCGCTTGACGGTCACCGAGGCCGTGGTCTCGACGGTCCACCCGGCGGGCGCGGCGACGTCCAACGCACCGCTGACATCGGTGTTCCGGTCGGCGGAGATGTCGACCGTGAACGTCGACGGTACGCCACGTACGACGTCGGCCCGGTCGTTGCCGACATTCAGCGTCGCGAGCGGGGTGTCGCTCCACAGCGGCACGACCTCGGCCACCTCGGGCGTACCGCTCTTCCAGACCAGGCGAACCGCCTCGGCCTTCAGGTCGGCCACCCGAAGCTCGGCATACGCCGAGGACACGGTGCCGACCCGCTGCCATCCTCCCCCGACCTGCACCTCCACGTCCGCCGTACCGACGTTCCGCTGGAGGATCGTCAGACCGGCCAACTCGCGCGGCGCCGACAAGCCGATCGTCAACGCGTCACCAGCGGCGGGCGCAGTGGACGGTATGTACGCGGTGTCGAGGGCGCCGTCCACGGCCTGCCGGAACGACGAACCGGTGGCCGGTGCTGGCGTACCGCTCGCGGTCAGCGTCGTCGTGTGACCGCCGATGGTCTCGACGGTGAACTCGCGGACGACCAGCCAGTAGTCGCTCGCGCTCAACGAGCGGTACCGGACGTAGCGGGCCGTCGTACCCGCCGGCGCCGTCGCCCGTACCTCGGCCGTGGTCGCCCGGGCGAGTTCGGTCCAGCGCGTGCCGTCGGGCGAGTACTCGAGGACGCCGGAGTGGATGTAGTCGTTCGGGCTGGACGCCTTCCCCATCAGGATGGTGATCAATCCGATTGTCGACAGTTGCCCGAGATCGGCCCGGACCTCCGAGCCGGTGCTCGGCGCACCGTCGCTCCAGTAGAACGTGTTCGGGTCGCCGTCGATCATCCGCGCCGGTACGTTGTCCTGGTACGTACCGAGGCTGGTCGTCGCCGTACGCCCGGGCCGCACGCCGAGCCAGCGGTCGTGAACGCGGCCGGCTTCCGCGATCAGCGCATCGACGACGCCCTCACCGATCCGCGGGTACGTACCACTGTGCGGGAGGCGGCTGTCGCGGATCGCCTTCGCCTGGCTGACGAGCGCGTTCATCCCTTGCCGGGCGGTCCACGCCGCGGCACCGTCGCCCGTGTCCAGGGCGGCCAGCAGATCCAGCGCGCGGTTCATTGCCCGGCCCCACAGTTCGGTTGCCTTGAGCCACGATTCGGCCTGGTCGGCGAAGGCCGGGTCGACCACTCCGGACCGGATCGTCGCGGGGGCGGCCACAATCGCGTTCACCCGGGGCCGCAGTACGGCGATCGCCTGCGTACGTTGCCCGGAGCGCCACAGCTGCCAGAACTGGTCGACCGCGGCACCGAAGACCGGCGCACTCTGCGGATGCAGCGTGCCGTCGTACGTGTTCAGATCGGCGAACACCTGCAGTGCGGCGGTCGTGGCGGGATCGCCGCCTCCTCGTTCGGCGAGGGCGCGGCGCCAGGAGGCCTGCGCGTCGTACTTCGCCGGGTTCCAACCGAGTTCGGCGAACGAGTAGAGCGCGACCTTGCTGACCGCGGCCTGGTTCATCGGGTTCGAGATGATGCCGGCGATGCTGTCGGCGACGGCCGGTTCGCGACCCGTGTACGGCGCGAGCAACAACCGGCCCGCCGCGTAGTCGTTGACCGGGTAGTTGTCCCAGATCAGGATGTCGTGCCCGAACACCGCCTTCGCCTGCGCGGCCTGCGCCGCGGTGATCGTACGCGGCACCACGCCGATTCCGGTCCAGTGCACGACGACGTCGCTGTCGAGTTGCTCCCGAAGTGCCTTCTTGTACGGCGTCTCGCTGACGTTGTAGTACTCCGTCGGCACCATCTGCAGCGGCGCGACGTCCGGCTTGGTCTCGACCCACTCGCGCTGCACCCGGTTCAGCAGCTCGCTCTGCGCACGGCCGGCGGCACCGCCACCGGTTCCGTACTTCGCCTTGTCCGCGTCGCAGTGCCACGTGTTGTAGTCGATGTCGTCGAGCGGCACGTTGAACGAACGCGCGCCCACGTCGTACAGGGCCTCGAACTTCGCGATCAGCGCCTGGAAGTCGGCCTCGGACGTGTAGCAGATCGACAGACCGGGCGAGAGCGCGAACGTGAAGTCGACCTTGTTCTCGCGGGCGCGGGTGACCAGCGACGCGAGCTGGGCGAGTTTGTCGGCCGGGTACGGGTCGCGCCACTGTTCCCGGTGGTACGGGTCGTCCTTCGGCGCGTACTCGTACGTGTTCATGCGATGCGCGCCGAGGTAGCTGAGCTCGTCCAGGCGGTCCGCCTGCGACCACGGTGTGCCGTAGAAGCCTTCGATCGCGCCGCGGTACCGCATCGTCGGCCAGTCACGGATCGCGACGCCGGGCACCCAGTCCTGGCCGGGGCGCGGCTGGATCAGTTGGGCGAGCGACTGCGCGGCGTAGAAGGTGCCGTCGCCGTCGACGCCGTCGAGGACGACCTGGGCGCGGTCGTCGCCGTCGCGGCCGGCCGCCAGCACGTAGCCCTCGGCGGACAGGCCGATGCTGTCCTTGACGTGCAGGGCATTCAGCACCGGCTGGCTGCGGCCGAGCCAGATCGTGGTCGGCGTACCGGGGTCGGCGCCGTCGGTGGTCCGGACGGTCTTCACGCCGGCGCGGTCGAGGGCCTGTCGTACGACGCGCTCGGCGTCGGCGTCGGTGCGCGACGTACGGACCAGACCGACCACCGGTGTGACCGGGAAGCCGTCGGGGCGTTGGACGAGCTGTTGCGGCGCGGGCGAAACAGCGGCTGCGGTGGTTGTTGCTGCGGTGGTTGCTGCGGTGGTTGCTGCGGTGGTTGTTGCGGTGCCGGCTTGTTGCGCGTTGGCGGGAACGGCTGCGAACGGAGCGGCCAGGGCGAGCACGCAGACGGCAGACCTGAGCAGGCGCATCGAGTCTCCTCGGGCAGGCGGGTGCCGACCAGTTAGCCATTGCGCAGAACTGCTCGTCAAGGCTTGAACGTAGGCAACTTCAGACAGCGAAGCAGGAATCGCCGGTTCGACTGGACACGCCGGTTGCGCTGGGTTCTCTTTAGACCTGTGAGCACCCAGTACACGGCGCGGCGGCTGACCCGCCGGAAGCGACTCGGCGTCGTCGCCACCTGGACCGTGTTCACCGCGATGGCGCTCGCGATCTTCTCGGTCGGCGTCGTCACGCTGATCTGGGGCATCCAGCGGATCAACGCCCTCGGCGACCTGTCCGAGCACCAGGAACGGGCCGTCGGCCACATCGTTGCCACTCACAAGCTCCCGCAGGATCCCCAGGGAACCGGCGGCGGCACCGAGGCAACGATCGCCTTCACGGCCATGGACGGTACGTCGTACACCACCACGCAGACACTCCAGCTGTGGAGCCGCTCCCGGCACGTCGGCGACAAGGTCGACGTCGTGTACGACCAGCGCAACCCAGACTCGTTCTACACCACGTCTCTCGCGGTGGAACGCCTCCGCGACGTCCTGATCCTGCTCCTCGCCGCCACGATGCTCCTCGGCACCCCCGCGGCGTACGTCTTCTACGCCCGCGACGCCCTGTAGCAGCCACGACTACCCAAGGCGGTCTGTGGGCACTGGTTGGGCATGGCGCGAACTACACATGCACAGCAGACGAGTCGGGCGCCACAGCTCCGGTATGTCCGGACGCTGGTTTGTGACGCAGGCCGCCTGTGGAACCTCATCACCAGGCCGGAACTGCTCAGCAGCTGGTTCGGAGCAACAGCGCTGAGCGACACACAGTACGGCGGATTCACGGTGGTGACCGGGCCGGAGACACAGGAAACCGGCATGGTGACCACCTGTCAGCCACCGCACTACTTCCAGGCCGATTTCAACGACCCGCTCCATCGTTCGAGCACAGTGCTCGTGGACGTGGTCCCGGCCAGGCGCGGATCCCACCTCATCCTCACCCACGGTGGCATCCCCGCCGGCCGCCTGCACCACTACGACCTGCTCTGGACGTCCGCCCTCGACCGCCTCGTCCAGGCGGCCGCCGGCAACGCACCGATGTCCGTGGCCGGCCGGCTCCCGACGTCGGCAGGAGGTGCCTGATGTACGACGTCCTGGTCCTCGTCGAGGAAGAACTGAGCGTGCCGGACGCGGAACGGCTGGTGGAGTTGTACGCCGGTACGCCGCAACCCGTCCGGTTCCACCTGATCGTCCCGTGCGAGGACGCCCAGGCCCAGGTCGAGGCGTCGCTGTCGGGGATCGCCGGGTCGGACATGTTCGGGATGACCGGCCCGCGGTACGGGTTCCGCCCGCCCGACGACGTCCACCGTGCGGCGGACGAGGCCCAGCGAGCCGTCGACGCGGAGGCGACCGCAGCGCTGGAACGCGGACTCGGGCGACTGCGGTCGTTCGATCGGGAGGCCGACGGCGTCATCACCCGTCGGCACCCGGTCGACGAGCTCGTCGACCAGATCAAGCGCGTGCACGGCCAGGAGGTCGTCGTACTCACGCGGCCGCACGTCATCGCCGAACTGCTGCACGTCGACTGGTCCGCGCAGGCCCGGCGCCACCTCGGCGTACCGGTCCTCCACCTGCTCGAGCAGCAGCCGGAGGAACCGGCACCCTGACCGCTCACTCCGCGTTCACCGGCGGATGCGCTGGTTTTGCCGCGGGCACCAACAGGGCATGAAGATCGGCGTACTGGACATCGGATCGACCACCGCGCAACTGCAGGTCACGGAGGCCGTACCGGGCGCGCCCCCGCTCCCCACCCACGCGTTCAAGCAGCGCATCCTGCTCGGCGAGGCGCTCGGCCCGGACGGCACCATCGCGGCCGAGGGCGTCGACCGGGTGGTCGAGGCGGTCCGGACTGCCGCCACGGTGGCGCGTGACCTGCAGGTCGACCGGATGTACGCCTTCGCCACCTCCGCGATCCGCGACGCCACCAACGCGGCCGACATCGCGGTCGCGCTCGGCAACGAGACCGGCGTACAGCTGCGCTTCCTGAGCGGCGAGGACGAGGCGCGGCTGACCTACCTGGCCGTCCGCCGGTGGTACGGCTGGTCCGCGGGACGCCTGCTCGTGCTGGACATCGGTGGCGGGTCGATGGAGATCGCGCTCGGCCGTGACGCCCGCCCGGACTTCGCGGCCTCGCTGCCGCTCGGCGCCGGGCGGCTCACCCGCGCCTTCCTGCCGGACGATCCGCCGAGCCCGGACCAGCTCCACGAACTGCGCCACCACGTCCGTACGACGCTGCGCCAGGTGTCCGACCGGTTGCTGTGGGAGGGCGACCCGAAACAGGTCATCGGCAGCTCGAAGACGTTCAAGCAACTGGCCCGGCTGGCGGGTGCCCCGCCGCAGCGTCGCGGGCCGTTCGTACGGCGTTCGCTGACCAGGAAGGACGTACACCGCTGGCTGCCGCGACTCGCCGCGATGACGAGCGGTGACCGCGCCGGCCTGCGTGGCATCTCGCAGTACCGCGCCAAGCAGTCCCTCGCGGGCGCGGTGGTCGCGAGCGCGGCGATGTCCACGCTCGACATCGCCTGTCTGGAGGTGTCCCCGTGGGCGCTGCGCGAAGGAATCCTCCTGCATCACCTCGAGACCGTCACGGATCAGGAACATCCGCTGACGGTCGAGTCCCTGCAACCGCTCACCGCTCTCGCGCCCGCACCGACCGTGGTCACGAGCATCAAGCGCTGACCGCCGGGTACCGGAACGCCATGGCCTCGCTGAAGGAGTCGCTGACGTACGAGCGCGACGGTGAGACGTCCGGTGAGCGGCTGGATCGGCACTGGAACGAGTTGCTGCAGGAGTTGCGGCTGGTGCAGACCGGTACGCAGATCCTGTTCGCGTTCCTGCTCGGGATCGCGTTCCAGAACCAGTTCCACACCACCGACGGGTTCACGCACGCCGTCTACGCGTGCACTCTGACGGCCGCGGCCCTCGCTGTCGTGCTGTTCCTGGCGCCGGTGGCGTTCCACCGTTTCCTGTACCAGCAGGGGATGCGCGACCGGCTCGTCACGATCGCCGATCGGTTGGCTCGCGGCGGCATGGCCTTCCTCGTCGCCTCGATCTGCGGCGGACTGCTGATCGCGCTGGACGTCGTACTCCCCCGCGGCGCGGCCGTCGCCGTGGTGGCCGGCGTACTGCTCTGGTTCGTGGCGTTCTGGCTGGCGATTCCGGCGTACGTGCGGCATCGGCACCGATGATTCAGTTGTGGAACCCGCGGGTACCCGGGGGTGGTCCCGGTTGCGGTCCAACCTTGCGCCGCATTCGGCCGGGACGGACACAGGCAGGACAACCCGCAATGGCAACGAGTAGTCCAGTCCCGGCGTCGTACGCCGAAGAGTCCGCCCGGACCGAGCGCCTGCTCCGGGCCGCACACATCAGCCGCGGGCCTCGTCGCGAGCAACTCCTCGACGAGGCGATCGTCAGCGGCATGCCGCTCGCCCGCACCCTCGCCCGCCGGTACCGCAGCCGCGGCGTCGACGACGAGGACCTCGAGCAGATCGCGATCGAGCACCTGATCCGGGCCTCCCGCAACTACCGGCCGACACCCGGTTCGGACTTCCGGTCGTACGCGGTCCCGACGATCCGCGGCGGGATCCGGCACCACTTCCGCGACAACGCGTGGGCGATCAAGCTCCCGCGGCGGCTGCAGGAGATCCAGTCCCAGGTGAACGCGGTCCAGGGCAAGCTCGCGATGTCGCTCGGGCACTGGCCGGACCACCGCGAGCTCGCCGAGGCGATCGGGGCCGACGTGGCCGAGATCATCGAGGCGGAACAGGCCCGCGGCTGTTTCCAGCCGACGTCCCTGGACGCCGAGCGCAGCACGGAAGCCGGCGCCCCCGCACCGGCGCGTGAGGTCGCCCAGCCGGGCAACACCTACGAACTCGTCGACCAGGTGCACTCGTTGCGGCCGGTCGTCGACAACCTTCCGGAGCGGGATCAGCTGATCCTGCGCAGACGCTTCGTCGACCACTGCACGCAGGCCGAGATCGGCGCCGAGATCGGCGTCAGCCAGATGCAGGTGTCGCGGCGGCTCCGGACGATCATCGGAAACCTTCAACTCGCGCTGTCGGCCTGACCACCGGCAGAACGGACGTAGCGCACCTCGGGAGACGAGATCTGTGGATCGGGCGGCGGTGCTCGAGCGGTTCGCCGGGCTCGTCGCGGCCGCCGATCTGCAGCAGTCGCTCGTCTTCCGGCTGTGCGACGCGGGCCGTGAACTCGCCGGCGGCCTGGGCAGCTCGATCAGCATCCACAGTGACGATGCCGGCAACCGGATGACGCTGGCCGCGACCGATCGGGTCGCGGCCCAGCTCGAAAGTCTGCAGGACGTCCTCGGCGAGGGACCTTGCCACGACGCGTGCCTGCTCAACGAGCCCGTGGTCGCGGACCTGCGGCACGCGGACAGCCGGACCTGGCCCGTGTTCGCCCAGTCGGCCGTGGAAGCGGCCGGCGGCATCACCCTGCACTGCTTCCCGATGCGGCCCGCGGGCCATCCGTTCGGGGTGTACAGCATCTACACCGAGCACGGTCTGAGCGAGCCCGCCGACATCGTCCAGTTCCTCGCGGACGCGATCGGGGCCGCCGTACTGGACGACGCCGCGGCGGGCGAACTCCACGGCCCCTGGACGGCTCGGTCCGTGGTCCATCTGGCGACGGGTATGGCCGCGGTGCAGTTGCGGGTTTCGCCCGAGGACGCCTTGGCGCTGATGCGGGCGCACGCTTTCGCCCACGACGCGACCGTGCACCAGATCGCCGAACGGATCGTCAATCGTACGCTCGATTTCCGGGACAGCACGTGATCAGGCGTTCGACCTGCGGGGCACCTGGGTTCGGTGGCCGGCGGGATGCATGATGAACAGGTGACAGACATCGAGGATCCCGGCAGTACCGCGGACGCCGAGCCCTCGGCCCAGGCTGAGTCCTCGACCCAGGCTGAGTCCTCGACCCAGGCTGAGTCCGGGCGATCGGCGGACGTCTTCTCGCGGCTCGCGCTGGAGATGCACGAGGCGGAGGGCATCGAGGAGACCGTACAGGCGGTGGTCGACTTCGCACTCCAGGCGCTCAACTGCGACTACGCCGGCGTCGCCCTCCGGACCTCCGGCGGCGGTCTGGAGATCCCGGCGGTCACCGCGCCGGTGGTGGCCGAGATCTACGAGTTCCAGACGGCCGGCGGCGACGGCCCGCTGGTGTTGTGCATGGCGGAGCGGGCAACGGTCCTGGTGCCGGACACCGTACTGGACGCGCGTTGGCTCGACTGGGCCAAGCGGGTCCTCGAGCTCGGGGTCCGCAGCGTTCTCGACGTACCGCTGTGGACGTCGTCCGGGCCGGTCGGGGTGCTCGGCCTTTACAGCAAGCGTCCGGACGCCTTCGGTGCGGACGAGATCGCGGTCGCGTACATCCTTGCCAGGCACGCCGCGGTGGCCATGGCGACCGCCCGGCGCGAACAGCACCTGCAGGTCGCGGTGGACGCCCGGAAGCTCGTCGGGCAGGCGATGGGCATCCTGATGGAGCGCTACAACCTGACGGGAGACCAGGCCTTCCAGGTGCTGCGCCGCTACTCCCAGGACACCAACACCAAACTCCGTGAGGTCGCGCAGCAACTCATCGACAGTCGCCGCCTACCGTCCGGCCAGTAGTACTACCGTGCAGGCAATCAGGCCTGCGATCGAGTACGCGGCGTAGTCGTTGACGGAGCCCGTGTGCAGGCGCCGGAGGAGCGTGATGGCGCGTGGCTCGGGGCGGCGTACGTACCAGCTGCACAGGAGAACGCCCGCGACGATACAGCCGACCGCGATCAGGAGTTCGTCGGGCGCGAAGTACTTGAACTCCGGTGTGGTCACGTGGACGGTGGCACTTCCGGCGAGCGCTGCGGCGGCGTACGCGTGCTGGTCGAGTAGTACGGCGGCTGCGGGCGCGGCGACGTGGTTCACCACGAAGCGCGGCAGTACGCCGAACGCCACGCAACCGGCCGCCAGTACGCCGAACGCGATCAACGCGCCGGGCCGCCTGCGCTCCAGCGGGTCGTACTCGTCGTCGCGTCGCCGGAAGAACGCCAGGTACGTCGCCCTGCCGAGCGCGGCCACCGTCAGGACCTGCGCAACCAGTACCGCAGCGAACGCGGCCGGATACTCGGAGCGGAGCGCGTCGTGGATGAGCCCGAGCGATGCATAGCCGTTCAGCGGCGGCACGCCCGCGATCGACGCCGTACCGAGCAGGAACGCCGCGGTCGCCAACGGCCGATGCCGCGCCAGGCCGCCCATCTGCGACAACCTGGTCATCCCGGTGGCGTGGACAATCGCGCCGGCGCACAGGAACAGCAGCGTCTTGAACAGAGCGTGATCGATCAGGTGATAGACGAACCCTGTGACAGCCGTCAGCGACCCCGCGCCGACCGCTGTCAGCAGGACGCCCATCTGCGAGACGGTGTCGTACGCCAGCAACCTCTTCAGGTCGTCCTGGCCCAGAGCGAGCGCGGCGCCGGCGATCGCCGAGACCGGGCCGAGGACCAGCAGGATGGCGGGTAACGCGGTCCGATGGACGGCGTACACGTCCAGTGCGACTCGTGCGATCGCGACGACGCCGAGGTTGACCATCAGTCCGGAGAACATCGCCGAGACCGGGCCCGGCGCCGCGGAGTGCGCGTCGGCCAGCCAGCCGTGGAACGGCATCAGCCCGGCCTTCGTACCGAAGCCGGCGAGCAGTAGCCCGAGAGCGACCAGGTCCGCCGTACTGGCATTGTCGGCCAGGGCGTGCTGGAGCTGGCCGAGGTTCAGGGCGCCGTGACCGGAGTAGAGCAGCGCGGTGGCGACGAAGACGAAGAAGCCCGCCAGGTTGGTCAGCACCATCATCTTGAAGGTTGCCTCCAGCGCCCACGGACGTTCGAGGAAGAACCCGGTCAGGCCGTAGCTCGCGAGCGCCGCGACCTCGAACCACACGAACAGGTTGAGCAGGTCGGCGGTCAGCGCCGTACCGATCATTGCTGCGAGCAACAGTTGCGCGAGGCACGCGTACCAGCCGGCCTCGTGGGCGCCGAGGCCGCCGAGCTCGGACAGACTGTAGAGCAGGAGCAACGTACCGATCGTTGCGGTCAGCAGCGCGTAGGTTAGCCCGAGCGGTGGGCCTCGCGCCAGGTGGTTACGGTCAGGTCGTCCTCGCGGGTATCGGCCGCCCGGGCGGCGCGTTCAGTCGGGCCGACAGGTACGTCGCCAGGATGCTCGTACTGCTGCTCCTCCAGCCCGGCCTCTTCCTCGCCGAAGTACTCACGCCGCCGTTCCCGATGCCGCGCGAGCAGCAACACACTGACCACCGCCGCCAGCAACAGAAACGTCTCACCGAACGTGTCAAAAGCCCGCGTCCCGTACACAACCTCACTAACCGGCTCCGTAGTACGCCAGTCAGGCAACGCCACCGTCATCGCCTGCCGCGCGATATCCGGGAGAGCAGCGCCCTCGCGCGGCAGTCCGACAACCGCGACACCAAGCACCCCCGCCGTCGCGACAGCGAGAACCCATCCGACAACAGCCCGCTTCATGGCCGTTCGTCCGGATCGTCGGCCGGTTCGCCGAGTTCCGTACGATCCTCGACGTCGGTCCGAGTCTTACCGATAGCAATCAGGTACAGCGTCGGCAGCGCGATCGCCCCGACCACGATCTGCGCGTGCGCATCGTCCGGCGCACCGAGTACGACGAACAGCAGACCGAGTACGGTCCCGACGAGCGACAACGCCATCGCCGCACCGGCCAGATTACGCAACCTGACCACGAGCACCGCCCCGGTCAGCACAACGGCGAGACACAGGTAGTCGAGTACCCAGAACATCACGACCTCCCCCGGTCCCGCGGCTCGTCGGCCACCGCGCCCGACCACTGACGGATACCTGTCTTGTACGCCGCTCGCCCCAGCGCATGCGACGCCGCCGGATTGAGGATCAGCAGCAAGAACCCAACGATCAGTGCATGTACGCCGTACTGCGACAACAACCCCTTGCCAACAGCAACCGCAAGCAACACCGGCAAGGCGCCCATCGTGACGACCTTCGACGTGCACTGGATGCGCGAGTAGACATCAGGCATCCGCAGCACGCCGACCGCCCCGGAAAGCGAGAAGAACAGGCCGACCAGCGACAGTACGACCACGATTGCCGTCCTCACAACAAACCACGCTCCAGAAATCGAGCCCAGACAAGCGCGCCCAAGTACCCGAACGACGCCATCCACAGCGCAACGTCCAGGTAAATCGTCCGATCCGCATACGCAGCAAAGAACAAAAACGCCAGCGTCGCCTGCGTAGACACCGCATTGAGCGCGACCACCCGATCAGTAACCGAAGGCCCCACCGCAACCCGCCCCACCAACACCCCCGCCACCAAAACCTCCAAAACCGCAACCACCCCAAAAACCTCAACCATCACCCTCACCACCCCCACCAGAACCCCCGTCCCCACCCCCAGCACCGTCGTTCCCACCGCCGGCGGCATTGCCAGGAGTTCCGGGCGTACCGTTCGCATCACCCGCGCGGGTCAGCGCAGCGATCCGGCGTTCCAGTGGGCCGTTGATCTCGTCGTACCGTCGGCCTTCTGCCGGCACGGCGATGCAGTGGTACACCAGCTCGTGCCGCGACCGGTCCAAATCGACGATCTGGTTGTCGACGATCAGCGAGCTGACGATCCCCACCGCAGCGACCCGCCCCTCATCCCCGAACCGGGTCCGCACAATCACCATCCCAGTTGCCAACGGCAACGACGGCGTCCAGATCCGCCGCGCCAGCGAGAAGTTGGCCCGTACCACCTTGTAGGCAACAAACCCCGTGAGCCGAAGCATCGACACCATCCGCCACGGACGAGCGACCGGCCCGAGCGGCGCGAGCGACCACGCGACCAGCAGACTGACACCCAGCCCGACCGCAACCGCTTCAACGGTCAACAATCCGGTCAGCGCCAACCAGATAAGGAAACACCAGAACGTCAGCGCCCCGACCGTCGTCGCACGCCTCGCCATCCAGTACTCCCTTCCGCACCCGAAGCGGTACCCGCGATCGCATCCGCGCATTCGTTGCCTTCTGACAACGATGCCGGGTTGACGTGGACCGGAATCAGGGGTCCTATGAAGGGGCAAGCCCTCCAACAGCGCGGGGCCGCCCCGTCCAGTCCGCAAGGACAGGTTGATGGACGAACTTCACGGCACAGCCGACCGCGATCCTGCGGTATTCACGCACGCCCCGCAGCCGGCCAGAAGTTCACCCGGGCAATCACGTCCCCCGCGCAACTGTCCGGTCGCTCGCGACCGGCGCTGGTAGCTCGGTCGAGCCGGGACACGTCGAGTGCGGTTGGCACGAGAACTGGGTCTCGCGCATCCCGGCCCCCCGAGCACCACACACGGCATTCCGTTCGGCGACCCCGCACGTCACCACACACAGCCGCCCCGCACGTCACCACACACCGCCGCCCCGCACGTCACCACACGCGTCACCACGCGGGGCCGCCCCCGTACGCCACCACCCCCAACCGCCACGCGCCGCCAGACAACCGCCCCGCACAACCGCGCCGCACACAAACGCGCCGGGCATCGCCACGCCGCGCGCCACCACGCACAGCCTCCACGCACGCCCGCCCCGCACGTCACCACGCACGTCACCACGCGGGGCCGCCCCCGTACGCCACCACCCCCAGCCGCCACGCGCCGCCAGACAGCCGCCCCGCACAACCGCGCCGCACACAAACGCGCCGCGCGCCACCACGCCGCGTGCCACCACGCACAGCCTCCTCGCACGCCCGCCCCGCACGTCGCCACGCTTGGCGACGCCGCGCGTCACCACGCACAGGCTCCGCACACGCCCGCCCCGCACGTCACCTCACACGCCCGCCCCGTACGTCTCCACGCACAACCGCGCCGGGCGTCGCCACGCATGGCCTCGCCGCGGACGGGCACCGGTACGGGATCAGTTCCGTTCGCGAGGAGGCTGAGATGAACACGATCCCGAATCCACCAGGCCCGGTACCACCACTCGGCGACCCGGACCGCCTCGATCCCACCGCACCCGAGGACGACCCGGACAGGTCGCCGGACCCCGATCCGGAACCCGACCCTGACGAGGACCCCGACGAACAACTGCCCCGCGGCAGCTAGGTACAAGCAGCCGCCACGTCAATGCCGGTGATCGGCTGCCAACTGGTCACGGATCGGCGACCGATCCCGTCCACCGGCACCAGACTCACTCCCCCTCGACCTCAGGCATCCCGGCCGGCAGCAGTACGCCCATCGCCAGCACGCCCCTCCGGCGCACGGCCCTCCCGCGCACGGCCCTCCAACGTTCGGACCTCCGGTGCACGGTCCTCTGGCGTACTGGCCTTCGACTTATCCTCCGGTGTGCTGAGCGGGTCGAGGCTCATCCGGCGGCTGCGCGACAGGTACAGCGTCCCGCCGCCGACGATAAGAGCGACGACCAAGACGGCCGCCACAACCCAGACCGCGCCGTTGTAGTCCCGCGGACTCGAGTCCGCCGAACCCGGCGGATTGGGTGCCGGTGAGTTCGAACCCAACGTCGGAGACGGCGACGGCGCCGCTTGCGCACTTGCCGAACCAGCCACGGCGGGCGCCAGTGCAAACACCAACAGAGCCGCCGCGGCAACCATTCGCCACGCTCTGCTCATCATGACTTTCCGGTTCCCGCGATGCCTAACACCAAACGACCCCGACACCGGTCGTGACCTGCCCAACACCGTTGATCCGATCATCGAACGCCACAGTCAGACGTACGCCGAACAACCCGGAATCCGCCCAACCGACAAGCCATCGCCAGTACCAACTCCTCGTACTCTCCTCAGCGCAGCTCAGCTGAGACCGCCGTCGCCACCATGCGTGAGTTGCTCGCCGCCGACTGCCGGACACAGCGTCCGACAACCGAAACAACCTCGCAGGACCGCACGGACGCCGCGAGCACTGTCGCCCGTACGACGAACGCACGCCGACCATGCCGCCGAACTCGCCGAACTCGTCGAACACCGCCTCGACCGCCGGAACGGCCACCACCGCAAACTGCACGATCTCGGACGCCTACGGCAATTGCTCCGGAATTGAAAGGCATCGGCCGGACGGCGCAGACATCTACCTCGGCTAGGCCCGGCCGTCTACGCCGGCTAGCGCCGTACGTCGACCAACGCGCGACGGAAAGGGCGCAACGACCCGGCCTGACGAAGCGCCCGCGCTCCGACAACCCGCGCCGACAACGCAGCCCGCAACGCATCACTCGCGACCGCGCTCCCGCCTGTCCCGCGACCAGAACGCCGCCAACGACCTCAAGCACCAACTCGCGAATCGTTAGCACGAACGGTATGCCGGGCACCGCACTGGTATGGCTACCAAACGACCTGACGACATCGGAGACCTCCGGCTGGCAACCGTCTGCGTGAACGCGACCGACATGAACCGCGCCGCCGACTTCTGGTCAGCAACGCTCGGCTACAGCCGGCCGGACCGGATCCGCGACCACGACCAGTTCGCCAAGCTGGAGGATCCCGACGGCACAGGCCCGACCGTACTGCTGCAGCGCGCCGAGGCAATCCCCACCGCGCCGGCCCCGGTTCACCTCGACCTGTACACCTCGGAACGCGACATCCACATCGATCGCCTGCTCCAACTCGGCGCGACCCGTCCCGAACGCTGGCCCTACCCCGACGAACACGACTTCGTAGTACTGCGGGACACCGAGGGCAACGAGTTCTGCGTCATCGCGGTGAGCTGACATGGACTGGCGAGAGCTGCACTCAACCGATGCGGACCGAACCTTCGTGGTGATCGGCGAGACCGGCGACGACGCGGTCGAAATTCTCAACGGCTTCGCCCAGGACCAGCAACTCGGCGCGGCGCAGATCACGGCAGTCGGGGCGTTCCGGCGCGCGACCGTCGGGTGGTTCGACCGGGACGCGAAGGACTACCGCCGGATCGAGGTCGACGAGCAGTGCGAGTTGCTTTCGCTGATCGGTGACATCGCGATCTCGGACGACGGCCCGATGGCGCACGTACACGCCGTACTAGGCCTGTCCGACGGCCAGGTCCGCGGCGGTCACCTGCTCGCAGGCGAGGTCATGCCAACCCTCGAGGCGATCATCCACGAGTCCCCGGCCCACCTCCGCAAAACCCAACACCCCGAACTAGGCCTCGCCCTCATCGACCTCCCCCGCTCGCGCTGACCCCACCCACCGCCGCTCATGCCCGGAATCTCATCGGTCGTCGGTAAGGAATCGGCTCGGGTCGCCGGCCGCACTCGCCGACGACGCAAGCCAGGCCTGCAGCCCGTCCGGGTCGCGACGCTCCAGCTCGTCGAGGCACCGTTGCCGGGCCATCACGACGCGAAGACGCGCCTTGGCCGTCGGAGCCTGATTCAGTGCGCGATAGCTGTCCAGCCACACGCGGCAAAGTTCACTCGTACTAACCGTTGCCTCCGGCATCCTCTCCGTACGCCCGCGGCCAAGGCGTGCACCGTACAGGCGAACAGCCGACGGCGAGGTCGCGAGTACGACGCCGAGCAGCGCCAAAGCGCCCGCACCGAGGAATTTGATCAGTACCACGGCCCCGACAGCCACCAGATAACCCGCCATCGTCAGCTTCACAACATGCAGCCGACGCGCTCGCGGGCTCTCAGCCGCCACCGTCTCGGCGCCGATCGCCAGCATCAGCCCGAACGGTACGGCGAGCGCCGCCAGGATCATCCAGATCACCGCCGGCAACATCAGCAACCCGGCACCCAGCGCCAGCAGCAGAAGCCCACCGGCAACGGTCCGCCACATCCACCGATAAGTACGCATCCAAATCAGGCGTAATCGCGGACGGCGTCGGTACCGGCTTGGCGAGCACTGTGCGCGCAGCAAGAGATCTCGTCCTGACGCTGTACGCCGCTCCCGAGCACGCAGCACCCACGATGCACACACGCCGACACGATCGCATGCACCGCACATTCGATGCTGTCGAAGATGCGCGCCGTCCGGTCCCCCGTGATCACCGCGAAAGATCCGCCGTACTCGTTCCCGCGAACCCCACACGCCGCCATCCAACACCTCCCAGCTCACGCCGTACCGCGCCTCAGATCAAGACCGCTCCGCGTCGGTGCCCACGCCACCCCGACGTATGCACCCACATCAAGCCCCCATCACGTCCGGTCAAGTCCTGCCATAGGCCCGCCCGAAGGTTCCCTCCATCACCCCGACACTCCGACCCAACTAAGGCCCGCCGGCCCCCATCAACCGACACCGCACAGCCCCTCCGCATACGAGCCCTCCGCATACGAGCCCTCTGCCTACGGACTCTCCGCGTACGAACTCTCCGCGTGCGGGCGCGCTGTGTACGGGCGCTCTGTGTACGGGCGCGCGCTGCGTACGGGCGCGCTCTGGGTACGCCACCTCTTCGAGGCCTCTCCGCAGGCACCCGCTCCGCGACAAGGTCTCCGCAGAGGTTCTCTCCCGACGCGCCTCCCCCGCACCCACCACCTCCCGACAGGCTCCTCCCCCAGAGAGCCATCCCCACATTGCCCCGCACCCGCCCGCGGGCCCCTCCCCGCAGGCCAGCCTCGTACAGGCACTCGCCGGCACCCCTCCACCCGAACACGCCGAGTCCCAGAGGCGGCCAGCACTGCGTGCGCTTCCCACAGGCGAGCCCTGAACGGGTCAGCTCTACGCAGAGCTGGCTCTGCACAGGGTTGGTCGGTTCTGGTTGGCCTGGTTCAGGTGAGGGTCGCCGGCTCGTTCCAGGGATCGACCGGAGTCAGCTTCGCGTACTCATCTGGTTGCTTGTGGTGCTGTCCGGGTGGGAGGGGCTCGCCCCAGATCGCGAGGTAGGTCGCGGCGCGCAACGCCTTCTCGTCCTCGGTCGGTGGTTCGATGAGCGAGCGGTGAATGGTTGTACGGCGCTCAGGTCGAACCTCGACGCCAGGCTCGTGCGCGGCTGGTCGCCTCGCGCCGTTGGGCTCAGGTCGACTGTCTGCGCCGGTCTCGGGCGCGGCTGGTCGCGTAGTGCCGTTGCGTTCGGGTGGAGCGTCGACGCTTGAGTTGCCCATGGCTGGGTGGCTGACGGGGTTGGGTGGTGACTTGGTGGCTTGAGATGGTGCTGGGTGGGGTGGTGGGTTGGCCCAGGTTGGGCGGGTGACGTGGACGGTGTCGTTGGTGATGGTGAGGTGCCAGTGGCCGTTGTGGACGTCGGTGTGGTGCCTGCGGCAGAGCAGGGCCAGGTTCCAGACGGCGGTGATGCCGCCGTCGATCCAGTGGGTGAGGTGGTGGGCGTCGCACATGACGGGTGGGGCTCCGCAGACGACGCAGCCGCGGTCGCGGGTGTTGAGGGCGCGGCGGATGGGTTTGGTGACGAGGCGTTCGCAGCGGCCGACGTCGAGGGGTTCGGATCTGGAGCCGAGCACGATCGGGATGACGTTGGCGTCGCAGGCCAGGCGGCGGATGGCGGCCGCGGACAGGCCGTTGCTGTAGACGGTCTGCCCGATCGCGTCGGCGGTGGCGGTTTTCAGGTCGTCCAGGTCGATGGTGACGGTGATGTTCGCCTTCGCGCCGAACCCTGGCACGACCTCGCCGCAGGCCCCGGCGCCCTGGGTCACTGAGCGAGCTGCCGCGGCACGGTCCGGCTCCGGCGGCGCGGTGCCGCTGCCCGGTGCGTGACTGGCCGCCGGGGTCGTGCCCGTCTCACCGGCCGCATCAGCACCGGCCGCCGTCCCCGCCTTCCTACCTGCCGCCGTACCTGCCGCCGTGCCTGCCGCCGTGCCTGCCGCCGTACCCGCCTCCGTACCCGCCTCCGTACCCGCCTCCCTACCTGCCGCCGCTCCCGCCGCCGTGCTCGCCGTGCTCGCCGTGCTCGCCGTTCCGGCCGGTGTGGCCGTGGTGGCCGGTGTGGTGGGGCGGGGGAGGGTGGGGGAGGGGGTGCCGGTGTCGAGGGGACCGCGGCCAGGGTGAGGGCGGTGGTGAGGGCGTCGGCTTGGCGTTTGGCGCGGGGGCGGGGGTCGGGGGCGCCGTCGACAGTTTTGTGGGGGCGGGCGCCGGTGGTGATCAGGGTGCGGAGGAGTTCGGCGTTCTCGTTGGCCAGGTAGCCCTTGAACTTCACACCGCGCTCGACCGAGCTCAAGGAGAGCGACTCGCGGGCGTAGGCCTTGTGTTCGTCGGGTTCGGGGCCGTCGGTGTCGAGAATGTCCCGGGCCTGGATCGCGGCCTTGCGCAGCTGCGTCGGCGGCAGATGGGTCAGCCGGGACAGTTCACATTCGGCGACCTCCAGATCGGCCACCGGCACCGTCGAGGGGGTCTTCTCCAGTTCCAGCACGATCGCCTCGGCCTGCGCGGGACGCAGTGCGACCTCGGACAGTTGCGCAGACACCACCGGGTACTTCGGCAACGCCAAAGCCAGTTGCACGTCACGACGAGCCCGGTAATGGTCCAGCCGGTAGCGGTACTCGAGGAACTGGACCGTGTCACGCGCACCGACACGCTCGGCATACCCGATCTTGTCCAGCGCCGCGATCAACCCCAACCGGTCCGTGTGCCGGCGGGCCAGGTCGGCGTCGGCCTGGTCGAGAGCGCGCACCAGCTCGTCCTCGGTCATCACCTCCGGCGCCTTGTCCATACCCAAGACTCTAGACACAGCCTCCGACAGTTTTCAAAGCCGATTCCCCTTATTTTTAAGGGAAATAGTTATCCACAGATTTGCTGGCGGCGATCGATCTGGGCGCCGGTTCGGTATCATGATCGGTACGGGGTATGACGTGGCGGCGGCGCGAATGGTGCGGGCCTGGATGGGAGGAGGCATTCGATCGCGGGAGCCGCCGGACTGGATTGTGGCGGCACGGGTCATGAGGGCCAGGTGGCGTCGGTGGGCTGTATGGCGGTCAAGGGCTGAATGGTTTGGTTCATCTGCTCGGCGGGCGTTCGAAGCCTGGGCGAGAGCTTGCGGAACGGTCAGATCTGGTTGCCTGCGGCAACGAGCTCTTCGACGTACGGTGGACCACAGGCGACGGGAGGGCAGCTGGTTCAGGGTGACCACGACGTCGCGCCGGTGCGGGCTGACGCCGAGCGCGCGGCTGGGGATCGCGTCGGGTGTCGGATGATGCCAGGGCGTTGCTGGGGATCGCGTCGGAGTCGTTCTTGCTGACCTGGCTCGCGGCGCCCGGTTGTGCTCGCGCAGGGGCAGCGCTCACGCTGATCGGGCTGCCGGGACCGGCGCTGTGCCGGACGGGGCGCGCGGGCCAGGTACATGCGGCGCGGGGCGCGCGGCCGCCGCCGACGTCGCGGACGCGGTACCGCAGCTGCTCGCGATCAGCTCTTGTACGACGCTCGCGGAGGCAGTAAGGCGATGTGAGGAAACACCTTGAGGCCTTCGCGGTGTTGACGGGCGTTGATCACCTGGATCGTTCTGCCGTGGGTGCCGTGCTGAACGGCGCGGCAGTCCGGCTGGCCGGTCACCAGCCTGCACGCGGTGCGGTGCTTCGGCTGAGTGGGCGTCAGAATGTAGGTCCGAGCTGGACGAGGCCGCACTCCGGCTGGGCGGTCGTCAGCTGGGAGCATCAGCCTGCACACCACTGTTGGACAGGGCGGTGTTCCGGGTGGGTGGACGTCAGCCTCTACACGCGTGCTGGACGGGGCCGTGCTTCGGGTGGGTGGGCGTCAGGTTGTGGGTCGTGTTGGATGGGGCGGGATTTCGGCTGGGTGCCGTCGGTGGCGCGGGCATGTGAAGGTGGGGCGGGGCGGTGGGGTTGGCGGGGCGCGAAGGGTGGGTGCGCTTGGTCGTGTGGCCACGGGATGGATTGGGGTTAGGGATGTCGGCGAAGGGCAAGGCCGTCTGTTCGCGTGGGGGCGGTGGGTTCCCGGGGCTCGCTCCGAGGGCGAGGGTTAGGGCCGATGTTCGGGTGGGCTGGCTGGTGGGCTGGCTCGGGTTGGGTTGTGGGTGGGGGCTGATCAGGTTGGGGGTGGCCGTTCGGGTGTTCGCAGGTTAGGGATTCTGGGAGGAGGGGTACGGCGGATTCGGCGGCCTTGTCTTGGATGGTGTCTGCGCGGTGGCGTAGTTTCAGGGCGATCGCGAGGGCGGGGAGACCGGCGATTGCGCAGAGTTCCAGTACGGTCAGGTCGCCGGTGGGGCGGGCGGGTCAGCGGCGGGCCACAGCCGGGTCGGGATGGATGCCGACCGCGTGCTGGCAGGCATGACGGACTCCTCGCCCACGGGCGGATGACCGGTGCCCGGGGGTGGGCTCCGGCAAACGGACTGTTGCTGGTTGACAACGAAGGATCGCTTGACGCGGCGGGGGTTCGGCTGTCTTATGGAGGCGGATCCTCCAACAGTGCGGGGTTCGGCGCCTGGCAGTCATTTCTGTTGCCAATGGCAACCGGCCCAGTCACCGGGCGTAGTCCGGTAGTGGAGGATCGATCGTATGCACGGTCAGCTCGCACGTGAGTTCGCGGAAACGTCAGCACGGTTGCACGACCGGAAGAGACCCGATGAGCTCCTCGAGGCGATCGTGGAGCTCGCCGCTCCGGCGGTTGGTTGCCCGCACGTCGGGCTGCTGTTGCTCTGTGGGCGGGGCCGTACGCTCAAGCCTGGGCGCTCGACGGATGCGCAGGCGGCGGAGGCGGATCAGGTACAGATCGCCGTACGGCAGGGCCCGTGCTGGTCGTGTCTCGCGCGTCCGGACGGTCCGCCCGAGGTCGTCGTCGACGACACGATCGACGACTCGCGCTGGCCGGCCTGGAACCGTCCCGTGCTCGAACTCGGGGTTCGTAGCGTACTGAGCTCACGCGTGGCGACGGCTGATCGGACGATCGGCTTCCTCACCTGGTACGACGATGCGCCGCACAGCTTCAGCGCGCACTCTGTCGCAGTCGCCCACCTCCTGGCCCTCCACGCCGCCCTGCCGCTCGCACACGCTCTCAAACACACAACAGCTCTCAACCACACGGCGACCCTCAAACACAGAGCGAGCTGACTACTCACCGGCGGCGTTCGCGGAGAAGCTCCGGGTCGCGTCCGGAACGGGCAACCGCGCGATCCAGCGAGGAATCGGCTGCGGTCGCAACGGGAGCTGCGTACCACTGGCCTGAGCTCAGGTCTTCGCCGCCACTGTCCAGCCAACGCAGCACGGTGTCCGGCACCTCGTCCGGGAACTCGGGCGTCTGGCCGGTCGCAACGGCGAGATCCCAGCTGTGCAACACGATCTCCTGCATCAGATGCGCGATCAGCCTGCGAACGTCGTAGTCCGGGCAGGGCGTCGGGTCGCCGAGCTGATCGGGATCGACGGCGCGGGCAAGGCGCTCGGCCTCGCGCACTGCAGCCACCAGCTGTTCGTGGATCTGTCGCATCGGCCCTACTCTCGGGTGTCTTGGTCGAGGAGTTTGTTCACGGAGCGTTCGAGGCCTGCCCGGGTGTGCTCGTCGTCGAGGTCGTCGCCGACACGGCGGACCGTCTCGGCGATCGTGCGGCCGTGTTCGAACTGCTCGAGGACGCGCGGATCGACGTACGACGAACGTGCCACCGCGGGCGTGTTGCCGAGATGGTCCGATACCTCGTCGAGCATCTCCTGTACGGCTGCGTTCAGCGCCTGCTTCGTGGCCGGCGGATCGGCTTCGGCCAGGTCCACCGCGGCGTGGACCGTCGCGGTCCAGGTACGCAGGTCCTTGACCGTGAAGTCGTCGCCTACGAGCTCGTGGAAGCGATCGTTGATCATGCCGGCGTCAATCTCGTGGTACCCGTCGCGGTCGCGGTACATCAGCAACCGCGGATGCCGCCCGCGTTTCAGCGATCGCACCGCCGCCACCAGCTTGTCGTCGTCCAGTTCGGCGGTACGGCGTTGCCCGCCTTTCGCGCGGAAGTCGAAGACCAGCTTCCCGTGGCTCACCCGTACGTCGCGGCGCAGCAACGTGGCAGCGCCGCGGCTCCCGTTCTCGTCGGCGTACTGCGTGTTGCCGGTCCGGAGGACGCCGTAGTCGAGCATGCGCAGCGCGACGGCCAGCACGCGCCGCCGGTCCAGCCCTTTCCGATCGAGGTCCGCGTCGACCGCCTCGCGGAACGCCGGGAGCTTGCGGGCCAGCTGCCGGACCCGGTCGTGCTTGCCGGCGTCCTGTGCCACCCGCCAGTCGTCGTGGTACAGGTACTGCCGGCGGCCGGCGTCGTCGGTGCCGACCGCCTGGATGTGGCCGTTCGGGAACGGGCAGATCCACACGTCGTCCCAGGCCGGCGGGATCGCCAGCGTACGGATCCGTTCGACCACCTCGGTGTCCTCGATGACGTTGCCCTCGGCATCGAGGTAGCTGAACCCGGTGCCGCGGCGCCGGCGGCTGAACCCGTCGGCGTGCGGATGGCTGCGCCGCAGTCGCATCGTGATCAGGCGACGGGTACGTCGGCGACGACGGCGTAGTGGTCGGAAGGCGGCCGGCCGTGGTCCTCGTCCAGACCCGCGAGGCGGGAGCCGCTGACGGTCAGGTGGTTCGTCAGGATGTAGTCGATCCGGTGGTCCTCGAGCCATTCGCCGTTGCCGAGGTACGGGTTGCGCGAGCTGTAGGTGACGCCGTCGTACAGCTGTGGTTGCCAGCAGTCGTCGAGAACCGCGAGCAACGGTTCGAGCTCCGGGCCACCAGGTGGTGTGTTGAGGTCACCGGCAACGATCACGTCGTCGCCGCCGGCCTTGAGCTCGGACACCAGCGCGGCCAGCGAGGTCGCCTGCTCGAACCGCTGCTGCTGGTGGTCCTCTTCCCAGTCCAGACAGCTGGTGATGAAGTGCAGACTGTCCGTCCCCAGCCGGATCTCGGCTCGCAACGCGACGGTTCCGGTCGACAACGTGTGCTGTTCGACGTCGACCAACGGGAACCGGCTCAGAATGCCCAGTCCCAGCTGTACGCCCGGATCGGGGTCCCGCGGCATCCGGGACGGAGCGAACACCGGCGTCATGCCGAGTTCGAACCCGAGCAGACCGGTCTGCGCCTCCGCGTCGCTGCTCCAGGTCTCCTGCAGGGCAACGAAATCAGGTCGTTGCCCGCGCACCGTTTCGGCGATCGCCCGCTGCCGTCGCAGCCACCGGTCACCGAAGCGTCCCCAGACGTTCCACGTCATGAACCTCACTGCTTTCTCACCTTCCTCGGGTCGCCCTCCCGGTACCCGCGACGACCCGAGAACACGCCGCTGCAAGCTACTCGTTCTTCTCCGCGGCTTGCTGCAGAGACGCGTAGATCAGTTGCAGGTAGTCGGATCCGGCGATCGCGGTGAGAGCGGACGCGGCGATCCGGGTGAAGCGCGGCGCGAACAGGAACCCGACGCTGAACCCCGTCGCCACCCAGACGGACAGGCAGAACGGACAGCTCACGAGCTCACCGACCGCATGCCGGAGCTGGCCGTGCTCGCGCACGTCCTCCATCACCTCGGCCGGTCCCCCGCTCTCGCGATACCGAGTGAACGGCATCCGCAACGGGCTGGTGATCGCGTCTTTGCTGACCAGCCGGGCCAGCTTGTGCGTCCCCGCGGTCATCAACAGCAACTCGTACGGCGAGATCCGCCGCCCACCCGTACCACGCCACGCCGCCACCACTCCCGCGGCACCCACCAGCGCACCGAACGCGGTCATCGCCACCGCATACCCACCCAGCGGCCGCGTCGCCCCCTGCCGATACTCGTCCGCCTCCGAACGAACCGATTCGGACACCTTCGTCATCACTCAGTCACCCCTTGCGGTCGGGTACGTGCACTCACCCGCGCGGTGCCCGAGCCGGCGGGCCTGGAATCCGCGGGTTAGCGGTCGGGGGGTCGGGCACTGGGTTGGTATGACTGTGAAGTTGAACGAGAAGGCGTTCGAGCATGCGAAGTTCCTGGTCGGGAAGGGGCAGACGGCCAAGGACGAGCGGGACGACTGGAGTGAGCACGCTCCGTCCGCGGACGAGCAGAACGCGTACCTGGACAAGCACGGGTGGCGTGACTACGGGCTGTGGTTCCTCGGTGTCGACACGGAGATGGACGAGGAGACCAAGGGGCACTACGAGTTCCCGTACGGCGACTTCCGGCGCGTACACCGCTGCGGGGTGATCAGTGCGGAGTCGCGGGCCGCGCAGTACGACCATCCCGACATCCAGCACGCGTTGGAGGAGATCCACAAGCTGCTGGATGGTGAGCACGGCTGAGAGCCACGACGCCCCCATGCACGGAGGATCTGCATGGGGGCGCCTGGATCCGGCAGAGCGGGCGGTCAGGTGAAGATGCTGACGCCATCGGGCCCGACCAGGAGGCCGATGACGATCAGCGCGATGCCCCACAGCACCGCACCACGGAAGATCGTCACGATTCCGGATACCACCAGGATCACCGCGATGATCCACAGAATGAATTCCATGGTCCTTTTCCTTTTTGCGGGCCGGGGAGTCTCCCGGCGGGACGAATCCCCGTGCGGACCGATCCGGTGCCCGCGCGACCGACCGGCAAACCGATGGTTTCGCGGCGGATCCGCCGGACACCTGGAGGTATGACGACTCTTCTGCCTTTCGCTTCCGCGCTGGACAGCGCACGGATCCTGCGCGACGTGCTCGGACCGGTCGTCGCCCAGGGACCGATCCTCCGCCGGCCGCGGCTCGGCACCCTGGCCGAACGACTGCACGCCGACGATCGCGCGCTGCGTCAGGCGCGCAGGCTGCGCCGCAGGTACGGCGACGGCCCGGTCCTGCTGCGGCTTCCCGGTCGTACGCTCGCGCTCGTGCTGGCGCCCGCGGACGTGCATCGCCTGCTCGCCGAGACGCCCGAACCGTTCGCCGCCGCGTCCGGCGAGAAGGTCGCCGCGCTGACGCACTTCCAGCCGCACGCCGTCCTGGTCACCAACTCGTCGCTGCGCGCAACGCGCCGGAAGCTGAACGAACAGGCGCTCGATGCCCACAGCCCGGTCCATCACCACGGTCACCGGTTCGTCGAGGTGGTACGGGAGGAGCTCGACGCACTGCACGCAACCCTCGGCTGGAACGACTTCCGCGCGATCTGGTCTCGCGTCGTACGGCGGATCGTCCTCGGTGACGCGGCCCGGGACAACGTCGTACTGACCACCCAGCTCGACCAGCTCCGCGCCGACGCGAACTGGGCTCAACTCGGGCCCAGCCACGACGAGCTCCGCACCCGCTTCCTCGCGTCGATCGCGCAGTACGTCGACAAGGCCGAGCCCGGAAGCCTCGTCGAATCCCTGTCCCTGCAACCCGAAGAGCTGGACCCGGCCGGACAGGTACCGCACTGGCTGTTCGCGTTCGATGCCGCGGGCATCGCGCTCTGGCGGTTGTTCGCCGTACTCGGCACCCGTCCGGCCCTGCTCGAGCCGATCGTCGCGGAGGCGTACCACCCGGAAGCCTCGCCGCTGCTCGCGTACGCAGGCGCCGCCGTCCAGGAGTCGCTGCGGCTCTGGCCGACCACGCTCGTCGTACTGCGCCAGTCAGGCGAGCCGACCGTCTGGAGAGACCGGGTCGCGCCAGCCGGTACCGAGTTCGCGATCGTCAGCTCGGTCTTCCACCGCGACGACGAAGCACTCGACTTCGCGAACGACTTCGAGCCCACGGTATGGCTCGACGGACGAGCCGACGGGACGTGGCCGATCTTCCCGTTCAGCGAAGGACCGGCCGGCTGCCCGGGGCGGAACGTCGTACTCCTCACGACCAGTACGGCAGTCAGCCGTGTCGCTACGCAGTACGACCTCGACGTCGATCCGGCCACCCGCGGGCGGCTGTCCGGCCCGATGCCCGGGACGTTCAACCACGCGAACATCCGGATCGGTTTCTGGCCGAAAAGGCCTTAGGCGACGCGGTAGGCAGCAGCCGCCGAGGGGCGCCAGGTCAGACCGTGGCCCGGTGAATCGGGCGGCGTCACGGCACCGTCGATCGGCGTCGGCAGGCCGTCGAACAGCATCGACTCGATGCGCGTGTGGTCGTGGAACCACTCCAGGTGCCGCAGGTTCGGTACAGCCGACAGCGCCGCGAGGTGGAGGCCCGGAGCGCAGTGCCCGGAAACCTCGAGCCCGTGCGCCTCGGCGACCGCAGCGACGCGGAGAAGCTCGGTGATCCCTCCGCAGCGGGTGACATCGGCCTGCAGACAGTCAACGGATCCGCACATCCGGGCGAAGTACACCAGGTCGTACCCGTACTCCCCCGCTGTCACGTCGATCCCGGTGTGGTCGCGAACCACTCGCAACCCGGCGAGGTCGTCCGACGACACCGGCTCCTCGAACCACGTCACGTCGTACTCCGCCAACCGCGAAGCCACCCGGCACGCCTGGCCGACCGTGTACCCACCGTTCGCGTCGACGTACAACTCCGAACGCTGGCCGACCACCTCCCGCGCCTGAGCGACCCGGGCCAAGTCCCGATCCTCGACCGCCCCGCTGCTCTCCCCGATCTTGATCTTCACCCGCGGGATCCCCTGCCCCACCCAACCGGACAGCTGATCCGCCAACTGCCGTTCGTCGTACGTCGTGAAGCCCCCGCTGCCGTACACCGGCACGCTGTCGTGCACCTCCCCGAGCAACCGGTGCAGCGGCAACCCGAGCAGCCGCGCCTTCAGGTCCCACAACGCACAGTCCACCGCCGACAGCGCCATCCCGGCCACCCCCGGCCGGCCGATGTTCCGTAACGCGGACCTCATCGCGTTCCACGACCCGGCGACGTCCATCGGGTCCCGTCCGGCGACCACTTTGGCGAGGTCACCGATGACGACAGTCGCGCAGGCCGGCGACCCGTACGTCCACCCGGTCCCGGTCACGCCGTCGGCCGAGACCTCCACCAGGACCAGCGTCGTACTGTCCCAGGCGAAGGTCCCGTCGCCGTCCGGCGCGTCGGTCGGGATCGTGTACGCCGACGCCCGCACGGCCCCGATCATGACTTGCCGGGCAAGAACTCCTGCATCTTGGACTTGACGCCCTCCTTGATCATCGCCGCCCGGTCGCTGTCACCCCGCACGATCGACTCCAGCGCCTTCTCCATCTGGTCCCAGGTCGCGTGCGGCGGGATCGGCGGCACGGCCGGATCGGTGCGGAACTCGACCACGCACGGCCGGTCCGCCCGCAGCGCCTCCTCCCAGGCCGGTACGACCTCCTCCGGCTTCTCCGCCGTCACCCCGTGCAGGCCGAGCAGCTTCGCGTACCCGGCGTACGGGAACTCCGGCAGCTCCTGGGAGGGCAGGAACTGGGGCGAGCCTCCCATCGCCCGCAGTTCCCACGTCACCTGGTTCAGGTCGTTGTTGTGCAGTACGGCGACCACCAGCCGCGGATCGGCCCATTCCTGCCAGTACTTCGCGATCGTGATCAGCTCGTTGATCCCGTTCATCTGCATCGCGCCGTCCCCCACCAGCGCGTACGCGGGCCGGTTCGGCAGCCCGAACTTCGCGCCGATCACGTACGGCACGCCCGGTCCCATCGTGGCGAGCGTCCCGGACAGCGAGCCGCGGATGTCCTCGCGGATCTTGATGTGCCGCGCGTACCAGTTCGCCGCCGAGCCCGAGTCCGACGCCAGGATCGCGTCCCGCGGCAACCGGTCGGACAACTCGTGGAACACCAGCTCCGGGTTGATCGGGTCCGCGGACGTGTGGGCGCGCCGCTCCATCACCTCCCACCAGCGCCGGACGTTGCTCTCGACGCCCGACCGCCAGGACCGGTCCTGCTTGCGCTGCAGCAGCGGGATCAGCGCGCGGAGGGTCCGGCCGGCGTCGCCGACCAGGTTCACCTCGAACGGGTACCGCATCCCGATCATGGTCGGGTCGAGATCGATCTGGATCGCCCGCGCCTTGCCGAACTCCGGCAGGAACTGGGTGTACGGGAAGTTCGAACCGACCACCAGCAACGTGTCGCAGTCCATCATCAGCTCGTACGACGGACGCGTGCCGAGCAACCCGATCGACCCGGTCACCCAGGGCAGCGCGTCGGGCAGAACGTCCTTGCCCAGCAGGGCTTTCGCGACCCCGGCACCGGTCAGCTCCGCGACCTCCGTGACCTCGTCGGCGGCACCCCGGGCACCCTGCCCCACCAGGATCGCGACCCGCGAACCCTCGTTCAGGATCTCCGCGGCGCGATCGATCTGCTCCGCCACCGGTACCGGCGCCGACCAGCTCAGGTCCGTACTCGACGGCACCATCTTGAACGCGTGCGAGGGCGCTGTGTACTCCAGCTCCTGCAGGTCCGACGGGATGATCAGCGCGGTCACCGTACGGCGCGACGCGGCGATCCGGATCGCCCGGTCCAGTACGTTCGGCAACTGTTCCGGGACCATCACCGTCTCGCAGTAGTCCGACGCGACGTCCTTGTAGAGCGTGTGCAGGTCGACCTCCTGCTGGTAGCTGCCGCCCATCGCGCTGCGGGCCGTCTGGCCGACGATCGCGACCACCGGTACGTGGTCGAGCTTCGCGTCGTACAGGCCGTTCAGCAGGTGGATCGCGCCCGGACCGCTGGTCGCCGTACAGACGCCGACGCGGCCGGTGAACTTGGCGTAGCCGACGGCTTCGAAGGCTGCCATCTCCTCGTGCCGGGCCTGCACGAACCGCGGCTGGTTGTCCGCCTTCTGCCAGGCGGAGAGCAGCCCGTTGATGCCGTCCCCGGCGTACCCGAAGACATGGTCCACGTCCCACTCACGCAGGCGCTGGAGTACGAAATCGCCAACTGTCGTGCTCATCACAATCCTCCTGCCAGAAGTTCGGCGAGGTGTACGGCCCGCCGGTCGGTGGCTTGTTCTATTTGCGTTCGGCAACTGAAGCCGTCGGCAACGATCACGGTGTCGTTGCCCGCGGCCCGTACCTTCGGCAGCAGCACGCGTTCGGCGGCCGCCATCGACACGTCGTAGTGGCCGCGTTCGAACCCGAAGTTCCCGGCCAGGCCACAGCAGCCGGAGTCGAGCTGCTCGCGCTCGATCCCGGCCCGCTGCATCAGGTCGGCGTCCGACGAGAGCACCGCGTGCTGATGGCAGTGCGTCTGCACCATCGCGTGGACGCCGAGCCGAGGCGGATCCCAGTCCTTCAGCAGCTCCGCGAACGTGACGAACTGCTTCGACAGCCGCCGCAGGTCCTCGTCGTCCGGGAGCAGCTCCGGCGCGTCCGACCGGAACACCGCGCTGCACGACGGCTCCAGCCCGACGACGGGTACGCCGGCCCGGATCGCCTCCCGCAGTACGCCGAGCGTCCGGCGCAGGACCCGCTTGGCGACGCCGAGCTGACCGGTGGAGATCCAGGTCAGGCCGCAGCACACCGGGCGCTCCGGGATCGTGACCTGATAGCCGGCCGCCTCGAGTACCTCGACCGCGGCCCGCCCGATCGACGGGTGGAAGAAGTTCGTGAAGGTGTCCGGCCAGAGCACGACCCGGCGACCCCGCGATTGCGGGCGCTGGGCGAACCACTCGGTGAAAGGCTGCTCCGCGAACCGTGGCAGCTGTCGCTCGTCCGCGATCCCGCCCGCCCGTTTCAGCAGCTTGGCGAGCCTCGGCGCTTGGGTGACAGCATTCACGGCCCGCGGAGCACGACCACCCAACTGGGCGGCCACAGGCAGCCACCCCATCGAGTAGTGCGCCATCGGCCGCAGCCGATGCCGGTAGTGGTGCGACAGGAACTCCGCCTTGTACGTCGCCACGTCGACCCCGACCGGGCAGTCCACCTTGCAGCCCTTGCAGGCCAGGCACAGGTCCAACGCGTCCCGCACCTCGGTCGACCGCCAGCCGTCCGGGATCACCTCGCCGCGCACCATCTCGAACAGCAACCGCGACCGCCCGCGCGGCGAGTGCTCCTCCTCCCGGGTCACCAGGTACGACGGGCACATCACCTCGCCCTCGGCAGACGAGGACTGCCTGCACTTGCCGATCCCGACGCAGCGCATCGTCGCCTTGCTGAACTTCCCGTCGTCCCGCGGGTAGCTGAACTCGCTCGGCAGGGCCTGATGCGCGAACGAGGTGCCGAGCCGCAGGTGCGAGTCGAGCGGGTTCGGGTCGACGATCTTGCCCGGGTTCATCCGGTTCCGCGGGT
This sequence comes from Kribbella sp. NPDC004536, assembly GCF_042873835.1. Taxonomy (NCBI): domain Bacteria; kingdom Bacillati; phylum Actinomycetota; class Actinomycetes; order Propionibacteriales; family Kribbellaceae; genus Kribbella; species Kribbella sp. NPDC004536. The sequence goes on along the minus strand of NZ_JBIALY010000002.1, from coordinate 326,231 downwards.
CGAAGATCGCCTTGAACTCGCCGAACGCCCGGACCAGCTCCGGCCCGAACATCGTCGTCAGCAACTCGCCCCGCGACTGCCCGTCGCCGTGCTCCCCGGACAGCGACCCGTCGTACCGCTTCACCAGCCGTGCGGCCTGTTCGACGAAGTCGCGGTAGTGCGCGATGCCGTCGGCGGTCCGCAACTCGAACGGGGTCCGGGTGTGTACGCAGCCCTGCCCGAAATGCCCGTACAGCGACGTCTCGGTCTCGTCGTACCCGAACCGGTTGAGCAGTTCGCGCAGGTCGTGCAGGTAGTCACCCAGGTCGTCCGGGTGTACGGCGGAGTCCTCCCAGCCCTCCCAGTTCTCGTGCTTCGCGGCTGGGTGGGCGGTCGCGCCGAGACCGGCCTCCCGGAGTTCGATCAACTGTTGCTCACGGCCCGGATCGTCCAAGTAGCTGACCGTTGCCTCGTCGTCCTTCAGGTCGTCCATCAACCCGTGCGCGGCCCGGTCCGCCTCCTCGAACGTGTCGCCGGCGAACTGCACAGTCAGCCACCCGTGGCCTGCCGGTAGCCGCTCGATCGCGGTGTCGACCTTGTGCTCGTCGTGTTCGAGGTCGATCAGCACCTGGTCGAGGCCTTCGAGCTGCCACGGCTTGTGCGGCAGGATCCGCCGTACGGCGTGTCCGGCCTCCTCCAGACTCGGGTAACCGAGGACGACCATGACCTGGTACTTCGGTACCTTGACCAGCTCGAGCTCCGCGTGCAGGACCGTGACCAGCGTGCCCTCGCTGCCGACGAGCGCCTTCGCGACGTCGAAGCCGTTCTCGGGCAGCAGCGCGTCGAGGTTGTACCCGGAGACGCGCCGCGGGATCTTCGGGTAACCGGTCCGCAGCTCACCGAGGTGCCGATCCCGCAACGCCCGCAGCTCCCGGTGGATCTCGGCCTGCCGGTCGTTGCCTTCGACAACCTCATCGGTTGGCCCGACCCACATCCGAACGCCGTCGTAGGTCAGCACCTCGAGCCGCCGGACGTTGTCGACGGTCTTGCCGTACGCCTGTGCGCTCGCACCGCACGAGTTGTTGCCGACCATTCCGCCGATCGTGCAGCTCTGGTGCGTCGACGGTTTCGGACCGAACATCAGCCCGTCCGAGGCGAGTTCCCGGTTCAGGTCGTCGAGCGCGATGCCCGGTTCGACGACGCACGTCCGCGCCGCCGCGTCCACCGACACCAGGTGGTTGCAGTACTTCGTCCAGTCGATGACCACCGCGGCGTTCGTGGTCTGCCCGGCGAGGCTGGTACCGCCGCCGCGCGACAGTACGGGTGCGTCCGCCTGCCGGCACACCTCGACGGCCGCCACCGCGGCGTCCACCGTCCGCGGCACGACCACTCCGAGCGGTATCTGCCGGTAGTTCGACGAGTCGCACGAGTACGTGGCCAGCGACCCGGCGTCGAACCGCACCTCGCCGTCGACAGCCGCCTGCAGCGCGCCCGCCAAACCGCCGGGCGTGCGACCACTGCCGGTCTCAACGTCCACCGCCACAGACGACCTCCAGACCTCGACCGCTCGGTCGGTACCCGGGCCACTTCGCAACAAACGCGTTTCGACCGGCCCGCCCCGGTCAACCGGGGAGACCAGGCCGCTAGCTGAGGAGGCAGGCGTGGGACAGGTGGTTGTGGTGACCGGGGCCAGTGGTGGTGTTGGGCGGGCGGCTGCGGTCGCCTTTGCGCGGCGCGGGGACCGAGTCGCCTTGTTGGCCCGCGGCGAGGCCGGTCTCGACGGTGCCGCCCGCGAGGTGACCGAGGCCGGCGGGACCGCGCTCCCGCTGTCGGTCGACGTCGCCGACCCGGCGCAGGTCGAGTCGGCCGCGGAACAGGTGGAGAAGGAACTCGGGCCGATCGACGTCTGGGCGAACGTGGCGTTCACGTCGGTGTTCGCGCCGTTCCTGGAGATCGATCCGGCTGAGTTCAAGCGTGCCACCGACGTGACGTACCTCGGTTACGTGAACGGCACGCGGGCAGCCCTGACCCGGATGAAGCCCCGCGACCACGGCACGATCGTGCAGGTCGGGTCGGCGCTGGCGTACCGCGGGATCCCGCTGCAATCGGCGTACTGCGGGGCGAAGCACGCGATCCAGGGCTTCCACGACTCGCTGCGCTGCGAGCTCCTGCACGACAAGTCGCACGTTCGCGTCACGATGGTGCAACTGCCGGCGGTCAACACCCCGCAGTTCTCCTGGGTACTGTCGCGGCTCCCGAAACACCCGCAGCCGGTCCCGCCGATCTTCCAGCCGGAGGTCGCCGCGGACGCGATCGTCTACGCGGCGGACCACCCGCGCCGTCGCGAGTACTGGGTCGGCGGCCCCACCGCCTTGACCATCACCGCGAACAAGTTCGCCGCCGGGCTGCTCGACCGCTACCTGGCCCGTACCGGCAACAAGTCGCAGCAGACCGACCGGCCCAACGAGCAGGCCGCGAACCTGTGGTCCCCCGCCGACGACCGCTCCCGCGACTACGGCGCCCACGGAGTCTTCGACGCACGGTCCACACCTCGCAGCTACCAGGTCTGGGCCTCTCGCCACCGCAACGTACTGACCGCAGTCCTCGCCGGCGCCGGAGCCGCCGCGGTCTACTTCACCCGCAGCCAGCGGTAGCCGTAGGGAGCGAGCGTGATGTCGGTGGCGGAGGGTTCGTAGGGCTGGTCGGCCAGGAGGTCTGCTTCGTGGTCCAGCTGTAGGTGGAGTTCCTGGTCGGCGAGGTTCGCGAGCATGAGGACGGCATCGTCGGAGCGTTGGTGGCGAACCGCGAAGAGGGACGGCTGCTCGAACGCGACGGCCTCCGCGTTGCGGGGCCCGAAGACGCCGAGTTCGCGGCGGATGCGGATCAGCTGGGCGACGCGGCTGAGCAGTGAGCCCGGTTCGAGTTTCTGGTCCTCGGCGGCGGCCCAGTCCATCGGCAGCCTGACCGCTTCACGCTCGGGCAGAGACAGGTCCTCGTCCAGGCCGAGCTCCTCGCCGTACCGGACGATCGGCACGCCGGGCAGCGACAGCACGACCGCGTGCGCCAGCGCGATCCGGCGGACGTCGAAGTTCAGCATCGGCGCGATCCGGCGGCGGATACCGCGGCCGTACACGCGCATGTTCTCGTCCGGCGCGAACGCCGCCATCACCTCGGCGCGTTCGTCGTCGGCGAGGAGCGCGAGGTTGAGCTCGTCCTGGTTGCGCAGCCAGTTCAGGTACGTGCAACCGTCCGGCGGCTCGGGCTGCTTGCGCATCGCCCGCTGCAATGGCTCGGCGTCGCCACGGGCGAGGGCCAGGAACAGCAGGCTGTTCGTCCAGAAGTCGAGAATGCCCCGCAGCCGGTCACCGTCGCCGAAGTAGTTGCCGTACGCCGCCGGCTCCGAGTCCACCTCGCCCATCAACGGCGCGCCGTCCGCGTACTCGGCCAGCTCGGTCAGGAACCAGAACCCGTCGTCACGGTCGTCGGACACCGCGGCCTGCCGGACCATGTGCGGCACGGCGTCGACGCGGAACCCGTCGGCGCCGTGGTCGATCCAGTGCCGCACGGTCTTGGCGATGTCGTCGCGTACTCCCTGGTGGCCGACGTCCAGGTCGGGCTGATGGCGGTAGAACGCATGCCGGTAGTACTTCCCCGCGTGCCCGTCGTACGCCCAGATCGAGTCCTCGACGCCCGCGAAGACCGGCTGCTTCACGACGTCGTCCTCGTGCGGCTCCTGCGCCCACACGTAGAAGTCGCGGTACGGCGACGACGGGTCGTCCCGCGCCGAACGGAACCACGGGTGCATGTTCGACGTGTGCTGCATGACCAGGCCGACGACGACGTACATCCCGAGCTCGTGACACCGCGCGGCCAGGTCGTCGAAGTCGGCCATCGTCCCGAACCGCTGCGACACCCCACGATGGTCGACCACGTCGTACCCGGCGTCGCGGTACGGCGACACGTAGTACGGACCGAGCCACACCGTGTCCGCTCCGAGCGCGCGGACGTGGTCGAGCCGGCGCCGGACGCCACGCAGGCCGTCGTCGGTGAACGTCGCCGGATCGAGCTGATAGATCACCCGCCCGTCGAGAGTCATCATTCCTGCCGGGTACCCCGTGGCCTGGTGTGCAATCCGGGCGATTGCAAGCCGTGGCTGAGGGCACCCGGAAGGGTGAGCGACTGATCGGAGGATCACAGCGTGAAGATCGGATACTTCCTGTCCAGCGAGGAGTACACCCCCGCCGAACTGATCGAACAGGCCCGGATGGCCGAGGACGCCGGGTTCGACGGGCTGTGGATCAGCGACCACTTCCATCCGTGGAACGACGAACAGGGCCAGAGCGCGTTCGTCTGGTCGACGATCGGCGCGATCTCCCAGGTCTGCGAGTTGCCGATCACGACCGCGGTCACCTGTCCGACGGTGCGGATCCATCCGGCGGTGATCGCGCAGGCGGCGGCCACCAGCGCGGTGCTGCTGAACGGGAGGTTCCGGCTCGGTGTCGGGACCGGCGAGGCGTTGAACGAGCATGTCCTCGGGTCCGGCTGGCCGAGCGTCGACGTACGGCTGGAGATGCTCGAGGAAGCAGTCGAGATCATGCGGCGGCTGTGGACCGAGGACGGGTTCGTGAACCACCACGGCAAGCACTACACCGTCGACACCGCGCGGATCTACACCCGCCCGGACGAGCCGCTGCCGATCTACGTCTCCGGATTCGGGCCGGAGGCAACCGATGTCGCGGCGCGGATCGGAGACGGGTACCTGACCACGTCGCCCGACGCCGACCTGCTCCGCCGGTTCCGCGATCACGGCGGCGGCGACAAGCCCGCGCAGGCGGGCTTCAAGGTCAGCTACGCACCGACCGCGGAGGAAGGTGCCGAGCAGGCGCATCGGATCTGGGCCAACGCCGGCCTGCCCGGCGAACTCGCCCAGGTGCTGCCGTCGCCACGGCACTTCGAGCAGGCGTCGCAGCTGGTGACGAAGGAGTCCACCGCGAAATCGGTTGCCTGCGGCCCCGACACGAAGGCGCACGTGGAGGCGTTCACGCCGTACGCCGACGCCGGGTTCGACGAGGTGTACGTCGCGAACATCGGGCCGTACAGCGTCGACATGATGAACCTCTACCGGACCGAGGTACTGCCCGAACTGCGACTGCGGAAGGAGTAGTCCCATGGGTGAGCACGAAGCGTCGATCATGGTCGACGTGGCGCCGAACATCGTGTTCGAGCGGTTGTCCGATCTCGGGAAACTGCCGACGTACATTCCCTGGCTGACGTCGCTGCATCCCACCGACGTCCCGGTCACGGCGCAGGGCGCCGAGGCGCGGCGGCCGCACCAGGCGGTTCGCGAGGACGTCGACGTGACGGTCGGCGGCGGCCACCGCGAGGGCTGGATCGAACTGCTCGACGAGGACCGCACGCTGCGCTGGGGCATGGACGGAGCGCACCGGTACGGCGGTGAGCTGGTCGTCGATTTCGTTGCCGACGGCACCTCGACGCTGACCGTCCGGGTGCACACCACCGAGCCCACCGGTGTGGACGAGGAACTCGAACGGACCCTGACCACCATCAAGACGATGCTCGAGAAGGAGCCCTCATGAGTGTGGACGTTGTCGACCTGATCCTGCAGGACCACCGCGAAGTGGAGCGGCTGTTCGACGAGCTCAGGAACGAGCCGGACAAGCGCCCGAACCTGCTCCCGGTGCTGACCACCCTGCTGACCGCGCACAGCCGCGCGGAGGAGGCCGAGGTGTACCCGGTCGCCGCCGCGGAGGCCGGCGAGAAGGAGGAGGTCTCGCACAGCCAGCAGGAGCACATCGAGGCCGACCAGCTGCTCGCGAAACTGGCCGCCACCGACCCGTCGTCACCGGACTTCGAGAAAGTCCTCCAGAACCTCGTCGACGCGGTCACCCATCACGTCGAGGAAGAGGAGACGAAGGTCCTGCCCGGCATGCGCTCCAACCTCTCGGAGCAGCGCCGCGCCGAACTCGGCGACGCGTTCGCCGCCAGCCGCAAACAGCACCTCGGCGAGCAGCCGGGCGACCTGACCCGCGACGAACTCTCCCAGCAGGCCAGGAACGCCGACATCCCCAACACCTCGAACCTCCCCAAGGACGACCTCGAGAAGAAGGTCCAGAAGCACGCCGACTTATAGCCTCATCACTTCAGGGCCTTTTCCAGCCACGGCCGGAGGACCGTGGCCGGTGCGGCTCCGGTGTAGGTCGCGACCGGGCGGCCGGAGCGGAACACCATCAGCGTCGGGATGGATCGGATGTCGAAGCGGCGGGACAGGTCCGGTGCCTCGTCGGCGTTGATCTTCACCAGCTTCAGCTCCCCCGCCTTCTCGGCGGCGAGCTTCTCCAGCACCGGGCTGACCATCCGGCACGGCCCGCACCACGGCGCCCACACGTCAACCAGTACGGGTGTGGTCGACGACTCGACCACCTCGAAGAAGTCCGAGTCGCCGCCGTCGACGATCCACGGCAGCGCCTTCCCGCACTTCCCGCACACAGGCTTACCGGATCCACCGGACGCAACCCGGTTCTTCTGGCCGCAGTGCGGACACTTCACGACGGGCACCATGATCCGAGGGTAACGAAGGACCCGGGAATAGAGCGATCGATTCGTGCTGTTCTGACGTTCATGGCTGCCTCTCGACGGACGACGGCTCGGTACGACCTCGGTGGACTGCACCACCGCACGCTCACCGGAAGCGAGCCGCTGGGCGCGCCCGGTCCGGTGTGGTTCCTGGTGCTCGGCGGTACGGCGTACCTCGAGACCGCGAGCGGTGTCACGTCCCTCGGCGAAGGCGACGCGGTGTGGGTCGACGCGCGGACCGCGTTCGCGGTGGACGGCGATGCGGACCTGGCGATCGGCGACCTGCGCGTCGTGGTTGCGGCCGATGCCTTGCCGAGTCCACTGGTGATCCGCGGCTTCGCAGGCCGGCACCCCGGCGTCGCCGACCTGGTGCGGAGCTGTCCGATGGACGGCGCGTGCCGGGCCTCGCTCTTCGCCGAGGGATACGGCACGCTGATCGGCGCCGCGATGACGGACTCCTGGCTCGACGACCAGGGCCCGTCCGGCGACGAACGCGATCCGCTCGTGGCACGCGTACTCGACGCGGTCGTTGCCGACCCCGCCCAGAAGTGGAGCGTGGAGTCGCTCGCGAGTCTGGTCCACCTCTCCCGGTCGGCCCTCAGCGCGCGGTTCCAGAAGGCGCTCGGCCGCAGCCCGGTCCGGATGCTGCGCGAGGTACGGATGGGCGAGGCCCGGCGCCTCCTTTCCGAGCCAGGGCTTCCGGTCGAGGCGGTGGCGGCCCGCTGTGGCTACGGCTCGATCGCCGCGTTCAGCCGGGCGTTCGCCGCCGATCATGGGTCATCCCCACAATCCTGGCGGACCGCCGTACTTCAGGAAGGACTTCGGGAGGGACGCAGTACGGCGAACCCGATCCCGCTGAGTACCGCGCAGACCGCGCCCAGCGCCAGCGTCGCCGCGACACCGTGACCGTCCACGAACGCGCCGCCGACCGCTGAACCCACGGTGATCGCCGCCTGGAACGCGGTCACCTGCAGGCTCATCGCGGACTCGATCCGCTCGGGCTCCGCCGTCGCGACCCACAACTGCGTCACCACCGGCATCATGCTGAACGCCAGCCCCCAGACGATCACGCCGGCCGCGAGCATCGGGACTCCGGCCGCGTACGCCGTCACCGCGAGGCTGACCGCCAGCAACAGCGGGGCGACCGCGGACGCGAGCCGCAGGCGCGTGGCCAACGCACCAGCCGTAAGGTTGCCGACCAGTCCGCCGAGACCCCACGCGAACAACAACCAGGCCGAATCCCCTGGCGCGACCCGCATGATCGCCAAGCGGATGTATGGGTAGGCGACGAAGTTCCCGAGTACACCCAGCACGATCATCACCAGGCCCGCGATCAGCAACGGATTGCGCAGCGCACTCCGCATCATCACCAACCCGGCGGCCGGATGCGCCGGAACCGGCGGGAACACCAGTACGAGAAACGCCAAGCTAATCAAGGTGAACCCGGCGGCCACGCCGAACACCACCCGCCAGCCGGCGGTGTCCGCACCGATCGACGCGAGCGGTACGGCGACGATCGTCGCGACGCTGACGCCGACCGACAGACTCGTCGACACCAGCCGCTCCCGGCCGGGCAACGCATGCACCCCGGCGACGAACGCGAACGACCAGTACCCGGCGATCGCGACGCCGAGGATCAACCGGCTCAACAACACGACCGCGAACCCGGGCGCGAGCGCCACCGCGAGATCGGAAACCGCAGCGACCAGCAGCAGCCCGATCAGCACCAGTCGCCGGTCCGCCTTGGGCAACACCATCGCGATCGAAGGCGCCGTCACCGCGCCCGCGATCGCGGTCGCCGCAACCGCCAACCCGGCGGTCCCTTCGGACACTCCCAGGTCAGCAGCCATCCGCGGCAACACACTGGCCGGCAGGAACTCGCTCGCCACCAGCAGACAGATCCCCAGATCAAGAGCGATCAGGGAAGCGAAGGAAGTCCCCAGTCGCTGAGATTCATCAGTAGAAGTCACGCTTCAACCCTGTAGGCAGAACCCGCCCCCCGCTTGATCCCCCGTCGCGACCCGTTGATCGAAACGCTCAACCGATCCGGGAATGCCGCCCCACGCTCCGGCCACGTAGCCTCCCGCGCACCCCCAGGAGCACAGCCCAGACCACCGCAACCACCGGCACCACGACGATCCAGGCCATCGGATGCTGACGCGGCGGGTAACCGAGCCACACCAGCGCCCCGATCCACAACAAGATCAGCAGCTCCCCGACCCTGGTGCCCCTCCGTCGTTTCGCCACGATCCCACGCCCCGCCCGCAGAGGTGATCAGACGCCTACAGAGCGTAGTTGGGTCTGGCGGGCCGCTCAAGAGGTCGTGCGGCTTGACCTTGACGCAGGGTCAACCCTTCATCCTGGTCGGCATGAGCGCAATCCAGGTGCAAGGACTGCAGAAGTCGTACGGGAAACAGGAGGTGCTGCGTGGGGTCGATTTCGCCGTGGCACCAGGGAGCATCTTCGCTTTGCTCGGGTCGAACGGGGCCGGCAAGACGACCACGATCCGGATCCTCGCGACGCTGCTGAAGGCTGACGCGGGAACGGCTGCCGTGAACGGGTTCGACGTCGCGACGCAGGCAGCGGACGTACGGAAGTCGATCAGTCTGACCGGTCAGTTCGCGGCCGTCGACGAGATCCTCACCGGACGGGAGAACCTGGTCCTCGTCGCCAAGCTGCGGCACCTCGGGAACCCCGGGGCGATCGCGGACGACCTGCTCGAACGGTTCTCGCTGACGGAGGCCGGCGCGCGGAAAGTCGGGACGTACTCCGGTGGGATGCGGCGCCGGCTCGACATCGCGATGAGCCTGATCGGGGACTCGCCGGTGATCTTCCTCGACGAACCGACCGCGGGTCTCGACCCGGAGGCGCGGATCGAGGTGTGGACGATGGTCAAGGAGCTCGCCGGTTCCGGTACGACCGTGCTGCTGACCACCCAGTACCTGGACGAGGCCGAGCAGCTCGCGGACCGGATCGCGATCCTGCACCAGGGCCGGATCATCGCCAACGGCACCCTCGCCGAACTCAAGCAACTCTTCCCGCCCGCCCAGGTCGAGTACGTCGAGAAGCAACCGACCCTCGAGGAGATCTTCCTGGCCATCATTGGAGACCACCGATGAACGCGTACTTCTTCAGCGACACCTTCGCCCTCACGGTGCGGACGTTGCGGCACATCACCCGCAGTCTGGACACGATCATCACGACCGTACTGACGCCGGTCGCGCTGATGCTGATGTTCGTGTACGTGTTCGGCGGGGCGATCTCGACCGGGACGAAGTACATCAACTTCATGCTGCCCGGGATCCTGCTGATCACGATCGCGTCCGGCATCTCCTACACCGCGTTCCGGCTGTTCATGGACCTGAAGAGCGGGATCCTCGAACGGTTCCAGTCGATGCCGATCGCCCGGTCGGGCCTGCTCTGGGCGCATGTCGTCACGTCGATGGTCGCCAACCTGATCGCGCTCGTCATCGTCGTCGGGGTCGCGCTGCTGATGGGCTTCCGCTCCAGCGCGGGCGTACTGGCGTGGCTCGCGGTGACCGGCATCCTGCTGCTGTCGACGCTGGCGCTGACCTGGCTGGCCGTGATCCCTGGCCTGACCGCCAACTCGGTGGAGAGCGCGGGCGCGTTCGCGTACCCGCTGATTTTCCTGCCGTTCGTGAGTTCGGCGTTCGTGCCGACCCAGACGATGCCGGGGCCGGTACGGTGGTTCGCGGAGCACCAGCCGGTCACGTCGATCGTCAACACGATCCGGGCGCTGTTCGCCGAGCAGCCGGTCGGCAACGACATCTGGACGGCGCTGGCCTGGTGCGTCGGCGTGCTCGTCGTCGCGTACGCGCTCTCGATCGTCGCCTATCGCCGGAAGTCCGCCTGAGGCAGGCTTGGGTACATGCTCACCATCAGCCAGCTGGCGGCGTACGCCGGTGTGACGGTGCGGGCCGTACGGCATTACCACAAGATCGGGCTGCTGCCGGAGCCCGGACGGGACCGTTCCGGCTACCGGTCGTACGGCTCGGCCGCTGTCGTCCGGCTGATCCGGATTCACACGCTGGCCGACGCGGGCGTACCGCTGGCCCGGGTGCAGGAGCTGCTCGACGCGGCACCGGCCGAGTTCTCGGACGGCGTACAGGCGATCGACAAGGAGTTGCGCGCGGAGATCCGGCGGCTGCAGGACAGCCGCCGGCGGCTCGCGCGGCTCGCGGCCGGCGACCACCTGGCACTGCCGCCGAGCGTCCTGGGCTATCTCGACCTGCTCCGCGCGCACGGCGTCAGCGAGCGGTACATCGAGATGGAGCGCGATGCGTGGATCATGATCGCCGCGCAGGTACCCGAGCTGATCGACGTCATCATCGCCGCGAAGCACAAGGAGCTGGACGATCCCGACGCGCGGAAGCTGTACAGCCTGGTGAGCGAGGCGGTCGACCACCCCAACGGCGAGGAGTTGCTGTACGAGATCGCCGACCTCCTGGAACGCATCTACACCCGTGCCTACGAGGCCGGTCAGCTGGGTGTCGACCCGTTCGACGAGAAGCTTGTCGAGCTGCTGGACTCGGTGATGATCGAGTCCGCGCCCGAGGCCGCGCGGCTCCTCGAGATCATGGAAGAACGCGGCTGGAAGGGCTGGACCCGGATCGAACAGGTCCCTACCGAAAGGCTCGGACTTCAAGGCTCCGTTAAAGCCGTCCCGGGGCGCGCCGCAGCCGGTGTGAGTGACGCCCGGCAGGGGTAGGGTCGAGGTGCCGGTGTCACAGTCTGTTGCGCGCCGGTTACGATGAAACCTCGGTACCGAACCCGCAGCACGAATGGATATTGATGGCTGAATCGCAGGACGCCGACCAGGGAATGTACGAGAAGCTGAACCTGGACCGGCCGCACCCTGCCCGGGTGTACGACTACTTCCTCGGCGGCAAGGACAACTTCGAGGTCGACCGGCAGGCTGCCGAGCACCTGCTCAAGGCGTTCCCTGGCTTCCGCACCGCCGCCCTGTCGAACCGGATGTGGATGCACCGGGCTGCGAAGTACGCCGCGGACCAGGGCATCACGCAGTTCCTCGACATCGGCACCGGCATCCCGACCGAGCCGAACCTGCACGAAGTGGTCCAGAAGATCATCCCGGCGGCGCACGTGGTGTACGCCGACAACGACCCGATCGTGCTCGCGCACTCGCGCGCGCTGCTGGTCAGCACGCCGGAAGGCAAGACGGCCTACCTCGAGGCCGACGTCACCGACCCGCAGGCGATCCTCGGCTCCGACGAGGTCAAGGAACTGATCGACTTCGGCAAGCCGGTCGCGCTCAGCATCGTCGGCGTCTTCCACTACCTGCCGGACCACCTGCAGCCGTACGACCTGGTCCGCCAGCTGGTCGAGCCGCTCGCCCCGGGTTCGCTGCTGATCTTCTCGCACTGCACGCCGGACTTCGCGCCGGAGCTGTGGGAGCGCGCGATGGTCGTCTACAAGGCCGACGGCGGCGAGGCCCAGGTCCGCAGCAAGGAAGAGGTCACCCGCTTCTTCGACGGCACCGAGCTCATCGACCCCGGCGTGGTCTCCCCCTTCCGCTGGTACCCGGACGACGAGACCCAGGCGTACGTAGACCGCGGCGAATTCACCGACATCATGTGCAGCCTCTGGGTAGGCGTCGGCCGCAAGCCGTAGCCGCACCTTCCACGGCCCCATCCAGCTGGATGGGGCCGTTCTTGTTGTCTAGTATCTACGTATGCGCGCAGATACTAAGAAACCGCGCCGGGATCCGGGTGAGGAACACGTGGCGCTCGCCGTCGAGGTGTTCCGGATGTTGTCGGATGCCACCCGGGTGCGGTTGCTCTGGGCGCTGCTCGACGGTGAGCGGCCGGTGAACGAACTGGCCGAGGCGGTCGGGAAGTCACCCGCGGGGGTGTCGCAGCATCTGGCCAAGCTCCGGATGGCGCGGCTGGTGCGGACGCGCAAGCAGGGCAACCAGGTCTTCTATCGGATCGAGAACTCGCACGCCAGTCAGCTGGTCGAGGACGCGATCTATCACGCCGAACACTCCAGCGGAGGCGTTCCAGAACACCACCGGAGGACGAACTGATGAGCGGCACCGGGCACGGGCATGGGCACGGGCATGGGCACGGGCATGGGCACGGGCATGACCGCGGCCTGTTGGGGAAGGTTAAGGAGCTGTTCGTGCCGCACTCGCATGACAGCGTGGACAAGGTCGACTCCGCGCTTGAGGCGAGCGCGGAGGGGATGCGCTGTCTGAAGATCAGCTTCGCCGGGCTGATCCTGACCGCGCTGATCCAGACCGTGATCGTGATCTACACGAACTCGGTCGCGCTGCTCGGCGACACCCTGCACAACTACGCCGACGCCCTCACCGCGGTCCCGCTCGCGATCGCGTTCGTCGTCGGTCGCCGGCTCGCGACGCGCAGCTACACGTACGGCTTCGGCCGCGCCGAGGACCTGGCCGGCATCGTCGTCGTGGTACTGATCGCGCTGTCGTCGGCGTACGCCGGGTACGAGGCGATCATGCGCTTCATCCACCCGGCCGACGTCAAGCATGTCGGCGTACTGATCGTCGCCGGCGTGGTCGGGTTCCTCGGCAACGAGATCGTCGCGCAGTACCGGATCCGCACCGGCAAGCGGATCGGATCGGCCGCACTGGTCGCCGACGGACTGCACGCCCGTACCGACGGCTTCACCAGCCTGGCTGTCGTGCTGAGCGCGGTCGGCGCGTGGCTCGGGTTCCGGCTCGCGGACCCGATCGTCGGTCTGCTGATCACGGTCGCGATCCTGTTCGTGCTGCGCGACGCGGCCCGCGAGGTGTATCGCCGGTTGATGGACGCGGTCGACCCGGCACTCGTCGACCAGGCCGAGCAGGTCATCCGCGCGACGCCGGGCGTACTGGACGTCCAGGGCGTCCAGCTCCGCTGGCTCGGGCACAGCCTGCGCGCCGAGGCCCGGATCACCGTCGACACGAACACCTCGCTCGTCGACGCGCACCGCCTCAGCCACCAGGTCGAGCACGAACTGATCCACGGCGTCCGGCGCCTCACCTCCGCGACGATCCACACCGAACCCCTCGCCACCGAAGCCGGCCACGCCCACGAACTGGTCGCCCACCATCGCTGACCTGCCCCGTCCCGGGCAGGTGCTCGGCGTCCACTCAGGTTCGGCTCACCTTCGTTGCTTCGGCGCGCTTTCGCTGCCTACGCTGGTGTAACAGATGATGCGTTTTAACTGAGGTTACGCTCACCTTGGTTGCGGAGAGGACGGCCCGATGACCGCGCAGCTCGCGGAACCCGAGATCCACCACTCGCATCGCGACGTCACCGGCGGATGGTTGCGGCCGGCAACGTTCGGGGTGATGGACGGACTGGTGTCGAACTTCGCACTGGTGGCCGGTGTGGTCGGCGGCGGCGCGACCGGCAAGGTCGTACTGATGACCGGACTGGCCGGCCTGGTCGCGGGCGCGTGTTCGATGGCGTCCGGCGAGTTCACCTCGGTCTCGTCGCAGACCGAGCTGATGCAGGCCGAGATCGCCGTGGAGAAACGCGAACTGCAGATCCACCCGGCCGAGGAGGAGCGCGAGCTCGCCCTCATGTACGAAGCAAAGGGCTTGCGTCCCGAACTGGCCGCCGAGGTCGCCCGCGAGCTCACCGCGAACCCCGAGGTCGCACTCGAGGTCCACGTCCGCGAGGAACTCGGCGTCGACCCCAACGACCTGCCGTCACCCTGGGTCGCGGCCGGCTCGTCGTTCGCCGCCTTCGCCGTCGGCGCCCTGATCCCGCTGCTCCCGTTCGTGATCGGCGCGACGAGCATCCTCCCCGCACTGCTGCTCAGCGCCCTCGGCCTGGTCCTCACCGGCGGCATCGTCGGCAAGATCACTGCCCGTCCCTTGTGGTACGGCGGCGGCCGCCAACTCCTCCTCGGCGGCCTCTCCGCCGCAGTAACCTTCACCATCGGCCTCGCCGTCGGCACCGGCCTGTCCTAGTCGTGCATCCAGTCGCGGAACTGACCGCCCTGGGGAGGATCTTGTCCCGGATCGGGCGGTAAATCCTCCCCAACCCGGCACCCCTCTGCCCAACGGGAACATGCCGTTGGGCAGCCGGCCGACGAACATCGCGACGACCATCCGCAGGGTCCGCGGCGCTGGCATCGCTCGGTCGCGGTCCTCCACGGCGACGTGGAGCGGAAGCCTAGATGCAAGGCCCTCAACCTGTCTCAAGCACTCCAGCGAACGATCGACTGGTCGATGTACGTCGCGACCAGGTCGGGGAGGTCGATGTCGGCGCCCAGTAACCACTGGAGTTCGAGGCCGTCGAGGACGGCCACGAGGGTGCGGATCTCGGCTTCGATCTGGGCGTCGGTGAGGGGTGCGATCTCGCCGTCGTCGACCGCCTCGCGGAGCTTCGCGCTCCAGAGTTCGCGGCCGTTCGCGTAGCGCTGCTGGATGAAGTCGCGGGCCGGGTGACCCGGGTTGGTCGCCTCGGCCGCCATCGTGATGAACAGCTCCAGCAGGCCGCGGTGCTCGACATGGAACTCCATCAACGCGCGCAGTTGCCGGAAGTACGCGAGCCCGCGGACGTCCTCCGGCATCGACGAGCGTTTGGTCTGCGCGGTCCAGTCCTCGAGGACGGCCGTCAGCAGTCCCTCTTTGCTGCCGAAGTACTGGATCAGGGTCGCGGGTGACGCGCCGACCCGGTCGGCGATCGCGCGCAGCGAGCCGCCGAGGTAGCCGAGCTCACCGAAGACGTCGGACGCGCTCCGGACGATCCGCTCCCGCCGCTGAACGCCTTTGCGGTAAGGCCCGCGGACCATCGACGTTGCCTCGTTCGCCACGTGCCCTCCCGGCTTCCGGTGCCACGGTATTGACGAAACCTTACCAGGCGTTTACGTTTGCCGAAATCTGAACGACTGATCGGGTTTCGCTCTCTGCTGAGGAGCCGCGTATGCAGTCCACTCTCGGGATCGGGTTCGCCGGCGCCGGACCGGTGACCCAGGCGATCCACCTGCCGACCGTTGCCCGGCTGGGCGGCGAGTTCACCGTCCGGCACGTGACCGACGTCGACCCGGCCGTCGCCGCGACGGTCGCCGGCCGGCTCGGCGCATCCCATTCGACCTCGATCGACGTACTCCTGGACGATCCGCACGTCGACGTCGTGGTCGTGTGCAGTCCGCATCGTTTCCACGCCGAGCAGGTGATCGCGGCCTGCCGGGCGGGCAAGCGGGCCGTGCTGTGCGAGAAGCCGCTCGTCATGTCGGTGGCCGAAGCCGACGCGATCGCGGCCGTCTCCGCGGAGACCGGCGTACCGATCCTGGTCGGCGCGATGCACACCTTCGATCCGGGATGGCGCGCGGCGCAGGCTGCGTGGGGCGACCTGCCGGCGCGCAGTCACACCATCCGGTCGTCGATCGTGCTGCCGCCGAACGCGCGGTTCGAGGACCTCGCCACCGAAGTCCTGTCGCGTCCGGCGCTTCCGTCGGTCGACCGGTCGGATCCAGAGATGGTGGCGGGGCTGTTGCATGCCCTGGTGATGGGGCTGACGATCCACGATCTTCCGCTGATTCGCAGCCTGCTCCCCCGGTACGACGACCTGCGGATCGTCGACGCACGCGTGCTCGAGCCGTACGGCTACCGGATCGTTTTCGTTGCCAGCGGCAAGGTTGTCGAGCTGCATGCGGTGTTGTCGCAGACGTGGGAGCCCGACTGGGTGCTGGAGGCGTACGCGGACGACCAGGTGCTGCAGGTCGAGTTCACGCCCTCGTACGTGCATGCAGGATCAGCCGTGAGCACACTCAGCGGTGGTGGCGAGGCGCGGGTGTTCGGTCCGACGGCATGCAACGGGTACGAGGCCGAGTGGCGGGAGCTGGCTGCGGTCGTCCGCGGTGAGACAGCTCCACCAAAGATCGAAGAACTGGTCGACGACGTCCGCTTCGCACTGGCAGTAGCCGACGCCGCCGCCGACTCCGTACGCAAGACGGAGGTGGCCGCATGACCGCGAGCTCGTCGGCACGTGCTGCGCTCGCGACACTGCCGACGACCTTCCTGGATCCTGGCTCGGTCACGTTCGTCGACGGCGACGCCAATTGGCCGGCCGAGCTCGAGCGGGTACTGCGCTCCCGCCCGCGCGGGATCCTCCTCGTTCACCCGGCGCCTGTCGACTTCAAGATCGTCGACAACCTTCCGCCTGTGGTCGTCGACTCCCCCTGGGCGAAGAACCCCGCGATCAACAACGCCTTCAAGCGGAGCACGTCCCGCATCGAATGCCGAGTCCTCGCACACCCGGACGCCGACCTCGCGACCGAACTACTGCACCAGGTCATGCTGATCCGCGCCGCAGTCGCGCCGATGACGACGCTTGACGTCCAGCACGTCTCCGACCACGCCCTCTACGCAACCGGCCGGACCGAGGCCGAGGTCACGGTCGACCTGAGCATCGTCCGTACGTCGGGACTTCCCGCGTCGGCCACCCTGCGGCAACTGACGCCGGACGGCAGCGTCGAACTGGTGCTCCCGTCCAGCGAGACGGCCCGACCCGCGCGACTGACGACGGTCGGCCCGGACGGCGCCGTACTCGAACCCACGCAGTACGAATCCGCCCATCGCGCGAGTCTGCGCGAGCTGCACGCGACCGGACCGGCCGAAGCACTGGCCGAGCTGCGCCGCCTACAGGCCGACGTCGCCCTGACGACGGCCGCCCTCGGGGACCACCCTGCGGTTCAGGCGCCCGCCTGACCGCTGATCGACCGACGCGATCGACCGGCAGCGGTCGCCGTGATCGCGGGAGGAGTGCAGTCCATGAACAGAGCAGTGACGCGTCGAGGATTCCTGGGGCTGGCAGGTGCGGCGATCGCCGCCCCGGCGGTGGCCGCGTGCAACGTGTCCGGCAGCAGCGGGGCGAGCAAGAGCGGTGGCGGTGGCGACCTGAAGTTCTGGGACATGCCGTGGGGAACGCCACAGTACAACGACCTCGGCAAGAAGATCATCGGGGACTACCAGCCGGGCAGCGGCCAGGGCAAGGCGACGTACCAGATCATCCAGTGGAACGGCTTCTACCAGACGTTCTCATCGGCGATCGCGTCGAAGACCGGGCCGGCCGTCAGCTCCGGCGCGGGCTTCCAGGCCTTCCAGTTCGCCGACCAGGGCCAGATCGCGTACGCCGACAACTTCATCGAGACACTGAAGAAGGACGGCACGTACGACGACTTCCTGCCCGGCGTCATCGACACGATGAAGACCGACAAGGGGTACGTCGCCGTACCGTGGCAGACCGACGTCCGGCCGTTCTGGTACAACCAGGCGCTGCTCGACCAGGCCGGTGCGAAGGTACCGACCACGTGGGACGAGCTCCTGACCGCCGGGCAGGCGCTGAAGAAGATCGGCGTGTCCGGTTTCGCGACCGGATCCGGCGCCGACAACAACCTGGGCGCGCACACGATGGTTGCGATGATGGTCAACAACGGCGGCGGCCTGTTCGACCCCGACGGCAAGCCGGACTGCGTGACGGACGCGAACATCCAGGCGATGACGTTCGTCCGGGAGCTCGCGAACGAGGGCATCATCGACAAGGGCACCGTCTCGTACACGATCGACAACCTCTCGTCGCAGTGGAACAACAGCAAGGCGGGCATCGGGATCCACACGCCGGGCCTGGCGGCGAGGGCGGTGAAGGTCGGCAAGAGCCTGCACGTGATGGACCCGTTGAAGAGTCCGTCCGGGGCCGTCGCCGGGCTGTTCTTCGTCAACAACCTGATGATGTACACGAACACGCCGTCGCAGGAGGCGTCGGAGGCGTTCCTCAAGTACTACCTCGGCCAGATCCACACCTACTGGCAGAACCCGGTCGGCGTCTCGGTGCCGGTGCTGAAGTCGATCGCGTCGGCGGACTACTACGCGAAGGACCCGAACCAGGTCAAGATCGTCGACAAGTGGATGCCGGTCTGCAAGACGTACGCCGCCAAGAAGACCCAGTCGTTCGCCGCGCTGGCAGCCGTCGACGGCGGGCAGCCGCTCGCGCAGTTCGCCCAAGCGATGCTGCAGGGCAAGACCGACCCGAAGGCGGCGCTGACCACCCTGCAGCAGGGACTCGAGTCGATTGTGAAGCGTTGATGGCCACGCAGAGCGCGACGCTTCCGGCGGCCCGCACTGTGGCCGGGCCGCGACGGCTCAACCGGCGCGCCCTCACGATGGTTCTGTTGGTCGCACCCGCGATCGTGCTGGTCGTCCTGATCAACGCGTACCCGCTGGTGGTGGCCGCGTCGCAGTCGATCCACGACGGCACGCTGATCGTGACCGGAAAGTTCGTTGGCCTCGCCAACTACACCGACGTGCTGGGCAGCCCGCGGTTCTGGAAGGCGGCGCGGTTCACGCTGATCTTCACCGTGGTCGGCGTGTTCGGGAGCTGGCTGGTCGGCATGGGACTCGCACTGCTGCTCCGGACGAAGATCCCGGGGCGGTCCGTGTTCAAGGTACTGCTGATGCTTCCGTGGGTAGTGCCGATCGTCGTGTCGTCGACCGCCTGGAACTGGCTCGTCAGTACGCCGACCAGCCCGGTACCGGCGCTCGCGGCGAAGCTCGGGCTCGGCGACGTGCAGATCCTCGCGGACCCGGTCCTCGCGGCGGTCACGGTCTGCGTGTTCAAGGTGTGGGTGAGCTTCCCGTTCATGATGCTGATGACGTCGGCCGCGCTGGCTGCGGTCGACCACACCGTGTACGAGGCCGCGGGGATCGACGGTGCGGGCCGGTGGCAACAGTTCGTACACATCACGTTGCCGCTGATCTCGCGGTCGACGTACATCAGCTGGATCCTGATGACGATCTTCTGCGTGAACGACTTCCCCACGATCTACCTGCTGACCGCAGGTGGTCCGGTGGACGCGACGTCGTCGCTAGTGGTGCTCGCATATCGCAGCGTCTTCCAGGACCTGCAGACCGGGCCCGGTGTAGCGATCGCGTTCCTGATGACACTCGTACTCGTCGTGATCTCGACCACGCTGTACCGGCAGATCCGGAAGGTGGACATCGCATGACAACGGTGAGCGAGCCAGCGGCCCGTGGCCAGTGGTGGCGGTTCAGTGCGTTGGTTGTGATCACCGTGATCGTGCTGATCCCCGTGCTCGCGACCGTACTGCTGGCGATTCGGCCCAGTACGACGAGCAGCGCGAGTGGGGCACTGACGTTTGAGAACTTCCGCTACATCTTCACGAGTACGGATGTGGCGCTGTGGCTCGGCAACAGCCTCGGGGTGACGCTGACGACCGTCGTGGTGTCTGTGGTGGTCGCTGCACCAGCTGGGTACGTATTGTCCCGCGGCCGGAGCAAGGCGGTCACCGGGTTCTCGTTGCTGTTGTTCGTGATCCAGTCGTTGCCGGTGATCACTGCGATCATTCCGTTGTTCGTGTTGTTCGCGCGGATCGGGTTGGCGGACAACCTGATCGGGCTCGTGATCGTGTACGTCGGGAGTACGTTGTCGGTCGCTACCTGGATGATGGCGGCGTACTTCGACTCGATCCCGCACGCGCTGGAGGAAGCCGCCTGGGTGGACGGGTGCTCGGTGTTCGGGTCGTTCACCCGGATCGTGTTGCGGAACTCGCTGCCGGGGATTCTCTCCACTGCGATCTTCGCGTTTCTCCTTGCCTGGAACGACTATCTCGTCGCGTTGGTGTTCCTGCGGTCCAGCGTGATCTTCACGTTGCCGATCGGGTTGCAGACGTTCTTCCAGCAGAACGCCACCGACTGGGGGTCGGTGATGGCGGTGTCCGTGGTGATGCTGCTGCCGCCGGCTGTCATCTTCGCGTTTCTCAACAAGTACTTCAGCGTCGGTGGGATCGGTGGGTCCCTTGCCGGGCGCTGAGAAAGGATCTCTGATGCGTGTTGGTTTGAATCCGTTGCCGTGGGTGCTTACTCCTGATGGTTTCGACCTCAGTGTTCCCGTTCTTCGGAGGGCGTTCGCCGAGATTGCTCGTACGCCGTTCAAAGGTATTCATGCGGATCCGCCGGCGGGGGTCGATGCGGTTTCCTATCGTGCGTTGCTGGCGGAGTATGGGCTCGAGCCGGCGCCTGGGTACTTCTCCGCGGATCTACAAGCGGCCGACGTCGTCGAGTCGGCGAAACGTCACGCCGGGGTGCAGGCAGCTCTTGGCAACACCGTTGTGTTCCTGGCCACGAATCTGACACCCGAACGAATCGCCCACCCAGCCATCGGATGGCGAGCACCCGGCGAGCTCGAGCAGGTGGTGGATGTGGTGGGGCGGGTTGCTGAGGCTGTGGGTGGGGAGGGGGTTCGGCCTGCTTTGCATCCGCATGTGGGGAGTTCGGTGGAGGTCGAGTCGGAGGTTCGGGCAGTGTTGGACGGGGTGCCTGCGGGGGTGTTGGGGTTCGGGCCCGATACGGGGCATTTGGCTTGGGCGGGGATGACTCCGCACGTGGTGATGGCGGAGTATGCGGACCGGATCGCCGCGGTGCACCTGAAGGACGTACACCTCGAGCAGGCCGAACAGGCGCGGGCGGCGGACGCCGGGTACTTCGAGGCGACCGTCACGAAGTACCGCGTGTGGACGGAGCCGGGGCGCGGCGACGTCGACCTGATGGCCGCGATCGGCACCTTGCCGGACACCTTCGACGGGTGGCTGATCGTCGAGGTCGACGTACCGGAGGCTCCGACCAACCTCGAGTCGACGCAGCTCTCCGCACAGTGGATCGCCGACCACCTCGGCACGTTCTGAGATGGAGCTCTTCAACGGAAAGGACCTCACCGGCTGGTCGGTGATCCCGCGCAGCTACGGGACCGTCTACCCCGGCGGACCGCAGGTTCTCGACCTCGTTCAGGACTTCCCAGCGGACTACGCCGAGCAGGCCGCGCAACACCCAGCGGCCTGGTCGGTCGAGGACGGCGCGATCGTCGGCCGGCAACATCCGGCCGGCAGCGGGTACGGCGGTTACCTGATCAGCGACGAGCCGTACGGCGACTTCGAACTGACCGTCGACGTGAACCCGGACTGGCCCGCGGACACCGGCGTGATGATCCGCCGCAGCGCCGACTCGTGGAAAGGCCTGCAGGTTCTCGTCGACCACCGCCACTCCGGATCGATCGGCGGTTTCTTCGGCAACGGCCTCGGCAGCTTCCATGCCGTACCGTTCGCCCTCACTGCCCAGTTGGACGCCGACGGCCACCCCGTCGGTCTCCGGGAGGACGACCCCGGCAACTCGGCCGAACCCTTCACCCCCGCGCAGGCCGCGCTCCTCCGATACGCCGCGTCCGTCGAAGAGTTCCTGAACACCTGGCGCTGGCGCGACTGGAACACCCTCCGCATCCGCTGCACCGGCGCCCAGCCCCACGTCACCACCTGGATCAACGACGTCAAGATCGCCGAACTCGACCTCGCCACCCTCGTCGCCCCCGGCTACTCCCCCGGGTTCGTGAACCCGACCGGCCACCTCGCCTTCGAAGTCCACGACAACGACCCGGTCCTCGGCCAGGAGCGCTGGGGCAAGAACGCTGCCTGCCGCTGGCGCAACATCACCCTCGAACCGCTCTGAGCTACGGCGTCGGTGGGTTCGACGGTGGTGTTGAGGTCTTGGTCGGCGTCGACGTTGTCGTTGGCGGCGTGGTGCTGGGCGTATGGGACGGCGTCGACGACGGGGTGGTGCTCGGGGTCGTGGAGGGCGTTGACGACGGGGTCGTGGACGGCGTTGACGACGGCGTTGACGACGGGGTGGTGCTCGGGGTGGTGGAGGGCGTGGTCGACGGCGTGTTCGTCGTACGGCGGGTCGGCTCGCTCGTCGTCGTGTGGGACGGCTCCGTCGTAGGTGTCGTGGTCGGCGTCGCGGAGGTACTTGGTTTCGGGCCGATGTCGACCGTGGGCGGGGTGTTGTTGCCGGTGTTGTGCAGCACGACTCCGGTCGTCACCGCGGCGGCGACGGCCAGCAGAGCCAGTGCGGTGATGACGATCGGCTTGTTGGACTTCGGGGCCGGGCGTTCCGGGGCCGTGAGTGGTGCTGTGAGTGGAGCAGGGACCGGCGCGGCGATCAGCTGGGTCACGAGTGGTGCCGTGGTGCTGAGGCGGTCGGCGGCTGCGCGGACGTTGGTCAGTTCCGCGGCAGTCGGGCGTTCGGCCGGGTCCTTGGCGAGCATCCGCAGCAGCAGACCCTCGAACGGGCCGGCCAGCTCTGGGCGCAGCCTGCTCGGTGGCACCGGCTCGGCGTCGACGTGTTGGTACAGCACCGCGGTCGGGTGGTCACCCATGAACGGCGGGCGGCCGGTGATCAGCTGGTACAGCACGCAGCCCAGCGCGTACACGTCCGACTCGGGACCGCCCTTCAGACCGCGGGCGCGTTCCGGCGACAGGTAGTACGGGCTGCCGAGGATCTGACCGGTCATCGTCAGCTCGTGCGTCTCGGCGCCCGGCAGCGCCGCGATGCCGAAGTCGGCGACCTTCACGACGCCGTCCGCGGACACCATCAGGTTGCTCGGCTTGATGTCGCGATGCACGACGTTCTCGGCGTGCGCGACGGCCAGCCCGGCCGCGGCCTGCTCGACGATCTCGACCGCGCGCTGCCACGGCAGCGGGCCGTCGTCGTCGACCTCCCGGGCGACCGAACGACCCTCGACCAGCTCCATCACCAGGTAGAAGTTCTCGCCGTCCTGCCCGAAGTCGTAGACCGCGACGATGTGCGCGTCGCTCAGCCGCGCGGCGGCTCGCGCCTCGCGCTGGAACCGCTCGGCGGCCGCCGGGTCCTGGCCGGACCTGAGCATGAGCTTGACCGCGACCTCACGGCCGAGCAGCTCGTCGGTGGCACGGAAGACCTCCCCCATCCCGCCACGCCCGAGGGACGTCCCCAACCGGTACCGCTCCGCAATCAACATCCGTCCCCGTACCCACGCCGTCCGCCAGTCCAATCGTCTAGGCTACCGGTTCTACAAGGTGTGACACGCCGTGCGCCCGCAGCTACTGGATCGGACGGCCCGCCAGCTCGGCCAGCTCGGCGAAGAACGCGCGGTACCGCGGCTCGTCGGCCATCGCGATCTCGACCGTCGCGAGCGAGTACACACTGCCCATCAGCCGTCCGTAGATCGGCGCGTCGCGGTCGTCGGCGTAGGAGAAGTGCAGCAGTACGGCCCCTCGCTTGCGGACCTGGGCCTGCACCCTGACCCAGTCCAGCGGCGTCCGGTACGGGCTGATCACGTTCCGGCGCTGGAACAGCTCGAAGACGCCGTCGTGGACGCGCATCTGCACCTTGTCGTCCTCGAAGATCATTTCAGCCCCGAATGCGCCAGGCCCTCGACGAACTGCCGCTGGGCGATGACGAACACGATCAGGACCGGCAGTACGGTCATCGTGGCGGCGGCGAGCTGGGTGTTCCACATCTCGCCCCCGTACGCGTCGGTGAAGCGGGTCAGCGCCTGCGGCAGCGTGAACAACTCCGGCGAGGTCAGGTAGACGGTGGGTTCCAGGTACAGGTTCCAGGACGCGAGGAAGGTCAGGATCGCGACCGCGGACAACGCGGGCCGGGCGAGCGGCAGGCAGATCCGCCACCAGAGCCCGGGCCGGCCGAGCCCGTCCAGGCGGCCGGCTTCCTCGAGCTCCGCGGGCAGCGCGATGAAGAACTGCCGCATGATGAAGGTCGCCAGTACGCACGGTGCGGCCAGGGCGGTGACCAGGATGAGCGGCCAGTGCGTGTTGATCAGCCCGGCGCGTTTGAACACCTGGAACAGCGGCACGATCGTCACCTCGCTCGGCACCAGCAGCCCGGTCAGGACGACCAGGAACAGCGCGTTCGCGCCGGGGAACCGGATCCGGGCGAACGCGTAGCCCGCCATGCTAGAGACCAGCAGCGTGATCAGCGTGACGAGTACGGCGATGTAGACGCTGTTCACGTACTGCCGGGCGAACGGCTGGAACGTGAACGCCTCACCGTACGCCGCCAGCGTCGGGTGCTCGGTCCACAGCGACGGTGGCGACTTGAAGATCTCGGGCAGCGGCTTGATCGACGCGGCCACCATCCAGATCGTCGGCACCGCGAACGGGACGGCGAGGACGGCGAGCGCTGTCACCAGGAGCGCGCGCCGGAGCTTACTGTTCATGGAACACCCATCTCTTGCGCAGCTGCCACTGCAGCAGCGTCAGCACCATCACGAAGCTCAGCAGCATCAGCGCGAGCGTCGAGCCGTACCCGATGTCGTTGAACTTGAAGGCCTGCTGGAACACGTAGTACACGAGCACGGTGGTGCTCAGCTCGGGTCCGCCTCCGGTCAGTACGGCAATCTGCGCGAACGACTGCAGCGCGCCGACGACCGTGATGATCGCGGTCAGCAGCACCGTCGGCGAGATCAGCGGCAGGGTGATCCGGGCGAAGATCGACCGCGGCCGGGCGCCGTCGATCCGGGCCGCCTCGTACAGCTCCGACGGCACGCCCTGCAGCGCGGCCAGGAACAGCACCATGTTGACGCCGACGCTGCGGACGACCTGGCTGACGACCACCGACAGCATCGCGGTGTCACCGTGCTGCAACCAGTTCGGTCCGTCGATCCCGACCGCGTGCAGCAGGCCGTTGATGCCACCGTTGTCCTGCAGCAGGAACCCCCAGACCAGCGTCCACGCGACGACCGACACCACGACCGGCGAGAAGAACAGCGTGCGGAAGAACGTCGCGCCGCGGAACCTCCGGTTCAGCAGGACGGCGATCAGCAGGCCGAGCGTGATGTTCAGCACCACCACGCCGCCCGAGAACACGACCGTTGCCAGCAGCACCGACGGCAGTTGCGGGTCCGACGCCAGGGCGGTGTAGTGCTCCGCCCCGACGAAGGTCTGCTTCCCGGTGAAGACGTTCCACTTGTTCAGGCTGTACCAGATCGCCAGCCCGACCGGGATCAGGACGAACAGCAGCACCCCGATCAGCTGCGGCGCGATGAACAGGTACCCGGTCAGCACGTCGCGCCGGCGCGTTGTCCAGTAACGCATCACTTCGCCAGTCACTTGGACAGGATCGGCTGGATCGCGGAGCACACCGAGTTCAGTACGGCGGGCACGTCCGCGTCGGCCTTCCACATCGCGTCCAGCGCGGTCTTGCCCTTCTGGGCGATCTCGGCCGGGCTCGCGTGGTTGGGCAGCGTCACGGCGTCCGGCAACTGGTCGACCACGACCTGCTGCAGCTGCGCGGCGGACAGCACCTTGTTGTTCGCGGCAAGCTTCTCACCGGTGAGCAACGACTTCCGCGGCGGCGGGAAGAACTGCGCGAGCTTGGCCGCGTTCGCCGGGTTCGTCAGGTAGGCGAGGAAGTCCGTCGCCTGGTCCTGGTGCTTGCCCGAGGCAAGTACGCCGATACCGGCCTGACCGAGTACGGCGTACTTCCCGGACGGGCCTGCCGGCAAGGGGTGGATGCCGAACTTGAAGGATCCGGTCAGCAGCGAGGCCCGCGACACCTGGGCGACGGTGAAGGCGGCGTCACCGGCGAAGAAGTCGGCCTTCGTACCGGGACCGGGCATCGCCTTGGTCTTGAACGCGGCGTCGTGCAGGAACGTGAACGCCCGCTGCATCTCCGGGCTGTTGAACGTACAGTTCTTGCCGTCCGCACTCCACGCGGACGCGCCGAACCCGGTCCAGACCGTGGCGAGTACGTTCCACGAGTTGTAGTCGAAGTCCCGGATCACGAAGCCGGCCTTGCCGGTCTTGGCGTGGACGGCGGCACCGGCGGCTGCGACCTGGTCCCAGGTCAGTGTCTTCGGGTCGATCTTCTGACCGGCCTTCGCCAGCAGGTCGGTGTTCACGTACAGCGCGAACGGCGAGTTCGAGAACGGGTACGCGTACAGCGTGCCGTCGCGGCTGTACTCCTTGGTCGCGCTCTCCGCCAGGTCGTCGTACTGCCAGCCGTCGGTCGCCTTGAACTTGTTGGTCAGCCCAACGAGCGCGTCGGAGGCGATCAGGTCCTTGGAGAGGTCACCCATCCAGGCCAGGTCCGGAGCGTTGCCGCCGGCGATCTGGGTGGTCAGCGTGGTGTTGTAGTCGGCGAACGGCAGGCTCTCGAACGTGATCGACGAGACCTCGGGGTGCTCCGCGCGGTACGCGGCACCGATCGAGTCGAACAGCTTGAGCTGGTCCGCGTTCGAGGTCCAGACCGTCATCCGGAGCTTGACGTCGGTGGCCTTCGACGCCCCGGTGTCCGATGCGCCGCACGCGGCGATCAGCCCAGCCGCGGTGGTCAGCGCGAGCGCGCCGAGCAGCTTCCTTGCAGTGATCATGAGATGGCCCTTCAGAGCTAGTAGCCGGCGATTTCAGGCCAGTGCAGTTCGACGCCGGCGTCGATCAGCCTGTGCTGGAGCTTCTCGACCGCGGTCTCGTCGGTGGCGAGCTGCCGCGGGCTCGTGCCCTGGTCCAGACAGAACGCGACCAGTTCGCCGGCCGATTCGCCGATGTTCCACTCGACCGGATGCAGCCGGTAGGCGCCGTTGGTGATGTGGGTGGTACCAATGTTCTTGGCGGCCGGTACCAGGTTCTGGGTGGCCACCGGGACGAGCGCGCCGAGCGGGATCTCGAACGGCGCGCACTCGACGTCGATGTAGTTGTCGCCGCCGGTGGACGGATGCAGGTCGATCCGGTACATCCCGACGCCGACCGAGCCGTCGAACCGGGCCGGACCGTCGTATCCACGGGCCTTGATCGAGATGTCCTGTTCGCGGACCGTGGTGAGAGCCTTGATCCGGCGCGACTCCCGGATGTACGGCGCCTGCGCGAAACCGTCGGCCGTACCAACGAGATCGCCGCGGAGCCGGAGTCCGGGCCAGCCGCGGCCGCCGTCCGGGCGGGGTGCCTCGGTCTGCAGCCAGTGCACGTACGCCCGGGACTGCGCCTTCGCCGCCCGCAGGTGTACGGCCTTGTCGTCGGTGTCGATGATCGAACCGCTGACGTAGTCCAGCTGTGGCCAGTTCGCCAGCACGATGTCGCTGTCGTAAAAGCCGTCCGCGAAGTTCTGCCGGGCGGCGATCCGGCGGAACTGCCACAGGTCCATGTCGCCCGCGTCGTAGCGCGGGTCGCCGGTCACGTCGGCGGCCGGGTTGACGTTCATCGTCCGCTCTTCCGGCGCGAGGGTGCGCGGGTTCGGCGCGGTGAACGACAGCATCGGCGCGCCCCAGAACGGCAGCTCGAACGAACGCCAGAAGTCGTAGTCGTCCGGGCGCGGGATCGTGTGGGGGCCGGCCACGTGGTCGAAGACGAAGCACCACGCGATCGACTGCACGTTGCCCGGATCCGCGACCTCGGCCGCGCTCGGCTCGCCCGTGTCGGCGCGTGCCTCCGCGCCGACGACGTACTCCGTACCGGTCAGCGGCAGCAGGTCACCCGTCTCGGTCCCGTCCAGGACGAACTCGGCCGAGATCACGGTCTCCGCCCCCGTGCGCGGATCCGCGACCGTGACGCTGCGGACGACGCCGTCGGTCACCTCGGCCGCGACCGGCACCCGTGGCTGCAGCACGGTCAGCCGGCCGGTCGACCGGTACGGCGCGAGCATCGCCGTGATGACCGCGTCGGCCACCCGTGGCTCGTGACACAGCCGGCTGACCCGCCCGCGGCCCGGGTTCAGCTCGCGGTCGGCGCGCGCGGCGGCGGTCAGCGGGTAGTGGTCGCGGTAGTAGCGGCGGATGCCGTCGCGGAGCGCTCGGTACCGGGCGGTGACACCGAACTGCTCGACCCAGATGTGCTCGTCCGGTGGCACCGCCTGCGACGTCAGCTGCCCACCGAGCCAGTCGTACTCCTCGGTCATCACCACGCGCCGGCCGCGCTGCAGCAACGCGAGCGCAGCCGCGACGGAGCCGAGCCCGCCGCCGATGATCGCGACCTCGGTGCCGAGCTTCTCGCTCATGCGCCGGTCCGTTCGACGATCGTCTCGCCCGGCTCGACCTCGGCGACCAGGAACCGCCGGATCTCGATCCCGCCCCACTCGGCCGGATCCGTTGCGATCAGCAACCGCAACAGGTCGAGCGCCTCGGCCGCCAGTTGTTCCCTCGGCACGTGGAAGCCCGCGAGCGCCTTGCCCTCGATGCTGTGCCCGCGGACCGCGCCGAGCGCCGCCACCGAGATCTCGTCCGGCACCGAGACGCCCGCCGTTGTGAGCGCATGGACGACGTCCTCGAGCAGGAACGCGTCCTCCGCGAAGATCACCGTCGCGCCGGTCGCCTGCGCGAGCCTTGGCAACTCGGCGATCCGCTCCTCCCCCACCAGCAGGAACGCGAGCCGGCCCTCCGCCGACGCGGACTCGACCGCGCCGCGCCGATCCCGCGCCGCGGGCGTGTCCCGGCCGCGATGCACGTACAACGCCTGCTGATGTCCGGCGGCCGCGGCCATGTCGATCAGCGCCGTGGTCGGCGTGACGTAGTCGATGGCGACGTACGGCACCGCGGCGGCGGTCTCGTCCCGACGCCCGACCGCGACGAACGGGAACTGCTCCGCGACCAGTCGCTCGAGCTCGGACGCGACCATCTGCTGCCCGAGCAGGACGCAGCCGTCGGTCAGCCGGAGCCGGGTCTTGCGATGGAACAGGCTGCGGTTGCCGTTCTCGACCGGGGACGACGTGAAGAACAGCAGGTCCCAGCCGATCCGCTCGGCGGCGCGCTCGATCCCGTTCAGCAGCGGGCCGTAGAAGTCCATGCTCTCCGGGGACAGCGCGGCCTCGTACGTGAAGACGCCGATGATCTCGTTGTCCAGCCCGGCCAGCCGGCGCGCGGCCGGATCGGCGACGTACGTCAGCTTCTCGATGGCCTGCTTGACCCGCGCCCGGGTGGCGTCCGGGATCCGCACGTTCTTGCCGTCGCGGTCGTTCAGCACCACCGACACGGTGGTCTGGCTGACGCCGGCCAGCTCGGCGATCTCGCGCTGGGTGACTCGGCGAGGTTTCGGGGCCATCGTTCCTCCGTGGTGATAATGCCTATCTGCAACCGATCTGCGGCGACCTTAGCCCAGCTCGCACCGATCGCGCAATGACCTCTTGACGAAGCGGTTCCGGACTGGGAGCGTTCCGGTCATCGATCTGAAGATACGCATTATCAGTGAGGAGCAGTCGATGACCTCAGCAATCAGCCGCCGGGGCTTCCTCGGGACGGCGCTCGCGGCCGGCGTCGTCCTGGTCGCCGAGGCGACCCCGATCCGCGCGTTCGCCGCCGCCGGTGACGTCACCCTGACCGCCGGCGGCATCAGCCTGCTGGCCAGTCCCGGCGGCCGGCTCGCGATCCGCGACGCGGCCGGCGTGACGCGGTCCGCCGGCTCGAAGTTCCAGGTCAAGGACAGCGTCACCGGTGTTCAGACCTCCACCGGAGGTACGCCGACGTTGAGCGCGCTGCCGGACGGGACGCCGGCGATCCGGATGGACTACACGTTCGACACCGCTGGGACTGTGGTGACTGGGTGGTTCAGCGTCAGTACGTCGCACGCCCGGCTCGAGTGGCGGATCAACGGGGCTTCGACGCTGGTCCCGGACGGGTTCCTGTTCAGCCGGGCGATCCAGGCGCCGGCCGCGCCCGACGACTACATCGCGATCACCGAGTGGGTCCGCGACGCGGGCGGCGGCATCCCGTACGAGGACACCGTCGGCGTCTCGCACACGTCGACCTGGAGCAGCAGCTTGCACGGGCTGTTCCTGCTGGAGCGGTCGAAGCAGGCGTGGACGAACGCGACCTGGGTGCACGCACCCGGTGTCGTCGATCCGGCCGGCGGATGGACGAGTCAGGCCGACTTCTACTTCTCCGAGACCCGCCCGTCGGCCACCGCCACGATCGGCCGGGGCGTCGAGCTAGGCCTTGAGCTGACGACCAACAAGGACTTCAACCTGTACGAGACGGCCGGGGAGCCGATGCAGCTGACCGCGCTGGTCGCGAACGGCGGCGCGGCGAAGACGGTCGAGCTGGAGCTGACGATGCGGAGCTTCGACGGCGTACAGCTCGCGGCCTCGACCGTGACCGGGAACGTCGCCGCGGCCGGGACGTGGCAGTACACGTTCAGCCTGTCGGCTCCGGCGAGTGGCATCGCGTTGGCCGAGGTCGTCGTACGGTCCGGTGCCGACGAGGCGTTCGCGCGGACCAATCTTGCCGTACTGCCGTCGTACGACTATCAGGCCGGTACGGCGAGCATGTTCGGGATCGCGAACTACCCGTGGCTGCAGCGGCCGAGTTCGGGCGCCGTACTCGATCTGTGGCAGCGCGCCGGCATCAGCCTCGTCCGGATCGCGTACGACGGCGGGCCCGGGTTGCCGCCGTCCGCGTTCGACGCGCGCGGGATGCGGCACAACATCGAGCTGCAGCCATCGCTGGACGTGTCCGACGCCGTCGCGGCCACCTGGGCCGCGGACAAACTGGCGGTAGCGGCCGGGGCCGGGGCTGGGTACTTCGAAGTGGGCAACGAGCTGAACCGGCCGTTCAACACGGGGACCGTGGCGCAGGCGTACCTGGACAAGGTGATGCGGCCCGTGTTCAACCGGCGGGCCGTGACTGGTGACACGGTCAAGCTGATGAACAACGGCCTGGCCGGGATGGACAAGCCGTGGGTGGAGAACTTCATCGCCGGCGGCGGCTGGGACCTGATCGACGCCTTCGCCTATCACCCGGGGCGCGGGAACTTCACGCCCGACTACATACCGCCAGGCGACTGGGATACCGGTGCCGCAGGCACCTACTGGAACTTCTACGGCGGGCTGAAGCAGCTCAAGGCGCTGATGGACCAGCACGGCGCGAAAGAGATCTGGATGACCGAGGCGTACGCGCCGACGAAGCCCAACAGCTGGTGGCACGACACGTATCGGCATGCGGCCGAGAACGTCCTGCTCACCCTCGCGCTGGCGAAGGCCGAAGGTGTGAAGTGCGTGTGCTGGTACCAGTTCCACGACAGTGTGCTCGGGATGCCGCAGGTCGCCGACCCGGACAACGTCGAGTACCACTACGGGTTGATGAACCGCGACCTCAGCCCGAAGCCTTCGCTGCTTGCCTATGCGAATGCCGCGCGGGTGTTCGACCGGGCCGACTTCAGCGGGTGGCTGACGTTCGCGGATCCGCTGACGTTCGGGTTGTGGTTCGACACTCCTGACGGACCGGCGGTGGTGCTGTGGAACCGGGCCGATGGGTACATCCTCAACACAGTCGGCCAACGTACGGACTGGCATTTCCCCGCGCCCGAAGTGTGGGGCGACCCGTGGCCGACCAAGACTTCGCTTGCCGTCGCCGCATCGGGCACCACTGTTCGGGAGGTGGATGCGATCGGGCAGACCCGGACGCTACCGGTAGCGAATGGCAAGGCGACTTTGAGGCTGGACGGCGCACCCCGCATCTACTACGGCTTGATCCCGCACCCGACCGGGCCGGGCACCAACACCCTCGCCGGGGCTGGGGCACCGGCAGATCGACGGGTACGGTCCGCCGATCTACAGGTTCCATCGCATCTGGGGCTGATCAGAGGTTGACGCGCCCGACGGAAACCGTGCCGTCGGGGGCGAGGTGGTTGTAGAGGACGGACGAGCTGTCCGGCGTGAAGATCGGGTGCGGATGGGCCGGGTGACGCTTCGCGAGAGTACGTGCGAGCGGCGTCACCTGGCCGTCGCGGAGGTCGATCAGGAGTACGTCGGACTGGTTGTCGGCGTTCTCCCAGCCCTTCCCTGGGCGGTCCGCCGGACCGCTGGTGTCGACGACGGCGAGCGTACCGTCGCGGTTGATGTCGCAATGCCAGTACCGGTCGCCGCGCGACAGCAACCGTCCCTCGGGTTCCCCCGGCGAGGTCCAGTACAACCCCCGCGGCTCTCCCGGGCTGACTCCGTACGCGACGACAACAGCACCGACGGCATGGTGCGCCCAACGTTCGTGACCGAAGTACAGCCCGTCCGGTTGCTTCAGCACACAACCGCCGGCCGGCAACTCCGAGGCATGCCACGCCCACACGCGGTCCGGGACAGTCTCAGTAGGACCCTCGTGCGAGAAGCCGATCCACGCCTCGTCCGCCGGGCAGTAGTGCGCGTGGTTCGACCACCAACTACTGGTGTGCACCACACGCACGCCGCCGGTATCAACATCCACCTCGAGCAACCGGCACGGCTCCTGCTCTGCCACCAGCACCCGGTCTCCCGCAGCGTTGATGCTGACCAGCCCATGCAGGTTCCGGCCCCGGTAGACGACCTCGGCCACCGGATCGTCGAGGTCGACGAGGTGTAGTGCGTCATCCCAAACCGCCGCGAGCCGTCGCGCGGACCGGGCGACGTCGAACCAGACGGTGTTGTCGTTCGGGTACGGCCCCGGAACCGTGCAGATCTCCTGCACGTCCCCGGCGTCATCCAGCGACACGCTGACGAGAGCCGTCGCCGACCGTTCGGCATCCCAGCGGACAACCGCGACCCGGTCGTCGTGGAAGCCGTTCGCATGTGGGTAGGTCAGATGCGCGCCCTGAGCAACGATCATCAGCTGATCAACGTCCCCGGCAGGTACAGGGTGGTGGTCTTGCCGGTGACGATGCCGCTCGCCCACTGCATCGCGCCCACTCGCCCGCTACCGTCGTTCTCGTTCAGCGCAAGCGAGATCGCGATCGGTCCGGCCGGTTGGCCCGTGAACCCCAGCGAGGTCCACGGCACCTTGATCCGGTACGACGTGACGCCGTCGGCGCGGGTGATGTCGGAGGTGGCGCCGGCCGTCGGCCCGGCCGTGGGAGCGAACGTGTAGACCGCCGGACCGGTCGGCAAAAGGGCAGCGCCGATCTCGGTGGAGGTCGCGTTCTCGCCGGGCAGCCCGTTGCTGATCGCGAACTGCAGGCTGTCGCCGCGCCACAGGTTCGGCGCGGTCTCAGTCTGCGCGAAGACGTCATCGGTGACATCGGCGTTGACAGTCAGACCAGTAGCGTCGTACTGGAAATTGGCCGTACCGGACAGGTCGGCCGCGCCACCCCACGGCCGGCTGAACGCGATCCAGCTGGCATCGGTCGCAAGGTCGATCGAGCTCCGCGGCGTCGTTGCCGACGGCACGATCGGGTCGAACGCGGTGGTCCCCTTCGCGGAGATCTTGTTGCCGTCGGTCGTCGTGAGGTCGACCGTGTACGCGTACGCCTTCCACGGTTGGAGCCCGCTCACCGGTACGGCGATCGTTGCCTTCTGCCCCGGTTCGACCGACTGCCCGGCACCGGCGGTGCCGTGCTGCCCGGCGATGGTCCAGGTCAGCTCCTGGATCGTCGCCGCGGTACTCGCTCTGGTGTTGGTGAGCTCGAGGCCGAGCGACGTCTGCAGGTCTTGGGTGAGCTGCGGGAGAACCCGGATCCTGGTAGCGGGTTCGACGCTGGTCCACGCGACGAGCCGCGCGGTCGGCCTGTTGTTCCGGGACACCGTCGCGACCACGTGCCGGGCACCGAGGGTGTCGCTCGGCGGCACCGGGATCGTGACGGTCGAGTCCTTGCCCGGTACAACGAGTACCTGCTTGGTCTGACCGGCGATCGTCACCGCGCGCGGCCCGAGGTTGTGCGCGGTGCCTTTCAGCGTGACCGTGACGGCGGTCGGTTCCTGCGAGTTGGACGGGTCCGCGGCCGCGACCTTGACGTCCGGTGCGGCGGCGACGGTGACGCCGGAGGCCGCCCCCTTCACGAACACCGGGTCCTGGTCGACGGTCATCGTCACGACCCCGTTCGTCGGGGTGAGCGTGGTCTGGTGGCCGTACATGTCGGTGACCTCGAGCGGGCTGGTCGTACTCAGGTTGACCGACGACGTACCGGTCGCGGTCGACCACATGACGCGCGTGGTGCCGAAGCGGTACGAGTACAGCGGTGCCGCCAGGTTGTCACGGCCGCTGTACGTCAGACCGCTCAGCGCGCGGATCGTCGTCGCCTTCGCGACCAGGGCCGGCTTCGGGGCCATCCCCGCGATCGGTCCGGCGGGTGCCTGCAGGAGGCCGAAGGTGGACTCCTTGTCGTCGAGGTTGGTGCCGTCGTTCAGAGCGTCGTACCAGTAGAACTGGCTGACGTTGTTCGCGATCATCAACGCGTCGTTGCGGATCGACTTGCGCGCCTGGTCGAGCATTGAGCCGCCGAAGCTCGGCGCGGTCGGGTAACCCTGCTCACTGATCCAGATCGGCTTGCCGGCGCCGCCGTTCGCGTCGGCCTTGGCCCGCAGACTCTGGATCTGGGTGTCCAGGTTTCCTTCCGGCCCGCCGAACGTGTAGATGTGGGCGTCGATCGTGTCCAAGTAGTTGAGCCCGCCGTTTGCGACCACGGCATCACGGAACGACGTGTCGCCACTGTTCGGCCCGATGTCGGCCAGGACGTTCGCGTTCGGGTTGTCGGCATGTGTCTGTTCGTAGGCCGCCTTCATCAGCTGCACGAAACACGCGCCCGTGATGCCGCAGGCGCTGTCGTTGAACCCGGACATGTAGTACTCGTTGTAGGTCCCGATGTCGTTGGTCGTCCCCGCAAAATGTTTCAGCCACCAACTTTGGTACCTGCCGTACGCCGCCAGGCCTTCCGGCGTGCTCGGGGTATGTCCACCGTCGTACAGCGGGTTGCGGTAGCCGGTGCCCAGCAGCGGAGTCAGACCGTTCGCCTTGGCGTCGGCGATCACCGCGTCCTCCTGCGGGTCCACCGCATAGTTGCCCGGTGAGCCGGACTCGATCCGCGGCCACTCGAGGCTCTCCCGGATGTGCGAGAAGCCGGCCAGCGCGAGGGTGCGGATCAGGGCACTGCTGAGGTTGTAGTAGTGGTTCATGTGGGTGTTCACACCCCACCTGCCGGTCGGCGACTGGATCCCGGCCGGGAGCGGTGGGATGACTGCCAACGTCGTGCCCACGACCGTTCCGCCCGCGGTGAGGCGCAGGTTGTAGAAACCAGGGCCGAGCGACGCCGTACTGATGGTGCCGTTGGTGGTGTTGCCGGAGGCAACCGGTAGGTACTGGTCGTCGGTGATGCTCCAGGCAACCGACGACGCTGTCGAGGTGAGCGTGACGTTGCCCGAGCCCTGCTGGAAGACCAGGCTCTGGTTGGTGACCGTGATGCCGGTCGTGTCCGCGAACGAGACGCTGACCGAACTGACGCAGACCGAGCTGATCACGCCACCAGGCGCATTCGCCATCAGCCGGATGTCGGCGCCGTTCGCGCGGTTCTGGAAGTTGACGTTCGACAACCTGAACTGGGTGCTCGACCAGGCACCGCTGCCGGGGAACGTGAACCACGGGACCGAGGTGAAGGCCGCGCTGACGCTGTCGTACTGCGCGGTGAGCTGCTGGCCCGGCGTGTCGAAGTAGTTGACCGTGAGTACGGCGTCGGTCGCGCCGGCCGGGATCCGGGCGCTGTCGAGGTTCAGGTAGAGGTACTGGTCCTTGGGGTCGTTGCTGGTCTGCCAGCACGGCACCCCGAGCCGGCTCGACGCCGCGTGCTCCGGCGTCTTGTCCGCGTCGCCGGGCCAGGCGGTGATCCCGTCCGCGGCGACCGGGTTGCTGAACACGATCCCCGGGTCCCCCGCTGCGGCTGCCGTCGTCACCAACTGGCTCGCCACCAGCAGCCCCGCGGCGAGCACCCCGATCATCTTTCGAACCGAACCAGCCATCGGCTGTCCTCTCGTTGGGCGAAAGCGCTTTCGCAGATGCCACCTTGAGACCCAGCGGGCCCGGTGTCAACGGTTCGGCACCGGCGATGTTCGCCGGAATGGACGGTCGTACGCGACTTGTTGGACTCTTGTCGGCATGAAATCGTGGTCGATCTACCCGACGCCGAGCGCGACCGAGCGCCAACTTGGACTCTGCTGTTTCGGAGCGGGCGAGAAGGAGAACGGCACCGAGCAGATGCCGGAGCGCGCGCTCGGCTGCCACGCGCTCGTCTGGGTCACCGAGGGCAGCGGCCACCTGCAGTACGGACCGGACCGGGAGCTGTACGAGGTACGCGCGCCCGCGATGCTCCGGCTGCACGCCGGCGTGCTGCACAGCTACGTACCCGCGACGCGCTGGCGGCAGGCGTGGACATTGTTCGCCGGTCCCGCGACCGAGGCACTCACGACGCTCGGTCACCTCGGCACCGAACCGGTCAGCCGGTACCCGGATCCGCGGCAGATCGACCGCGCGTTCACGCGGCTGCTCCGGGTCAGCCGGGCGCACAACGCCGTCCAGACCGCGGCCGCACTGTTCGACCTGATCGCGCAGGCCGCACCACAGCCGGCCGACGAGATCGCGGAACGGTTGGCGGAGCTCGCCTGTACACCGATGAGCATCCAGGCGTACGCCGACCGGCTCGACCTCAGCGTCGAGCAGCTGCGTGAGGTCGTCCGCCGTACGACGGGATCGACCCCGCACGAGCTGGTACTGGCTACGCGCCTCAGCACCGCGAAGGTCCTGCTCGCCGAGGAGGACCTGCCGGTGGCCGCCGTCGCGCGCCGGGTCGGCTACGACGATCCCGCCTACTTCACCCGCCTGTTCACGAACCGCGTCGGCCTGTCCCCTATCGCCTTCCGGCGCTCAGGAGAGACAAAGATCTGACCCGGCCTCGGACAGGTACGGTCCGACCGCGCGGCGCGCCATCGCGACGTACTCGTCCTTCTCCCCCACCGGTGCCACGTAGTGCATGGCCTCGTCGGCTGCTTCCACGCTGTGGAGTCTGGCGATCGTCCACGCAGCAAGGTAGGACGACGCCAGGCAGCCGCCCGCGGTCGCAAGGTTGCCGCGGGCAAAGAACGGCTGGTTCAGCACCTCGACGCCGGCCGCCTGCACCCACGGCTTGGAGATGAGATCGGTACAAGCCGGTACGCCGTCGAGGTGGCCGAGCTTCGCCAGCACCAGGGTTCCGGAGCACTGCGCGGCGAGGAGCTGCCGGCTCGGATCGAGCCGCGCCAGGGTCGCCATGACGGCCGGGTCCTCGACGACCTCGCGGGTCTTGCGGCCACTGCCGACGATCACCGCGTCGGCTTCGCACGCCTCGTCCAAGTCGATCATCGCGTCGATCGTCACGCCGTTCATCGACCGTACGCGTGGTGCCGGGCACGCGATCGAGACCCGCCAGCCGGGCGCGTTCACCCGGTTCAGGATGCCGAGGGCGATCAGCGAGTCGAGTTCGTTGTAGCCGTCGAAGGTCAGGATCGCGGTGTGCATGGGGTTCAGGCTAGGAGCTCCTATCCATGACAGTCGAAGAATTGTTCTGGATACAATCGCGGCTGTGAGAGTGCCGAAGTACAAGGCGGTCGTGGACTCGCTGGCGGCCGAGATCCGCAGCGGACGGTTGCCGGCCGGGCACCGGCTCGCCACGCACCGTGCGCTGGCGGCCGACGAGGGGATCGCGATCGTCACGGCGTCGCGGGTGTACGCCGAACTCGAGGCGATGGGCCTGGTCAGCTCGGAGCAGGGCCGCGGCACGTTCGTCCGCGACCTGGCCACCACCACCGCCGAGGGAACAGATCAGCGAGCTGTCGCCGCCGACGCGATCGACCTGAACTTCAACTCGCCGTCGGTCCCCAGACAGGCCGGCCTGCTCCGCCAGGCGCTCCGGGACCTGGCGGGCTCCGGTGATCTCGAATCGCTGCTGCGCTACCAGCCACACCTCGGCCGCGCCCAGGACCGGGCCGCCGTCGCCCGTCACCTCGGGCGCCGCGGCCTGGCCGTCGACGCCGACCGCGTACTGATCGTCAACGGAGCCCAACAAGGACTGGCCGTCACCGCGATGGCGCTGTTCCAGCCGGGCGACGTGGTGGCCGTCGACGCCGTCACCTACCCCGGCTTCCTCGTCCTCGCCCGCACCCTCGGCCTGGAACTCGCGCCAATCCCCGCTGCCGGCACCGGTCCCGATCTCGAAGCTCTCGAGCAGCTGTGCCGCCAACGCCCGGTTCGCGCCGTCTACGCGATGCCGACCCTGCACAACCCACTCGGCTGGGTCTACGGCAAACGGCAGCGCGAACGCCTCGCCGCGATCGCCCGGCGGTACGACGTCACGATCGTCGAGGACGCCTCGTACGCCTACCTCGTCGAAGACGCGCCGCCGCCACTCGCCACGCTCGCCCCCGGTCGCACCGTGTACGTCTCCGGCCTGTCGAAGAGCGTCGCGCCCGGACTCCGCATCGGCTTCGTCGCCGCTCCTCCGGCGTTGATCCCCGTACTGGAACGTGTTGTCCGGGCAACGACCTGGCACACCCCGGCCATCACCGCCGCGATCGCAACCCGATGGCTCACTGACGGCACCGTCGCTCGCCTGGAACTCCAGAAACGCGAAGACGCCCGCCTCCGCCAATCCATCGCAGCCGAGAGCCTCGACGGACTGCCGTACGTCAGCCACCCGTCGTCGTACCTCATCTGGCTCCCGCTCCCCCAGGACGCCCGCCCCGACCGCATCGCCACAACCCTCGCCGCCAAAGGAATCGCGGTTTCGACGGCCGCCCCCTTCGCCGCCACCCCCACCGTCCCGCACGCCCTCCGCCTGGCCCTCGGCTCGGTACCCCTCCCCGACCTCCAAACCAGCCTCCAAACAGTCCGCGAAGAAATCGACCTGGACGCCTCGCGCTGACGCCGATACGAGTGGAGCGGTTCGGCTGCACTATCGGAGTACGGCGGACAGCAGGTCGGAGCCTAAGGTCGTCAGGTCGGGGAGGTTGATGGTGTAGCGGACGTAGCGGCCGTGGCGTTCGGAGGTTAGTAGGCCTGCTCGGCGGAGGACTGCGAGGTGGCGGGAGACCTCGGGTGGGGTCAGGTCCCAGGCGTCGGCGAGTTCGCCGGTGGTGTGGGGGCCGCGGGCAAGGGTGCGAAGGAGGCGCAGACGTACGGGATGTGCGAGGGCGTCCAGCCGTAGCGTGACCGTTTCCAAGGAGACCGGCTCCGACGGAGCGGGCTCGGCGACCGGGTACTGGACAACTGGATGCCAACCAGGGGCGTGTACTGCCACCAAGTGTGGGCGACCGAAGACGGTGGGAAGGAAGGTGATGCCGGGGCCGGTGGTTGCGTTGTCCTGGAGTTTGTCGACGACGATCGAGGTGCCGTCGAAGGTCACGGCGGTGGAGACCGCAGCGAGGGCGGCCTCGATGCCCTGACGTTTGAGCAGATCGTTCTTCACCCGGAGATCGGTGGCGAGTTGTACGCCGACGCCCGCCCAGGCCGCGTCGAAGAACGCCTCGGCGCACTGCTCGAGCGTGTCCCGTACGCGCGCCCGCACCGCAGCCGGATCCGCGAGCAGCCGTTCCGCGAACGCCTCCTGCAGTGCGCCACGGGCCTGGGCGAGATCGAGCGCCCGCTCCCGCGCCGTCGCGTCGACCAGCGGTGACGGTGTACCGAAGTGGACCCGGTTGCTGCCGCAGGTGGTGACGAGCGCCGCGGTCACATAGGTCTCGTCGTCGATC
This sequence comes from Kribbella sp. NPDC004536, assembly GCF_042873835.1. Taxonomy (NCBI): domain Bacteria; kingdom Bacillati; phylum Actinomycetota; class Actinomycetes; order Propionibacteriales; family Kribbellaceae; genus Kribbella; species Kribbella sp. NPDC004536. The sequence continues at coordinate 286,384 of NZ_JBIALY010000002.1, read as the reverse complement.
CGGTCCACGTCGTCCAGCTCCGCGGCGAGCGTCGGCCGCGGACGAGCCGGGACCAGGAAGTCGGCCCGCGAGGAACGCCAGAGGAACTCCGCCTCGCGAAGCCGCTCGGCCAGCTCCGGCCGCAGCCCGGCCCACACGTCGGCCGCCCAACCGGCGAGCTGCGGATGGTGCGCAGGTTCGGCCAGGACGTGCAGCATCGCGGTCAGCTCGGCCAACGGGGACGCGGCGAACCGCACCCGTCCGGCCGCGGGACCGCCGATGTCGATGCGCAACGTCATGCCCTCATTGTTGCTGGCCGGACCACCGGCGCCGGCGACAGTTGACGGTGTTCGTCAACTGTCGTGGTCCGCGTGGCGTACGAACGCACCGTTGAGGCCATGACCAAGCCCAACCGGCGGGCCCTCGTCCGCGCCTCCGGAGGACCCCGGTACGCCGTCGCGCTGACCGTCGACGCGCTCGGCACCGGGCTGCTTCGGCCCTTCCTGCTGCTGTACGGCGTGACCGTACTGCGGCTGTCTGCCCCGGTCACCGGTATCGCGATGACGGCCGGCGTCGTCGTCGCCCTGGCCTGCATGCCCGCGGTCGGCCGGTGGCTCGACCGGGGCGCGCGCAGTACGGTCGTCGCCGCCTCGATGCTGATCCGGGTCGTCGGTGTGGTGCTCCTCCTGGCCACCCAGCCCGGACAGGTCGGGATGTTCGCGGCAGCCGGCCTTTTCCTTGGCATCGGCAACCAAGCGTGGCCGGCCGCCCACGCAGCTCTCGTGGCCACGGTCTCCCACGGCCGCGAACGCGACGCCGCGCTCGCGGCCGCCCGTTCTCTCCGCAACGCCGCCCTCGGCGTCGGCGCTCTCCTCGCCACGGCCTGCCTCGCGGGCGGACCCGTCGCGCTGCACGCGATGGCGGCTGCGACCGGGTTCGCCTACCTGGTCGCAGCCGCCTTGGCGTGGTCGGTCCACGTTCACGCACGGCCGGCGAAGACGCAGCTCCAGGCGGACGCACCCCCGATGCGCACCCTCCTGGTCGCGAACGTCATCTACGTCTTCTGCCTGAGCGTCCCCGAGGTCGCGATCCCACTGGTGATCGTGACCCAACTGCACGCCTCCCCCGCCTGGTCAGCCGCCATCTTCGTCGCGAATACGGTCCTGGTGGTCACTCTCCAGGTACCGGTCACGATCCTGATGTCGCGCTTCTCCCGGCGCACAGTGCTCGCGTTCGCAGGCGTCGTACTGGCCGCCTCCTACCTTGGTTTCCTCGCCGCAACATCACTCGGACCAGGTGCCGTCGCCGCCGTCTCGGTCGTCTGCACGCTCGGCGAAATCGTCTACGCCGGGAGCGCCACCGCCCTGGTCACCGCCCAAGCACCGCCTCAGCTCCTGGGCCGGGCTCTCGCCCGCTTCCAACTCTCCACAGGCTTCAGCCTCGCCGTCGCCCCTGCCGTCGTCACCACCCTCGCCGCCCACGGCAAGGCCACGCTCTGGCTGACCCTCACCACCACGACCCTTCTGGCCGCTTCGGCAATCGCTACCGAACCGGGTAGGCAGCGTCGACCTCGACCTCAACCAGCCAGCCGTTGACCGGCAGGTTCTCGATCTCCAAGGCGAACCGGGATGGGCGGGCCTTGTTCACCACGAACGGCTTCGCGGGCGCCGCCGTACCCAACGGAACCGGTACGTACGCACCAGTGGTCAGGTCGGTGTTCGCGAAGTACTGGCGGTACGCGCGGTTCCAGCCGGCGAAGTCGGCGGTGGCCGCACCCGACGGGTTCTGCAGGAACACCCGCATCGTGTAGACGTCTGCGTACGACAGTCCCGCGGCCGCCAGGTTCTCCCCGATGCGCCGGAGTACGTTGATTCCTTGGGCTTCCGTGATCGTGACGCCCGCCGGAAGCGTGCCGCCGGGGAAGATCGCGGTGTCGATGTACGACGCCTCGCTCCCGGCCGGAGCTCCCGTGTTCAGCGCCGACGGACCGATCCCGCTCGTCTTGTAGACCGGTGTGTTCGCGCCGATGCCGACCCCGGTCGCGATCAGCGGATTCGACTGCCCGGCCGGCAACGCGGGCACGACGGTACCGGGCTTCGGCGGTTTCGGCCGGTCCCACCAGCCGGCCGCCGTACCCGCTCCGGCGGTGAACGAGACGACCAGTGCGACGGCTCCGGCGATCAGGCGTGTCTTCATCGGCCCGCCACCACCCGGCTGTGCAGCGCCGTGACGGTCGCCCGCGCGGACGTGATCGCACCGTGCTGCCAGGCGATCACATGGGACAGGTGGTCGCCGGCGAAGTAGATGTTGCCGGTGGCATCGAGCAGCCGCGCGTAGATCCCGTCGGTCTGCGACGGCCAGCTGACCCAGGAACCTTCGGAGTACTTCGTCCCCAGCCAGTTCACCGAGAACGCCGCCTTCACGTCCTTCGTGTACACGTCGCCGTGCATCTTCGCGCCCTGCATCAGCGCCCGCTGCAACCGGGCCGGCGGGGTCAGAGCGCCGTACGTGTTCGCGTTCGTGCCGGTGTTGTAGTAGCCGATCAGCGTCCCGCGCTCGCCGTGGAAGTTGTACGACGGGTACCAGGTGTTGACGGTGTCCAGGCTGCTGTTGGTGATGCCGCCGTAGATCCGGTGGTCCTCCTCCCACCAGCGGCGGCCGTACTCGATGCCGATCTTGCCCGCGTTCGTCGGCCGGGCGTACTTCAATGCCTCGATGATCGGGGCCGGCAGGTTCGACGGGACCTTCGCGGCCAGGTGCGGCGGCAGCGCGCAGATCGCGAGGTCCGCGGTGATCACACGAGTCCGGCCGCCGGTCACGTACGTCACCTCGACGCCCGTGGTGGTGTTGCGCAGTCCGGTCACCTCGGAGCCGTACCGGATCTTGTCCTTGCCGATCGCCCGCTCGAACGCGTACGGGATCCGGTCCATCCCGCCGACCGGCTGGAACATCATCATCGCCTGGTCCCAGCCGAACTCGAACGAGAAGTAGTTGCCGACGCCACTGGCGAAGACATCGCTCAACGCGTACGGGGCGGCGGTCGTACCGCCCTCCAGACCGGCGCCGGGTTCGACGGTGTAACCGCGCCGGCCGTCGGTGCCGGTGTAGGCGAAGCCGGACGCCTTGTTGCCGATCGACCCGAAGCTGCCCAGGAAGCTGATCAGCGCCTGCTTGTCGGTCTCGGTCAGCAGCGCGTCGAGCGCGCCCTGATCGGTCGCGGTCGCGAGCAGTTCGGCGACGTACCCGTACACGTCGGCCTTCGCGGTGCGGTGCCGGATCGCCTTGTTGGACAGGGCTGTCGAGCCCTCGCGGTACAGGTACGCGTCGGCGTTCTGGTTGACGAACGGCTCGATCGCGACGCCCAGTTCGCGGCAGTACTCCAGCGTCACGTGGTGCTGCGGCAACCGGCCCGGGCCGGCGTTCATGTACTGGCCCGGCGAGAACGTCGCGCGCTGGGTGTTGCCGGCCAGGTCGGTCTCCACGGTGCCGCCGCGAACCGTCCAGTTCCGGCCGCCGGGGCGGTTGCGGGCCTCGAGCAACGTGACCTTGTAGCCAGCCTTGAGCAACTCGTACGCCGAGGTGAGTCCGGCGATGCCTGCGCCGAGGATGACGACGTGCTTCTTCCGCCCGTCCAGCTCGACCCGCGCCGGGGCGGCGTACGCGGGGGTCTCGGCCACGCTCGTGAGACCGAGCGCCGACATCGTCGAGTACAGCACTCCGGCCCCACCGGTGATTCCGACCTGCTGCAGGAACTGACGTCTGGTCTGCGCCATGCCTTACTCCTCACTGGGCAACGGTTAGCTGACCAGAAAGGTAAGGACATGATGTTTTCGGAGCGTGTCAGCACCGTAACGGCAAGACACTCGTACCGGCAGGTATGTTTCGAGGTAACAAACTTCCCAGCACCGAGGAGTTGTTAGGTCAGGCTGCCCTCATCTACCCTCCGAGCTGTATTTCTGTGCTCAACCACGTCTCGGAGAGTCTCGATGTCCAGCTCACAGGTCGCCGTTCTCGGCGCGATCGCCGGCTTCACCATTTACCTCGGCCTGCCGATCGGCCGGTTGCGCGCCCCGGCGCCCAGGCTCAAGGCCGGGCTGAACGCGCTCGCCATCGGGATCCTGCTGTTCCTGTTCTGGGACGTCCTCGCGCACGCCTGGGAGCCGGTCGACGGAGCGCTCGCCGACAAGCATTGGAGTACGGCACTCGGCAACGGCCTCGTCCTCGCCGCCGCGTTGGGGATCGGGTTGCTCGGACTCGTGTACTACGACCGCTGGACCGCGCGCCGCCGGGCGGCTGCGTCGTCGTCGAGCATCGGACCCGGCGCCGCGGCGACCGGCGATCCCGCGCTCCAGCCGCGCACCAAGTCCGCCGCGGCCGGCCTGGCGACGATGATCGCGACCGGGATCGGCCTGCACAACTTCGCCGAGGGTCTCGCGATCGGCAACTCCGCCGCGACCGGTGAGGTGTCGCTCGCCGTGCTGCTGATCGTCGGCTTCGCCCTGCACAACGCCACCGAAGGCTTCGGCATCGTCGCACCGCTCGCGGCGGCCGGCGAACGGCCGAGCTGGCCGACGCTCGCACTCCTCGGCCTGATCGGCGGCGGCCCGACCTTCGTCGGCACGCTCGTCGGTCAGCGGTTCGTCAACGACACCCTGTCGGTCGCGTTCCTGGGCCTCGCCGCCGGCTCGATCCTGTACGTCGTGATCGAACTGCTCTCGGTCGCCCGCAAGACGGGCCTGAAGGAACTCACCACCTGGTGCATCCTGCTCGGCCTCCTGGCCGGATTCGCGACCGACGCGATCGTCACGGCTGCCGGGGCCTGAGCAACTGGAAGACGGTTGTCTCGTTGCCGGCCGGGTCCGGGGTCGGGTCGCCGTAGATCTCCCAGCTGTGGCCGGCGGGCTCGCGATCGTTCGAGGCCATCCAGCGGGTGATTGCGTCGTAGGCCTCGGTCAGGTCGTACGACCCGCGGTGGACGGCGACTGCTGCCTCGCCGGCCGGTGTCTCCGTGGGGTAGACCTCTCCTGCGGGGTCGAACGTCCGCGTCACCTCGACGCCGAACTCACAGCGCAGCGGTGCGTCAGTGCTGTGGTGGTAGACGAAGACGTTGTGACCGTCGGTCCACAGACCTGGCTGGGTCCGGACGAAGGCCCAGACCAGGTCCAGCGCCGGGCGCCAGGCCGAGCCGACCTCGCCCGCCACAACCTCCCGCCGGACCGATGCCAGCCGGCGGGGAACGACGAGCTGTACGTCGACATCCACGCGTCGATCGTACGCGGCTTCAGTGCGTCGAGGCCGCGCGGACCGGCTCCCAGGCGAACTCGTCCGGATCGGTGAAGGTGGTACCGGTCGCGGTCAGCACGATCCGGTGCGAACCGCTCCCGTCCACCGGCACCCCCGCGTCCTTGGCGAGCGCCTTGCGCCCGTACAACGCCAGCTTCACCTGACCGGTGCCGTCGAACTCGACGTACTTGCGCCCGAAGCTCTTCGCCACCGTCAGCCCCTGCTCGAGGTAGAACTTCTTGCTTGCGGCAACATCCTCGCAGCCGATCAGCAGTGCGACCGAATCGATCGCCCGCGTCGCCGGGCCGGTGTCCTTCTTCGCGGACGTGGCGATCTTCCAGATGGTTCCATCCGGCCCCTGTACGACACCGCCGTACCCCCACAACGACTTCGTCACCGGCTTCACCACCGTCGCCCCGGCCTCGACAGCCGAGTCGAACAAGGAGCTGACCGTACTCGGCTGCCCCACAATGAGCGACAACGTGAACCCACGGAATCCACTGCTCTCCGCGGCAGCCGCGCGTACCCGCACCTGCCCGCTCAGCCCGAACGCCTCCGCCAGGAACCGCTCGGTCGCCTCGACGTCTGCTACTTCCAGAACCACACTCTGAAGGTTTGTCATGCCTCAAACCTAGAAACCCGGCGCCCACCCACGCTTCTCGATTCCTGACCAACCCGGCCGAGCGCATGCCGAGACCGCCCAATCGGGTACGACGTAGCTTGTGATGAACGACCTATCAGGAGGAAGTCATGACTACTCCGACGACGACGCCCCGGACCAAGCTCCACACCGGGTTCTCATCGCCAGGTGCGAGCCCGACGCCGTGGGAGGCCACCGAGTGGGCGCTGCGCCAGGTGCAGAAGTTCCAGCTCTGTACGGTGCGGCGTGACGGCCGGCCGCACGTGACGCCGTTGCTGGCGATCTGGGCCATGGACGCGATGTGGTTCACCACCGGCGACGCCGAGCAGAAGGCCGTGAACCTCGCCGCCAACCCGCAGTGCGCCCTGACCGCCGGCACTGCGGGCCTCAACGGCACCGACTACGTCATCGAAGGCGTCGCGAGCCTGGTCACCGACGAGCCCACCAGACAGAGCGTGGCCACCGCCTTCGAACAGTCCTATGGCTGGCACCTCACCCGCGAGGACGGGACCTGGTATCAGCTGGGCGATGCCGTCCGCGCCGGCACCGTTCAGCTCTACAGCCTCCGTCCGACGAAGGCCTTGGCTTTCACCACGGGCAAGGACTCATCGCAAACTCGGTACCTCTGGAGCTGACTACCTGGTCAGCCGGTGGTAGACGTCGTTCCAGTGCAGTTCGCGCTGGAACTCGCGGACCGTGGTCGAGGAGTCGATGACCGCCAGCTCGACCGACAGCAGGTCGGCGAAGTCCTCGTACACCTCGCGGTCGAGCGCCGTCGTCAGCACGGTGTGATGCGGCGCGCCGGCGACCAACCACGACTCGGCCGAAGTGGACAGCGACGGCTCGGGCTTCCACACCGCGCAGGCGACCGGCAGCTTCGGCAGCGCCTCGTCGGGCTCGACGAGTTGTACGACGTTCGCGGTCAATCGGAAGCGATCACCGAGGTCGGCGATCCCGACCACGATGCCCGGCCCCGGGTCGGCGACGAAGCGCAGCCGGACCGGATCCTCGCGGCCGCCGATCGACAGCGGGTGGATCTCCAGCGACGGACGGGCCGACGTGATCGACGGGCACACCTCGAGCATGTGCGCGCCGAGGATCTTCTCCTCCCCCGGCACCAGGTGGTACGTGTAGTCCTCCATGAACGACGTACCGCCCGGCAGCCCGGCGGCCATCGCCTTGCTGGCCCGCAGCAGCACCGACGTCTTCCAGTCGCCCTCGCCGCCGAACCCGTACCCGTCGGCCATCAGCCGCTGCACGGCCAGGCCGGGCAGCTGGCGCAGGCCGCCCAGATCCTCGAAGTTCGAGGTGAACGCGCGGAACCCGCCATCGGTCAGGAACGCCCGTAGCCCCAGCTCGATCTGCGCGCCGTAGCGCAGCGACTCGTGCCGGTCCCCGCCGGGCAGCAGCTCGGGCGCGACGTCGTACGTTTCCACGTACTCGTCCACCAGCGTGGAAATCGCAGCACCGTCGACGCTGTCGACCGCGGCCACGAGCTCGTTGACGCCGTATGTGTTGACCGATACACCGAACCGCAGTTGCGCCTCGACCTTGTCGCCCTCGGTCACGGCGACGTCGCGCATGTTGTCACCGAAGCGGGCGAGCTTGAGCGAGCGGAGTTCGGCGACGCCGAGCGCCGCACGCGCCCAGTACCCGACCCGCTGCTGGACAGCAGCCGATTCGACGTGCCCGGCCACGGTCTTGCGCGGAACGTGCAGCCGGGACTGGATGTACCCGAACTCCCGGTCGCCGTGTGCGGCCTGGTTCAGGTTCATGAAGTCCATGTCGATCGTTGCCCAGGGCAACGCGACGTTCGCCTGCGTGTGCAGGTGCAGCAGCGGTTTGCGGAGCGCGTCGAGCCCGGCGATCCACATCTTCGCCGGCGAGAACGTGTGCATCCACGCGATCACGCCGACGCAGTCCGCGGAGCTGTTCGCGTCGAGCATCTGCCGGCGGATCGCCTCGGCGTCGAGCAGCACCGGCTTCCAGACGATCTGCACCGGCAGACCGGAGTCCGCGAGCCGCTTCGCCACCGCCTGGGACTGTTCGGCGACCTGCTCGAGAGTTTCGGGGCCGTAGAGTCCCTGGCTGCCGGTGAGGAACCAGACCTCGGGGTTGTTCACAGACATGTGGTCCTTCCCACTTCAGGCAGAGTCATCGTTGTCCGTAGACGTTCTGGTAGCGGTCGTAGAGGCTGTCGACGGCCGACTGCTCGATCGGGATCGGGTCGCCGAGCTGCCGGGCCAGGTGCACCGAGCGGGCAACGTCCTCGCACATCACCGCAGCCTTGACGGCGGACTTGGCGTTCGGCCCGACGGTGAAGACACCGTGGTTCTGCATCAGGACGGCCGGCGACCGCGAGCCGCGCAGCGTGTCGACGATCCCGCGGCCGATCGAGTCGTCGCCGATGACCGCGAACGGCCCCACCGGGATCGGCCCGCCGAACTCGTCGGCGCACATCGTCGTGACACAAGGGATCGCCTCGCCGCGAGCGGCCCACGCGACCGCGTACGGCGAGTGGGTGTGGACGACGCCGCCGACCTGCGGCAGCTCCCGGTAGACGTAGGCCTGCGCCTCGGTGTCCGAGGACGGGGCGTGCTCACCCTCGACGACCCGGCCGTACAGGTCGCAGACGACCATGTTCTCCGGCGTCAGTTCGTCGTACGCGACCCCGCTCGGCTTGATCACCATCAGGTCGTGGCCGGGAACGCGCGCGGACACGTTGCCCGCGGTCCAGACGACCAGCCCGTACGCCGGCAGGTGCGCGTGCAGCCGCGACACCTCGGCGCGCAGCTGGGTGATCGTGGCGGCGGCGGCCGCGACGGTGCTCACTTCGCCTCCACGGCATGACGCCGGATCGACTTCAGCTTCCGCATCAGCCGGGTGTGCCGCCCGAAGTTGTCGTGCAGTTCGAGGTACAGCTCGAACAGCTGGTCGTACGCCTTGGCCCGTTCCTCGTCGGGGACATGCACGGCACGCCGGACCTTGCCCATGCTCTTGGCCGCGGCCGGGACGTCGGGATAGGCGCCGGCCGCCACCGCGGCGTGGATCGCCGACCCCAGCGCCGGGCCTTGTTCGGAGTCGATGATCGACAGCGGGAGCCGGGTGACGTCGGCGTAGATCTGCATCAGCAGCGCGTTCTTCGCCAGGCCACCGGCGATGATCAGCTCCTTGACCGGTACGCCGCTGCTCGCGAAGGTCTCGACGATCACCCGCGTGCCGAAGGCGGTCGCTTCGAGCAGCGCGCGGTAGCCGTCCTCGGGCCGGGTCGCCAGCGTCTGGCCGACGACGAGACCCGAGAGCTCGTGATCGACCAGGATCGACCGGTTGCCGCTGTGCCAGTCGAGCGCGACGAGCCCGTGCTCGGCGACCGCCTGGTCGGCGGCGAGCCGGGTCAGGTGCTCGTGCAGCGACTCACCGGCGGCGGCCGCGGCTTCGTGGTACGACGGCGGCACGGCGTTGTCGACGTACCAGCCGAAGATGTCGCCGACGCCGCTCTGGCCGGCCTCGTAGCCCCAGCGGCCCGCGACGATGCCGCCGTCGACGACACCGCACATGCCGGGCACCTCGCGCAGCGTGTCGGCGTTCATCACGTGGCAGGTCGACGTACCCATGATCGCGACCATCTGGCCCGCGTCGACGGCCTGCGCGGCCGGTGCGGTGACGTGCGCGTCGACGTTGCCGACGGCAACCGCAATGCCTTCCGGCAGGCCGGTCCAGGCGGCGGCCTCGGCGGTCAGCTGTCCCGCCGCGGCGCCGAGCTGACCGATCGGGTGTTCCAGCTTCGCCGCGACGAACCCGCCGAAACCGGGCGCGAGCTGCTCGAGGAACTCCGGCGACGGGTAGTGCCCGTCCTGCAGGATGCCCTTGTAGCCCGCGGTACAGGCGTTGCGCACGTAGCGGCCGCACAACTGCCACACGATCCAGTCGGCAGCCTCGACCCAGCGCTCCATCCGGTCGTAGAGCGGGCGGTCCTCCTCGAACAACTGCAGGCCTTTGGCGAACTCCCACTCCGAGGAGATCAGTCCGCCGTACCGCGGCAGCCAGGCCTCGCCGCGCTCGCGGGCGAGCTCGTTGATGCGGTCGGCCTGCGGCTGTGCGGCGTGATGCTTCCACAGCTTGACGTACGCGTGCGGATTGTCCGCGAGTCCGTCGACCTCGTTCAGCGGGGTGCCGTCGGCCAGGCACGGGACCATCGTGCAGGCGGTGAAGTCGGTGGCGATGCCGATCACCAGCGCCGGGTCGATCCCGGACGCGGCGACGGCCGCCGGTACAGCGGTCCTGAGCACGTCGCGGTAGTCGTCCGGAACCTGCAGTGCCCACTCCGGCGGCAGCCGGTGCCCGGTCGCCGGCAGCCGGTCGTCGATCACGGCATGCGCGTACTCGTGGACGGCCGTGCCGAGCTCGGCACCGTCGGAGACGCGGACGACGACCGCACGGCCGGACAGCGTGCCGAAGTCGACGCCGACGACATAGTGTTCATCGGAGCTCATGGGGCCGAGTGTGAGCGCTAACATTCTACCTTGTCAAGAACGGTGATCTCTATGCGGACATTATCTTGTTAACGCTAACTTTTCAGCTACGCGGAGCGGCCGTCGAGTCGCGCAGGGCCAGCGCCGGCCGGATCAGCCGGGTGGACGGATCGGGCTCCCCCTCCAGGGCCCGCAGGGTGAGCTCGACAGCGCGCCGGCCGAGCAGCGAGAACTCCTGGTCGACCGTCGTCAGCGCCGGCCAGACGTACGGCGCCTCGGGCACGTTGTCGAATCCGACCACGCTGATCTCACCCGGTACGTCGCGGCCTTTCTCGTGCAACGCGTACATCAGCCCCATCGCCATCCCGTCGTTGGCCGCGAACACCGCCGTCACGTCGGGGTCCTCGGCGATCCGCAGTCCCGCTTCGTAGCCGCTCCCCGGCGACCAGTCACCGGCAAGCTCCGGCCCCGGCAGCACGTGCCGGTCCTCGTGCGCACGCTGCCAGCCCGCCCGCCGCTGCCCCGCCTCGACCCACTCCAACGGGCCGGTGACGTGGGCGACATGACGATGGCCGAGGTCGAGCAAATGCTCAACCGCCAGCCGAGCACCCGCCTCCTGGTCGATCCCGACGGCCATCCGCTGGCCCTCACTCACACCCTGCACGACGATGATCGGGACCGGTACCTCGAGCAACCCGACCTGCTCCTGGGCGTCGCGATGCGCGACCGCCACCACGATCGCTTCGACCGCCTCGTCGAGCAGCCGGCCGACCGCGTCCCGCAACGACTGCGACGAGAAGTCCTCGACGGCGACGAGCGACACGTCGTACCCCGCCTTGTGGCCGGCGTCCTGCACCGACACCGCGATCATGCTCGGCCCGTGCAGGACGAGATGCGCCGAGATCATGCCGATCCGATGCGACCGGTTCGTCGCGAGCAGCCGGGCCGCGTTGTTCCGCCGGTACCCGAGCTCCGCGATCGCTGCCAGTACGCGCGTGCGAGTCTCGTCCTTGACCAGCTCGGACCCGTTCAGTACCCGCGAAACCGTCTGGTGCGAGACCCCGGCCGCGGCCGCCACGTCCGTCATGCTCGGCGCTCGTCCCAGGCCGTCGCTCGCTCTCGCCATGAGCAAATAGTAGGTTCCACCATCGCCGGACGGTGGGACGTGTCCGGCTCAGCTGCGCGGGACAGTGGATCCGCGGATCACCAGCCGCGGCGCCTGATGGTGGATGCCGCCGACCTGTTCGTCCCCGGCCAGCGCGGCGAACACCCGTTGTGCGGCGGCCCGTCCGAGCAGTTCCAGGTTGGGGTCGATACTGGTCAGCTCCGGGCGGGAGTGCTCCACCATCGGTTCCCAGTTGTCGAATCCGATCACCGCCACGTCGTCCGGTACGACGCGACCGCGGTCCCGGACCGTGTCCAGCGCACCGCGGGCGATCTGGTCGGATCCGCAGACGACCGCGTCGATGTCGGGATGCCGGTCGAGCAGTACGGCGGTCGCGTCGCGGCCCCAGCGCTCGGACCAGTCGGCGTACATGCTGTCGCCGACCAACTCCAGACCGGCAGCCGCGAGTCCTTCCGCGACGCCCTTGCCCCGGTCGAGAGCGGCGTCATAGCCCGGATCGCCTGATACGTGGGCGATCCGGCGCCGGCCACAGGCCACCAGATGCTCGACGGCGAGCCGGCCGGCGGCGACGTTGTCCGGGACGAGCGAGACGTCGGCCGGATCGTCGGACGGCGCGTAGACGTAGACCACCGGGACGGGCAGGTCGGAGCCGAGCGTCGGGCGCGGATCGGTACGGCTGCCCACCACGATCAGGCCGTCGACGCGGCGACTGAGCAAGGCCTGCAGGTGATGCTGTTCGCGGATCGTGTCCTCGCGTGCGTCGCACAGGAACACGCTCACCCGGCCTGCCCCGAAAGCGTCCTCGGCGCCCATCAGGATCGGGATCACGAAGCGGCCCTGCAGGTCGCTGGTCAGCAGACCGACCGTGCCGGTCCGGCCGGCGAGCAGCCCCTGGGCCATCCGGTTCGGGACGAACGACAACTGCTCGGCGGCGGCCTCCACCCGGGCGCGGGTCCGGGCGGCCACCTGGCTGCGGCCGTTGAGCGCCTTCGACGCGGTCGCCACCGACACCCCGGCGAGCCGTGCGACATCGCTGAGGGTGACCACCTTCGCGTCCGTACCCGCCATGCTCCCTCGTCTCCGACCGGTGCCGAGATCTTGACGCCCCCGCGACCCGCCCTTACCTTACACGCAACCGAAAACCTTTTCGGCATCTTTCGGAGATTGGTGAACCTCGCGCCTCCGGGGCGAAGAAACCGTTTTCAACCAGCCTGAGGAGTAGGAATGATGTCGTGGCCGCAAGGAGGCCGTCTGCGGGCCTTGCTGACAATCGGTGTGACCACCACGGTGCTGGCGCTGAGCGCGTGCGGCGGGAACGGCGGCGGCGCCCAGAAGGCGGTCGACGTCCCGGCCGCCGGAACCGACGACGGGACCACGCTGACGCTGTGGACCCGGGCCCCGCTCGAGAAGCAGGCGAAGCTCCTGGTCGCGGCGTACAACCAGAACCACAAGAACCAGGTCCAGCTGACCGTCGTGCCGAACGACGACTACGTCGCCAAGGTCGGCGCCGCGGCCGGTTCGGGCGGGCTGCCGGACCTGTTCGCCGCCGACATCGTCTACGTACCGAACTGGGTCAAGCAGGGGTTGTTCAAGGACATCAGCTCGAACGTCCGCCAACTCAGCTTCAAGGACCAGATCAACCAGGGCCACATGAAGGCCGGCACGCTGGACGGCAAGAACTATGTGCTTCCGTTCGTCCTCGACCTGTCGATGCTGTTCTGGAACAAGCACCTGTTCAAGGAGGCCGGGCTCGACCCGGAGAAGGCGCCGGCCACGCTCGACGAGTACGCCGCCGACGCCAAGAAGATCCAGGCGCTGAACAAGAAGGACGTGTACGGCACCGCGACCGGTCTGAACTGCGGCGGCTGCCTGGTCTTCACCTGGTTCCCGAGCGTGTGGGCGGCCGGCGACCAGGTGATGAACCCCGACGGCAACCAGTCGAACTTCACCAACGACCCGAGCAAGAAGATCTTCGGCACCTGGCGCGACCTGTGGAAGTCCGGCGCCGTGCTGCCGTCCTCGAAGGACGAGACCGGCGCGACCTGGACCGCGGGCTTCACCCAGGGCAAGGTCGGGCTGATGTTCTACCCGGCGACGCTGCTGTCGTCGACCACCAAGTTCGACGCCGGGGTGGCAGGCATCCCCGGTCCCAGTGGCGGCTCGTCCACCTTCGTCGGCGGTGACGGCATCGGCATCTCCAAGGACTCGAAGAAGGCGGCCCAGGCCTGGAGCTTCCTGAACTGGATGATGAGCGAGGACGCCCAGGTGGAGGTCCTTGCCAAGGACAACGACGTCGTGTCGCGCACCGACCTGGCGAACAACAAGTACGCCGCGAAGGACCCGCGGCTCGTCACCATCAACCAGGTCGCGGGCAAGGGCCAGACGCCGGTCGCGCTGAACTTCCAGCAGGCCTACAACGCCGCCAACAGCCCGTGGCTGACCCTGGTCCGGGATCAGGTCCTCGGCGACGCCGGCAAACTCGACGCCGACAACCAGCAGGTCACCAGCGTTCTGGCGTCGCAGTGACCGACAGAACCCGTCGCCATGCCGTGCAGGGGTGGCTCTACGCCACCCCGACCACGGTCTTCGTCGTCGTCCTGTTCCTGGTTCCGCTGTTCCTGGTGATCCGGATGTCGTTGTCCCGCTGGCCGCTGCTGACCGGCAACCAGGGGTTCAACGCCCCGGACAACTACGTGAAGGTGATCCACAACCGCTTCTTCGCCGACTCGGTCGTCTTCACCGCCAAGTACACCGTGCTGGCGACCGTGCTGCTGATCGGCCTCGGACTCGGGCTTGCCCTGCTCGTCCAGGAATCCAGCCGTTGGAAGAACTTGCTCCGGGCATCCTTCCTGGTTCCGAGCGCACTCGGACTCGCCTCGGCGTCGTTGCTCTTCTACGTGCTGTACTCGCCCCTGGTCGGGCCGCTCCGCGGCCTCGGCCTGTCCTTCCTCGGTACGCCGAACGCCGCGCTGTACTCCACCACGTTCCTCATCGTGTGGCGCTTCGCCGGCTTCTACATGCTGCTGATGCTGGTCGGCCTGCAGGGCATTCCAGGCGACGTCTACGAGGCGGCCCGGGTCGACGGCGCGTCCCGGTGGCAGACCTTCCGCCGGATCACGCTTCCGTTGCTGCGCCCGACGCTCGCGCTGACCACGATCCTGTGCGTCACCGGGTCGCTGCTCGCGTTCGAGCAGTTCTACATCCTCACCAAGGGCGGACCCGACAACAGCACGATCACCGTCGTACAACTGATCTACATCGTCGCCTTCCAAGGGCAGAACGACCTCGGCGCCGCGGCCGCGCTGTCGGTGATCGTGCTCGTCGTGCTGGTGCTCGTCAACGTCCTGCAACTGCGGGCGTTCCGGACCCCGGAGGACCGATGACGATCTCGAAGCTCGCGCTCCGGACGCCGTACTGGATCTTCACCGGCGGGCTGGCGATCCTCTTCCTGTTCCCGCTGGTGTGGACGGCCGTGTCGTCGGTGTCGCCGCAGGCAGGGACGAGCCAGAGCAGCGGGTGGGGATTCGGCAACTACGCCACGCTGTCGAGGTACCAGGCCGGCATCTGGCAGTACCTGGCGAACTCGGCGTTCGTGTCCCTCACCACGGTGCTGCTGACGCTGCTGATCTCGCTGTTGGGCGGCTACGCGTTCGCACGGTTCTCGTTCCCGGGCAAGAACTTGCTGTTCCTCAGCACGCTCGCAATCCTGATGGTCCCGTACGCGACGCTGCTGATCCCGCTGTACGTCCTGCTGAACCAGCTCGGGCTGCAGAACTCGCTGCTCGGCGTCGCGCTCGTGCTCACGATGTTCCAGTTGCCCTTCGCAACCTTCATGATGCGGATCTCGTTCGAGGCGATCCCGCGCGAGTTCGACGAGGCGGCGATGGTGGACGGCTGCTCGACCTGGACGGCGCTGTGGCGGGTCCTGCTGCCCGCGGTCAAACCCGGGCTGATCACCGTCGGGCTGTTCGCGTTCCTCTCCGCCTGGAACGACTTCTTCGCGCCGCTGATCCTGATCAACGACTCGAGCAAGCTCACGCTGCCGCTGGCCGTCTCGAACCTGCGGGTCCAGGTGCAGGGCGTGGTCGACTACGGCGCGACCGAGGCGGGCGTCGTCGTGCTGGCGCTGCCCTGCCTCGTGCTCTTCCTCCTCCTTCAACGTCACTACGTCCGCGGCTTCATGTCGGGCGCATTCAAGGGATAAGACACCGGATGAAACTCACTGACCACCAGCCCGGCTTCGTACCAGTCGCACCGAGCTCGGGCCGGTTTCGGCCGCTCGGGTCGGACGACGTCCACATCACCGGCGGCTTCTGGGCCGAGCGGCAGCGGATCAACGCCCGCAACACGCTGCCGCACATCAACCACTGGCTGGAACGCGAGGGCTGGCTCCCGAACTTCGACCTCGCCACCGAGGGCTCGCTGCCGGCCGGTCGCCGCGGCCGCGAGTTCTCGGACTCCGAGATCTACAAGTACCTCGAAGCGCTCGCCTGGGAGATCGGCCGCAGCGACGACCAGGAACTGGAAGCTCTCTTCCGGTCGATCGTGGCGCGGGTCGCGGCCGCCCAGGAGCCGGACGGCTACCTCAACACCTACACCGGTCGTCCGGGTCAGCCGGCGCGCTGGTCGGACCTGGAGTGGGGACACGAGCTGTACTGCTTCGGCCATCTCTTCCAGGCCGCGGTCGCTCGTGTCCGGACCCGCCCGGAAGCCGACGAGGGCCTGCTCGCCGTCGCCACCCGAGCCGCCGACCTCGTCTGCGAGGCCTTCGGTGCCGACGGGCTCCAGAGCGTCTGCGGTCACCCGGTGGTCGAGACCGGTCTGGCCGAACTTGCGCGCGTGGTCGGCGAGCCCCGGTACCTGGAACAGGCGCGGCTCTTCGTGGAGCGCCGCGGTCAGGGAACGTTGAAGCCGATCGAGTGGGGACAGCAGTACTTCCAGGACGACGTACCGATCCGTACGGCGACTGTGTCCCGCGGCCACGCCGTACGGGCGAACTACCTCGCCGCCGGAGCGGTCGACGTCGCCGTGGACACCGGTGACGACGAGCTCATGGCGGCCCTCGAGACACAGTGGCGGAACACAGTTGCCCGCCGCACCTACATCACCGGCGGCCAGGGATCGCACCATCAGGACGAGGCGTTCGGTGAGGACTGGGTGCTCCCGCCGGACCGCGCGTACTCCGAGACCTGTGCGGGCGTCGCGTCGGTCATGTTCAGCTGGCGCCTGGCACTGGCCCGTGGCGACGCCCGCTACAGCGACCTCGTCGAACGGACGCTCTTCAACGTCGTGGCCACGTCGCCGTCGAAGACAGGTACGGCGTTCTACTACGCGAACACGCTGCACCAGCGCACGCCCGGTGCACCGGCCGCCGACGACGCGGTCTCGCCGCGCGCCGAGTCGTCGTTGCGCGCGCCGTGGTTCGAGGTCTCCTGCTGTCCCCCGAACGTCGCCCGCACCTTGGCCAGCCTGGATGCCTTCGTCGCAACGGCCGACGAGGACGGCCTGCAACTCCACCAGTACGCCGCCGGCACGATCCGGACCCAGGTCGCGGGACAGGTGGTCGCGTTCGACGTCGACACCGACTACCCGCGCTCCGGCAGCATCCGGGTGACGGCCCCGGTCGCGATCGACGAGCCGATCACGTTGTCGTTGCGGATCCCGCAGTGGGCCGTCGACGCCGAGCTCCGGGTGCACTCCGCGGGCGAGGTCGTGACGTCGGAGGTCGTACAGCCTGGATGGGCCGTCGTACGCCGGGCCTTCCTGGCCGGCGACCGCGTCGAGCTCGACCTGCCGATCGAACCGCGGGTCGTCCACCCGGACGGCCGGATCGACGCCGTCCGTGGCTGTGTCGCGGTCGAACGCGGGCCGGAGGTGTTCTGCCTGGAGTCCGTCGACCTCGTGGGGGTCGGCGACGTCGCGAACGTCCGGCTGGATCCGGCGGCGCCGATCGTCACGAAGGACGGCGTACCGATCGTCCGGGTTCTGGTCGTACGGCCTGACGACGCCGACTGGCCGTACGCCGCGAGGCCCGGTGAGCAACCAGCGGCCGACGCGGTCGAGGTCCCGCTCGTCCCGTACCACGACTGGGCCGAGCGGGGTCCCTCGACGATGCGCGTGTGGTTGCCGCTGGCAACGTGAATCAGCGGGTGGCCCCGGCGCGGCGCTTGTTGTAGATGTCGAAGGCAACGGCCAGCAACAGCACCAGGCCCTTCACCACGGACTGGGTCGCCTGGTCGACACCCATCAGCTGCATGCCGTTGCTCATCACCGCCATGATCAGGCCGCCGACCATCGCGCCGACGACCGTACCGACACCGCCAGCCACGGCCGCGCCACCGATGAACGCGGCCGCGATCGCGTCGAGTTCGAACATGTTGCCGGCCGCGGGCTGCGCGCCGTTCGAGCGGGACGAGTAGATGACGCCGGCGATCCCGGCCAGGAACCCCATGTTGACGAAGATCCAGAAGTTCACCTTGCGGACCTTCACCCCGGACAGCATCGCGGCCGACAGGTTGCCGCCGATCGCGTACACCTGCCGCCCGAACACGGTGCTCTTCGTCATGAGCCCGTACGCGATCACCAGCACGGCGAGGATGATCAGTACGATCGGCAGCCCCCGCGCGTGCGCCAACTGCCAGGCGAAGCACATGACGACCGCGGCGACCGCCACTACTCGCGCGACGAAGAGCGGGAACGACTCGACCGGCTGCTCGTACCGGATCCGCGCGAGCCGTGTGCGGAACACGCTGACCGCATACCCGGCGACCGCGATCGCGGCGATCAGCAAGGTGAACGCGTCGTACCCCTGACCGCCGATCAGCCCGTTCAGGAAGCCGCTGGCCACCTTCTGGTAGGTGGCCGGGAACGGCGACAGCGACACGTTGTCCAGCACCTGCAACGTCAGACCGCGGAACAGCAGCATGCCGGCGAGCGTGACGATGAACGCGGGCATCCCGACGTACGCGACCCAGAAGCCGTGCCACGCACCGACCGCTGTGCCGACCGCCACCGCCGCCAGCACACCGATCCACCACGGCTGGTCGTGCTGGATGACCAGTACGGCGGACACCGCGCCGGTCAACGCCACGATCGACCCGACCGACAGATCGATGTGACCCGCGATGATCAGGATCACCATGCCGATCGCGAGCACCAGGATGTACGAGTACTGCAGGACGATGTTGGTGATGTTGCCCGGGCTGAGCAGTACGCCGTGGGTCAGCGAGGCGAACAGCGCCACGATCACCACGAACGCGATGTAGATGCCGCTCTGCCGCAGGTTGCGCATGATCAGCGTGAGCGGATCGCTGGTCCCCACGTGCAGAGCGGCAGCGGAGGCGGTCTGCTCCGTCGGTGCGGGTTTGGTGCTGGTCATCCGGCGAGCTCCTTCTCCTTCGTCATGAGCGCCATGAGTTCTTCCTGGGTCGCCCGTTGCACCGGCAGCTCGCCGGTGATCCGGCCGGCCGACAGGGTGTAGATCCGGTCGCAGGTGCCGAGCAGTTCGGGCAGTTCGGAGGAGATCACGACGACCGCCTTCCCGTCGGCGACCAGCCGGTTGATGATCGTGTAGATCTCGTACTTGGCGCCCACGTCGATGCCACGGGTCGGCTCGTCCAGGATCAGTACGTCCGGATCCGTGAACAGCCACTTGGACAGCACGACCTTCTGCTGGTTGCCGCCGGACAACGTGCCGACGACGTCCAGCACGGTCCGGGTCTTGATGTTCAGGTCCCGGCGGCCCTGTTCGGCGACCTTGATCTCCTCGTTGCCGTTCACCCACCCTGCCCGGGCGAGTTTGCCGAGCGCGGCGGCGGACACGTTCGCGCGAACGTCGGCGATCAGGTTCAGGCCGTACCGCTTGCGATCCTCGGTGGCGTACGCGATGCCGTTCGCGATCGCCTCCGCCACCGTACGGGCCCGGACCTGTTTGCCGTGCACGTACAACCGGCCGCTGATGTTGCGCCCGTACGAATGCCCGAAGACACTCATCGCGAGCTCGGTCCGGCCGGCACCCATCAGGCCGGCGATCCCGACGACCTCACCGGCACGGACGTTCAGCGACGCACCGTCGACGACCTTGCGCGGCTGCGTCGGGTGCCAGACCGTCCAGTCCTCGATCCGCAGCACCTCGGCGCCCGGGCTCGAGTCACGCGCCGGGTAGAAGCTGTCGAGGTCACGGCCGACCATCCCGCGGATGATCCGCTCCTGGGTCACGTCGCCCGAGGTCATGTCGAAGGTCTCGACCGTACGGCCGTCGCGGAGCACCGTGGTGGAGTCCGCGATCGCGGTGATCTCGCTGAGTTTGTGGGAGATCATGATGCAGGTGATCCCCCGGTCCCGCAGCGTCCGGAGCAGGTCGAGCAGGTGCGCCGAGTCGACGTCGTTCAGCGCGGCCGTCGGCTCGTCCAGGATCAGCAGCCGGACGTCCTTCGACAACGCCTTCGCGATCTCGACCAGCTGTTGCTTGCCGACACCGAGCTGGATCACGGGTGCGACCGGATTCTCGTCCAGCCCGACCTGCCGCAGCAGGGCGCGCGCCTCGGCGTTCGTCCGGTTCCAGTCGATCAGCCCGCCGCGCCCGCGGCGTTCGTTGCCGAGAAAGATGTTCTCCGCGATCGACAGGTACGGCACCAGCGCCAGCTCCTGATGGATGATCGCGATCCCGGCCGCCTCGCTGTCCCGGATGCCGGCGAACCGGACGGGCCGGCCGTCGACGCTGATCTGTCCGGCGTAGCTCCCGGTCGGGTACACGCCGGACAGCACCTTCATCAGCGTCGACTTGCCGGCGCCGTTCTCACCACAGATCGCGTGGATCTCACCGCGCCGGACGACCAGCGAGACATCCTCGAGAGCTTTCACACCGGGAAAGCTCTTGGTGATGCCTCGCATCTCGAGGAGTACGTCGGTCATTTCGCCCGAGTCATTTCGCTTGACCGGCGGCGACCTCGGCAGCCGTGTAGTAGCCGGAGTCGATGAGCTGCTTCTGGATGTCGGCCTTGAAGACGGTCTGGATCGGCAGCAGGTACGCCGGGACGACCTTCACGCCGTTGTCGTACGACTTGGTGTCGTTCGCCTCGGGCGTCTTCTTCTGCAGGAACGCCACCGACGCGTTGACGGCCTGCTCGGCCAGCAGCCGGGTGTCCTTGAAGATCGTGGAGCTCTGCACGCCGGTGTTGATCAGCTTGACCGACGCGATCTCCGCGTCCTGCCCGGTGATCGCCGGCATCGGCTTGGCCGCCGTGCCGTAGCCCACGTTCTGCAGCGCGGTGATGATGCCGCGGGAGATCCCGTCGTACGGCGAGAGCACGCCGTCGACCTTGCTGCCGTCGTTGTAGGTCGAGGTGAGCAGGTCCTCCATCCGCTTCTGCGCGGGCTCCTGCTGCCACCGCAGGATCGCGATCTGCTCCATCTTGGTCTGCTTCGACTTCACCACCAGCGCGCCGCTGTCGAAGTACGGCTTCAAGGTGTCCATCGCGCCGTTGAAGAAGAAGTGGGTGTTGTTGTCGTCCAGCGAACCGGCGAACAGCTCGATGTTGAACGGCCCGGTCTTGGTGCCCTTCGAACCGTCCGCGTTCTCCAGCCCGAGGCCACGCAGCAACGCCTTCGCCTGGGCGACGCCGACCTTGTAGTTGTCGAAGCTGACGTAGAAGTCGACGTTCTTGCTTCCGCGGATCAGCCGGTCGTACGAGATCACCGGGATCTTCTTGTCGGCGGCCGCCTGCAGCTGGCTGCTCAGCGCGGTGCCGTCGATCGCGGCGATGATCAGCACGTCCGCGCCCTGGGTGATCATCTGGTCGACCTGCTGGGACTGGGTCGGGATGTCGTCGTTGGCGTACTGCAGATCGACCTTGTAGCCCTTGGCCTCGAGCTTCTCCTTCACCGCCTTGCCGTCGGCGATCCACCGCTCCGAGGTCTGCGTCGGCATCGACACCCCGATGGTCAGGTCCTTGGGTTGCTGACTGGCGGTATCGGTCGTCCCGCCCGCGCCCTGTCCCCCACAGGCGGCGAGCCCGATCACCAGCAGCGCGCCGCTCAAAGTCGCCAGAAACCTCTTCATCACAAACCCGTCCCTTCTGGGCACGACCGGATTGTTAGCGCTCACATGCTGACGCCCGACCAGCATCCGGTCAATAGATCAGCGGAGCATCCGGCCATCACGGTCTCGTAACAGGACGTGTCGCCAGTCTTCTATGGACACGCTAACAACTGAAAGAAACTCACGAGATGGACTGCTCGTCAGTCCTTCAGCAAGCCGTGGGCGAAGGCGTCGGTGGCGGCGCGGAGCAGGCGCTTGAGTTGCCTGGGATTGCGTCGCAGGCGGTCCTGGCGCCAGGCGAGGCTGATGATTCCGTTCCAGGACGACCACAGCACGGTCGCCAGCTCCTGGGCGTTGACCTTGCGGATGGTGCCGGCCTTCATCCCGCGCCGGAGCGCCTCGACCATCCGCTTGTTCTGCTCGTCGACCGAGTCCGCCAGCCGATCCGCCAGGTCCTGCCCCGCGGCGTAGCTCCCGGGCTCGGCCGGAAACGCGAGCATCCGGAAGTACTCCGGGTTCGCCAGGTAGAAAGCCAGGTACTCGTCCGCGGCCGCGTACAGCTGCTCGACCGGGCTCCGGCCTTCGACGTACGCGAGGTCCATGAAGCGGCGGTCGGTCACCAGCGCCTTCTCCATGAGTGCCGCGTGCAGGCCGGCCTTCGAACCGAAGTGGTTGTAGACCGAACCGATGGCGACGCCGGCGGTCTCCGCGATCTCCTCGACCGTCACGTCCGCGACAGCCCTGGTCGTGAAGAGTTTCTCCGCGGCGTCGAGCAACGCCTCGATCGTCCGCTGCGCCCTCGGGTCCACGACCGCCACGTTAACAGTGCGGAATCGACGCTAGCCTGAGCGCATGGCAACCCGACGTAGCGGCGCGAACAACCAGGACAGCTGGCTGATGCTGATCTACAAGGTGCCCAGCGATTCGTCGCGGGCGCGCGTCGCGGTGTGGCGGGACCTCAAGCGGCTCGGCGGGTACTACGTACAGCAGGCGGTCTGTGTCCTCCCGGACCGCGGGGAGTTGCGGGCCGGTCTGGAGAAGGTCCGCGGGCGGGTCACCGAGCTGGGCGGATCGAGCGTCTTCCTCACGCTGACCGAGGTCGAGGACGACGTCCGCGACCAGTTCGTCGAGGGCTTCCGGGACCAGTCGGCCAAGGAGTACGCCGAGATCGTCGAGGAGTGCGACACCAAGTTCGTCAAGGAGATCGAGTTCGAGCGGTTCCGGGAGAACTACACGTTCGAGGAGGCCGAGGAGATCCGGCAGGACCTGGAGAAGCTCCGCCGCTGGCTGGCCAAGGTCGAGGGCCGGGACTGGATGGGTGCCGAGGGCAAGGAACTCGCCCGGAGCAAGGTCGCCGACTGCGAGCGGATGCTGGAGGAGTTCGAGGCCGACGTCTACGACCGCACCGAGGGCCGGCCTTGACACCCACCCGCTGATGTAACTAGCGTTTCATGCAGCAGATGTTTCATCCCGCTCTGATGGGACGTGGCGCATGGACGCGGCAACCTGGGGACTGGTCATCGCGACGTTCGTCGCGTGCTTCGTGGAGATGGTGGAAGCCACCACGATCGTGATGGCGATGGGGTACACGCGTGGCTGGCGGTCGGCGATGGCCGGGACGTTCGCGGCACTCGTCGTCCTCGCCGTGGTCACGTTCGCGGCCGGTTACGCACTGACGACCTGGTTGCCGGAGTCGGCACTGCAGCTCGCGATCGGCGGGCTGCTGCTCATCTTCGGTCTGCAGTGGCTGCGCAAGGCGATCCTGAGATCGTCCGGCCGCAAGTCGGTGCACGACGAGGACGCGATCTACCGCGAAGAGGTCGAGGCGGCGAAGGCCGCCGGCGAGACCCGGGGCGGCATCGACCTGTTCGGCTTCATGGTCTCGTTCAAGGGCGTGTTCCTCGAGGGCATGGAGGTCGTGTTCATCGTCCTCACCTTCGGCCTGAACGCGAACAACATCCCGATCGCGGCCGCGGGCGCCGCCGCCGCGGTCGTCGTCGTACTGGCGATCGCCGTCGCACTCCGGCGCCCGCTGTCGATGATCAACGAGAACCTGCTGAAGTACGGCGTCGGTCTGCTGCTCGCCTCGTTCGGCACCTACTGGGCCGTCGAGGGCATCGGGATCTTCCGCTCCGGCCGCGAGAGCCTCGCCTGGCCGGGCCACGACCTGATGATCCTGGTCCTGATCGCGGCCTGGCTGCTGCTCAGCCGGGTCTTCGTCGCCGCACTACGCAAACCCGTCCGAGTGGAGGCGTACAAGTGAAGTACCTGAAGGCGTTCGGCCAGTTCTGGTACGACTTCATCATCGGTGACGACTGGAAGATCGCGGCCGCTGTCGTCGTCACGCTGGGCGTGCTGGTCGTCGCGATGCTGAGCGGAGGCTTCAGCGACACGGCCCTGACGCTCATCGGCGGGGCGCTCGTCCTCGCCGCGTTCAGCATCAGCCTCGTGATCGACGTACGGAAGAAGTAGGCCGGCTCAGGGGGACTTCGGGTGGCGGTCGTCGGAGGCGAGCCGCTGGAGCATCCGGTTGTACGCTTCGTACGCCTCGTCGCTGTCGGGATCGAGCTGCCGGGCCGGGTCGGCGCCGACCTCGGACGCGATCACCGTCCGGCGGACGCCGTCCAGCCAACTGCCCGCCATCCGGTCGCGCTTGGCCGGTGACACCACGACGCTGATCATCAGGCCGACGGCGGCGAACATCATCAGCCCGTCGCCGCCCGCCCACATCAAGCCGCCGGCGGTGTGGATGTCCGTCAACGGATCGGGCGCCCAGGACGGGTGGTGGCTCATCATCATCGGGAACGGATCCCGGTCGGTCTGCAGCAGCACGATGCCGACGACGGTGTCCGGCAACATCCCGATCAGGAACAGCACCAGCCGCAGCAGGTACCCCGGGTCCGAGCGGAGCGGCTCCTCCCCCAGCAGCGGCAGGAAGAACAGGTAGCCGGCCGCCACGTACAGCACCTGCTCACCGGTCATCAGCCACGGATGCATCACCATCTGGTCCATGAAGCCGGTGAGGTGGGTCGCGACGATCACCAGGGTGTAGACGGCCAGCCCGGTCGTCGGCAAGGTGAAGAGCCCAATCGGTCGCGAGGTGAGGAACCGTCGCGCCCGGGTCTGTCTGCCGGCGGGAAGGGATTCGAGCACGACGGTGATCGGATGGCCGAGGACGAGCAGGATCGGCACCACCATGATCAGCAGCAGATGCAGGATCATGTGCATCCAGAACACGTCCATCGCGTATGCGCCGATCCCCGAGGCGACGCACACCCACAGCACCACGCAGCCGAGCACGAACGACACCGCCCGCCACGGATGCACCGTGGAGCGGCCGCGGAACAACAGCACGCAGTACCCGAACGCGAGCAGCAGACCGACCAGGAGCCAGCCCAGCTCCAGCCGCCAACTGCTGATGAAAGAACTCCAGGTCAACGCACCCGGATCGTCCATCGGCATACCACGTCACCATCCACTCGTCCACACATCGTCGCTGCCAGGATTACACACCCCGAACCCGGTGTTGCCGGGAGGGGATGCCCTACTCTGTTGCAATGGTTGCAATAGTCGTTGTGGCGGTATTCTTCGCCGGCATGGGGCTGTACGGGCTGGTGGCGCCGGCGGCGTTGGTGCGGCCGTTCGGGCAAGTGGCGGACGGGGCGAACGCACGCGGTGAGGTGCGGGCGGTGTACGGCGGCTACGGGGTGGCAGTCGCCGGGTTGCTGACGGTGGCCGCGTTCGACGACGGTATCCGGCGGGGCGCGGTGATCGCGGTGGCGGTCGCGCTGGCGGGGATGGCTGCCGGCCGGCTGGCCGGTTGCCTGGCCGAGCGGCCGCGGGGCTTCTACCCGAACTGGTTCTACTTCGGCGTCGAGGTTGTGCTCGCCGCCGTGTTGTGGGTCGCTGCGTGATCGGTTCGCCGGAGTGGGTCGCGCGTACGGGTGGGGCGTTGAGCGCGTGGGATCAGGTCCGGTTCGCCGCGCAGGCCGTCCGCCGGGAGCTGCGGCGCGACCCGCGTGGTGCGGGTGCCGTACTGGCTGCCGATCGGGTGCCGCCGTCGTCGATGGTTGCCCAGCGCATCGATGCGTACGCGCGTTCGACCCTGCCGGATCCGCTGCTGCAGCACAGTATTCGGTCCTGGTTGTGGGGCTGCATGCTCGCCGAGGTCGATCGGATCGAGTACGACGAGGAGCGCCTGTACGTCGCCGCGCTGCTGCACGACGTCGGCCTGGCGGACCGGCCGGGTCCAGAGGCGGCATGCTTCGCCGTCCACGGATCGCGGGTTGCGCACAGGGTGGTGATCGATGCCGGCGGCACCGACCTGTTCGCGGACGCGGTGGCGGATGCGATCGCGGCGCACTTCAACGTCGAGGTGCCGCTGCCGTGGGGACCCGAGGCCCATCTGCTCCATGCTGGCACTCATCTCGACGTCGTCGGCCTGCGCATCACCGAACTCGCCCGCAGCACCGTCGCCGACGTACACACCCGAGCTCCCCGCGACGGCTTCCCGGACCACTTCATCACTGCAATGCGCGAGGAGGCCGCACATCGCCGCAACTCCCGTGCGGGCGTCCTGTGGCGACTGGGCATGGAACGCGCGATCCACCGCTTCCACAGCGGGACGTGGTAGCTCGTGCTAGCGGCCGAGGAGGTGGCGGAGGGTGGGTTCCAGGGCGGGGTGGCGGAAGGTGTGGGCGAGGTCGGTGAGGCGCGTGGGTACGACGCGTTGCGAGGCGAGGGCTAGTTCGTCGGTGCCCTCCTGTCCCAGTAGGACGCGCGGCGCGAAGGCGGGTACGCGCAGGAAGGCCGGTCGGTGCAGTACTCGGGCCAGCGTTTTCGTGTACTCCTCGTTGCGCACCGGTTCGGGCGCGACAGCGTTGACGGGTCCGCTGAGGTCGGCGTCGTACAAGGCCCGGTGATAGATGTCGGCGAGGTCGTCGATGCCGATCCACGCCTGCCACTGACGGCCGGATCCCAGCGGACCACCCAACCCGGCCGCGAACAACGGGTATTGGAGCCGCAGTACGCCTCCGGCCGGTGTCTGGACGAGTCCGGTACGAACGTTGACCACGCGGAGCCCACCGTCGACGGCCGGACGGGTCGCGTTCTCCCAGTCCTCGACCAGTTCGGCGAGGTAGCCCTCCCCGCGGCCGGCGGACTCGGGCAGCAGCTCGTCGCCGCGATCCGGACCGTAGTACCCGATTGCCGAGGCCGAGACGAACACCTCGGGAGAACTCTCCGCGGCGAGCCGTGCGAGTGCGGCGGTCGGCCCGATCCGCGAGTCCCTGATCGCCTTGCGATGCTCCGCCGTGAACCGGCCCGCGATCGACGCACCGGCCAGGTGGACGACGGCGTCCACACCCTCCAGCAGCGTCGGTGCCGGCGCGTCGACGTCCCAGACCCGCTCGTCCGGCCCGTTCGCCTGCCCCCGTACGAGCCGGATCACCCGATGCCCGCTGGTCGTGAGCAGCGCGCTCAACGCCGTACCGATGGTGCCATGGCTCCCGGTCATCGCCACCGTCAACGGCCGCATCCCGCCCTCGACCGCACGCTGGTGCGCCGCGAGGTCGTCCGCGAACTGCCGGTGCCGGTACGCGACCATCGACCGCAGCAGCACCGCCGGCACGTTGCTGTCGATCCGGTCGATCACCCGCGTCGTCTGCGGCGTGACCTCCTCGAACTCGTGCGTATGCCGCCACCGCACGACCCACTTCAACGGCGCCGACTCGAGCACGTCGACGAACCGCTCCGGCGGCTCCGCGCCCCGGTGCTGCGCGACCCACCGCAGCCCCAGCGGAAACCCCAGTACAGCGGTCCCGTCCGCGAGATCAGCCGCCTCCTGGACAACCCGCACCGGCATCCAGGGCGGCGTCAGCCGAACGACCGCACCCGGCCGCCCGTACCACGCGAACACCTCGTCCCGCGGCGCCTGCACGATCGCACTACCGGTCAGTCCCATCGACATTCACAATACCTACCGGCTTTGCAACTGTGACTCGTACTCCTTCCGCATCGCGTCACCGCCGCCCGTGCGCCACGACTTCACCACGTCGTCGAGCGTCGTCATCGGCTTGCGTCCCTGCACGATGTCCTTGATCCCGTCGTTGAAGGCCTTGTCGATCGTGGCGTTCTTGGTGGCGTTGGTGTTGGAGAACAGGCCGACCGTCGGGTTGACCGCGGCCTTCGCGAGTAGCTTCGTCTGGTAGGCGTGCTGGACGTCGGCATCCTGCGGCCTGCCGGGCTGGTACACGACCGCGGGCGCGTCAGCCAGATAGCGAATCGGGACCGCGGTGTTCGTCTGGCCGGCCTGTGTGAGCGTCGGGTCTCCGTCACTGTTGACGGTGTGGTCGACACCCTGTTTGCCGAACACCCGGTAGACGTACTCGTCGGTGCCGAAGGGGGCGGCCAGCCAGTTCAGTACCCGCAGGCTGAGCTCGATCTTCTTCGGGTCGGTCTGCTGCTTCAGCGCGGTGATCGAATAACTGCCGCTGCCCTGCCACCACGGAGCGAGTTCACCACCCTCGCGGGTGTAGGCCGGCATCACGCCCAGCTTGAACTTCGGGTTCGCGGCGCCGGTCTGGATGTACTGGTTCCAGCCCAGGTACCCGTCGATCGCGTTGATCGCGATCGTCCCGGCGTTGAACAGGTTCTTGAACGGGAGCTGGTCCGAGAACGCGTCCGGGTGCATCAACCCCGCGGCCCACAGCGCTGCGAGATCCGTGATGCCTTGCTTGTACTCCTGCGTCTCGTACTGATGGGTGAGCTTGCCACCCTCCTCCCGCCAGCCGTTCGGCGCGCTGTTCATCATCTGCAGGTAGTCCCGCACCTGGTTCCAGGCTCCGAACGCCCAGCGCCGCGCCTTCGGGTCGGTCAGCGCCTTCGCGGTCTCGGTGAGCTCGGCGAAGCTCTTCGGCTCCGGCGACACCCCGGCCGCCTCGAACAGGTCGAGACGGATGAAGCTGTAGAGCTGAACTGCGCCACGCGGGATCGGTACGCCGTAGATGCCCCCGTTGTACACAGCCGACTTCCAGGTCCGGGTGGGAATGTTCGCGAGGTTCGGGTACTTCTTGATCGCATCCCCGGCCAGGTACTCGTCCAGGCGGGTGAACCGCTTGTCCAGCAGGGCCGGCAGGTTGGCCACCGGCCGCATCTGCAAGAGATCGGGCAACTCGTTGCCGGCGATCGTGGTCGCGAACTTCTGCTCGTAGTCCGCCGCCGCGACCATCTGCAGCTTCAGGTCGACGCCGAGCCGGTCGTTCAGGCCCGCCCAGTAGCTGTTACTGCCCGGACCGGGCGGCACCGGCAGGAAGATGTTGGTCATCCCCGTGACCGTCTCGCCGTTCCCCGGCTTGTCCGGCACGGACTTCGGACGGTCCTTCGGGAAGTGCCGGAAGGCCGGGTCGACCCCCTCGGCGGTGGCCGGAAGATCAGGCGTGATCCCGGCGTACGGAACGTACGACGGCAGCTGGACCTTGCTGTTCGACTCGACCGAGTTCGCCTGACTGCCGCCACCCCCGGTGCTGCAGCCGGAAATGCCCAGCAGGGCCGCTGCCCCACCGCCGGCACCCACCAGGAAGGACCGGCGCCCGATTGCTCTGTACGACATTGCTTTCTCCTGACTGAACGACTCAACCTTTGACGGCGCCGACCATGACTCCCTTGGCAAAGTGCTTCTGCAGGAAGGGATAGACGACCAGGATGGGGACCAGCGCGACGACCAGGATCGCCATCTGCAGCGGGAGCTGCGGCGGCATCGCCTCGGCTCCGGCGCCGACCTGGTCACCGCCGATCGTCGTCTGGTTCACGACGAAGGTCCGCAGTACCAGAGACATCGGCCATTTGTCCGTGCTCTGGATGTACAACATGGCGTTGAAGAACGCGTTCCAATAACCGACCGCGTAGAACAGGCCGATGACGGCCAGCACCGCTTTGGACAGCGGCAGCACGATCTTGACGAGCGTGGTCGCGCTGGAGGCTCCGTCGATCGCCGCCGACTCGAACAGCTCCTGCGGCAACTGCTGGAAGAACGCCCGCATCACCAGCACGTTGAAGGCATTCACCGCGACCGGCAGGATCAACGACCACCAGGAATCCAGCAGCCCCAGCTGCTTCACCACGAGATAGCTCGGGATGAGCCCGGGGCTGAACAGTACGGCCCCGAGCACCACCATCAGCATCGGCTTCGCGCCGGCTGCCCCGCGCCGGGACAGCCAGTAGGCCAGTCCGGCGGTGGCCGTCAACGAGAGCAACGTACCGACGACCGTCACGCCGACCGAAATGGTCAGCGCCCGCGTGACCACTCCCCCGGACAGGATCGCCTTGTAGGCCTCGATCGACGCGCCGCTCGGCCACAGCACCATGCCGCCACCCGAGCTGTCGATCGTCTGCTGGTTCGCGAGCGACGTCGCGATCACCGACCAGAACGGGACGACGACGAGCAGGACGGCGATCCCGAGCGCGATCGATTTCACGAACTGGGTCAGCGGATGCGGCCGCTCCATCCAGATCGGACGGGTACTCATTTCTTGTAGACCCCCTGTTCGCCGAACAGATGGGCCAGCTTGTTCGCACCGATCACGAGCAGGATGCCGACAACGCTCTTCACCAGTCCCGCAGCCGCGGACATACCCCAGTCGCCGCCGATGACGCCGTTGTTGTAGACCCAGGTGTCCAGCACCTCACTCGAGTCGGCGCCGACCGGTCCCTGCTGCAGGATGATCTGCTCGAAGCCGACCGACAGGCTGTCGCCGAGCCGCAGGATGAGCAGCAGGACGAAGATCCCTTTCAGCGCGGGCAGGGTGATGTGCCAGAGCCGCTGCCAACCGTTCGCGCCGTCCACCGCGGACGCCTCGTACTGCTCCTGGTCCACCTGGGCGAGCGCGGCGAGGAAGATGATCGTCCCCCAGCCGGCGTCCTTCCAGATGACCTGCGTGGTCAACAGCACCTTGAACAGGTCGGGTACGCCGATGATGTGGAACATCGGCAGGTCGTTCTGGATCAGGAACGTGTTCAGCATCCCCGCGTTGCCGAGCATCTGCTGGAAGATCGCGACCACGATGACCCAGGACAGGAAGTGCGGCAGGTAGAGAATCGACTGCAGCAGCCGCTTGAGCCGCTCCCCGGCCAGGCTGTTCAGCACCAGCGCGATCCCCAGCGGGATCGGGAAGACGAACACGGCCTGGACCACGGTCAGGATCAACGTGTTGGCCAGCGCGTTCAGGAACGCGGGGTTCCCGTCCCACAGGAACGAGAAGTTCTGCAGCCCGACGAACGGCGCGTCCTTGATCCCCAGGTACGGCTGGTAGTCCTTGAACGCGATGACGTTGCCGAGCAGTGGAACGTACTGGAACAGGATCAGCGCCGTCGCACCGGGTACGCCGAGCGCCACCAGCACCCGGTCCCGCCGCAGCCGCGGGAACCGTCGTGCCGACTCGGCCGCGACCACGGGCCTGTGGGCGGCCGCGGACCGTTGCTTGACGGTCATTGCCATGAACTCCTCCTCGCCGGCGGTCGGCGCAGTTTTCCGGATGTTATTGACCGTGGCCGAGAGGGCACCACCGGCTGGATTGAGCGAAACTAGGACAGGATTGGCACGCCGATCAGAGGCAGTCGACGGCTCCGTCCGGCCAGACGACAGCCGGGCGGCCGGATCCGGACACCTCCGCGACCGGCCAGTCCGGGATGGCGGTTCCCAGGCTCGACGCGACCACGTACCACCGGCCCGCTCCGGGGTTGTCGAAGCGGCACCAGGGAACTTCGAGATCGGCTCCGAACGGAGTCTCGAGTGCATGCACCGAACTGCCGGTCACCGCACCGGGTGTGATCGGCTGCACCGCACTGACCAGCTCAAGCCGAGCTCCCGCCGCCGGCTTGCGTGGGACGGCGTAACCCGACATCACCAACGCCACTACCGCACCGACGGACTCGATCCGGGTCGCGCGAACTTCGACCGATCCGCGCACTACCGACACGCACTCCAGAACCGGTCCGTCGTCGAAGTCCCCGTCCGGCTTGGCGAATCGTGCGATGTGGAGACTCTCGGCGCGGTTGTCGCCGACGGCAACGAGCTCGATCGTCGGCCGCTGCGACCAGCGTCCGGTACGGTCGACCACGGCGACCTGGTTGTCCACCGACTCTCCCGCCGAGCCGTCCGGCAACGGCACCGGGGCCGTCACGGTGGAGTACGCGAATCTGTTGTAGAGCGGGCTTTCGGCGCCCGGCGTCGCCGTACTGTGATCGACGCCGTGGTTGATCACCCGGACGATGCCGTCGGAGGCCGTACGCGAAACCAGCCAGCCGATCGGGCGGATCGCCCGCACCTGGTCGCAGGCGTCGTCGGGCGCGGGCTCCGTCCACACCGGATGCGTCTCGGGCAGCAACAACCCGGCCAGACCGAGACTGGCCCAGTACGGACTGCCCGGACCGGAGTACGGCTGCCGCATCGGCTCGAAGCGGTCGAGCCAGCCGAGACTGAGCAGGCCGTTCTTGTCGTACGCTCCACGCTCGACGAAGTACTCGATCGCCCCGAGGCACGTACGGCGGAGCCGCCCGGGTGGGAGCGGATTCGCGTCGAAGACCGCGCCGGTCCACAGCGCGCCGACCACCGCGTGCCGGTACACCAACGACCTGCCCTGGTAGAGCGGTGCACCATCTGCGCCGAACAGCTCCACCGCATCCGCTACATAGGCCTTGAGCCGCTCGGCGTACCGGGTCTGACGCTCCGCGACTCCCGGTTCGCCGGCGGCGATGCGGCAGTACCACAACGAGAACAGCTGCATCACGAAGCCGGCGTACCAGTCGACGTTCCCGCCGCGGCCGTCCGGCCGACCGTCGCTGTACCAGCCTTCACCCAGGTAGCAGCTGTCGAGGTACTCGAGGAACTCGTCGACCCTCGCCTGGTCGTGCGGACCGCCTACCGAACGCAGGAACGCCTGGGTGACGTTGTGGAACCACTGCCAGTTGCTCTCGGGATACCACGCGCCGATGGACCCGGCCAGCCAGTCGACGATCCGCTCCTGAGCAACGGACGACAGCCGGTCCCAGATCCACCGGCGGGTCTCGTGCAGTGCGATCGAGATCGCTGCCGCCTCGACGCGCGCCTGCGCCGTGTCCGCCAGGGACGGCCACCGTTCGGCCGAGTCCGGATCGGTACCCGCGATCAGACCTCGGGCGTACCAACCGGCATGGTCGTGCGGATCGGACTCCGCTGTCGACAGCCGGAAGCCGACCGCCAGGAACGACCGGGCGAACGCCTCGAGTCCGTCGGAGCTCGGACCCGACTGACTCGCCGGCCCCGGCAGGTCGAACCGCGCGTGACCTGGCGTCGCCCACGGCCGCAGGGCCAGCAGCGACTCGTCCGCCAGGTCGATCAGGTGCTGCCGGGTGTACGCCATCAGCTCTTCGCTCCGAACACACGCCGGATCTGCTCGAGATGACCGTGCCGGTGCAGCGTGTCCGGTTCCAGGTAGCTGCCCTCGGTCCACTCGTTCCAGGCGTTGATCGTGACCAGCGGAACGTTGCTCTGCGCAACGAAACCGCGGACCTGCTCGAGCGCGCGGCCGAAATGCGCCGGGGTGGCGTCGGCGATGATGTTGGTGTGCGGGTACCCGAACGCCGGGTTGAACTTGTCCGACTGGACGGTGCGCGGCGAGGAGTCCCAGCCGACGGTGATGTTCGGGTAGTACGGCTGGTCGTACTCGGCGGCGTACCGTTTCCAGCCGTCCACGGCCTGCTCGAGCATGTCGGCGTACGGCGTGAGCAGGGTCGGCATCGGGTGGTGGTGCACCCAGACGTACGACGTGACGCTGTCGAAGCCGAGCCGGCTGATCAGCGCCGGGCCGTCGAGGGTGATGCCGTCGTCGGGGAGCACCTGCCGCTCCCGGATCACGGCGTTCAGGTGCAGGTCGGGGTACCCGGCGCGCGCGGCCCGTTTCCGCAGGCCGTCCAGCGCGGACCTGGCCGCGTCGATGCCGCCGAGCCCCTCCACGAGGGTCGCCAGCTCGTAGATCGAGAGGTACGGGGCACCGTCGATGCGCAGGTACGCCGGATGTCCGAAGTACCGCTCGACGATGTAGTCGGTGGCTGCTTCGAACTGCTCCGCGTCGACCGTACCCGACTCCAGGTGCGTCGGCGGGGTGGCCGACTTCCACGGATGGATGTTGCTCCAGTGGTGGTTGGCCCACATCACGGCGAACTTCAGGTCGCCCGCGAGCGCGTTCGGCATGAACGCCGACTCGAGCGGACGCTCCAGGTACGGCCGGCCGCCGTACCAGTACCAGTCGAACAGGAACGC
Organism: Kribbella sp. NPDC004536; assembly: GCF_042873835.1. NCBI lineage: Bacteria > Bacillati > Actinomycetota > Actinomycetes > Propionibacteriales > Kribbellaceae > Kribbella > Kribbella sp. NPDC004536. The sequence continues at coordinate 252,550 of NZ_JBIALY010000002.1, read as the reverse complement.
GCCGACCCCGTGGCTGGTCGCCAGCGCGATCTTGGCCGCCATCACGTCCGGATCGGCCTCGTCCAGGTAGCCGTCGAGCGGGATCCGCGGCTGCAGATGCCCGTCGAACCGGGACTCGGCGCGCTTCACCAGCTCCCATTCGGTCCAGTCCTTGCCGTGCCACTGCTCGTTGCGCGGATCGACGTGGTAGTTGGGGAAGTAGTACGCCGCGATCGTGACGTCGCGTTCAGGCACAGGGTTCACTCCTCGTGGGATCTACTGTGCTGTGATGTTATTGACGGCGAAGCCGTCGCACCTTCGCGTGGATTGAGCGAAAGTAGGACAAAAGTGGCCAGCAGCCGGAGCAAGCCCCGCTACGAGAGAGCGGCCGTGTTCAATCCGGACGGCCTGCCGGTGTGGGCGAAACGCCATCGGCTGCCGGCCGACGTCGCGGCCCACGACCACGACTTCTTCGAGATCGCCCTTGTCACCCAAGGCTCCGGGCTGCACATCGCGGCCGACGGCGACCATCCCATCGGTCCCGGCAGCGTCGTCGTGGTCCCGCCGAACCAGTGGCACGGCTACGCGCAGTGCGACGACATCGTCCTGTTCGACAGCTTCGTGGCTCCGGAGCTCGTCTACGGCACGCTGTCGTTCCTCGATGCCGAGCTGCCGCTGATGCAGTCCGTGCACAAGTCGAGCCTGTCGTTGCCCCAGCGCATCCAGCTCGGCCAGTACGACGTGAGCCTGGCGATCGCCGAGCTGCACAGCATGAGCGACACGACGCCTGCCCGCAGGTCCCGGATCGAACTGGTCGGCCACCTGCTGATCTACCTCGACATCCTGAACCGCTCCTGGACCCCCGAGCAGGCGATCCACCGCCGCTCGACCGCGTCGCTGCATCCGGCGGTGTCCCGCGCCGCCCAGTTGATGGAGGACGATCCGGGCCGGCCCTGGACACTGTCACAGCTGGCGACTGCGACAGCGACCGAACGCACCCACCTCGTCCGGCTGTTCCAGCGCGAGCTCGGCGCACCACCGATCGCGTACCTCAACCGGCTCCGGGAGCAGGCGGCCGCGAGACTCCTGGTCCAGACCGATGACCCGGTCGCCCAGATCGGAGCCCGCGTCGGCTGGGAGGACGCCGGGTACTTCGCGCGCCGCTTCAAGAACGCGTACGGTCTCAGCCCGTCGGCCTACCGCAACCGTGCCCGCACCGGCGAGGCGCGCTACCACGCCTCCCCCGAGGCCGATGCCGCCCTGCCGATCAGCGGAGCCCGCTTCGGCGTCGTCGGCTGACGTTCCGCGCAACAACTTCGTCCTAGATTCCCTCAACCCGAGCGAAGGCGCTGACGGCGGCTGCGCGCCATGATGCACGGACACCAAGTCGCTGGGCCGTTCCGCTGGGTCCAGAGCTTCCACGTCTCCGGCAACTGAAGGGTTGAGTCATGTCTCTTGATGGGTTACGTCGACGTGATGTCTTGAAGGCGGCCGCGGTCGTAGCTGGTGGTGGTGCCGTCGTGGGTCTGCCGGGCGGCACGGCCGCCGCGGCCGGACCTCGGGTGAGTGCCACCCGGACGGCGGTCGGCGCGATCCGTTGGGATGCTTGGGTAGGTGCGGACTGGCACACCGGTAGCACTGTGAACCGCACGCTTTCGCCACAGGAGTACCAGTTCCGCTTGCCCTACTACGCGCAGATCACGGTGCCCAATCGTCTGCTCGTCGACCAGAGCTTCGACTCGGACACGACCGGCGCGGGACCGTCGGGGTGGACAGTGTCGGCGCCGACCGGTACGTCCGTGTCCGTGGAGGCCGCGACGGACCGTACCGGCAAGATCGTCCACCTGCATGATGGTTCCACTACCTCGCCGGCCTCGATGGTGCACACGTTCGCCTCGCAGAGTCACGCCGTGACGGTCGAATGGGACTGGAAGGAAACGGTCGCCGGTACGTGGGCCCGCGCACTGCTCGTCGACGGCTCGACCGCGGCCGTCGACATCGCGACCACGACCGATGCCAATGGCAAGCACCTGGTGATGCGTGCCCCTGACGGCAGCTGGAAGGTATTGCAGGATGTCGCCGACAACACCTGGTACTCGATCAAGGTGATCGCCGATCCGACCCCGCCACAGGAATCGCCCTGGGTGGACGTGTACGTCGACGGCGTACGACGGATCAGCCACGCCGCGCTGCTCGTGTCCGGGGCGACCTTCGACAACCTCACGTTGCGCACCAACGAGACACTGACCTCGGACCTGTACGTCGACAACGTCAGCGTCGCGGTGACCGAGTCGGTGAACTCCAACGGCGCCACCCAGGCGATCATGGACCAGGAGATCCAGTACGCGGCCGCGGCCGGCATCGACTACTGGGCGTTCGTCTACTACCCGCAGGATCCGCTGTCGCGGGCCAGGAACTTCTACCTGTCGAGTGCCCACAAGAACGACGTCAACTGGTGCGCACTGCTGGACGGCAACTTCACCGGTGCGTTCGACGCGAATCTCGCCGCCTTGGCACCACACTTCGCCGAGTCGAACTACCAGAAGGTGCTTGGCGATCGTCCGCTGCTCTACTTCCTCTCGGGCGCGACCGCTACCAACGTCGCTTCGACACGCGCCAAAGCGGCCGAGCTCGGAGTGGCGGACCCGTACATCGTCGTCATGGCCTGGACCGCCCAGAGCGCAGCGGACCTGAAGACGTCGGTCGGAGCCGACGCCGTCAGCCGGTACGCGACCGGCGGAACGAACGGCGCGACGTACGCCAGTCTCGCGAGCGCCGAGGCCGGCCTGTGGACCGACTACGCAACCGCGGGCGGCCAGGTCGTACCCACGGTCTCCACCGGGTGGGACAACCGGCCGAGGTACGACTATCCGGTGTCGTGGATCGCCGACTACGCGTCCCTCAAGAACAACTGGGTCCAGCAGGCGACACCCACCGAGATCGCGAACCACCTCGGCGCAGCCGTCCAGTGGAACGGCGCCCACTCCGCGAACGCGGCGGCCAACGCCGTGCTCATCTACGCCTGGAACGAGTTCGACGAAGGCGGCTGGATCTGCCCGACCCTGTACGAGCTCCGTGACTCCGGCCGGCCGCTCCGCCTGGATGCCATCGCCGGAGTCTCCCGGAACAGCGCCGCCAAACGCAAGGGCCGCGGACCGCACACGTCCGACTGAAGTGGGAGCGGGTGCGAGCCAGGCTGGACCTGGCTCGCACTGCTGGGAGTGCTCAGCTCCTCGCGTCCACGTAGTTCTGAATCCAATTCGCCAACTTCGCGGCGACCTTCTCGTGTGCGGCGATGGTCGGATGCGTGCCGTCGGTCGTCTCGGTCGCGGTGTCGATCCACCCGCTGGTGTCGATACAGACCACGTTCGCGTCGCCGGCCGCGGTCCTGGTACTGACCGTTTCCGCGATCTCGGTCCGATGCGCGGTGTTCAGCGGCGTCATCGCGAAGATCACCGCATCGGGGTAGTACGTTCGCAGGTTCTCCAGGAATTTGAGGTAGGCGGGCTTGAAGTTCGGCGCCTTCGTACCGGTGGAAGGATCGTTCGTCCCGAGATTGATCACGACGTAGTCGGGCACGTACCTCGCCGTGTCCCAGGTGGGAACGGCCGATTCACCAGGGACGTACTCCGACAGCTTGGTGTAACGGCTCACCATTCCGGACGAATCCGGCGCACCGGAGCCGGCGGCGGCCGCGATTCCGCCGAACGCCACGGTGTTGTGCGAGAACCCCAGCAATTCGGGAGTCTTGTACGTGAACGAACTGCCGAGCGAATTCACCAGCCCCGGCCCGATGTACCCGACCGAGATCGAGTCTCCGACGAACTCCATCGTCGGACGCTTGATCCCGGGTTTCGCACTCGCACCGCGATCGATCTCGAAGTACCGCAGCTTCGGGAACGACTGCTGGTACTCCGAATAGACCTGCACCGAATGCGGTCCCCTGGGCAGACCGGTCGCGAGCGCCAACGTACCGTTCGCCGTCAGGTTCCGCTGCACCACGCCACCGTCGACCCGATAGAGCAGCCGGCAAGTGCCATCCAGCGTCAGCGAAACCGAAGTCCCGGTGAACTCGAACTCGAGCCCACTTTGGAAGTAGCCATGAACGTCGCCGTTCGCCTGCTCCTGCCAACGGCCGTGATACCGGACGCTCCGATCGCTCATCGGAACCAAACCCCTGGCACAAGCCAGCCCCGGCACGCCGGCCACGATCAACGCGCCTTTGAGAACCAGGCGCCGACCGACTTTCCCCTGCATAGAAAGAGATCCCATTCCACGGACCGTAGCTACCGCAATCACCCCAGTCCTTGGACACCATTGCCCAATCACCGGACATTATTTCCGACCGCGTAGGCTCGGGTCGTCATCGGCACCAGAACCGTAAGGATTCGCGATGAAGACTGTGCCTCTCGGTGGCACCGGCCTGTCCGTACCGAACGTTGCGCTCGGGGTGATGCGGATCGGGGACAAGACGGACGACGAGATTCGTACGCTGGTGCGGACGGCGCGGGATGCCGGCATCGACTTCTTCGACCACGCCGCTGTGTACGGCGCTGCGTTGCACGGTGCCGAGGAGCGGTTCGCGGACGCGCTCCGGTTGACGTCGTCGGAGCGTGCCGAGCTCACCCTGCAGACCAAGGCGGGCATCGATCCGGCTGCCGGGTACGACTCGTCGTACGAGCACCTCGTCGGCTCGGTGGAGGACTCGCTGCGGGCGCTGCGTACCGACTACCTCGACATCTTCCTGATCCATCGCCCCGACGCGCTCGTCGAACCCGCCGAGGTCGCGCGCGCCTTCGACGACCTGTCGGCGGCCGGCAAGGTCCGCGCGTTCGGGGTGTCGAACCACACGCCGCTGCAGATCGAGCTGCTGAAGACCGCCGTACAGCAGCCGCTCGTCGTCAACCAGCTACAGCTGTCCCTCACGCACGCGCCGATCGTCGCCCAGGGCGTTGCCGCGAACATGGCCGGCGTCGACCAGTCCACGGTGATCGACGGCGGCGGCGTCCTCGACTACTGCCGGATCCACCAGATCACCGTCCAGGCGTGGTCCCCGTTCCAGGCCGGCTTCTTCACCGGCCCGTTCCTCGGCTCCCCCGACTACCCGGAGCTGAACGCCGTCATCGACCGCCTCGCGGAGCAGTACGACGTACCCCCGATCGCGATCGCCACCGCGTGGATCACTCGCCACCCCGCCCAACCGCAGGTGGTCCTCGGCACCACCACCCCGGCCCGCGTCACCGGCGCGGCCCAAGGCTCCGACCTCCCCCTCACCCGCGCCGAGTGGTACGACCTCTTCCGCGCCGCCGGCCACCGGCTTCCCTGACCTGATGGCTTTTCGACGATGGGCGCAGTCGTTTGCGAACGGGAGCGTGGCCGCGAGGTTGGAGAGGCTGAATGCGCGGCACCCGTGGAGCCACAACGATCACTTCCACAGCTGGATCCTGGCGAACCTGCCCGAGCGACGTCGCTCCGCACTCGACGTCGGCTGCGGACGCGGTGAACTCCTGGCAGCCCTCGCACCACACTTCGCCGGCGTGCACGGAGCTGACGCGGACGCGGCCATGCGCGCCGAGGCGACGCGACGTTGCAGTGGCCACGACAACGTTGCCGTTCGTGAGGGCGACTGGACCGACAGCCCAGGCCCGTTCGACCTCGTGACGATGATCGCGGTACTGCACCACCTCGACGTCGCGAACGCCTTGCGTGACGTACGCCGGCTGCTCGCGCCGAACGGCAAGTTCCTGGCCGTCGGCCTCGCGGTCCCGCGGAACCTCCGCGACCACGCCTGGGACGTCGCGTCCGCCGTGACCAACCCGATCATCGGCTACGTGAAACACCCCTGGCCGAGCCCGTCAGGCAAGCAACCCGCGCCGTTCCCTGTCCGGGACCCGACCCAGACGTTCGACGAACTGCGCACTCTCGTCGACACCGTCATGCCAGGTGCGAAGATGCGGCACCAGCTCGGCTTCCGCCACACCATTGCCTGGACGAACCCCGGATAACGAGGCCCGTCAGGAGGGCTTGCGGCTGAGCAGTGAGGTGATGGCCTCGCGCAGCGCTGCCTGCTGCGCATCGTCGAGCCCACCGAACGTCTCGCCCTGGATCGACACAGCAGTCCGATCCGCCTTTCGCAGGGTCCGGGTGCCGTTGGTGGTCAGTCGCAGCAGATAGGCACGCCGGTCGGCGGGGTCCCGGTCCCGTTCGACGAGTCCCTGCCGCTGGAGCTGGTCGATCAGATCGACGATCGTGCTCTGGTCCACGAACAACGCTTGCGCGAGGTTGCGTTGTGAGATGCCGCCTTGGGTCTTGAGGACCCGCAACACGGCGTGGTGCGCACCGCGGATCCCGGTCGCGGCCAGGAAGCTGTCATCCGCGCGCTTCTTGGTGACGTCGGCGAGCTTGCACAGCAGGTAGTCCAGACGGTCGTGCAGTTCGGGTGGGACCAGCGACTCCGCGCTGCTCCCGGGACCGGCCGGCCCCGGCTCGACGTGATGACTGCGTTCCATGACCGCCATCCTACCGAACCCCTATGAAGGGGATTCCAATACTTGGGTACCCAATGATAGTGTCCCGGTATGCAGGCGTCGAGTTGCCGCTCCGAACAGTCGGCCCGCACGGTGCTGGCTGCGGTCTCCTTGGGGTACGCCGTCGTGGTGGTGGACACGACTGCGGTCAACGTCGCGCTGCCGTCGGTCGGTTCGAGCTTGCACGCGGGATCGAGTTCGCTGCAGTGGGTCGTGGATGCGTACGTACTGGTCTTCGCGGCGCTCCTCGTCAGCGCCGGGGCGCTCGGAGATCGGCTGGGATCGGCCCGGACCTTCGTCGGCGGGATGATCGCCTTTACGGCTGCCTCGGTCGGTTGCGCGCTGGCCCCGACCGTCGGCGCGCTGATCACGGCTCGCGCTGCGCAGGGCATCGGTGCGGCATTGCTCGCGCCTGCGGCCGTTGCGATGATCTCGCAGGCCTTTCCCGACCAGGCATCGCGGGCTCGAGCCACAGCGATCTTCGTCACCGCCGCAGGAAGCCCGCAGGCCTTCGGGCCCGTCCTCGGCGGACTTCTCGTCAACGCGCTGGGGTGGCGCGCGGTGTTCTGGATCAACGTGCCGCTCGCCGCGGGCACGCTCCTGCTCGCTCGCCGTCGACTCCCTCGCGACCAGCGGCGGTCGACGCCTCTGACGCCTGTCGGGCAAGGCTCTCTCGTGGTCACCTGCGCCGCGGTGATCGCCGTGCTGATCGAGGCACGAAGCGGTCGCCCCAGCTTCACGGTGTCCGCGGCAGCAATCGGTGCGCTGGGATTGGCCGTCTTCGTCGCAACGCAGCGGTCGAGCAACCCACCGATCCCGGTACAGGTACTTCGAGCACCCCGCTTCAGCTCCGGAATCCTTTGCGGGACAATGCTTTTCGCCGCCTACTACGGCCTTGTGTTCGCGATCACCCTCGACCTGCAACAGGCCCACCATTTCAGTGCCTTCGACACCGGACTGGCGTTCCTGCCTTCGGCGTTGCCGATCTTCGCCCTGCCGGCGATCAGCGCACCGCTCAGCATCAGAATCGGACCCGCGCGGCTGATGCTCGTCGGAGCCGTGATCCTCAGCATCGGATGCCTCCTGCTGGCGACACCGCTGAGCAGCTCCCTGGCCGGCCTCGAAACCGGACTCGCGCTGATCGGAACAGGAGTCGGACTGGTCGTCGCACCGCAGGTCAGCACCGTGATGGCCACCGCACCCCAGGACACACAGAACCTCGCCAGCGGTATCCTCAACGCGGGCCGCCAGGTCGGCACGGCACTCGGCGTCGCCCTCACCGGCACCACCTACGCCGCCGGCAACGCAAGCCTCCCCTTCGCCGCAACCGCATCGATGGCCCTGGGCCTGACCGCGGTAGCACTGACCGGCCGAGTGATCAGTCGTTGACCCCTTCACCGACCCTCAGTCGCGGCCGTCCGTGGCCGCCGCGATGACTCTGGTCAGGCGGGTGTGCAGGTCCATTAGTTCGTTGACGTCCATGCCGAGGCTGTCGACGATCGCGGGTGGCACCTTCAGCGCCTGGTTGCGGAGTGCGCGGCCTTCCTCGGTCAGGACGACGGCCAGCGAACGCTCGTCGGTCGCCGAGCGGCCGCGGCTCACCAGGCCCGCGGCCTCGAGGCGCTTCAGCAGCGGTGAGAGGGTCGCCGGTTCGAGCTGGAGCATCCGGGACAGGTCCTTCACCGACACCGGCTCGTACTCCCACAACGCCAGCATCACCAGGTACTGCGGATGCGTCAGGCCCATCGGCTCCAGCACCGGACGGTACAGCGCGATCACCGTCCGCGCGGCCACCGCCAATGCGAAACAGACCTGGTGCTCGAGCGCCAACGGGTTGTCCGCCGGCGTGATCTTCGTCGCTGCCATCCGATCAGCGTACCAACCGTGTGTAGACTAACGATTAGTACACTAACTATTGGAGAGACGATGGACCAGGCGCAGAACGCCGAACCGCGGAAGGTACGACGGCGGCGCACCCCTCGGCCGATGAACATCGAGACCGTTCAGCGCTGGGTCGTCTCCGCCGTCCTGTTCCACGTCGGTACGGTGCCCGCCGTCACGCTGGCCGTCTACAGCATCGGCGTCGCGTCCGGCGACTTCGGCCGCGGCGTCGGCCTGTGGTTCATGTCCGGCGTGATCGGCGTCCTCACCGCCGCAGGCATCCTCGCCATCCACCGCCGCAGCGCTCTCTCCCCGTGGCTCCTCCTCGGCATCCTCCCCACCGCGGTCACCGGCTTCTACATCTTCTGACCGACCGCCGTCACCGCTCTGCAGGGTTGAGGGACGACAGGAAGTCGTAGCTGTCACAAAGGGCGGTCATGAGATCGGTCTCGGCGCGGTCGAGCTCGACGATGTGCCAGGCCACCGCGGGGTTCGCCGCGAGGATCGCCGGGATGTCCAGGCTGCCTTGGCCGACGGCCACCATCGCGTCCTCCGGTGCCGTGGCGGGGCCGTCCTTGACATGCAGGAACCGGACCCGGTCACCGAGGTCACGGACCACCTCCGCCGGATCCACCCCCGCCAGCGCGGCCCAGTACACGTCGACCTCCAGCAGCACCTCCGGGGCGAGCCGGTCGAGCAGGACGTCGTACGCACGTCGTCCGTCCGGCAAGCGGGAGAACTCCGACCAGTGGTTGTGGTACGCGATCCGCAGACCGTATGCCGCCGCGTTCGCTGCGCCCTCGTTCACCCGCTGAACCCCGCGCGCGATGCTGTCCTCGGTGGCGAACTCCTCCGCCTCCAGACTCCACGCGAGCACCGGAGCTCCCAGTTCGCTCTGCTCGTCCAGGATTCGCCGCGCCTCGGGTCCGGCCGGGAAGGGCGCATGCGAACTGCACAGCTCGAGTCCGAGGTCGTCGAGCAATCGTCGTACGGCGGCAGGTGCCATCCCGTGCAACCCGAACGCCTCCACGCCGGCGTACCCGATCTCGCTGAGTTGCCGCAGTACCCCTGGGAAGTCCTGTTGGGCCAGCGCGAAAACCGACCACAGCTGTACTGCGATCGGGCGCTTCACGACAGTGAGAAGGTCGTCGTGAGGTCCTGCGCCTGGCCGGTCCGTGCCGCTTCGTCGGCCTTGAGCATGATCTCGAGAACGTGCCGGGCGTGGTCGGGATTCAGCAGCGGCCGGGTGCCGGTGGCGACGCAGTCGGCGAGGTGATCGACCAGGACCGCGCGGTGCAGGTCGATCAGCCGCCGCATCGGCGCGTCGCCGTCGGGCAGTTCGGGCGCGGTCCAGCCGCGCAGCCCGCCGATCGCGTCCAGCCGGAAGATCTCCAGCGGCGGCCCGTCGCCACCGAAGGGCCGGCCGCTCAGGTTCAGCGTTCCCTCCCGGCCGTAGATCTCCAGCTTCGGCCCGCGCGCGGCGTTCACGTTGAACGTCCCGTCCACGACGGCGAACGTGGATCCGCCGAAGTCGAGCAGCATCAGGACGTTGTCGTCCGCGGTGACGTCGATCGTCTTGCCCTGGAACGGCCCGCCACGGACCGTCCGGGTCGGCTCGGTGATCCCGGCGAACGCGGTCACCCGCCGGGCCGGGCCGAGGATCCCGGTGATCTCGTGGATTCCGTACACGCCCATGTCGAACAGCGGGCCGGAACCCTTCTGGTAGAACCAGGTCGGATCGGCCGGCCACGCTCCGGAGGCCGGACCGCCGTGGGACGACCGGACCCGCGCGAACGCGACCTTGCCGATGGCACCGTCCTGGATCAGCCGGCGCGCCTCGGCCCGGTCCGGATAGAGCATGTTGAACGGCGCGCAGACGACCGTCAGCTCGCGTTCGGCCGCGAGCGCGCAGATCCGGTCGGCGTCGGCCATGGTGGTCGCCAGCGGCTTCTCCGTCGCCAGGTGCTTGCCCGCCGCGAGGATCCGGGCGCAGGTCTCGCCGTGCACAGGGATCGGCGTGAGGTTGACGACGGCGTCCAACTCGGCCCCGGACAGCATCGCGTCCAGGCTGGTGAAGGCGTACGGGATCCCGAACCGCTCGGCGACAGCGGCTGCCAGACCGGGGACCACGTCGGCGATCGCGACCACCTCGGCCTTGTCCCGGATCGGGTCCAGGTTCGGCAGCACCCCACCGGCCCCGGTGGCAATCATGCCCGCACCGAGTACGCCGATCCGCAACGGGCTCATGCGGGTCCCTCCTGTGGGCTCAACGTCCGGCCCGCGTCGACCGATTCGTAGAAGGCGAGGCAGGCGGCCAGGTTGTGCCAGGCGTCCTCGACCGTTGCCACCGGCACCGATTCGCCGGCGATGACGGCGGCCCAGTGATCGAGGTCGGCCGCCTGGTCGTGCTTTCCAGGCGGATCGAGCTCCACCGGCCCGTTGCCGTCGATCATCAGCAACCTGCCCTGGACGCCGTCCAGTCGTACGGCGCCGGTGCTGCCGACGATCGTGTAGCTGGCTTGGAACCCGCCGTCCGGCGCGGTCCAGGTGTCCTCCAGCGTTGCCACCGCTCCCCCGGAGAAGGTCGCCGTCGCCACCCCGTAGTCCTCGACCTCGAGGTCCGGACGCAGGTGCTTCGCCGTCTGCCCACTGATCGCGACGACCTCTTCGCCGAGCAGCCAGCGCAGCAGATCGAGCTGGTAGATGGAGTGATCGACCCACCCGCCGCCGACCGTCCGGGCCGGATCGGCGAACCAGCCGGGCGACGGATCGTCCGGCCACTGCCGGGGCAACCCGGCCCAGGTCGTCATCGAGGCGCTGATCAGCCGCCCGATGCGTCCGTCGTTCAGCCATTGCCGGAGCTGTTGCGGACCGGGCCCGAGTCGTTGGCGGGACTCGGCCGGCAAGAACGTGACCCCCGCTGCCCGGACGGCCTCGACCACGCGCGACGCGTCCTCCAGTCGCAGGGCCATCGGTTTGTTGGCGATGATGTGCTTGCCTGCTTTCGCGGCCGCGACGCAGACCTCGGGGTTCAGGTCCGGGCTGACGAAGCTGAGCACCGCGTCGATCCGGGGATCCTCCACCAGGGTGCGCCAGTCTGCCTCGACCTGGCCGCCATACCGCTCCGACACGTAGGCGGCGCGGGCCGGATCGCTGTCCCAGACGCCGGCCAGGCTGAACCGGTCCCGCGCGTGTGCGCCTTCTGCGATCGGGAGAGCCGAATACCAGTGGTCCATGCCCACCAGGGCGACCCGTAGTTCGGTCATCCGTCCTCCGCATCGTTTCGAGGTGCGGCCCAGCCGACCGCGTTCGCGATCACCTTGCGTACTTCGGGCTGCCGGTACACCGGGTACTGCTGATCTCCCGGACTGAAGTAGAAGATCCGCCCGTTGCCGCGACGAAAACAACAGCCGCTGCGGAACACTGCCCCACCACTGTAGGAGCTGATGAACACGAGCTCATCCGGTTCCGGCAAGTCGCACGGCTCGGCGTACAGCTCGTCCGCGGGGACGACGATCGGCGACGGCACTCCCGCCGCGATCGGGTGCCCGGCCTTGACCGTGTAGACCCGCTGCTCGTTGTTCGGCTCCCAGTGGTCGAGCGCGCAGCTCGTGCCGAGCAGCTCGAGGCTGACGCGCGAGTACAGCCCGGAGTGGAGCAGGACGAGTCCCATTCCGGCCTCCACCCGCGCGATCACCCGGTCGACGACCTCGTCGCAGACCTGGTCGTTCGCGATGTGCGACCACCAGACCAGGACGTCGGTCTGCCGGACCAGCTCGGCCGGCAGACCCTGTTCGGGTTGGTCCAGCGTGGCGGTCCGGACGACGGCATCCGGACCCAGCCCGGTCCTGATGCCGTCGGCAACCACCTCGTGGATGCCCTCCGGATAGACGCCCTCGCCCTTGGACTCGTGGACGTTCTCGTTCCAGACGAGGACTCTCATGCGGCCGGCTTCAGTCGCAGGACGACGATCTCCGCACCCGGGGTGTACGGCGCGGCCGGGGCGTACGGATCCTCCGCGGTCGGCCACCCGGTCACCTTCGCCGACCGGTACATCGCCCAGTCGACGCTGTAGACCAGCGGAATGATCGGCGTCTTGTCCACCATGACGCCCTGCAGGCCGTGCAACGCCGTGAGCCGTGCGTCGTCCGTGCCCGCCGATTCGTAGTCGGTCAGCAGCTTCTGCGTGGCCGGGTCGTTGAACCGCTCGACGTTGGTCGTCGCGTTCGACCCGACCGGGCCGGACTGACTGTTGTCGAGCCACCCCTGGTACGCCACGAACGGCGACGCACCGGTGTTGGACGATCCGAGGGTGAGGTCGTAGTGGCCCTGGGCAACCCGCTGCGACCAGTCGTCACCCGAGACACCCTTGACGGTGACCGAGATGCCGACCGTCTTGAGCTGCTGGGCGATGATGCCGGAGCTGTTCATCCAGTCCTTGTAGCCCGACGGCACGGTGAGCGTGAGCGAGATCGGCTTCCCGTTCTTCTCGTAGATGCCGGACTTGTTCAGCGTGAAGCCCGCGCCCTCGAGCAGCTGCTTCGCCTTCGCCTTGTCCTCGACGATCCGCAGGTCCTTGTACTTCGGATCGAGCGCCGAGTCGTAGTTCGGCAGCAACAGACCGGTCGGCGTCTTCACCGGCGGGTTGAAGGTGTACTGGCCTAGGTCGCAGATCTGTTGCCGGTCGAGCGCGGCGCTGATCGCCTGCCGTACCGGCAGCTCGCTCAACGGCCAGACGGTGTTGTTCGGCACCAGCGAGACGACGCCGGTCGGCGGGTACCAGAAGTGGTTGTCCTTGTTCTTGTTCACGAACTCCTTGTTGCTGCCGGTCGTGTAGAAGTAGTCGGCCCAGTCGAGTTCGCCGGACAGCAACTGGATGCCGGCCGTCTCGAAACTCAGGCCGTGGTAGTTCAGCTGCTGGACCTCGGGCTTGCCCGGCTGCCAGAACTTGTCGTTCTTGGTCAGCACCAGCAGCTGCGGGTTGTACGACTTGTAGACGAACGGCCCGGTGCCGACCGGATTCGGATCCAGGAACTTGGTCGGATCCGGCACCTTCTCCCACTCGTGCTTGGAGACGATCGGTGTCAGCCCGGCGATCGCGTACAGCTGCGTGTACGCCGGTGTCGCGAAGGTCATCACCACGGTCTTGTCGTCCGGGGCGGTGACCGACTGGAACTGCACACCGTTGACGTTGAGAGCGGCGTACTTCTTGATCAGCTCGAACGTGAAGACCACGTCGGCGCTGGTGAACGCCTGGCCGTCGGACCACTTGACGCCGTCGCGGAGCTTGAAGGTCAGCGTCTTGTCGCCGTCGGACCACCTCCAGGCCGTCGCCAGCCAGGGATAGGTGCTGCCCTCCTTGAGGATGTTGAACTGCACCAGCGGCTCGTAGATCATGTTCACCGCGCTGTACGCGTTCAGCGCGCTGGTCGGCAGGAACGGGTTGAAGTTGGCGGCCGGACCGCCACCGGTGCCGGTGATCTCGAGGGTCGGCAGCGAACCGGCCTTGGCCGCGGGCGCTTCCTCGGTGCACGCGGCGGCGCCCAGCGCGAGAGCCGCCGCGACGGCAAGACAGGCGATTGTTCTGGTACGTCGGATCTTCATCACAGGTACTCCTTGCTGGCTGCTGAAGTGGTCTCGGCGCCTGTGCTGTACAGCCAGCACCTCGTCCAATGGCCGGGACGCAGCTCGGTTGTGCCGGGCGCCTCGGTGCGGCAGATGTCCATCGCGTGCGGACATCGCGGGTGGAACCGGCAACCCGCGGGCGGGTCGACCAGGCTCGGCGGCTCGCCGGCGTCGACCAGGTCCGGATCGCGGCCGGCGCGATCGGGGTCGGGGGCGGACGCGAGCAGTAACTGCGTGTACGGATGCGCGGGACGCCGGACGAGCTCTTCCGACGGGCCGCCCTCGATCACCCGGCCGGCGTACATGACGAGCGTCGTCGTCGCGAAGTACCGGGCCGAGGCGATGTCGTGGGTGATGTACAGCATCGCCAGGCCGAGCGACTTGACCAGCCCGGCGAGCAGGTTGAGGATGCCGAGCCGGATCGACACGTCGAGCATCGACACCGGTTCGTCGGCGAGCAGTACCCGCGGCCTGGCCGCGAGCGCGCGGGCGATCGCGATCCGTTGCAACTGACCGCCGGACAGCTCGTGCGGGTACTTCGCCAGGAACTGCTCCGGCGGGGTGAGGTTGACCTGTTCGAGCAACTCGACCGTCGCCGCCCGGGCCTCGGCGCGGGTCTTGGCCAGGCCGTGCACCTTCAGCGGCCGGCGCAGGTGGTACGCGATCGTGTGGATCGGGTTCAGCGAGCCGAACGGGTCCTGGAACACCAACTGCACACGGCGGACGTGCTCCCGGAACAGCCGGCCCCGTGTCGCCCGTACGGTCACACCTCCGACCGCGATCGTGCCGCCGGTGACCGGGTACAGGCCGGCGAGCAGCCGGGCGACCGTGGACTTGCCGGACCCCGACTCGCCCACGAGTGCGGTGACCTCGCCGGACCGCAGCGTCAGCGAGACGTCGTCGACGGCGTGCACGACCTCGCCACGGCCGCGGAGCCGCTGCCGGATCCGGTGCACCGGGAAGTGCTTGACCAGGCCCTGCGCTTCGAGGACGGGAACGTCAGTGTTGTCAGTGTTGTCAGTGTTGTTCCGCATCGCTACTCCCTTGGTGCAGCAGACACGCGACGAGATGTTCGGGCTTCGTTGCTGACAGCAACGGAATGGTCGTCGTACACGCCGTCATCGCCTTGGCGCAGCGCGGCTGGAACGGGCAGCCCGGGGATCGCAGCCGCAGGTCGGGCGGGGCGCCGGGGATCCCGGTCAGGACGCGACGCGGGCCGGTCAGATGCGGGAACGAGTGCAAGAGTCCGTCGCTGTACGGATGCTGGGGCGCCCGGTAGAGCTCCGCCGCGGACGCGGTCTCGACGACGCGACCGGCGTACATGATCGAGATCCGGTCGGCCACCTCGATCAGCAGCGACAGGTCGTGGGTGATGAACACGACCGCGAACCCGAGTTGCTCGCGCAGGTTCATGATCTGGTTCAGGATCTGCCGCTGGACGACGACGTCCAGCGCAGTGGTCGGCTCGTCCAGCACCAGGATGTCCGGCTCCAGCACCAGCGCCATCGCGATCAGCGCGCGCTGCCGCATACCGCCGGACAGTTCGTGCGGATAGGCATCGGCGCGGTCGGCCGGCAGACCGACCATCGTCATCACCTCGCGTACCCGGGCCTCCCGTTGCGCGCTGGTCGTCCCGGGACGGTGCGCGGTCAGCGCGTCGGCCATCTGCACCCGCAGCGTCAGCACCGGGTTCAAGGAGTTCAGCGCGCTCTGGAACACGATGGCCAGCTCTGCCCAGCGGAACGCGCGCAGCTCGTCCGGCGACATCCGCAGTACGTCGACCGGCTCCGCGCCGTCCCGCGGCCAGTACCGGATCGTTCCGGCGACGACCTCCCCGGGCGAACGCAGCAGCCGGGTGATCGCGTACGCCAGCGTCGACTTGCCCGACCCCGACTCCCCCGCGACACCGAGTACCTCGCCGCGACGCAGGACCAGGTCCACCCCGTCCACGGCACGTACGTCGCCGTAATGCACCTGGAGACCGGAGACCTCCAGCACCACACCGTCGCGTCGCTGGATCTCGGGCGCCGCCGCGGCGAGCGGCGCGACCCGCTTTCGCTTCTGGACCCGGAGCCGGGGATTCACGAACTCGTCGATGCCGAAGTTGATCAGCGCGAGCGCCATCCCGATCAGCGCGATGCACAAACCCGGCGGCACGAACCACCACCAGGCGCCGGACTGCAGTGCCTGGTTGTTCTGCGCCCAGTACAGGATCCCGCCCCACGACCAGGTGGTGACGTCGGACAACCCGAGGAACGCCAGGCCGGCCTGGGTCAGGATCGCGAACACGATCGTGAACAGGAAGCTCGAGGCCACGATCGCCAGCTCGTTCGGCAGGATCTCGAACAGGATGATCCGGATCGGCCGCTCGCCGGTGGCCCGGGCCGCCTCGACGAAGTCACGCCGCCGGATCGACAACGTCTGCGCCCGCAGGATCCGGGCGCCCCAGGACCAACCGGTCAGGCTGATCACCACCGCGACCGTCAACGAGCCACGGGTCGGCAGGTAGCCCGCCAGCACCACGACGAGCGGCAGCGCCGGGATCACCAGGAACACGTTCGCCAGCGCGGAGAACAGCTCGTCGGTGAGGCCGCCGAGGTAGCCGGCGGTCAACCCGACGAGCAGCGACAGCGCCGTCGCCAGGACCGCCGCGGTCACGCCGACGAGCAACGAGACCCGGGTCCCGACCAGCACCTGGGCGAGGATGTCCTGCCCGGTCTGGGTGGTCCCGAACCAGTGCGCGCCGGACGGCGGTTGGAGTACGTCGTTCGACAGCGCCGACGGGTCCTTGCGCCAGAGCAGCGGGCCGACCGCGCCGGCCACCACGAAGACACCGAACATGATCAGCCCGGTCATGGTCTTCGCCGAGCGCAACCCGGCGAACCGGGAACGGGCGGCGGCCTGCGGACTGGGCTGCGCGGCCGGCTCCGGCACCGCGTCGGTCAGGGCTTGAGCAGTCATCTACGCCTCCACCCGGGTCCGCGGATCCAGCCAGACGTAGACCAGATCGGCGAGGAAGTTCGCCAGCAGCACGACGAAGGTGATGATCAGGAAGATGCCCTGCATCAACGGGAAGTCCTCGTTGATCACGGCCTGGTACAGGTTGTTGCCGATCCCCGGGTAGCCGAAGACGATCTCGGTCAGCACCGCGCCGCCGACGACGAACCCGAGCGACATCGTGAACGTCGCGACCGACGGCAGGATCGCGTTCCGGGCCGCGTAGTTCAGCATCACCCGGCGCGGTGACAGGCCTTTCGCCTCGGCCAGTACGACGTAGTCGTCCGACATCGTCGTCACCATCATGTTCCGCATCGGGATCAGCCAGCCGGCCACCGAAGCGATCACGATCGTCAGCCCGGGCAGGATCGCGTGCTTGAACGCGCTGGACAGGAACGCCCAGGAGAAGTCCACCGACAGCCAGGACGAGTACCCGCCGGACAGCGGGAACAGCCGGAGCTGGCCGCTGAGCACGAACAACACGATCAGCCCGAACCAGAAGTACGGGATCGACGAGAAGAACGTCGTGATCGGCAGCAGGTGGTCCCAGCGCGAGCCGCGCCGCCAGCCGGCCACGATCCCGAGCAGCGTCCCGACCACGAAACTGACCACGGTCGAGATCCCGACCAGGACGATCGTCCACCACAGGCTGTCCATGATCACCGTCGAGACCGGCGTCGGGAAGAAGGTGAACGACAGTCCGAAGTCACCCTTGCCCAGGTCCGCCAGATAGGTCCGGTACTGCGACCACATCGACTGGTCGTTCAGCCCGAACATCGCGGTCAGCGCCTCGGTCGCCCGCGGGTCCAGCCGGCCCCGGAACCGCGACAGCAGCGCCTGCGCGGGATTCCCCGGCATCAACCGGGGGATCAGGAAGTTCAGCGTGAGCGCCGCCCAGGCGGTGACGAGGTAGAAGGCGAAGCGCCGAGCAAGGTACCGCATTCGGTCCTCCCTGCATCTCTGTGTTCGGTAGCTTAACAAACTCCCGAACGTGAGGACAAGACTCTGGGCCCAGCGTTCAGGCCGTCCGCAGAACGTTGTCGACGGCCCGTAGTTCGTCCGACCCGGGGCGCCGGCCGGCCGCCGCCACGTTCGCGCCCAGCTGCTCCGGCGTACTCGCTCCAGCGATCACCGAACCGACACTGGGCTGAGCCGCGAGCCAGCCGATCGCCAGCTCCAGCAGGGTCCAGCCGTTCGTCTCGGCCCACTTCGCGAGTCTGTCGACCTGGTCGAGCCGGTGTTCGGTGACCAGGTGACTGCGGTCCGCGATCCGGGTGCCGCCGGGCAGCGGTTCGCCGCGCCGGACCTTCCCGGTCAGCAGACCCTCGGCCAACGGGTAGTACGGCAACACGCCGACGCCGTAGTGTTCGGCGGCCGGCACGAGTTCGGACTCGGCGTCGCGGACGAGCAACGACCAGTTGTTCTGCGCGGAGACGAACGGGGTCAGCCCGTTCTCCCTGGCGAGATGATCGGCTTCGGCGAGCTGCCAGCCCTTGAAGTTCGAATGCCCGAGGTAGCGAACCTTGCCCTCGACAACGAGTTCGTGCAGCGCCGCCATCGTCTCCAGGACCGGCGTCGCCGGGTCGGGCAGGTGGATCTGGTACAGGTCGAGGTAGTCGGTTCGCAGCCGGCGCAAGGACCCCTCCACGGCACGCCGGACGTACGACCGGCTGCCCTTGGCGCCGGCCGCGGGACCGAACCCCATGTCCACGCCTGGATGCCCGAACTTCGTGGCCAGCAGGACCTGGTCCCGCCGCCCGGCCAGCACCTCCCCCAGCACCCGTTCGGAACCACCGTCCGGCCCGTAGATGTCGGCCGTGTCGAAGAGCGTCACGCCCAGCTCGATCGCCCTGTCCACGACCTTGCGGCTCGCGTCGACGTCCATCCGGCTGCCGAAGTTGAGGCAGCCGAGACCGACCTCCGACACGAGCAGGCCGGATCGGCCGAGCGCCTGGTACTCCATCAGTAGGGATAGTGCGCCGGGCCGCCGGCCACGGTCAGCCAGCGGCGTTCGGTGAACTCGTCCAGATTCGAGTCGCCGCCGGCCCGGCCGCCGAGACCGGACTGGCCGGTCCCGCCGAACGGCGCCAGCGCCTCGTCCTGCGGCGTCGCGTCGTTGACGTGCACCATCCCCGCGGACAGTTGCCGCGCGATCGCGAGACCCCGCGCCAGGTCGGCGGTCAGCACCGAGTCGACCAGGCCGTACCCGGTGTCGTTCGCCACCCGCAGCGCTTCCGCGTCGTCGTCGACCACGAGCACCGGAGCGATCGGCGCGAAGATCTCCTCGGTCCACAACCGCATCCGCTCGGTCACGCCGACGACGACGGTCGGTTCGAAGTACGGCGCCGTACCCGGGCCGCCGGTCACGATCCGCGCCCCCTCGGCGACGGCGTCGGCGAGCAACTCCGCGGCCCGGGCCCGTTGCCGGGCGTTGATCATCGGCCCGAGCCCGACCGCTGGATCGAGCGGATTCCCGACGATGATCGCCGCGGCGCGCGCGGACAGGCCCGCGACGTACGCGTCGGCGATCTCCCGCCGGACGATGTGCCGGCCGGCTGTGATGCAGGTCTGCCCCTGGTAGTGGAAGCTGGACCAGGCCCCGATCATCGTCGCCTGCTCGAGTTCGGCGTCGTCCAGCACGAGCAGCGCGTTGTTGCCGCCGAGCTCCAGCGACACCTTCTTCAGCAGAGCGCCGGCAGTCGCGGCGATCTCGCGTCCGACCTTGGTGGATCCGGTGAAGTGGACCATCGCGATCCCCGGGTGTTCGACCAGCCGGCGGCCGGTCTTCTCCTCCCCCGGTACGACGTTCAGCAGCCCGGCGGGCGCGTCCGCCGCGGCGAAGACGTCGGCGATCGCGAGCCCACCGCTGATCGGGGTCTCCGGTGACGGCTTGAGGACGACGGCGTTGCCGAGCGCGAGCGCAGGCGCGATCACGCGCATCCCCAGTACCAGCGGGAAGTTCCACGGGGTGATGACCCCGACCACCCCGACCGGGACGCGCTCCGACAGCGACAGCCGGCCGGCATGGTTCGAAGCGAGCACCTCACCCGAGGGCCGCGAAGCCAGCGCCGCCGCCTCCATCAGCTCGCTCGCGGCCGCCGAGATCTCGTAGTCCGCCTTCCCCGCGATACACCCGGTCTCCCGGATGAGGAGCTCGCGCAGGTACGGCCTGCGGTCGATCAGGGTCGCAGCGATCCGCCGCAGCACCTCGGCGCGTTCGGCGTACGTTCGTTGCGCCCAGACCTGTTGTGCGGCGGTGGCCGCCTCGACTGCGTCGTCGACGTCGGCCGGTTCGGCGAGTCCGGCGGTCGCGAACACCTCGTCCGACGCCTTGTCCCGGACGCCGATCGCGGCGGCGCCGGCCGGCCGCCGGAACTGCCCGCCGACGAACACGTTCTGCTGCCAGCGCGGATCCTGGGTCGTCACACTCGTCTCCCTGTCAGTACTCGTTGCTGGGGGCAATCGATCGGATGAGTTCGGCCGCCTTGGCGATCCCGTCGGCGTCCTTGAACAGTGCATCGCCCTGCTCGATACAGAGGTCCTCCGCATACCCGGCCTCGAGCACGCTCGCCACGAAGTCGGTCCAGAAGTCCAGTCCGTGCCCGAAGCCGATGGTGCGGTGCACCCAGGTCTTGTCCGCCCAGTCCTGGCCCGCCACTGGGTTGAGGACGCCGGCCACGGCCAGGTTCTGCGGTTTGAGCTGACTGTCGTTCAGGTGTACGCGGTGCACAGCGGCACCGAGGTACCGGACGGCAGCCGGGATGTCGATCTGCTGCCAGAACAGGTGGCTCGGATCGACCAGCGCGCCGACCGCCGGACCGACGGCGTCCCGGAGCCGCATCAAGGTGCGCGGATTGAACACGACGCTGCCCGGATACAGTTCGAGCGCGACCTTGACGTCGTGTTCGCCGGCGAACGCCGCGGCCCGTTCCCAGTACGGCAGGACGCGCTCGGACCACTGCCAGTCGAGGATCTGGGCGAAGTCGTCCAGCGCCAGCATCGAGATCCAGTTCGGGAACCGCGCCTGCTCCGAATCACCGGGGCAGCCGGCGAACTCCGTGACGGTCCGTACGCCGAGCAGCGCCGCGAGCTCGACCGTCTTCCGGAACAGGCTCTGCTGACGCGCGGCCCGGCCCGCGTCGGGGTGCAACGGATTGCCGTAGCAACCGAGCGCCGTGATCTCGAGCCCGGCCGCCTCGACCCGGGTGAGCAGTTGCTTGCGCTGCTTCCCGTCGACGAGCAACTCGTCCAGCCGGTACTCGAAGGCGACCCGCTCACCGAACGTCCCGACCTCGAGGCAGTGGATCTCCTGCCCGGCAAGGAAGGTGAGTGCGTCGTCGAGCGCCCAGCCGCGGAGACAGTCCAGGAACACTCCGGTCTTCATCATGAACCTCCAGGCTCAATGTTCGGTAGCTTAACAAACTCAGCCGGTCGCAGCAATGGCCGGATCCTGCGTTAACATGAAGTTTCAGTGCCTGCTTTTCTGTGCCTGCCGACGTTCGATGTCAGGAGCCCGTTGTGAACCCAGCGCCGACGCCCCCGAGCCGACTGGACCTGCCGGACAGTTCGCGTGGTGTGCTCCGGCGGCTGGCCACCCACGGACCTGCGACCCGGCCACAGCTGGCCCAGGTGCTCGGACTGTCCCGCCCGACGATGTCCGCGGTCATGCCCGAGCTGATGAACCTCGACCTGGTCAGCAGCAGCGGCTCCTCGCGCGGCGCCACCGGCCGCAGCGCTGTGCTGTACTCGCTGGCCCCCGGAGCCGGCCATGTCCTCGGCGTCGAGGTCGGTGCCACCCGGGCGCGGGTGGTGGCGCACTCGCTGGACGGTGAGCAGATCACCGCGAGCGAGGAGCGCGTCTCGGCCCGGCGGCGCACCATCACCGACGCGGCAGTGTCGACCACGATGGAGCTCTGCGAGAAGGTGCTGGCCGAGGTCGGCCACGACCACGGCCCCCTGCGCGACGTCGTCGTGGCCGCGCCGACCAAGCCGACCGACAAGCCGGCCACGGTCAGCACGAGCGGGCTGCAACCCGACGGCGTCGAGCAACTCGCGGCCGCGCTTCCGGTGCCCGAGGGTGTACCCGTCATCGTCGAGAACAACGTGAACTGTGCGGCCATCGCCGAGCACCGTCTCGGCGCGGCCCAGAACCAGGACACCTTCGTCTACCTGCAGGTCGGCGTGAAGATCGGCCTGGGCATCGTGATCGACGGCAAGCTGATGCACGGCGCGCACGGTGCGTCCGGCGAGGTCGCGATGATGCCATTCCCTTGGTCGCCGGACGAGCAGCCGGCCCGCGCCGGTCTCGAGGTGTACCTCGGTTCCGAGGCCCTGATGGCCCGCTGCGCCGAGGTCTGGACCAGCAGCAACGGCCCCGTACCGAAGGACGCGGAGGCGTTGTTCCAGGCCGCGGCCCGCGGGCAGACGACGGCGCGCCGGCTCGTCGACCAGCACGCCACCGACATCGGCCGGCTGGCCGTCGGCGTGATGAGCGTCCTGGACCCGGGCCTGGTCGTGCTCGGCGGCGGTGTCGGCCAGAACCAGCTCATCCTCCCCGGCGTCCGGCGGGCGACCACGGCGCTGGCCTGGGACACCGAGATCACCGTCGGCGCGCTCGGCGAGCACGCGACCGTGCTCGGCGCGGTTCACCTCGCCATCACCCGGGCTCTGGATCGCCTTACGTGACATGGCGGTGGCAGTGGTCGGGCTCGGGTAGGTCGAGCGTCGGGTTGCGGTCGAAGAACCCGGCCGGCCGGAGCGTGAAGCCACAACTCTCGACCGGCATCACCGGCCAGTCCTCGGTCCGTGGGAAGTGCGTCGGCCCGAACGTGTGCCACACCACGATGTCCTGCCCGTCGACATCCCGGTCGGCCGCGACATAGCCGGGCAGGCCCGCGCCACCGGGATGCTGGTTGACGTAGTCGCCCGCCGGATAGCGTTCGGCCTCGTCGTACCGCGTCACCCACAGGTGTTTGGTCGCGAACCCGGCCCGGCCGTGCAGCGTCGAACCCTCGGCCGCGAGCAGTACCGGCGCCGGCTGTGGATGCAGCACGTAGGCCGTTGGTTGCCCCAACCGATTGTTCCGTTCGGTACTGGCGATCCGCCAGACGCGTCCGCGCGCCGGGTCGGCCAGGCGGGTCGCGCCGGACTCCCGCGACAGCCGCGTGATCGTCCGGGTCAGCGCGTTGCCGTACGGATTGTCCGGGCCGATCGGCAGCCCGTGGACGTCGATCTCGTCGACCGCGTTGCCCGTACCGTCCACCATCATGTCGAGGCGGGCGCCGAACAGGTGCTGATGGGCCGGGGCACCGAGCCCAGGAGCGACCTCGGTGGCGTACGGGTAGTCGCCGCCGGGATGACTGGAGGTCCAGATCACCCCGGTCAGCTTCACCTCGAGCTCGATCGTGCCGTCGAGGTACAGGTACCAGTAGTACCCGTAGTCGTAGTTCCCGACCGTGGTGAAGAACGAGATCACCAGCCGCCGGCGGCGCCGGGTCCGCGACGAGCCGTCGAAGATGTCGGTGTGTTTCCAGCCGATGCCGACGTCCTCCTCGTGCAGGCAGACGGCGTTGCGGATCGTCCGCGGCCGGCCGTGGTCGTCGGCGACCGTCGCGTCCAGGTACGTGATCTCGCCCAGGCAGTCGCAGCCGAGTTCGAGCGAGTTCGCGAACTTGCCGATCAGGTATTCGCCGTTGTCGAAGTACGTCTGGAAGTACCGCGCCGGGCCGGGATCGCCGTACGGGACGACCATCTCGGGCACCGAGGCGCGATAGATCACCGGCCGTCCGTCGACGCTGAGCTGGTGCAGGGTCAGACCCTCGCGGGCGTCGAAGCCGATCCGCACCGACCATCCCTGCCATTCGAGCAGGTTGCCGTCGAGGCGGAAGCTCGGCCCGTCGGGCTGGGTGATCTCGATCGGCCGCAGCGTCGTGCGGGGCTCGACCTGGCTGTAGTCACCGGACTCACCGGGAACGGGCAGGACCGCCTCGTCGATCAGCCGGTACACGCGCCCCTCGACCAGATCGACGTACGCCGCCAGGCCGTCGATCGGATGCGCCCACGCCAGGTCCGACGGGTACTCCTGGACGAATGCGAGCACCCTGACGATCCGGCGGCCCTCCTCACCGGCGTGCCCGTACCAGCCGGCCGTCAGCGGGCACACCCTGACCGTACCGAGATCCGTGATCCCGCGACGCCGGACCGCGTCCTGCCAGCCGGGATCCGCGTGCACGATCTCGTCCACCTTGACGAAGTCCTCGTCCAGGATCGGCAGCTGCCCGTCGCGGGCGGGATCGAGCACGTGCCGCCGGACCACCTCGGCGCGGCTGACCGACACGACCACGTCGGCGAGCTCTCCGGTCGCGACGTCGATCAGGTACGCCCTCAGCGCGCGGCCCCGCGCCGTACCGTTCAGGACGTCCTGCTTCGGGGGCTCTTCGAGTCCCACGTAGGCGAACCGCGTGGTCGGCGTGAGCAGGCCGGCCTTGTCCAGTACGTCACGTGCTACCAGGTACTCGTCGGCCGACAGCGGGTCGAGTGGGTGCGTCATCGCTTCTCCTCGGCTACGTACGGACCGGCACCTTGGTGTCGTCCTGGTGATGGAGGAACCCGTCGATCCCGAGCCCGCGCAGGCGTGCCATCTCGCCGGCCACCAGTTGCACCGGGAGGATCTCGAGCACGGCCCGGGACATGATCGATGCCTGCGGCACCGGCATCACGATCAGGTTCGGCTCCGCCGCGACCGCGGCCGCGGTGACCAGCACGGTCGGGATCCCTGCGCCCGCGAGGTAACGGGCGAGCGAGATCTCCCGGCCGTCACCGATGAGCAAGCAGGCGTTGGACGACGTCAGCGGTTCCATGGGACCGTGCAGATACTGATAGGTCTCGTACGTCGACGTGCAGATCCTGGTGGACTCCCGGAGGAGGAGGGCCGATTCCGCGGCTGCCGCGTACGCTCCGGCCGCGCCGACGACATCGATCGAGCCGGCCGTCGCGAGGACCTCCGCGGCCGCCGCTGCCGGTTGCTCCAACGTTCGCGCGACCAAGCCGGGCAACCGATGCCAGTCGTCACCGTCGTCCTGGCCCGTCAGCGCATCGGCCAGCAGACCCAACGCCTGCAGCGTGGTGGTGTAGCCGACCGTGTAGACCCGGCTGTCCTCCCCCGCCTCGAGCGCCACGACCGCGTCGACGTGCTCGGCCAACGGGCCGTCCGGCACGTTCGTCAGTCCGAGCTTCGCACCGGCCGGAACCAGGTCCGCGGCCTCGATCGTCTCCCGGCTGCGACCGCCCTCGGACACGAACAGATACGAATCCGCGGGTCGGGATCTCGCCAGCGCCCCGAAGTCGGACCCGGCCAGGTTGACCGCGCGCCGCCCGGCGCCGGCCAGGCGGAAGACCAGCGCGTTGCCGGCGTGCGTACTCGCGCCCATCGACACGACCCCGAACGTCCCGTGCCGCCAGGCCTCCAGGTCCAGCTCCTTCAGTCGCGCGCGAACAGCGGCGGCCGAACGTTCCAGGGCCGCCGGCTGACCGGCGACCGCCTCGTAGTAGTCCATGCGGATCCCTTCAGTAGGACGCGGGGACGCTGTCGCCCAAGGCGAGCGCGCCGAGCACCGGGGCACGGTCGAGCAGCTGGACGGCGAGCTCGGAGTGCCGTCGACCCAGAGCAGCGGCGAAGGCGTCGTACAGGCGGCGCTGGCCCAGCAACACGCTGCCGCCGGCCACAACCTGGCCGGTGGTCACGCCGCGGCGGATCAGCCGGTCGACGAGCTCGGCCAGCTGCTGCCCAGCCTCTTGGATCACCAGAACAGCCAGCGCCGAACCTTCGTCGGCCGCGTCGAAGATCTCCACGGCACGTTCACCGAGCGACGCAGCCGACGTGGAGGTCGTGACGGCCAGGGCCAGTTCGGGGCCGTCGGTCGCTTCGAAGACGCCGAGCAGCCGCCGGCCGAGCGGATCGGCAGGCTCGCCGCGGTCCAACTCACCCAGGACGGCGCGCGCGGCCTCGCGGACCAGCCCGGCGGCACCGCCCTCATCGCCGAGCACCCAGCCCCACCCACCGGCGGTGACGAGGTCGCCCTGCACCCGGGCGACGGCGATCGACCCGGTACCGGCGATCAGCCCGATGCCGTCGCCGGCACCCGCCGCCGGAACGAGCAGTTCCGCATCGTTGACCACGAGCACGCCGCCGGTGAAGTACTGCCGCAACGCGACGGCGAACTCGTCGCACTGCTCGGTGGTGTCACAGCCATGCGCTCCGACCACCAACGGCAAGCGCAGCCCGTCGTCCCCCAGCCAATCACGTACGAGCCCCCACAGCGCCGTCGCGTTGCCGGGCCGCGAGTGCGTCCGCCAGGTCGGCGTACTGACGGTCCACTCCCGCCCGATGCGCCCGCCGGACCCGAGTGCCAAGTGGGTCTTGGTACCACCGATGTCGACACCGACAACCTCCCGCGGGCCTACCATCGTTCGATCACCGAACCCTCAATTGAACCGGAACAGCCGACAACCTCACAGCTGCGGACACTCACAGCGTGACGATTAGCGGCTGTTCAGAATCTGTGTTCGGTAGCTTAACAAACTCAACTGGCCTGCGACAAGCCTGGCTTGGTGGTCAGAACGATGTACGGCTGGTTGGAGAGGTTGGGGTTCAGGCCCGGGTACAGGGTCTGGGCGCCGGCGGGGTGGGCCACGCTGAAGAAGTACATCAGCGGGTACGGCGACGTCGTGTACGTGCTGTCGATCGTGGCGGACAGGGTCTGTCCGGATCGATCCATCGGGAGCTGCTGCCACGTCTCGGACTGGTCCACGTGCCGGTAGTGCAGGGTCGCTCCGGCCACGGCCGGATCCACCACCTGCAGCGATAGGGTCAGCGGTTCGCCGCGCTCGAAACGGAGCGGCACCGGGTGCTCGACTCCGGGTGTTGCCGGCCGGGTCGGTGCCGTCGGCAACAGACCGGACGCCTGCGAGCCGGCCGCCTCATGGAGTTCCTCGGTCAGGGCTGCCAGGTCGGCGTCCATGGCCGGGATGCGGTCCGCCCAGTGACCGTGTTCGGACGTCTCGATCCCGAACCGCAGATCCTGCTGGTAGACGCCGTCGGCAACGACCGGGATCTCGGCGTACGCATCCCGCGCCGCCTGACAGCTGCGCAACGCCGACTCCAGCGCAGCGACGTCCTTGGTCGTCCGGTAGGTCGAGTAGTCGACCGCGGCCCGGAACTTGCCGGCGAAGAACCTGCCCAGCCTGACCAGGATCTCCAGATCGATCAGCATCCGCAGGACCTGCTGGTCCGATCCGTCCGCGGACTGTCGGGCGCGCTCGAGGGCGTGCTGTCCGTCGGCGACCAGCTGTTCGATCCACGACGCCACCTCGAGCGGCGTGTACTTCGCCGACAGGTTGCCCGCCGCCAGCGCCGCGACGTACTCGTCGACGCCGTAGAACGTCGTCGGGTCGAACGGGCTGACGCCGCCCCAGTTCGCCGGGGCGTCGGTGTCGCCCGCGTAGTGGTCCGAGTGCACCCGCGACGAGATCGGCAGGTCGAAGTACACCTCCGGCCAGTAGCCGTTGTTCGATCCCCCGACGCCGTGGACGACCGTCACCAGCGGGAGGATCCGGCTGAGCGGGCTCAGCGCGTCCTCGATGTCAGCCGCGGCCTCGCCGTACGTCGATCGAAGATGGCGACGCCACGTCTCGGGCTCGGCGTCGGGGTTGTAGAGCAGCCGCCCCCACAGCAGGTAGCCGTAGCGGTACTTCGTCCACTCCCGGTTGCCGGGCAGCCGGAGATCGTCGCGGACGTACGGGTCGCGACCGCCGGGTTGGCCGCTGCCCTTGCGTCCCTTGAAGAACAGGGGTTCACACAGGTCGACACCGCGGGATGCGCCGAACGTCGACAGCCGCCCGTACCCGGCCGCGATCGCGGGATCGCCCCACGCCAGCAGCTTCTGGGTTCCGGGCCAGACGCGGAACATCAGGTCGACCGTCCGGTCCTCGCGCAGGAAGTCGCCGTACCCGTACCGGGTGAACCGCCGGGAGAACTCGGTGATGCCCCGCAGTTCATGGCCGGGCGGGATCGGCTTGGCTGCCTCCCGAGCGCGGATCGAGGCCTGGTGGTACGGCAGTCCGACGTGCTCGGCCCAGTACTTCGCCGACAGCACCGGGGACAGGTTCGGCAGGTCGACGGCGTCGAGCAGCGCCTGGTCGACACCCTTGGCGTGCATGTCGATCTCCAGCGGCCGGCCGGCCGAGTTCGCTCCCTCGAACACAGCCCGCCAGAAGATCTCGTGCTTGTCGTCCGGGATGCCGCCCTCGTAGTGGACCCGGAACGTCAGCCCGTCGATGTCAGGGCATTCGGTGAGCAACTGGGCGATCGCAGCCTTGCAGTACGCCGCGTGGTTATCGGGGCCGATCCCAGTGATCGGGTACCGGTGTACGGAGTCCCGGCCGTAGTCGTACGCATGGTTCCACAGGCCGAGCTGGAACTTGAGACCGCGGCGTCTGCTCTCGGCGCCGATGAAGCGCAGCATCTCCAGGTTCCGCTTCTGCTCGTCCGCTCCGACACCTTCGGCCCGCACGTCGTACCCGTCCACGTCGAAGAGGAACGGGTAGGCGAAGCACAAGTAGTTGTCGGTGGCACCGTGCCGGTCCGCGCCGTAGTTGTACTGCATGCCGAGCGCGAGGTGGAACCGGTTGAACCGGGACGCGGCCAGCCAGGTCAGGTACTCGGTCCAGAACCGCTTGTCGTGGAACCACGGCAGGTCCTCGTCCACGCTCGAGAACGACCGCACCACGCCGCGGACGGGAACCGCCGGCTGCTCGGCGAACGGCTCCACCGCGGCGAGGTCGGCGCCGGTGGCCACCCGGTCCGCCAGCTCGAGCAACCCGCACCGCAGGCCGATCTCATCGTTGCCCACGACAACGATTTCGTCATCGACCCGGAGTACGGCGTACGCCTCGGGTCCGAGCTCCGTACCGGGGAACTGGTCCGCAGTGGCGAGCCGGACGGCCGGTGCATCGGTGATCCCCTTCGCTGCCAACGCTTGGGAGAGTTGTTCGGTCGCCCAGGTGGCGACGCGGCCGGTGGTGGTCTCAGACATGGGACTCCAATCACTTGCCGTCGAGGGTCTTGCGGGCGTCGGCCAGGAACTTCGTGACGCCCTGCTTGATCGAGATCTTCTTGAACGCGATGTCCTGGCTGGCCTTCAGCAACAGGTCGGCGACCGCGGTCGAGGCGGCCGGGCTGGTCTGCGGTGGGGCGGACGAGTTCTTCAGCGCCAGGTCGGTGTACGCGAGTACCTGCTTCTCGCTCGCCGACAGGTCACCGCCCTTCACCAGTACGTCCCGGCCGGCGGCCGAGGCGGGAGGTCCGCTGATCAGCCGCAAGGTCTTCGCGGCGTCCGCGCCGTTCGCGAACCAGTTGATGAACGCGGCGCCGTCATCCGCGCGCTTGCTCCGGGCGTTCAGCGACAGGAAGCTGCTCGGTGCCGGGAACGTGCCGCACTTGCCGCTCGTCGTGTGCCGCGGCGGGAGGGTGATGTCGATGGTGTGGTCGGTGAGGTCCTGGAAACCGCCCTTGAGGTTGGGCGTCTGGATGTGCGCGAGTGCGGCCTGCTTCTTGACCAGCGGCCCGTTCGGCCAGTCGCCGTACTGGGACTGCGCCGCGATGTCTGCGGGGATCGTGCCACCGGTCGCCCGCAGCGCCGCCCAGAACTCGAACCACTCGGTCAGCGAGCTGTCGCTGAAGGCCGGCGCACCGTCCTTGTACAGGTCTTCGCCCTTGCCACGCAGGAAGATCTGCAACGACGCCGTGTCGCCGCTGGGGTCCTCCGCGCCGTAGACCTTGTTGCCCGACTTCTGCCGGATCTGGTTGGCCAGCGCCGCGAACTCCGTCCAGGTCCAGGTCTCCTGCGGGTGCTCCAGGCCGAGCTGGTCGAGCACGGTCACGTCGTACCCCATGCTGTACGTGCTCATCGCGATCGGGATGCCGTACTGCTGACCCTTCAGCTGGCCCTGCGAGAGCAGGTTGTGGTCGATCGGCTTGGTGTCGAGAGTGGCCGGGATGTACTTGTCCAGCGACTGCAGCGCTCCCGCCGCGCCGTACTGGCCGATCCGCGGCGCGTCGATGTTGATCACGTCCGGAGCGTTGCCGCCGGCCATCTGGGTGGCGAGCTTGTCCCAGTACTCCGCGGTCGCGGTGCCCTCGAACACGATCTTCACGTCCGGATGGCTCGAGGTGTACAGGCCGGCGAGCTTGCCGCGCAGACCGAGCTTGGTCGGGTCGCCGTAGCTGCTGAAGCGGACCGAATCCTTGGCTTCCTTGGCTGCGGGGTCGAGGTTGCAGGCGGACAGCAGCGGCGCGAGCACGCCGGCCGCCAGCCCGGCCTGCAGGAGGTGCCGCCGGCTGAGCGGTGTGGTCATGAGGGTTCCTTTCGGGCTAGCCCTTCAGGCCGGTCGTGGCGATGCCCTCGACGATCCGGCGCTGGGCGAGGAGGAAGACGACGAAGGTCGGCACCAGGGACAGCACCGACATGGCCAGCAGCTGCCCGTACGACGACTCGCCGGTTGCGTCGACGAACCGCCGCAGGGCGACCGGTACGGTCTCGCTGCTCGGGTAGGACAGGTAGATCAGCTGGGAGAAGAAGTCGTTGTACGTCCAGATGAAGGTGAAGATCATGGTGGTGATCAGCACCGGTCCGGTCAGCGGCAGGATGATCCGGCTGAAGATGCGGACCTTGCCGCAGCCGTCGATCATCGCCGCCTCGTCCAGCGTGCGCGGGATCGTGCGGATGAACTGGACCATCAAGAAGATGAAGAACGCGTCGGTGGCCAGGAACTTCGGCACCACCAGCGGGAGATAGGTGTTCACCCAGCCCAGGTTGAAGAACAGCACGTACTGCGGGATCAGCAGCGCGTGCGCCGGCAGCATGATGGAGCCGAGCATGATGCCGAAGAACACCTTCTTGCCGCGGAACTCCAGCCGGGCGAACGCGTACGCCGTCAGCGTGCAGGCGATCACGTTGCCGGCCACCGCGAGGACTGCGATCAGCAGCGAGTTGACGTAGAACCGGGTGAACGTCGGAGCGGTCGCGGTCCAGCCGGCAATGTAGTTGTGCGGGTTGAGCGAGCTCGGGAACGGGTTGAGCTGGGAGAAGATGTCCTTCTCGTCCTTGAAGGATCCCCCGAGCATCCAGAGCAGCGGATAGACCATCACCAGGGTTCCGGCGATCAGGGCGAGGTGGGTCAGCCACCTGCGCCCGCGCCGGCGGTCTGCCGGTAAATGCTTCGGGGCGTGCAGGAGAGTTGTCATCAGCGGTCCTCGTAGTAGACCCAGCGGCGGGCGAGCCCGAAGTTGATCAGCGTGAAGGTGGCGATGATCAGCAGCAGCACCCACGCCATCGCGGAGGCGTAGCCCATGTTCAGGTTCGTGAAACCCTGCTGGTACAGGTAAAGCGTGTAGAACAACGTGGAGTCCGACGGACCACCGGTGCCGCCGCTGACGACGTACGCCGGGGTGAAGGCCTGGAACGCCTGGATGATCTGCAGTACCACGTTGAAGAAGATGATCGGGGTCAGCAGCGGCACGGTGACGGATCGGAACCGCCGCCAGGCGCTCGCGCCGTCCACCGACGCGGCGTCGTAGAGCTCCTGCGGGATCTGTTTGAGCCCGGCCAGGAAGATCACCATCGGCGAGCCGAACTGCCAGATGTTCAGCAGTACCAGCGTGTAGAGGGCGGTGTCGGGGCTGGAGATCCAGCTGTGGCCGGCGACGCCGAAGAACGCGAGGAAGCCGTTCAGGACGCCGTCGTCGTTGAACAACTGGCCCCAGATCACCGCGATCGCCACGCTGCCGCCGAGCAGCGAGGGGATGTAGTAGATCGACCGGTACCACGCCATCCCACGCAGCGGGCGGTTCAGCATGACCGCGACCGCCAGCGCGAATCCCAGCTGTAGCGGGACCGTCAGGGCGACGTAGATGAAGGTGACCTTCAACGACTGCAGGTAGCGCGGGTCGTCGGTGAACAGCTTGACGTAGTTGCCGAAGCCGTTCCAGGCCGGTGGCTGGAGCAGGTTGAACTTGGTGAACGACAGGTACAAGGAACCGAGCAGCGGGCCGGCCGTGAGCAGGAGCAGGCCGGCGAACCACGGAGCCAGGAACAGGTAGGCGACCCGGTCACGCCGGCTGCCGGCACCGCGCCGTGGTGCGCGAGTGCTGCGGTCATCAGCTGTCGGTTCGGGGCCTGCCGGAGCGGAGAGCTTCGTACCCGTGCTCATGGTGGCCTCCTCTGAGGACCTTCTTCACCGATGTAGAAACGTGCCGGAAAAGGGGCCGGAGCCTTCAGCACACGCGTCTGAACGGACCCGGCCCATGGCAGGCAGCAGTCGATATACCGCTTCGTGGAAGTCGTGTTCCACTAAGCGAGAGACTAAAACGCCATCAGATGATGCGCAAGAGCGCGCGTGGATTCGTATACATGCGCGCGAAATCTGCCCATCCCCCGGACGGGCGCGCACCGACGTTCAGCTGAGCGCGACGAAGGCCCGGATGTCGGCGGCCAGGAGGTCTGGTTCCTCGGTTGCTGCGAAGTGGCCGCCGCGTGGCATCTGCGTGTAGTGGACGACGTTGTAGTTGCGTTCGGCCCACGTCCGCGGCGGTTGGACCAGGTCGGCGGGGAACACGGCCAACCCGGTCGGTACCGAGACCTGCACAGCGCCGGGCGGGTAGTTGTCGTGCTCCCAGTACGGCCGGAAGCTCGCCGCGATCGCTCCGGTGAACCAGTACAGGCTCGCCTGCGTCAGGATCAGTTCGTCGCTGAGCCCCGACAACCGGTCGCCGTGGTCGGTCCAGGCCCGGTACTTTTCCAGCAACCACGCGAGCAGCCCTACCGGTGAGTCGTTGAGGCCGTACGCCGGCGTCAACGGCCGGGTCCGCTGCAGGTGCTCGTACCCACCCTCTTCGGCGTACCACTGCTTGCCCTGGGCAACGTACGCCGACTCCTCCGCGGTCGGCTGCGACTGGTCGGTCGGATCGGCGACCGCCAGCACGTGGATGCCGGCCACGGCCTCCGGATGCGCCTGGCCGAGCCGTGCGCTGATACCGGCGCCGAGATCGCCGCCGTGCGCGAGATACCGGTCGAAGCCGAGCCCCGTCATCAACCCGTGCCAGAGTTCGTGGGTCGGAACACCGGGAAGCGTCGGCTGCTCCGGCGTGAACGGAAAGCCAGGCAAGGACGGCACGACGACGGTGAAGGCCGTCGCTCCGGCCGCGCCGTACTCACTCGGCCGCGCCAGCCGCTTCGCGAGCTCCACCTCTTCGAGGAACGTGCTCGGCCACCCGTGAGTGAGCACGATCGGCATCGAGCCGGCGGTCTCGCCGTCGAACCGCAGATAGTGCACGGGCAAGCCGTCGACGGTCGCCCAGTACGACGGAAGTGCGTTGATCGCGCGTTCCTGCGTACGCCAGTCGAATCCGTCCGCCCACCACTCCGCCAGGCGCCGCAACTCCCCCGGCTCCGTGCCCGCACCCCATCCCTCGACCGGCCACGGCCGAGGCCACCTGGTAGCGGCGATCCGGCGCCGCAGCTCATCCAGGTCTGCATCCGGTACTGCGATCAACGGGTCCGGCATGGCGCTCCTTCGTCCACGACAGTGTGCTCCGTCGCGAGCCCGGCCTGTCCGCGGGCGCGGATGAGTCCGGCGAAGGTCGCGATCACGATCAGGGCGATTTCCAGGCCGCCGTACGCCACGGCGGTCGGTTCGAGGCCGAAGCGTTCGGCGGCGAGCCCGGCGACCAGGGCGGGCAGGCTGAAGGCGAGGTAGCTGACGATGTACATCGTCGCGAACACCTCTCCGCGCCGGCCGTCCGGCGCGGCCTCGCCGAGTGCGTGCACGGCGAAGCGGAAGGTTGCGCCGAAGCCGAGCCCGGCGACCGCCGAGCCGGCCACATACAGCGGCAACGCCGCCAGCAACATCGCCGCGGTCGTCACCAGCACACCGAGCGCGAGCATTCCGTATCCGAGCCGCTGGCCCCACCGCGACGGCAAGACTGTCGAGACGACGGTGCCGGCTGCCCCGGCGGCGAAGAACACCCCGAGCACCAAGCCGACGACGAAATGGCTGCGTACCTCGAGGACGTTGCCGAGCACCGACGACCCGAGCGACAGGTACAACCCGGCGAGCGCCCACGACGCGCCCATCGACGGGACGAGTGCGACGAACACAGGCCGTACGGCCACCGGAAGCCCGGCACTCGGCCGCAGCGACCGCCAGAGCGACTCCCCCGCGGCGGGCTCGGAACGTGCGCGTTCGGGGACCAACCAGACCAGTGCCGCGAGGACCAGGTAGACCGCCGCGAGGATCCAGAAGACAAGTTGGCGAGGCAGCGGCGCGAACTGTACGAGGGCACCGGCGAGGACCGCTCCGATCACGATGCCCAGCGACGGGACCGCGCTACTGACGACCGAACCGAATCGTGGGCTCGGCGCCGAGTCCAGGATCATGGCCGTCGTCGTGCCGGTGGCGGCGCCGACTGCGACACCCTGCACGATGCGCGCGACCACCAGACCGCCGGTACCTCCGGCGATCGCGAACAACACCATGCCCAGCGCGAGCAGTACCAGCGCTCCGGACGCGACCGGCCGGCGGCCGACCCGATCGGACAGCGAGCCGACAGTCAGCAAGGCCGCGAGCAGCGCGAAGACGTAGACAGCGAAGACGACCGTCAGCACGAACGCCGAGAACCCCCAGAGCCGCTGGTAGACGGGATAGAGCGGCGACGGCGCCGAGGCCGCCGTCAGCGTGGCGACGCCCGCGGCCCCGGCGACCACGAACGAGGTTGCGCGGCTGAACATGGAACCTCCATCCAAAAGCAATGATCTTTGCTCTAAGGACAGCATTGCGGCTGCTCCTCGTAAAAGCAAATTTCTTTGCTTAGAATGACGGGGTGACGGACCGACCGAGCCGCCCTGGCGGGCGGAGCAACCGCGTGCTGACCGCGATCTACACGGCCGTCGGCGAGCTGGTCGGCCAAGGCGCCGACAAGATCAGCTTCCCGGTCATCGCCGAGCGCGCCGGGGTCAACCCGACGACGCTCTACCGGCGCTGGCCCGACGTCAACGCGTTGCTCGAGGACGTCGCCGTCGCAGCGCTCACGCGGGACGGGGAATCCGTACCAGACACCGGCTCCCTCGAGCAGGACCTGACCGAGTGGGCGGACGTCATCGCCCGCGACATCACCCGTCCGGAGCGTGCTCGCTACCTGCGCGCGATGGTCGCGGCCCGCGTCGACCTGGTCGCGACCTGCGTGGTCACCGACACGCGCCGCGAGCAGGCGGCGGAGATGGTACGGCGCGCCCACGAACGCGGCGAGCAGCCGCCGACCGTACAGCAGATCCTCGACCACGTCGTCGCGCCGCTGTACTACAACGTCGTCTTCGCGCTGCCGCTCGACGACGACCACGCCCACCGCCTGGTCCACGATGTCCTCGCGATGGTCCGCTGATCCAACCGGCCCGTGCCGGAACGTGCGAGCCTGTCGTCATGGAGGTTCGACTGGCCGAGTTGCTCGCCGGGGTTTGCCTGGCCAGCGACCTGGCCCGCGGTCTCGACGACGGCCAAGGGCTGCGGTCGTGCGTGACCGCGATGGAGCTCGCCGACCGCGTACGACTGCCCGCCGAGCAGCGTCGTGACCTGTTCTGGGTCTCGCTGCTCCGCTTCGTCGGCTGCAGTACGACGGCCACGGAACTCTCGGCGCTCGGGGACGAGCTACAGATCAGCAGCACATTCGCCACCGTGGACACGCGCGACCTGCGCGAGGTCGTACGCCGCACCCGCAGCGTGGTCGGCTCGCGGCCTGACCACGTGCTCCGGTTCCTCGCCTCGGCGCCCGCGACGATCCGCGAGCACGAGACCACCAGTTGCGAGGTCGCCCGTTCGGTCGCGGAGCAGGTCGGTCTCGGGCCCACCGTGATCGCCGCGCTCGGCCAGGTCTTCGAGCGGTACGACGGCCACGGCAATCCTGGTGCCGTCAAGGGACGGCTGCGTCCGCCGGTCGCGTTCTGGCAGGCCGTCCACCTGGCCGACCTGCTCGCCCAGTCAGGCGCCGACGTGCCCGGCGAACTGCGCGCACGCGCCGGCCGGGCACTCGATCCGTGGGCCGCGAACACCGTCGCCGACAACTGGGACCCGGCCCTCGTACCCGACCCGGCAACAGTCGGCGCGGTCCTCGACCACGAACCCGAACCGCATCAGGTCGCCACCGATCCCGACCAGGCGCTCGCCGTCTTCGCGATCGTTGCCGACGGCAAATCACCGTACTTCCACGGACACTCGCACCGGGTGGCTGAGCTGGCGGCAGCTGCCGGGCGAAGATACGGGCTGCCGGCAACGACCGCGACCCTGGTACGCCGGGCCGGCCTTGTGCACGACGTCGGCAAGGCGGCCGTCACGGCACGCATCTGGAACAACCCACGGACCCTGTCGGACGCCGAGTACGAACAGGTACGCCTGCATCCGTACTACACCCAACGGGTCCTGGCCCGCGTGCCCGCGCTCGCCCAGCTCGTCGACCTCGCCTGCTCGCATCACGAACGAGCCGACGGCACCGGCTACCACCGCGGCCTGCCCGGCCCGTCCGCTGCCGCCACGATCCTCGCCGCCGCCGACTGCTTCGTCACGGCCGGCGAGGACCGGCCGCACCGCGCCGCCAGGTCACCGGATCAGCAAGGCGCCCACCTGATCGCCGAAGGCGCAGCCGGACGCTTCGATCCGGCCGTCGTCACCGCGATCCTCGACGCCACTGCCGGCGCTGGACCGAAGGCCTTCGAACCCGGCGGACTGACCAGACGGGAACAGGAGGTACTCGAGCTCGTCGCCCAGGGCCTCACGAACCGCGCCATCGCCAACCGGCTCGGGGTCAGTCCGAAAACGATCAACGCACACCTCGAGCACACCTACGCCAAGCTGTGCGTCTCGACCCGGGTCGCCGCCGTGGTGCACGCCCAGCGCCTCGGTTGGCTCCCCGGATAGGGCGAACTCCCGATACCCGGCCGGGCCGGCAGCGGCGATGCTCACCGTATGGACACCATCACCCTCGACACCGCCGTACAGCTCGCCGGCGACGTCCGCGCCGGCCGCCGCAGCGCCGTCTCGATCACCCGGGAGTACCTCGCACGCATCGAGCAGTACGACGGAAACCTCAACGCTTTCCAGTCCGTACGGAACGCGGGCGCGCTCGCGGACGCCGCCGCCGTCGACAACGACCCGCGGCGCGCGGACCTGCCACTGGCCGGCGTACCCGTCGCGGTCAAGGACAACATGGCGATCGCTGGAGAACCCGTCCGGCACGGGTCGGCGGCCACGTCCGCGGAGCTCTCGCCCGACGACGACCTGATCGTCACGCGCCTCCGCCGAGCCGGCGCCGTATTGCTCGGGACGACCCGCATGCCGGAGCTCGCGGCTTGGGCCTTTACCTCGTCGCAGGCGTACGGCGTCACCCGGAACCCGATCGATCCCGGCCTCGATCCCGGCGGCTCGTCCGGGGGCGCGGCCGCCGCGGTCGCCGCCGGGATGGCCGCGGTCGCGATCGGCACGGATGGCGGCGGTTCGATCCGGGTGCCCGCGGCGTACTGCGGCCTCGTCGGGATCAAGCCCACGCGCGGGCTGACACCGCTGCCGGGTGACCTCGCCGATCACTGGTACGGCCTCAGCGTGACCGGGCCGCTCGCGCGAACGGCCGGCGACGTACGGCTCGTACTCGAAGTACTGTCCGGCAAGCCTGTCGCGGCTGGCGGCGCGGGCGTCCTCAGGATCGCCACGTCCACGAAGAGCCCGTCACCGCTTGCGCGACTCGACACCCACCAACGGACAGCGATGACGGTCGCGACCGAGCGGCTCGTCCAGCTCGGCCACGACGTGACCGCGGCGGATCCGGACTACCCACTGACGCTGCTCAACGTCTGGGGCCGTGCCTGGCTGGGCGGCATCGCGGAGGAAGTCCAGCGCCTCGGCCTCGATCCCGCGCTGCTCGAACGTCGTACCCGTGCGATGGTCCGGCGCGGACGCAAGCGCCCGCGGCCGGGTGACACCGACGAATGGGCGCGGCGGGCAGAGTCGTTCTTCGCCGACCACGACGTACTCGCCACACCGGTCACCGCTCGAACACCCGCACGGGCCGGCGCATTGAATGGCCGCGGCTACCTGGCGACCTACCTCGCATCGGCACGCGCGGTCCCGTTCTGCCAAGCCTGGAACCTGGCCGGCTACCCCGCCGTCACGGTCCCGGTCGGCGTCGCGAAGGGGCTGCCCCTCGCCGTGCAACTGGTCGGCCCACCCAATTCGGAGGCGACCCTCTTGGCCCTCGCGGCAACTCTCCAGAACCCTCGCTCCGCCACATGACAACTACGGCGACAGGTTGGGCAGCCGGACCTCGAAGGTCGAGCTGCCGACGAGACCGACCGTACCCCCGTGGCGACGGGCGATGTCGGCGACGATGGCCAGGCCGAGGCCCGCTCCCCCGGTGTCCCGGGACCGGGCTGCGTCGAGGCGGACGAACCGGTCGAACACCCGGTCGCGGTCGGCCGGCGGGATACCGGGACCGTCGTCGGCGACGGTGAGTACGACGGTACCGGCGGACTCCGCGAGACCCAGCGTGATCTCGGAGTCCGCATGACGGGCCGCGTTGTTGGTCAAGTTCTCGATCATCCGCGTGAGGGCGGCTTCGTCGCCGAGCACCTGGCCGGCCGAGACGCCCTGTGTCGTGACTACCAGGTTTGTTGCTGACCGCAACCGTCTCGCCTCGGCGAGCAGGAGGTCGTCGAGGTCGACCGGAAGCTGGACGAGTCCGCTGTGCTCCTCGCCGGCCCGCCCGAGCCAGAGAAGGTCGTCGACCAGGTGCTGCATCCGGAGGTCCTCAGCAAGAACGGTGGCAGCCAGCTCGGGGACCGTCGTACGGGACGGATGTGCCAGGGCGACTTCGGCGTGCTGGCGGATGCCCGCGATCGGCGACCGCAACTCGTGTGCGGCATCCGCGACGAACTGCTGCTGCGCCTCGTGCGATCGCTGGAGCCGATCGAGCATCCGGTTCATCGTCCCGGCCAGGCTGCCGATCTCCCCCTTGCGTGTTTCCGGAACCCGGCGATGCAGCTCGGTCGCCGTGATCTCGTCCGCCTCCCGGCGCATCGCCGTCACCGGTGCCAGTACGCGCCCGGTGACGACCCAGGTCACGGCACCGACGATCACCATCATCAGCGGTACGCCGACCACCAGCACCCGGCTGACGAACCTCGTCGAGTCGAGTACGTCGACCAACGGCCGGCCGACCACCAACTGCCGGCCGGACGACGTGCGGGCCGCCGCGAACACGAAGTCCTCGCCACGTCCCGGCGGCTCGAGCGAAACGCACCGGCTGCCCGGCGAAGCCAACGGAGTGCCGCCGTCCACCAGCTGCCCAGAGCGGTCGACGACCTGGACGATCTCGGTGGCGGTCGACGGCACCGGATCGCCCGCGGCGGCGAGCTGGTTCGCGCGATCGCGGGCGTCCGCACACACCTGGCCGGTGAGGACGGACCCGAGCATCGCGACGAGCACCAGCGCACCGCCGACAAGGGCCACCCCGACGACGAGGACGGCGGCCAGAGTCACCCGGATCCGCACGACGCACCCCCGGCCGGCTCTTCGAGGCGATAACCGCTGCCTCGCAACGTCGTGATGCACCCGTCGCCCAGCTTCCGCCGGAGCCGCCGGACGTACACCTCCACGATGTTCGGGTCCCCGTCGAAGTCGTCGTCCCAGAGCGCTTCGAGGATCGCTCGCTTCGACACCACTTCCCCGCACCGCCGGATCAGGAACTCCAGCAACGACAGCTCGCGCGCGGTCAGCGTCAGTACGTCCGCCCCGAGCCAGGCGCGTCGCGCCGCCGGATCGAGCCGCAGGTCCCCGGCCTCCAGAACCGCCGGCCGCTCGGCCGCACCACGCCGTACGAGCGCACGCAGCCGGGCGATCAGAACGGCGTACGAGAAGGGCTTCGTGAGGTAGTCGTCGGCGCCGTTGTCCAGCGCCCGGATCTGGTCGGTGTCCGCGTTCCTTGCCGTGAGCATCAGGATCGGCGTCCAGATCCGCTCCGCGCGGAGCGTCCGGCAGATCGTCAGTCCGTCGAGCTCGGGCAGCATCAGGTCGAGCAGTACGACGCCGTACGGGTGCTCGCGGGCGAGCCACAGCCCGTCCGTCCCGGTCAGCGCGACGTCGACCGCGTACCCCTCGGCCTCCAGGCCGTTGCGCAGACCCAGTGCCAGCTGCCGTTCGTCCTCGACCACCAGTGCCCGCATCACCCACCTCCCGGCGATCCTCCCCCATTGTGGCTGAACCGTGGCTGAACGGGGAGTTCAGCCGGGGTTCAGCCCGCCGGACCTACGGTCACCGCATGGCCGCCATCGAAGCGATCGACCTGACCAAGCGGTACGGCACCCGGACCGCCGTCGACGGGCTGACCTTCTCCGCCGAGGAAGGCGAGGTCGTCGGCCTGCTCGGTCCCAACGGTGCGGGGAAGACCACGACGATTCGCCTCCTGACCACGATCCTCGAACCGACCTCCGGGACCTTCACCGTCGCGGGTGTGCGCGGCGACCTCGTCCGAGAACGAGTCGGAGTACTGCCGGAAAGCGCCGGCTATCCCGGTCGGCAGAGCGGGGCGGAGTACCTCCGGTACGCGGCCCGCCTGTTCGGCGCGAGCCGGTCGGAGGCACGCTCGGTGGCCGACCGGCTGCTGACCGACGTCGGCCTGGCAGAGCGGGCCGGTGCCCGGATCTCGTCGTACAGCCGCGGCATGAAGCAGCGCCTCGGGATCGCCCGCGCGCTCGTCAACGATCCGGCGGTGGTGTTCCTGGACGAGCCCACCCTCGGCCTGGATCCCTCCGGTCAGCGGGCGATCCTCGCGATGGTCGCCGACCTCGCGAGCCGTCGCGGTACGACGGTAGTGCTGTCGACGCATCTGCTGTCGGAGGTCGAGGAGTCCTGTGCGAGCGTACTGATCCTCGATCGCGGCCGGCTCCGGGCCGCGGGACCGATCGGTGACGTCGTTGCCGACCGTGGCAGCCTGAGTGCCGCCTTCCTCGCGTTGACGGAGCCAGGATCATGAGCGGCTGGAGCGTGGTCGCCGAGCAGGAGAACCGCGACCTGTGGATCGGTGGCCGCGGGCCGGTCCTGCTCTTCGGCTTCAGCGTCCTGCTCAGCGCGATCACGTACCTGGCGGCGACGAACCGGGCGATGAACTTTCTCGAACGGCGGGAGGCGGTGAACCTCGCGCTCCAGGTCGCGCTCGCCGTCGGCGTACTGCTCACGGTCGTGGTCAGCGCCGACTCGATCAGCGGGGACCGCGAACGCCGTACCTTCGAAGGCCTCCTGCTGACTCCGGTGTCGCGCAGGGCGATCATGGCCGGCAAGCTCGCGGCCGGATCGACGATGTGGGCCGGCTGCGTCGTCGTCACGCTGCCCTATCTGTGGGTACTGGACGGTGGCGGCCAGGCCTCGCTCGTTCTCCTCGTGGTCGGTACGCTCGTCGCGATCGGACTCGGCGGCCTCGGGCTGCTCTTCAGCGCTTGGTCGAACTCCAACAAGAGCAGCCTTGCCGGCGGGCTGTTGCTGCTCCTCGTCCTGTTCGCTCCGACCCAAGTGCCGGCACTGCCGAAGACCGGATTCGGTGCAGCTCTCGCACGTATCAACCCGATCGGCTCCGGCCTGCACTACAGCTCGCAGATCGTTGTCCGACGCAACGGTTGGGCGCAGGACCTCAGCTATCTCGTGGGGCCGGCCGCGATCGACCTCCTCGTACTCACCGTCCTGTTCGCCTGCGCCCCGCGCCTCCTCCGGCTGACGGCAGGTTCCCGATGAACATCCTCAACCTGCTCGCGACCGTGCTCCTCGCCAATCCAGGAATCGTCATGGATCACGACCAGCTCACCGCCCAACTCGGCCAGACGCTCACCGTCGAATCGATGGTCGACAGCCCCGAGCCGGCCGTCGCCCACCTCAACGTGGTCAGCCTCGACGGCGTGTACGTCGACCTCGAGGACTGGACCCAAGACGTGACGCAGCCCGTTCCCGCCGACCGGGAAACTCAGCTCGACTGGGAATTCCAGGCGGTGAACCCGGGCCATTTCGTGGTGTACGTCGTCCTCATCCCGCAGCACGGGCCGCTCCTCGCCGGACCGGCTGTGCACGTCACCGTGACACCTCGGCCAAACCTCGACACCGGTGGCGCGCTCCCGGTCGCCATCGCCGTACCCGCCCTGCTCGGCGCCGCCGCCCTACTCGGACAACGGAGAAATCGATGAAGAAACAGCTCGCCCTCGCACTGACGACAGCCGCCGCCCTGACCTTGCTACCGGCCACAACCGCCGCAGCACACTCCTCGTGTGCGCTGCCGGTCTTCGGACCCGGCAGCAGCTACAAGCCCCACATCGTGGCCTCGAACTTCACCTCTCACGTCACCAACCGCTGGTATCCCCTGAAGGTCGGACGAGTCTTGATCTACAGCGGCACCCGCGAGGGCCAGAGCGCCCTCGACATCGTGGTCGCCACCCCACGCACCAGATTGATCGACGGTGTCCGAACCCGAGTCCTCTCCGATCGCCTCTACCTCGACGGCGTACTGAGCGAACGCACCAGCGACTACTTCGCCCAGGACCGCTGCGGCAATGTCTGGTACTTCGGCGAGGACACCGCCGAACTCCACGCGCACGGCCGCGTCGTGAGCCGCGAAGGCAGCTTCCACGCCGGCGTCGACGGCGCCCAGCCCGGCGTCTTCATGCAGGCCCACCCGCAGCTCGGCCGGAAGTTCCGACAGGAGTGGTACCGCGACCACGCCGAGGACGTCTTCCAGGTCATCGACAAGAACACCAAGGTCACCGTCCCGCTAGGCACCTTCCACCACGCCCTGCGCACCGCCGAAACCACCCGCCTCGAACCGGGCACCCTCGACAACAAGTACTACGTCCGCGGCATCGGCGAGGTCGCCGAACTCGCCGTCAAGGGCCCCAGCGAAGCCCTCCGCCTGGTGGCGATCGTGGGTTAGGTATGAATATTACAATCGCACGGCTTGAAATGTGCATCCAACGCCTCTAAGGTGCCAGTGCGCGGCGTTCTTCGAGGAGGATCATGACCGAGCAGGTTCCGCTGATCGTTGCCGACAGCCCCTTTGCGGTTCCCCCTCCGTGGGCGGTGCTCGAGCGGCAGCTGATCGCGACGATGGACGCCGCCCTGGAGCCGACACTGCGTCGGTACGTCCGCGACGACGGGAGTCTGTACTGGCCGACCTCGGACGACCATGTGGGTGTGGACGGTCTCGACGACGCCTACGAGAGCTTCTTCAGCTGGCCGCTGTTCTACCTGCTCGGTGGCAGCGATCGCTTCCTGGCTGCCTCGCACCGGCAGTTCGACGCGATCACCGCGCAGTTCGCGCGCTACCAGACCGGCTTCGGTCATCCGATGGTCGTCGACGAGTACGAGCAGGGCTACGACTGGTTCCATCAGTCCGAGGGGTACACGTTCTTCTACTACCTCTCGATGGCCGACCCGGACGACGAACGGACCCGGAGCCGCGCGCTGCGGTTCGCCGGGCTGTACCTGAACGAGAGTCCGCAGGCGCAGAACTGGGATCCC
Organism: Kribbella sp. NPDC004536; assembly: GCF_042873835.1. NCBI lineage: Bacteria > Bacillati > Actinomycetota > Actinomycetes > Propionibacteriales > Kribbellaceae > Kribbella > Kribbella sp. NPDC004536. Next base: position 208,895 of record NZ_JBIALY010000002.1, on the reverse strand, counting down.
GAGCTCCACCTGGTGAAGGCGCCCTGCACCGGCAGCATGGGACCGGCGTTCCGCAACTTCTCCGGAGCGCAGTTCCTGCCGTTCAAGTACTTCGACCATCTGCAGTGGGCCGGGCTGCCGTTTCAGGACGTGCCCGGCGTACGGCGGCCCGTCGACCTGCGCGACGAACACAACGCCATCACCATGGGCGAGACCATGCAGCGGCGGCAGTCGCGCGGCGACGTACCGGCCAACTTGGCCATCACGAGCCTGATGACCAACGCGTACCTGTTCACCGGCGATCCCAAGTACCGCGACTGGATCACCACCTACAGCAGAGCCTGGCTCGATCGCATCGCCTCGAACGGCGGCGTCATCCCCGACAACGTCGGGCTTTCTGGCACCGTCGGGGAGTACCTGGACGGCAAGTGGTACGGCGGCTATTACGGCTGGACCTGGCCGACCGGTTGGGAGTCGTTGGGCTCGGCCCTCGTCTGTGCCGGAGAGAACGCCGTCCTGGTGAGTGGCGATCCGGCGTATCTGGACCTGCCCCGTTCGCAGCTCGAGTACCTGCGGCAACGCGCGATCGTCTTCGAGGGTACGGTCCATGCGCCGACCCGCTACGGCGACCCGGGCAACTACGAACTCACCTCGATCGTCGAGGGGCTCCGCGGCCACGACATCAGCAATCCGCTGCCCGCGACGGCCGATGCTCCGCTGCTGTGGCACGAGGGCTGGTTCGACTACGCGCCGGTCAACCCCGAGGGCCCCACGCACCTGTGGTTCTCGTCGAACCGCGACGACGACCGCGCGTTCCTGGACGCCGTTCGGCACAAGGGAAAACCCGAGTCGAGCACGGTCCTGGACCCGACTGCCTGGCGGTCGACCGTACGGAAGAACCAGGCCGGCCACGAACATCCGTGGCTGGCGTACCTGAGCGGCGAGTACCCGCAGTACCCGGTCGACATCCTGAACTGGAACCTGGCGCAGGTCCACCGGCGTCTCGACGACCAGCGAACGGACCGCCAGGACCGGTCGACGTACGCCGACCAGTACCTGCAGGTACGCAATCCGATCACCGTCGAGGGGCTCATCCAGCTGACCATGGGCGCTCCGATGCCCGTCTACAACGGCGGGCTGCTGATGACGAGAATCCGCTACTTCGACATCGATCGCCGGCGTCCCGGTCTGCCGCCGGACGTCGGAGCGCTCGTCCGCGAGGTCGGGCGGGAGCACCTCACCGTGGAGCTGGTGAACCTGCACGGGTCCGAGGCCCGCGAGCTGGTGATCCAGGCCGGCGGCTTCGGCGAACACCGTTTCGGCACGGTTGTTCACGAGGGCAAGGAGTCGACGGTTGACGGCCGATGGGTGCGGGTGCGTTTGGAGCCGGGCTGCGGGGTCACTGTCCGGCTGAGCCTGGAGCTGTTCGTCAATCAGCCCGCGCACGGCTTCAACTGGTAGATCAGCGCGGCGGTCCTGCCGGTGATCCACTCGATCGCCTCCCCCGGCTGGTCCGCGCAGGCCTGTACGACGGAATCCACCGCGTCGCGCCAGTCGCCGACCAACGTGCACACCGGCCAATCGGAACCGAGCATGGCCCGCTGCGGCCCGAACAGCCCGACCGCGAAGCGGATCAGGTCGGCACGCTGATCGGGCCGGAGCCGGCGCAGCTGAGTGCCGAGGCCACTCAGCTTGATGCTGACCTGCCGATGCCGGGCGACTTCGGCCAGATCAGCCGTCCAGCGGATGCTGCGCCGGCCGGTCAGGGAACCAGGTGGAGCACCGACGTGGTCGATCACGATCGGCACCCTGGGCCCTGCTGCCGCACAGATCTCGACGACGTCGCGAAGCCGGTCGGTCGCGACGTTGAGTTCGAGTACGAGCCCATGGTCGGCCAGTGCGTCGGCGACCTCCGCAACCGCATCCGGAAGACCAGGGCCGTCCAGCCGTTCGCGGATTCCACGCAACCACCGGCCGTTCGGCGATTGGATCATCGCCTGCAGACGATCGAGAGCACCGCTGTCGGACAGTCGCGCCGAGCCGACCACTCCGACGACAGCCGACGTGCGCGCGGCCAACTCCAGCAGCGACTCCGTCTCGGCGTCGTCACCGCGACCCGCCTCGACGAGGATCGCCGCCACATCGGCGATCCCGGCCGATGCCCACTCGGTCTGCAGATCGTGCAGGTCGAAGGATCGGCGCAACGGGCCGCGCAGCCAACCGAAGCCCGTCGCCGGGTTCCACACGTGAACATGGGCGTCGATCATCACGAGCCGGGTTCGATTGCGGTTGGATCCAGCCCCGCGTCGAGATCGGCCAGGATCCGGACCGCGAACAGGTTCCAGCTGACGAAGCCTGGGTTGAACAGCGGCTGTCCGGTCTCGGCGTGGTAGTACTCGTGCACCGTGCCGTTCGCGCGCAGGTCGTCGGCCATCAGATTCACCAGCCGCCGGGCAACGGCCACCGCCTCGGCGCGGTAGCCGTACCGAGCCAGGCCGTAGCAGGTCAGGAACGTCGACAGCCCCCAGACCGGCCCTTGCCAGTTGGAAGGGTCGGCCATCGGCTCGTTGTTGTACATCGGCTCGTCCGCCGCCATCGACCGGATGCCGAAGCCGGACAGGTATCGCTGCGGGGACAGGACGTGCTCACGGATGAGCCGATCGGCGAGGCCTGGGTCGGCCACGCCGGTCCACAACGGAAACAGCGTGCCCCAGCTACCCACCAGCAGCGGTACCTCCCAGGTCACCTCCTGGCGAGTCGGGCGGTGCCGCCGGCTCAGCTCGAGGTGGCGGTACGAGCCGGAGCGCGCGTCCCACATGAACGTGTTGATGGCCCGGACGAGACCGGAGGCGCGGGCGCGATAGCTGTGCGCGCCCGGTTTCCCGAGCAGGTCGGCCAGCTGAGCCATCGCGCTCCACTCGCGCGCGTGGAAACAGTTCATGTCGACCAGGCCGACCGTACCGCCCGGGCGTCCGTAGATGGCGGGATCGTTGTCGATGCCGGTACCCGACTCGTCGGTCCACGTGTAGAGGCCGTGCCGGGATCCGCATTCGCGGTCATGCCAATCCCGGATCGAGACGAGCGTGTCCCAGTACGGCAGCAGCCACGCGGTCGTACCGGTTCGGCGGACGACGGCCAGCGCCCATTGGGCGTGGACGGGTTGCCCCATGTGGTCGTACGAGGCTGTGCCGTCGGGCTCCACCAGACTCGGCACCCTGCCGTCGGGGCGGACGGCTTCCAGCAGGATGCACAACGCTCCTTGGAAGTGGGCGACCTGCTCGTCCGGTAAGGCCAGACCGGTGAAGTAGGAGTCCCACGTCCAGACCGAGTCGTAGACCGCACCCGGAGCAAGGTACGGATGATTCAGCTGCGGGCTGGTACGCAGGGTCGAGGAGGCGAGCTCGGTCAGCTTGGCGGCCACGAAATCGCGCTCGTCGTCGGCCCGCGCACCGTGTGGAAACGGTGGTAGTGGCCGCGGATCCCGGGTCTGTGTGGCCAGATATCCGCGCATGTCCATCCGGACATCGAAACCGCTCATCGACTGTTGCGGAAGGCATCGAGTTGGGACTGTGCCTCGGCCATCAGCTTGTTCATCCCCGCGCCGTCCATCCGCTTGAGCAGGTTGGACACCGACTTGCCGGGATCGGCCAGGCCGTTGACGACCTGCGGGCGGTACTGGCCGATCGCGGCCGAGATGGTGGCGACCTGGGTCTTCACCGGGCTGATGTCCATCGCGAAGCCGATCGCCTTCGACGTGACGGCCGACTTGTTCACCGCGGCCTCGGCCTGCCAGCGCTTCTGCTTGGCGTCGTAGCTGTCCCGGTAGTAGGCGTTGAACTGGTTGCCGAACATCCAGTCCGTGTTGGGATTCCACTTGCTGTTGGCGGCCGAGGTGCCCTTGGGGAACCCGACAACACCCGCAGCCTCGTCGGTGAACACCCAGTGCGTGCCCTTCACTCCGAAGCACAGGGTGTTGTAGAAGTCCTTGTCGGTGTTGAGCAGTTCGAAGAACTCGAGTGCGTTCTCCGGGTTGGTGAGCTTCGCGTTGATGCCGTTCAAGGTCGCCGCGACACCGTCGGTGTTGAGGATGGGCTGCCGTACGAGGCACTTCCCCTCGGTCTTGAACGGGAAGTACTGCGGATTGCTCGGCCCTTGCTGACCGGCGATCACACCGACCTTCCCGGAGGAGTTCTGCGCCGAGGCGTCCGCGGCCGACAACGGCGACGACACGGTGTACCCCGCCTCGTGCCAGCGACGCATGACGGCCGCCGCCGCGCGGAACTCGTCGGTGTCGAACATGTTGAAGACCTTCAGGTCCGGGTCGTCGTACCGCACGGCCAGTCCGTACGAACCGGCAACCGGGTCCCAGCCGTAGACCTCGGGGTAGAAGACCGCGTTGTTGCCCTGGTTGTCCGTTGCCCAGGGCGTGATCCCGCCGCCGGCCTGCTTGATCTTGGCGAGGTACGGCTCGAGCTCCTCGAAAGTGCCGATCGCGGACGAGTCGAATCCGAACTTGGCCGCCAGGCTCGACTGGGTGACGAAACCCCACAGTTTCGGGAACCGCTGCTGGTTGATGATCCCGTAGATCTTCCCTTTGACCCGGACGGCGTCCCAGGTCGACGCGGGCATGCTCTTCCACAGCGACGGTGCGTGGGCCGGCAACAGATCGTCCAGCGCGAGCAGGCTCTTGTTCGACGCCAGCTTGTAGTAGTCGTTCGCCCAGGGCGCGGTGAAGAAGGTGCTGCCGAGTTGACCCGACGACGCCTTGAGTGCCATCGCCTGGTCGTAGTTCTGGACCGCTTGCAAGGACACGGTGAACTTCTTGCCGTGTGCGCTCAGCAACGAGTTCAGGGCGTTCGACACCACGCCGGCGTCGGTCTCGTTCGGATTGCCGAGGAACTGGTAGTCGAGCTGGGACGGCTTGCTCGCGGTGGTGGGCGAACTGCATGCGCTCAGCAACGGCATCCCGCTGACGGCCAGCCCCGCGCCGACGGCGGCCTTGGCCGAGCCGAGGAGGAACCCTCGCCTGGAGACCTCGTTCATGTCGATTCCTTCTTTCAGTCTTTGATTCCGCCGAGGGTGATGCCGCGGATGAGATAGCGCTGCATGAAGAAGAAGGCGGCCACCACGGGTCCGATCGCCAGGACGGCGATGGCCATCCGTACGGTCTGGATGGGGATGTCGCCGGTGACACCGGCCAGCTGCGAGTTCGACGCCGCGTAGTCGATGTTGGTGAGGATGCGGTACAGGTACAGCTGGACGGGCACCAGCCTGTCGTCGGTGATGTACAGCAGCCCGAGCCACCAGTCGTTCCAGTACAGCAACATCACGAACAGGCCGACCGTGGCCAGGCCGGGCTTGGACAGCGGCAGCGCGATCCGGGTGAAGATCCGCCACTCGCCGGCGCCGTCCACGCGGGCGGCGTCCATGATCTCGCGCGGCAGTTGGGAGAAGTACGTCCGCAGCAGCAGCACGTACCAGGGCGTGACGAGGTACGGCAGGATCAGTACGAGCAGGGTGTTCTGCAGGTGCAGGTACTGGGTGATGAGGATGTAGGCGGGCACCAGGCCGCCGTTGAAGATCATCGTGAACAGCACGTAGAACGACAGCGGCCGCCGGAGGCGGTACTCGGGGCGGGACAGCGAGTACGCCAGCATCGCCATCAGCGTCAACGACAAACTGGTGCCGACGACGGTGACCAGGATCGAGATCCCGTACGCCTGGATGATCGCGCTCGGATCTCCCAGGACGTACTTGTACGCCGTCGTACTGAACTGCTGCGGAACCACCGAGTAGCCGTGTGCGCTGATCGCCGATTCGCTCGAGAACGAAGCCGACAGGACGATGGCCAGCGGGGTCACGAAACCGACGGCCACCAGTGCCAGCGCTCCATGAACCAACAACCGACCGCTGCTTTGTGCAGTCATCTGCAAAGTCCCTTTGTCTTGTGGCTCAGAACAGGGCGTCGTCACCGCGTCGCCGAACCAGCCAGTTGGCCGCGACGACGAGGACGAACCCGACGAACGCCTGGTAGAGCCCGGCGGCCGCCGCCATGCCGACGTCGCCCGTCGAGGTCAGTGAGCGGAACACGTACGTGTCGATCACGTCGGTCGTGGGATACAACGTCGGGCTGTTCTGGGTGACCTGGAAGAACAGGCCGAAGTCGGCGTTGAAGATGTGGCTCAGCCCCAGCAGCACGTTGATGACCACCAGGGGTCTGAGCAGGGGCAGCGTGATCGATCGGATCTGCTGCCAACGGGAGGCGCCGTCGATCGCGGCCGCCTCGTAGAGTTCGGGGCTGATCGAGATGATGCCGGCCAGATAGACGACGACCCAGAAGCCGACGCCCTTCCACATCTCGACCAGGGTCAGGACGAGCGGCCACCAGTTCGGCGAGTTGTACCAGTCGACACCGCCGCCGCCGACGCTGCGCAGCAGGTGGTTGACGATGCCGGTGTCCGCGTTCAGGAACGTCAGTACGAAGCCGGTGATCACCACGTACGAGAGGACGAACGGCAGGAACATCGCCGACTGGTACACCCGGCTGACGAACGGCGAGCGGTCCTTCACCTCGTTCAACAGCAGCGCCAGGCCGATCGCCACCACGAGGTTCGCGACGATGAAGATCCCGTTCATCAGCACGGTGTTGCGGGTGACCCGCCAGGCGTCGCCGTTGGCCCACAGATAGTGGAAGTTCTGCCAGCCGATCCACTTGCTGTGCAGGATCCCCTCGGTCGGGTCGTAGTCCTTGAAGGCGACGATCACGCCCGCCATCGGGAGGTAGTTGAAGACCAGGAGCACCAGCAGGGCCGGCAGGCCGATCAGGAACAGCGTCAGGTCGCGACGGCGCGCACCGGCGGCCCGCTCCCGGCGGCGGGGCGCCGAGACGGTGGGCGGTACGTCGTCGGCTGCCGCCTGCGCCGCCTCGGCTGCGCGCCTGGTGCGGGGCGTGGACGTGGACCTCGGTACCGTTGCCGCCTGGTCGAGACCGACCGTTGGCTTCGTCACGAATCCTCCGAGCATTTACATTTCAGAGACAATGACTGATATATTCATCCGGTGAGCCTCCTTCGTCAAGCCCCCGTAGCCGGCACTCGTTCAGCAGCGATGCAGCGGATTCAGGCTGCTCGCGACACCCTCACGCCCGCCGAACGGCGGGTCGCAGACCGCATCCTCGCCAATCCCGGCGAGGCGATCGCCCTGTCCATCGGCGAGTTCGCCGAGCTCTGCGGCGTCGCCCAGCCGACCGTGTCACGGTTCGCCCGGAGCCTGGGCTTCCACGGCTATCCGGCGCTCCGGCTCGAGATCGCGCACGACTTCGCGAACGATCGGGCCGACCGCGAGACCGCGCCGGCCGTGGACCAGGCGGCCGGTGACCCGCTCGCCGTGGTCCGGGCCCGGCTCGGACAGGATGCGGCCCTCGCCTCCGCCGCACAGGCGATCCGGACCGCGCCCGCGGTCGAGATCTGGGCGTCCCCGGAGATGGGATTCGCCGCCGAGTTGATGGTGACGGGCCTGCGCGAACTGTCCGTTCCCGCGGCGTCGTCGGCAGTGGCGACACATTGGCATCGCCGGGCCGCCGGACTGCCGCCCGGCGCGGTCGTGGTGTTCCTCAGCTATGACGGTGAGGCCGTACTGGCCCGTCATCTCGACGTCGCCAAGGCCGCCGGGGCGCAGGTCGTCTCGGTGACCCATGCGCCGATCCGCAGTCTGGCCCGCGAGTTCGACTGGCTGGTGGGCATCCCGGAGACCACAGGCGTCGAGCAAAGCGCTCTGATCATGGCCGAGGCCGTGACAGCCGCGGTGCGCGAAGCATCGCTGCTGGCCGGGCCTGCGGGTCCGGCGTCGCCTTGGCGCACCTGGGCTCACCGGGAAGACCTGACGATCGTGCCCGCGGACGGCGATCCGGTGCCGGCCGTCGTGTTGTCGCACGCCGATCGCGATCCGGCGCGCGGTGTCTGCGTGTTCTTCAACGGGATGCGGACCACGATGGAGGACGCGGCGCCGTCCGGTGTCATCGACGGCGATCGGATCGCGCCGTCGATCGTTGCTGCCCTGCTCAATGCGGGCCGGCACGTGGTGCTCGTCGACAATCCTGCCCACGGTGCCCGCAAGCGGGTCTGGGAGGACACCGGCGACCTGCTGACCGCCGACCTCGAGTCGGACACCTCGACCTTGATCGGGCAGTCCCGCGTACTGGCTCCGGCAGTGGTCGACGCCGTACTCGGCCTCGGTCTCGCCACCGGCCCGGAGCGGCTGGCCTTCGTCGGTCAGTCCTGGGGCGGATTGCAGGTCCTGCTGTCGATGGCCGGTGATGCCCGCATCGCTTGTGGCGTCGGGATCATGCCGATCTGCGCCGCCACCGACCTGGAACCCTTCGAGGCGTACGCCGACAGCGCCGCGGCCCGCCTAGGCCGGATCACCCCCGAGGACGCCGAGCTGCTGGCTCCCCGTCCGCTGCTGCTGATCGGTGGCGCCGAGGACACGATCGCCCTGGACGCCCGGGTCAGCGACTTCGTCGACACTGTCCGGCCGGCCTACGAAACGGCCGGCAAGCCCGAGCTGCTGAACCACGTGACGCTGGCCGGGGTCGGGCACGCCTTCGATGCCCGCCAGGTCGACGAGACCGTGCAATGGTTGTCCAGTCACCTGCCCCGGTGACGGGCCAAGAGCGCCTTGGCGACACCGGCCTGTCGATGCCACGGCTGGGATTGGGGACGGCGACCTTCGGACACCTGTACGAGGCCGTCTCCCCCGCCGAGGCCGTCGCAACCGTAGCGCGGGCCATTGAGCTCGGCGTTCGCTACGTCGACACTGCGCCTGCGTACGGCCTCGGCCGGGCGGAGAGCTTGACCGGACTGGCCCTGCGCTCGGTGGACGTCGATCCCGCCGAGATCGTGGTCTCCAGCAAGGCAGGCCGGCTGCTGCGTCCGTGGCCGCGCGGCGAGAGCCGTCGTCCGGCCTTCCCTGGCGCGCCGCGGGTGCTTGCGGTCGAGGCCTGGCACGAGGCCGGTATCCGACGCTCGGTCGAGGACAGCCTGACCAGATCAGGACTCGATCACCTCGACATCGTCTATCTGCACGACCCGGACGAGCACGAGTCCGAGGTGTACGACACCGCCTATCCGGCGCTGGCGGCACTGCGCAAGGAGGGCGCGATCGCTGCGATCGGGGTCGGTATGAACCACACCGAGCTCCTGACCCGTTTCGTGGATCGGCTCGAGCTCGACGTCGTGCTGCTCGCGGGGCGGTACACGCTCCTCGAGCAGGGCGCGCTGCACGATCTGCTGCCGGCCTGCGCGCGGCGCGGAACGCGAGTGGTGATCGGAGGCGCGTTCAACAGCGGACTGTTGGCCGACCCAACGGGCTCGCCGATGTACAACCACGCGCCCGCCCCGCCGGCGATTCGCAACCGCGCCGAGGCGATCAACCGGGTGTGCCGCGATCACGGTGTGGACATCGTCTCGGCTGCCCTGCAGTTTCCGCTGCTCCACCCGGCGGTGATCACCGTCCTGGCCGGCATGCGATCGCCGGCCGAGGTCGAACGGAACGTCGCGGGGTTGTCCGAGCCGATCCCGCCGCAGCTGTGGAGTGACCTGCATGCGGCGGGACTGCTCGACCCGGCGACGCCCCTGCCGCCTCAGACGACGATCGTCGCCGAACCTCCGTCGACGAGGCCGCCGGACGGACCCTGATAGACGGTGTGGAACCACACGCTGTCCTGCGCGGCGTTCGCGACCGCGCCGGTCGGCGCGACGTTGTCGACGACGGCGTTGAGCTCCGCGAACGACCGGCCAGGATTCGGCGTGCCGTACGGCGTGACCAGCCGGACGGCGTACGACTCGTTCCCGGTACTGACGTTGCCGGAGACAACGTTCCCGCGCAGCATCGGCGGCACCGGAGTGTCCAGGGTCAAGGACGAGAAGTCGTCATAGACCAAAGCGGACACAGCGGTCGTCAGCTGGTTGTCCAGGATCTGGTTGTACACCGAGACGTCCAGCGCCGACGGGTTGTTGCCGGTCACGATCGCGGTGAACAAGACCCCCGACAGATCGAAGGCAGGCGGATTGGCCGTCACCGATCCCGTGGTGTCGAACGAGTTTCCGGCCACGACGCACAGCGCGCTGGGGCCGTAGTTGCCGATGTACTTGGGACAGGCCTTCGCGGTGTTGCCGACGTACAACTGATGCTGTTGCAGCACCGTCACGACGAAGGTGGAGTCGGTGGCGGGAGTGACGTCCCATGGTTCGTCGAGGGTGAGTGTGTCGGTGGTGGTCGCGACGACCCGTCGCAGCTGTCCGGTTCCGGTCCCGGACAGCACCACCACCATGGCTCCGAGCGGATCCTGTCTCGGATCGTCCAAGGCGAACTGGACGTCGGTGGTACTGATCGTTGTCGACCCGGCCGCCGATACGGTGAGCAAGCGGCGACCGCCTTGTACCGAGTTGAACTGGTCGCCGACCAGAACCTCACCGCAGTTGCTGGCGGGTTCGCCGGCGTTGAGGATCGTGTTGTCGCCGAAGTAGCAGTCCTCGACGCCGCCGGCGTCTTTCACGCCGAGCGCCTGGGCCGGCAGCTTCAGACCACCGGTTTGCACGGCGCGTGCGTAGTAATAGGTGTCGGAGCCACGGACGAAGGTGTTGCGGCGTACGACGATGCGCCGTGCGCCCCAGATCTTCACGCCGGAGTTGTCGGCCTGATGCTGCGGATTGCCGGCATCACCCGGTGTGCGTGGATAGAGCAGTCTCATCCGGCTGTCCTGGACGCGGACGTCGCTGACCGCGATGAGGAACGCGGCGTTGCCGCAGTGGAAGTCGCAGCCTTCGACTGTCAGGTTGCGCAGGTTCTGCGCGAGCAGGCCGAAGGTACCGACGTACAGCCAGACGTCTTGCGGGTACTCGGGATTCTCGACGGCGACGTCGCCGACGGTCACGTTGTTTCGTCCGTCCAGCTCGAGAGCAACCACCCGGCGCAGGTTGGTGTCGAATGTGAGACCGCGGACCTCGACGGCGCTGTCGCCCGGCGCGAGGTAGAGCATGCCGTAGTCATCGCCCGCACCGACGCCGTAGATGTCGGTCGGACTCAGTCGCGGCAGGCTCGGGGTGAACTCGACCGCGTCGCTCATCCGGATTGTGCTCTTACCCTGCCCGGCGCCCTCGACGTGCACTGGGCCGGACGCGTTGGGCAGGCTGAGCTTCGCGCTGATCGTGTACAGGCCGGCGGGTAGCCGAACCACGGCGCCGCCGGTGGTGGCGGCCGCCGCGGTCAGAGCGGCCTGCAGGGCGGTCGTGGAGTCGCCGGCTCCGGTCGGGTCCGCCCCGAAATCGCTGACGGCGTTGAGGATTCGCGTCGGGCACGGGCGACGGGTCGCCACCTCGAGCGACGGCTTCGTGGTCCCCCGGTCCCCGGCGACGCTCACCGTACAGGGGCCGGTCACACCTCGCGGTACGACGAACGTGATGCTGTACGCCTTGGTCTCGACGACGGTGCACGCGTACCGGAGCGCACCGGCGACCAGGCTGACAGCGGCCGATCGCAGGTGCTCCCCGTACACAGTCACCTGCTCCCCCGCCACCGCTGTCGGGCGATCGACGAACCAGGCGCTGGGTTCGTTCACGGTCAGCGGCGCTGACCAGGCCGAGTGATCGCCGGACGAGACGTAGATCGCGTAGACGCCGGTACGGGCCGATGCGGGCAGTTGCAGCACTATGCCGTCAGCGGTCACGGCGACCACCCGCAGCGCGAGCGAGTTGCGCCCCGGGCGCGCCGGCAGGCTGCCGGTTCCCGCCGGCACCGGCCAGGCCATGGCGAGCGCGGCAGCGGCGAAGCCGGAACCGGTGAGTACGAACGCCTCTCCCGGGCGGGCCGTCCGCACTTGGCGGCGGTACAGGACAGGGCTGTCCACAGTCGCTTCGGCTGCGGCCGGACGCGACCAGTCGAGCCCGGCCGCCAACGCCGCACCGACCGCGCCGGTCGCTCCCAGAAAGCCACGCCTGGACAACCCCGGCCGACTCCCCGAATCCACGTCGATGTTGCTGGTCATGCGATCTCCTCGCTGTGCAGGGGTGAGTGGGAATCAGATGACGACAGTGCCGGTGCCGCTGTCCGTAAGATCGGCAGCAGTCCCCTGATAAACCGAACGAGCCCAATAGGCATCGCCGATGCTGGTGTTCTTGGTCGTGCCGCTGCCCTTGACGTTCTTCACGCAGAGCGTGTGCCGGGCCATCACGTTCGCGGCGGAGGGCGGGTAGAGAGTCAGCAGTCCGGCGGTCGCGTCGGTTCCGGCCGCGGAGTTCCGGGCCAGGCGGTTGCCGTGCAGCAGCGGGGCCGCCGGAATCGAGCTGGAGGACGGGTTGACGAAGTCGTCGTACTGGGCGTAGACGTGGCTGCCCGTCAAGGTGTTGTCGATCAGTTCGTTGAAGAAGTTCACATCCAGCACCGGCTGGCTCGGCGAGACGATGCCCGTGACCGCGATCCCCGCGGCTCGAGGATCGTCCGGGTTGGGAGTGACGGCCCCGGTGGTGTCGACCGTGTTACCTGCCATCACGCACAGAGCACCCGGGCCGTAGTTACCCAAGTACTTCGGGCAGGCGATCGCGCTGTTGTTGTAGTAGAGGATCCGCTTGTTCAGAACGGTCACCACGATCAGCGAGCCGGCGCCGGGCACGACGTCCCACGGGCTGTCGACGGTCAACTGCCCACTGGTGTTCGCAACGACGCGACGGATCTGGCCGACACCGGACCCGGACAGGACGACGACGTCCGCACCGATCGCGTTGAGCGCAGAGGTGCTTGACGCATCGAACGGAGATCCCCCGACCGACACAGTCGTCGACGTCGCCGCGGAGACTGTCAGCGCCACGCGTCCACCCGTGACGGAGTTGAACTGGTCGGCGACGATGGACTCACCGCAGTTGGACGCCAGCACGAGACCGCCGGGCGACGGCTCGCCCGAGTCCTGGACATAGTTGTCGCCGATGTAGGAGTACTCGACGCCGCAGCATTCCGTGCCACCGAAGACACCGGACGGCACCTTGAGCGCGCCGAGCTGGATCGCGCGGGCGTAGTACCCACCCGAGCCGCGCACGAAGGTGTTGCCGCGCAGGGTCATTCGCCGCGCACCCCATACCTTGATGCCGTCCTGGTCGACGCCGTTGGGGTTCGCGCCATCGGTGCCTTTGACCCGCGGGAACGCGAGGGCCATCGTGTTGGTGTCGATCAGGGCGTCGACCACGGCGATCAGGAAGATGCCACTGGCCGTGGTGAACTGCGATCCGGTGACCACGAGCCGGCGGCAGAACTGCGCGATGATGCTGTAGCCGCCGCTGTAGAGGAAGATGTTGGAAGGCCAGTTGGCGTTGACGAAGTGGCAGCTCGACACCGTGACGCCGTCGCGTCCGTCGACCTCCAGGCACACCATCCGCCGGTCGTTGGCGTCGAAGGTCAGATGGTCCACCGTCACGGGGTTCGAACCGGGCGCGAGGTACAGCATGCCGATGTCGTCCGATGCCGAGACGCCGTAGACGTCGTACGACGCGCTGAAGTCGGTGGTGGTCGGCACGCTTGCGGAGTAGCCGGAGGCCGGGTTCACCTTGAGTGTGGACGTACTGCTGGTGCTGCCAACGATCGAGATCGGGCCTGAGCCGGCCGGCACGGTCAGCTTGCCGGTGACCAGGTAGGTGCCGGCCGGGACGGTGACGATCGCGCCCGTACTCGAAGCCGCCGCTGCATTCAGCGCGTTCTGCAGGTTGGTCGTCGAGTCGGCGGTGCCGGTGGGATCGGCTCCGTAGCCCGACACCACGTTGACGGCCAGCGGAGTACCGGTCGGGGCAGCGACCACCGTGAGTACGAGCGACTTGTCGAAGGCGTACGACCCGCCGTGCCCGTTCGACACGTACAGGCGATGCGTACCGGCCGACGTCCCCGCCGGCACGGTGAACGCCATCGCGTAGTTGGTCGAACCGGACACCGAGCAGAGCGTCAGCGTTCCCGCCGTCTCGATGTACACCGTGGGGGCAGCCGTGGACGAGCGAAGTTCCCGGCCGTAGATCGTGACCGTCTGACCTGCCTGGACCTGCGGGCGGTCGAGGTACCACGCCTGGGAGGAGTTGAGCAGCAGCGGTGCGCTCCACGTCGTGTGGTCGGCCGACGACACGTACGCCGCTACCGGGCCGTCGCCGATTCCGCTCGGAAGGACAGCGACGACACCGTCGGAGTCGACCGCGTTGGGAGTCACCGAGGTCGAACCGGTCGGCGGCGTGGCCGGAAGCGGCGTCGGCCCCGACGGACCGATCGAACCGGTGTCGGGAACGGGCCAGAAACTCACCAGGTCAGCACTGTCGAACCCCGCGCCGGCCAGCAGCAGCGCCTCACCAGGAGCGGCGCTGCGGACCTGCTGACTGAGCAGAACCGGTGGCGTGTTGACGGCAGCCGCCGCCGTGGACGGACGAACGAACGGCAACGCCGACGCACCGACGACCAGCGCGGAGGCCTGCAGGAATCGGCGACGGGTCGAGCTGAGAGGTTGCGAGGCGGACGGAGGGCGGGAGTTCTCAGGGGGAGGCAACATGGCAAGACAGTACGAGCGAGGGATGTATCTTTCAATACCTCGCTCTACAATATTCAGGCATAACTCAAGTGCTCCCCTCGGCTGTCTGGGCGTGGTCGCCTAATCGAGGAGGGTGCCGGCTTGGATGACTGTTCGGTGGTCGTCGGACCATAGTGCGGACGGGTTGTCCAGGGGGTTGCCGTCGATGATCAGGAGGTCGGCTACGCAGCCTTCTGCGACTCGGCCCAGGTCGGGGCGGCGGATGAGGTCGGCGTTGACGGAGGTGGCGGAGCGGAGGGCGGTGGCCGGGCCGTCGACCTCTACCTGAAGGCGTAGACCGTTGAGTTGTTCGTCTTCCAGGACACCCATCAGGTCGGTGCCGAAGCCGACTCGGACGCCGGCGGCGCGGGCGAGCTCGACCGCGGTACGGCCGGCGTCGAGGACCTCCCGGTTCTTCGCACGGGACACCGGCGCCATCCCGAGTTCGGCGCCGCGGCGGTCCATCGCGTCGTACGCCGCCAGCGTCGGAACCAGGAACACGCCGGCGTCCGACATCGCCTCGGCGGTGTCGGCGTCGAGCAGGTTGCCGTGCTCGATGCTCCGTACGCCGTTGCCGATCGCGTGCCGGATCGCCTCCGGCGAGTACGCGTGTGCCGCGACGTAGCTGTCGCGGCGGGTCGCCTCGTCGGTGACCGCCCGGATCTCCTCGGCCGAGTACTGCGGTACGCGGATCGGATCGGTCAGCGACACGACACCGCCCGAGGCCATGATCTTGATCGCGTGGGCGCCGCGGCGGAACCGGTCGCGGACGGCCCGCCGGAGCGGATCGACCCCGTCGACGACCTCGACCGAGTGCGACGAGCAGCCGCACAGGTCGCTGTCGGCTGCCCGCGCGTCGCCGTGACCGCCGGTCTGGCTGAGTCCAGGCCCGGTCCACAGGTACCGCGGTGACGGAAGCAGTCCCTCCGCGATGGCCCGCGCGATCCCGGCGTCGCCTCCGGCCGGATCCCGTACGGTCGTGAAGCCCCGCCGCAGCGCCCCGGCCAGCCGCCGCGCCGCGACCAGAGCCACGTAGCTGAGCGGAACCGACTCGATCCTGAGCAGATCGAGGTCGATGCCGTACGCGTGACAGTGGGCATCGATCAACCCGGGCAGCACGGTCCGGCCGCGTGCGTCGAGCACCTGGTCAGCCGGCTGTGGCGCACCACCGACGGCTGTGATCCGACCGTCCACGATATGTACGGGCCCGTCGACGAGGTCGTCCGAGACACCGTCGAAGACCAGGCCGTTGATAATCGACAAACTCATACCGCATCCTCGCGCAACCGTGCGGTCGCCGTCGCGTCGACCTCGAACGTCGCCGGATCCACCAGTACGCCGTACTCCCGTTCCGCGGCTGCCACGGAGACGAACCCGTTGCGTACGTCGGCCGCAACCCGCTCAGGATCCCGTTCGAACGGATCGCCGTACCCTCCCCCACCTCCGGTGTTGTTCACGAGAACCTCACCGGCCTCGAGCCGGTTGTAGCTTCCGCCCTGTACCGCTTCGCGTTCGGTGCCGGGGTTCAGGATGATGTGGTTGTTGTCGCCCTCACGCCCGCCGTCGATCGCCCACGGTTTGGTTTTCGTCTTGTAGACAAGGCAGATCCCGGTCGACGGCGCGGTGAACCGGTAGGCACGCCCGACTCCGACGCCGCCCCGATGCCGCCCGGCGCCGCCGGTGTCCGGCCGGTAGCCGTACGACTCGATGAACATCGGCGACTTGGTCTCCAGTACCTCGACCGGGTTCGAACGGCAGCCCGGCTCGGTCAGGTGCATGATGCCGTCCGCGCCGTCGCCGCCGGCGTGCCCGCCGAAGCCGACCGCCTCGTTGGTGGCCTCCAGCCAGTGCTCGCCGGTCCGCGGGTTGATGCCGAGCCCCATCATCGAGCAGACGTCGCCACCCGAACAGGCCGGGACGCGATCGGGCATTCCCTGCGCGAGCGCCTTGAGCACCACCTCGCCACCGAGCAGTCCCGTCCACAACGTGAAGGTCGGCATCGGCGGTACGGCGTGCACCACCGACCCGGGCTCGGTGACGATCCGCAACGGCCGGAAGTTGCCTGCGACAACTGGTGTGTCCGGGGTGGTGAGCGCCTTGAACACCAGGCTGCAGAACGCCGCGGTCTGACCGACCGGCAGGTTGATCGGGCCGCGGACATCGCGATCGGTACCGGTCCAGTCGATCACCATTTCGTCGTCGGTGACGGTGACGGTCACGTTGAGCTTCACCATCCGATCGAGGTCCACGCCGTCGGAGTCGACGAAGTCGTACGCGGTCCAGGTCCCCTTCGGCAGCTTGGCCAGCGCGAGCCGGGCCAGCCGTTCGCCGTGGTCGTTGATCGCCTCCATCGCGCCGGTCAGGGCCGGTACGCCGTACTTCGCCGCGATCGCCTGCGTACGCCGTACGCCGGTCACACACGCGGACACCTGCGCCTGCAGGTCGCCGATCGTCCGTTCCGGCAGGCGGCTGTTGAACCGGATCACGTTGAAGATGTCCTCGTTGGCCACACCCTCGCGATACAGCTTGGTCGCCGGGAAGAACAGCCCCTCCTGGTACATGTCCGTCGAGTCGAGGACGTACCCGGGGTCCTTCTGCTTGAGGTCGAGCACGTGGACCCGGCACGACGCGAAGCCGATCAATTCGTCGCCGGCATGGATCGGGGCGAAGACCAGCGGGTCGAGGGTGTGGGCCGACGACCAGTACGGGTAGTTCAGCAGGAACACGTCACCGGGCAGCATCGCGTCCGCGCCGAGGAACTCCTTCGCGGCCTTGATGCCGTGGTCGTTGCCACGGGTGAAGACCGCGATGCCGGGAGCGTCGGCCACCACGTCACCGTGCGCGTCGTGGATGCCGATGCCGTAGTCGTGAATCTCGTAGACGACGGTGTTGTACGCCGTCCGGCACAGGTTGCGGGCCATCTCCTCGGCCGCGGCCAGCAGACCGTGCCGGATGACCTCGATGGTGATCGAGTCGCTCATCGGATCGCGTCCCTTCCGACAGTGATGATCAGTTCGCCGTGGTCGCCGACCCGGAGCAGATCGCCCGCGTGGATGACGGTGGTCGCGGTGTGCTCGGCGATGACGGCGGGTCCGGCGAGCGCGTCCCCGGCGAGCAACGTCTCCCGCGAGTACAGCGCGTACGGCTCCTGTTGCCGCTCGGTGGATACGTATACATTCCTTGTTGCGTCAGGCAACGGTCTCCCGGAGGCCCGGCGGGACAGCCGCGGCAGGTTTGGCTTCGCCACCAGCCCGGTCGCTCGCAGCCGCAGCGTGGTGATCTCGATCGGGTCCGACATCGTGTGGCCGTACTGCCGTTCGTGCAGCTCGGTGAACGCCCGCTCGACGGATGCGAGGTCGCCGTCGACAGGCACCGTCACGCTGTGCTCCTGCCCCGAGTAGCGGACGTCCACGCTCCGAGCCATCACCTGCGCCGACGGGGCGAACCCGTCGGCGGTCAACGCGGACGCCGCCTCCAGTGACATCGCGTCGTACGCCTGGACCAGGCGCGCCTCGTCCACGTCCGCGAGCGGCATCACCGAGGTCTGTGCGAAGTCGTGCTGGACATCGGCGAACAGCATCCCGAACGCGGAGAACGCTCCCTGGCCGGGCGGCACGATCACCGTCGGAATCGACAACTCGCGGGCGACGTCGACCGCGACCAGGCCGCCGCCACCACCGAACGACAGCAGCGCGAAGTCCTGCGGATCCCGGCCGACCTCGACGGTGATCGCGCGGACCGCGCCGGTGATCTTCGCCGTCGAGATGCGGATGATGCCACGGGCCAGCGCGGCCGGGCTGAGCTCCAACTGACCGGCCAGCGGCTTCAAGGCGGCGACGGCAAGCGCATCGTCGAGGACGAGCCGGCGGCCGAGCGGAGTGGCTGCCCCGAGGTACCCGACGGTCAGCGCCGCGTCGGTGAAGGTCGGCGCCGTGCCGCCGCGACCGTACGACGCCGGACCTGGATCCGCGCCCGCGCTCTGCGGACCCACCTGCAGGACACCCGCATCGTCGAGCCAGGCGATCGAACCGCCACCGGCACCGATGGTGTGGATGTACAGCGACGGCGTGTTGATCGGCAACTGCTCGAACTCCGCGCCCTGATACAGAACAGGTACGCCGTCGACCACCAGCGACGCGTCGAGACTGGTGCCGCCCATGTCGATGGTGATCAGGTTCGGCTCGCCGATCAGTTCGCTGAAGGCACTCGCGCCGATCACCCCGCCGGCCGGTCCGGACAGAATCAGGCTCACCGGCTGTTCCCGGGCCACGCTCGCGGTCATCGCGCCGCCGCCGGAGCGCGTCATCAGGAACCTGCCCTCGAACCCGCCGCCCCGCAGTTCACCTTCCAACCGCTCCAGGTAGCGCCGCACGATCGGTTTCACGTACGCGTCGAGCACCGCGGTGCTGGTCCGTTCGTACTCGCGGTACTCGCGGGACAGCTCGTGCGACAACGTCACCGCGACCCCCGGCGCAACCTCCGCGAGGATCTCCCGCATCCGCAGCTCGTGCGCCGGGTTGGCGTACGCGTGCAGGAACGCGACCGCCACCGAGTCGTAGCCACGCTCCGCGATCGTGGCGGCAACCGCCCGGGCCGCGTCGTGGTCGAGCGGACGGTGTACCGATCCGTCGAACAGGCTGCGCTCGGGGACCTCGAACGTGTCGTAGCGCTCCACCAGCGACGGAGGTGGGCGATAGGTGATGTCGTAGTTGGTCCGGCGATCGGTACGGCCGAGCAGGTACACGTCCCGGAAGCCGGCGGTGCCGATGACGGCCGTCCGCGCGCCGGTGCGGGTGAGCAGCGCGTTCAGGCCGAGCGTCGTCCCGTGGGTGAACATCGCCACCTCGGACAGCCCGCTTCGCGTGGTGCCGAACGCGTCGAGTACGGCTTCGGTGGGCTGAGTCGGTGTCGTGGGCACCTTGTCGAAGCGGATCTCACCGGTGGCCGGCAGCAGTTCGACGACATCGGTGAACGTACCGCCGACGTCGATCGCGACGCGGCTGATGCTGGTCATGGTTCAGGCCTTTCGGTCGTCCGCGAGGCGCGGGCACGCCGCGGCAAGGAACACCGCACAGCGGTGACCCCGGCACGGCGGTTGACGCGGCTGACGGCAAGGCCCGTTGTCCCAAGGCGTGCCGACGGTCAGCCGGATGATCCTCTCGCCGGTTGGCGCGGCGGAGGACACGAACGTGACACAGCCGAATTCGGCGTGTCAACCAGTCCGATCGGCGCAGATCAGACGCCGCAAGCCCGTATGCACAGCGAAAGCAGCGGCCGATGTGCTCCGCGCACAGCAGCGCACCGTCGGGCGACGACAGCATTTGGCCACTCGACCACCCCGGATCCACCGGAGGCCCAGATGATCCCCCAGATGGTTCGCAGCGTGCTCACTCTTCGTGCCGCCGACAGCGACGCGCTCGAGGAACTCTACGCCGAGCACGGGATCCTGGCGCGCGCCCGGCGGTTCCCGGGGTGCCGGGACGCTTTGCTGCTGCGAGCCGTCGGCGATGACCGGCTGAGCGGTCCGGCCACCCACCTGGTCATCGCCGACTGGGATACGGCCGCGGACTACCGGCGCTGGGTCGCGGATCCCTGGCGGGCTGCGTTGTCCCAGCAGCTCGCCGCCGTACTCGACACGACACCGGACGAGCCGATCGTTGGCGCGCTCTTCGAGCTCGTACCTGACCACCACAGTTCCGCCCCCTTCACGCCCGAGGAGCACCCGTGAGACGAGCTGCCCGACTCGCGGCGGTCGGTGTGACCGCCGCGCTCGCGATGAGCATCGCGGCCTGCAGCAAACCCGCGACCAGCAACGCCGGCGGAACCCCGACCTCGGTTGCCGCCGACAAGCAACTGAAGATCGGATTCTTCGGCTTCGCCAAGGCGAACTCGTTCGCGCAGGCTGCCTGGGCCGGGGTCCAGTCCGCCGCCGCGGCGAACAACGCGACGGCGACCTTCCTGGACTCCAACTTCGACGGTCCCACCCAGGTCAACCAACTGCAGGACGCCGTCACCTCGAAGCGGTACGACGTGGTGATCGTCCAGGCCAACGACGGCGTCGCGATGGTCAACCCGATCAAGCAGGCGATCGCGGCCGGCATCGTCGTGGTGGTCGAGTTCACCCCGGTCGGCGGCAAGTTCGACACCGCCGAACCCCAGGTCCCCGGCACTGTCAACATCATCGATCCGCCGACCGTCAACGGTGTCGGCCTGGCCAAACTCGGTCTCGAAGCCTGCAAGACCGTAACGCCCGGCGCCTGCAAAGTCGCGTACTTGCAGGGCTTCGCGAACTACCCGCTCGACACCGCGCGGACCGACGCGGCCGTCAACGCACTCAAGGCCGGCGGTGCCACCGTCGTCTCGAACTTCGTCGGCGGCTACACGCCGGACACCGGCCGCGGCGCGATGCAGAACCTGTTGCAGTCGCACCCGGACGTCAACGTGGTGATCGGTTCCTCGCAGGCACTCGAAGGCGCCACACCGCTTGCCAAAGGCAAGAAGATCGGCTTCGTCGGCAACGGCGGATCCTCGCAGGCGTTCGGCTTCGTGAACAACGGGACCTGGTACGGCGTGTACGACGTACCGGAGAAGTCCGAAGGCGCCAAGGCCGCCGAACTGGGGCTCGCGAAGGCGAGAGGCCAGGACGTGCCGGCCTCGACCGTGGCCTGTACCGCGCTGACGAAGTTCGAGTGCCTCGGCACCAAGGAAACGCTGAAGGGCCTCACCGCCGACTACTCGGACTGATTCATGACCACGACAGCACCGAGCATCTCGGTCCGAGGTGTCGGCAAGAGCTACAGCGGTGTCACCGTCCTGCGCGATGTCGACCTCGACATCGCGCCGGGCGAGGTACACGGACTGGTCGGCGAGAACGGCGCCGGGAAGAGCACCCTGCTCAAGATCCTCGGCGGCGTGGTCCGCGCCGACCACGGCACGCTGGCCTTCGACGGTGCGCAGGTGACGTTCGGACGGCCACGGGACGCGATCGCCCAGGGCGTCAGCCTGATCTCTCAGGAGGGCGCGCTGGTTCCGGCGCTGACCGTGCTCGAGAACGTCTTCCTGGGCCGCTGGGCGCAGACCGCCGGCGTCCGGCGGGCCGCTCACGACCGGCGGCGGTTCGACGAACTGATCGAGCTGACCGGCTTCGAGGTCGATCCGCGTGTCCGGGTCGACACGCTGCCGACCGGCGTACAGCAACAGGTCGAGATCCTCAGGTCGCTGGCCCGCGGCGCGCGTGTGCTCGCGATGGACGAGCCGACCGCCGTCCTGGGCGAGCACGAGAAGGACAACCTGATCGCACTGATCCGCCGCCTCGCCGACAGCGGTACGACGATCCTGCTCGTGTCGCACTTCCTCGACGAGGTACTGGCCGTTGCCGATCGGATCACCGTACTGCGGGACGGGCGACTGGTCACCACCGACGAGGCCGCCGCCCAGACGCCACGCACGCTGGTGCGGCAGATGGTGGGCCGCGAGATCGACATGCTCTACAGCACCCCGGATCCAGTTCCGGACGACGCGCCGACAGTGCTCTCGGCCCGTGGTCTGCGGCGCGGTCTCGTGCAAGGCGTCGATCTCGACGTCCGCGCCGGAGAGATCCTCGGCCTCGCGGGGCTGGTCGGCAGCGGACGGTCCGAGACCCTGCGACTCCTGTTCGGCGCCGATCACGCCACCGAAGGCACGGTCGAGGTCGACGGTACGACGCTGGCCCGGCTGTCGCCGCGGCGGGCGATGGCCGCCGGGATCGCCTTCGTGCCGGAGTCGCGCAAGGAACAGGGCCTGGTGATGGCACGCTCGGTCAGCGAGAACGTCGCGCTGTCGTCGTTGCCCCGCCGCCGGATCGGTCCCGTCGTACGGCGCCCGGCCGAGCGGACCGCCGTCGACGCGGTGTCCCAGCTCGTCGACATCCGCGCCAAGGCCTTGGACGCGGCGATCGAGACGCTGTCCGGCGGCAACCAGCAGAAGGCACTGTTCGCCAAGTGGCTGCTGTGCTCGCCACGGATCCTGCTCGTCGACGAACCCACCCGGGGCGTCGACATCGCCGCGAAGAGTCACCTCCATCACCTGATCACCGAACTCGCCCGCGACGGGATGGCCGTCGTGTGCGTCTCGTCCGAGATCGAGGAGTTGCTCGCCCTCTCGCACCGGGTGCTCGTTCTCCGGCACGGGCGTCCGGTCGGCGAGTTCCCGCGCGGTACGGCCAAGGAGGTCGTGATCGCCGCCGCATTCGGAGACGAAGGAGAGCCGACGTGAGCGTCGACGCAGCCACCCCTACCGAGTCCGCCCAGTCCGTCGAGGCGACCGCGTCGCGGCGGGCGGTACGGGTCCGCGACTACGGCATCCTGGTCGCGTTGATCGCGATCGTGATCGCGTTGTCGCTCAGTACCGACACCTTCCTGACCAGATCGAATCTCGTCAACCTGCTCGACCAGTGCACCGTGGTGGGCCTGCTCGCCGCGGGTGCGACGGTGTGCATCCTGAGCGGCGTGTTCGACCTCACCGCCAGCGCGACACTCGCCGTGGCGGCCATCGTCGGCGTCGAGATCATGCGGGTCACCAATGTGCCGATCGGCTTCGGGGCAGCGGTGCTGGCCGGGGCACTGCTCGGTTTCGTCACCGGCATGATCGTCGTCCGGAGCGGGATCAACTCGTTCATCGCGACGCTGGCGACCAGCATCATCTACCGCGGTGTGGCCGTCGTGGTGACCGCGGGTGCGATCGTGTACCCGCTCGGTTCGCAGACCGAGAACTTCGGCGCACTCACCTGGCCGTCGGTCTTCGGGCTGACCTCCGCCACGGTCATGTTCGTGGTGGTCGTGCTGGCCATCGGCCTGCTGATCGCGACCACGACCTTCGGACGGCGCGTGTACGCCGTGGGCGGCAACCTCGAGGCCGCCCGGCTGTCCGGGATCCGGGTCGGCTCGATCCACGTCGCGGCGTACGCCATCAGCGGCGTCTGCTCGGCGCTGGCCGGGCTGATCCTCGCGTCCCGGGCAGGTTCGGCCCAGTCCACGATGGCGACCGGCGCGGAACTGACGGCGATCGCGGCCGCGGTCATTGGTGGTACCAGCATTCTGGGCGGTGAGGGCGCGATCTGGCGCGGGGTGGTCGGCGCGTTCCTGCTGACGCTGATCGGCAACGGGTTCAACCTGCTCGGCTGGGACACGATCTACCAGCAGGTGCTGCAGGGCTGCCTGATCCTGTTCGCGGTCACCACGGACCGTTGGCTGCGCAGACGGTCCCGGTAGCGGAAGGTACCCTGACGTGGTGTCTCGCACTGGCGAGTTCGCACACGTCGGCGTGAGCGTGCACCCGGATCGCTCGTACGCGGTCGTCGTGCACGGCGCAACCGTCCTCCCGGTCGCCCCGACTCGGACCGACCTCGACGGGACGATCGCCGCCGCCGTCCGAACCGCCCTCGGCCGGTCCCCGACCGGCCCGTTCGCGGTGACCGTCAACCTCGCTCCGATGCTGCTCGACGCGATCACCCGCGCACACAGTGGGTTGCCGGAGGTGGCGGTGATCCGGATCGTGCCGCGGCCCGCCACCGATCCCGCGCTGGCCCGGTCGCCGGCTGCGCTCGTCGAACGGCTGGTCGGGCAACGGTTCACCGTTGCCGGGGGCCACGACCTGCTCGGCAACGAACTCTGTCCGCTGGACCGGCACCGGCTCACCGAGGTCTGCGCCGAACTCGCCGCCGGCTCGATCCGTCACGTCGCGGTCGTCGCCGCCGGCTCCCAGGCACGCCCCGGCCACGAACAGCGGGTCGCCGACGCGATCCAGACCGCCGTACCAGGAGTCCGGATCTCCGCCGCCAGCGAGTACGGAGGCCACGGACTCGTCGCACGGGAAGCGACAGTCGTCCTCGACTGCGCACTGGCAGGCGTCACCGAGCAGCTGGTCGACCGATGCGAGCGGGTGCTGAGCCGACTGCCGGGCGAGTTCCAGCTGCGAGTCGCCCGCGGTGACGGCGGCTACACGACCGCGTCACGCATCCGGACCATGCCAGTCGTCGCGTTGGGAGCGACCGATGCACTGGAGGTCTGTGGCGCGGCCTACCTCAAGGGCCTCGCCGACGGCCGGGTTCTGCTGAGCCGCGAAGGTACGCAGGTAGCCGGCGAAGTCCGGCACGGCTTGGCCCAGGTCAGTCTGACCGAGTCCGCCGGCATCGGCACCGAGCTCGTCGTACCGACCGCGGTCCTGACTCCGCGCCTGGACCTCGCTCCGAACGGCTTCCCCGACCGTACGACCGACGCACCCGTAGCCAGCGTCCAGCAGTCGCCGGAACTGCTGGCCTGCGTTGGTGCTGCCATCAGTTCACCGACCGCCTGGCTGGACGAAGTGGCCTTCATCGAGTCCGCGGACGAGCTCAGATCGGTACGCCGGGACGCGGAGGAACGCGCCACCGCATTCGTCACCGCCAACGGCGCCGCGCCTGGTACCGCCTTCCTCGCGGAGGTTTCGACCGTCGCGGTGCCGTACAGCCCGGCCGGAACGGTCCGGATCCGAGTTCGCGTCGCCGGGACGCCGGACCTCGGGCTGGAGCCGGCATGAGTGGTGCGGCGACCTGGATCAGCGCGGCCGACGTCCCGGCCCTGTACGAGGGCGCCAAGTTCTACGCTCCGGCGGTCGGAGACGCGAGCCGCGCGTCGCTGACGTCGTGGCTGATCGAGCTGCTCGAACGTGAAGGGCCGGTGCCGCTCCATCGGGTCGAGACGATGGACCCGGAGACACCTTGCGTGTCGCTGTGCGTGCTCGGTTCCGGTTCGGCGCTGGCCGATCTGCCGCCGGCGGGCGACGAGTTCGTGTCCGCGATCCGCCAGATCGAACGGTTGCAGGATGTCCGGTTCGGCGCCGTGTATCCGCTCGCGGCAGCGACCGTCAGCGCCCTCGTGCCGGTAGCCGCGGCCGCCCAACTCGGCGTACCGCTCCTCGACGCCGACGGCATGGGCCGTGCGTTCGCACTCATCCACCACACCGCGATGCACCTGGCCGGCGTCTCGCCGACACCGCTCGTCGCGTACGGACCGACCGGGGACAGCGTGCTGGTCGAAACGCTGACCGTTCCACGGGCCGATCGGCTGCTGCGCGCCAACGTCGACACCCTCGGCGGCTGGGCAGCGCTGGCGTCGTACCCGACCACCGCGGGCACGCTGCGCCGCGCCGCGTTGCCGGGGACCGTGTCCCGGATCGCCAACGTCGGCCGGGTCCTGCTCCAGCCGGCCGATCCGGACGTACTGATCAGCCGGCTCGCCGCGATCACCGGCTGCCGCAAGCTCGGCCGCGGACGCATCTCCGAGCTCGAGCAGCTCAGCCGGCCGGACGACGGCACTGTCCCGGCACACCCGTCCAGCGTCGTCGTCGACGAGACCGAAGGCCAACGGCGGCAGTTGCGGATCGAGCTGCGCAGCGAAATCGTGGCGGTGTTCGCGAACGGCGAGCTGATCGCCGGCGCGCCCGATCTGCTCTGCCTGGTCGACACCGGGCGTGGCCGCCTCGCGACCCTCGACAACCTCGAACGCGGAGACCTCGTCGACGTCCTGGTCACGCCGGGCGACGCGGTCTGGTACTCCGACGAGGGTATGGCGATGGTCGGCCTGCACTCGCACGGCATCCCACTCACCCATCCACGACGACAGCGAGGTGGCACGTGAGCCAACGGTTGTCGACGCTGCCGGTCACCCTCGGCGGGCTGGTCCGGATCCAGCCGCTGGCGAGCGCGGCCCGGCTGCACTTCGCCGACCCGCAGCGGCAGGTCGAACACGTCGTCCTGGCCGAGACGTTCGACCGGCTCCGCCGCTGCGCCCCACACGTTCTCGTCGTACTGCACGACGCGGCCGCGGCGGGTGGCTGGTCGCTGGCGGCCGCGCTGCACCTGGCCTGGGAACGCAACGTCTCGGCCGTGGTGGTCTCCCGGGCAGTGGCCGGAGCTGCCGGCGCCGCACTGGCCGAGCGGCTGAACATGACACTGCTGGCCATCGACGAGGACCCGGTGGATGTCGCGCTCCAGCTCGCCGGCCAGGTCAGCGCGCCGGCGGCGGCCCGCGCGATGAGCCAGGCGCTCTGCGCCGAACGACTCGCCGAACAGACCAATGTCCGTGGCGTTCTCGGCGTACTCAACACCGAACTCCAGAATGTGCCCGTTGCGCTGGTGATCGGCGAAACAGGCGTTGCCGGCCGCGTCGCCGCACTCCAGGACCGGAGCAACGGCCGCCGCGTCGAAGTCGACGTACAAGGGCCGGCCGACCAGCCCTGGGCGCGCCTGGTCGCCGCCGTCCCCGCCAACAGCGAGACAGCTGTGGAACAGGTTGAATCCCTGCTCCGGTTGGCCCGCCCCTCCTTACAGGCAGCATGGGCTCAGACCCGGCTGGACTCGACCGTTCACTCGGCGCACGAGCAAGCCGCGTTCGGTCTGTTGCGGCGGCTGGCGACCGAGCCCGCGGAGGACTCCCCACCGCTCGACATCGAGACGCCGTCCTGGAGCAGCGAGCTCGGGTGGCAGGTCGACGGCGCCAACCGGGCAGTGTGGCTGACGCCGATCCAGCCGTCCGGCGAACCGTCCGAAGAGGTCACCCATCTGGTCCGCGCTGCCTGGCAACGCGGGCGCGCGCACTGGCCCTTCGTCATCGACGGCGACAGCTGGATCTCCTGGCACAGCAGTGAGGATCCGGACGACGTCGCCCCGCTGCGCCGGGCCGTGTCGGCCTTCCGCGACTCGGCGGAGGCGCACCGACTGGTGATCGGCGTCGGCCGAGCCCACCCTGGCGTCGCCGGGCTGATGCGTTCGGTCGCCGAGGCCCGCCTGGCCGCCCATGTCGCTCGCGACCACGGGCCGGCCGGCGTCCAGTGGTTCGACCAGGTCGGCGCGGCCGCCGCCCTTGCCTGGCTACCGACCACCGAGATCGCCCAGGTGGCCGACCTGTGCCTGTCCGAACTCATGGACGCCCGCGACCGGACGGCGCTCGTACAGACCGTACTGGCGGTACTGGACTGCGGCGGGTCCCTCAGCCAGGCCTCCCAGCGCCTCGGCGTACACCGCAACACCGTCCTGGCCAGACTCACCCGAGCCAGACAACTCGGACTCGCGTACGACGAGCCCGAGCAACGCCTGGCCCTCCACGTTCTCTGCTACGCCCTGTCGTCGCTGTGGGCACAGTCGACCACGGAGACGTAGTACTACCGACCGATGCCGTAGCGGGTCATCGCCGTTTCGGCGCTGATGTTGCCGTCGCGGACGTCGGCCCGTACGTCGTCCGCGGACCGGTCGACCGCGTCGCCGTACCCGCCGCCTCCTCCGGTCGAGCAGCGGACCACGTCGCCGGCGTTCAGGGTGAGGCCGTTCACCTTCAGCAGGCGGCGTTCGTCCGCGCGCCCCGGATTGACGACCACCTCGGGACCGACCGCGTCCTCACCGCCGAACAGGCCCCACGCAGGTTGCCGCGATCGCTCGAACCACAGCGACACCGACAGATCCGTCTGCGCCTCGTACTCCCGGATCACACCGTTGCCGCCGCGCCAGCGCCCGGCGCCACCGGAGTCCTCGCGGATGCGGTACTCGGTGATCCGCCACGGGTAGCGCGTCTCGTGCACCTCGATCGGGATGTCCTTCAGCGAGCCGTTGACGTTGTTGATCAGGGCGCTCTCGCCGTCGGAGCCGTGCCACGCGCCCCAGCCACCGACCGTGGCCTCCAGGCTGACGAACTCGCGCCCGACCCGCGGATCGAGGCCGGCCGTCAGGATGATCATCGAATCGCCGTGACTCGCTCCGGCGACGCGATCCGGAAGCGCCGGCGCGAGCGCCCGGGCGACCAGGTCGATGAGCAGCCCGAGATGCGAGAAGTACCACTGACACGCCGCGGGCGAACGGGCCCCCAGCACCGATCCTTCGCGCACCTGGGTGGTCATCGAGCGGAACGAGCCACCGTTGCCGGGCAGATCGGGACTTACCAGGAGCTTGTAGCCGACCCGCAGGGCCGACACCGCTTGGGCGATCCCGCAGTTCACCGGCCCGACCGTCTGATCGGCAGACCCGGTGACGTCGAAGTCGATGGTGTCACCGGCCACCGTGATCCGGAGCCTGATCGGGATCGGCGTCCCCAGGTCGATCCCGTCGTTGTCGAGCACCCCCTCGGCGTCGTACACGCCGTCGGGGATCGCCGCGATCACCGCGCGCTCGAGCAACTCGGTCTGCCGGAAGATCTCGTCCCGCGCGGCCTCCACCGTCGGCAGTCCGAATCGCCGGACGATCTCCTGCAGCCGCTTCTCCCCCATCGTGATGCAGGCGATCATCGCGTTCATGTCACCGGTCGTGGGGTACGGGAAGCGCACGTTGGTGCCGATCGTGTCGATCACCCCGTGAACCGGCTCACCACCGTCCAGCAGCTTCTGCGGGCCGAGGCGCAGCCCTTCCTGGAAGATCGTCACCGAGTCCATCGAGCCGCCCGGATCCTTCGAGCCCACGTCGATCCAGTGCGCCCGGGACGCGGTGAAACCGATCAGCGTGCCGTCGTCGAACACCGGGCCGAAGATCGTCACGTCGTTGAGGTGCGTACCACCCAGGTAGCTGTCGTTCAGGATCCAGACGTCACCGGGTTGCCAGACCTCGCGGCCGAACCGTTCCTCGGTGGCCAGCGTGCAGGTCTCCAGGTTGCCGAGGAAGATCGGCAGACCGGCCGACTGCCCGAGCACCTGGTGGTCGGCGTCGAGCAGGGCGACCACGCAGTCACCGCACTCGTAGATGATCGGGGTGTACGCCGAGCGGATCAGCGTGGCGTTCATGTCGTCGGCCGCGGAGTTGAGCGCGTTGCGGATGATCTCGACCGTCACCGGATCGATGTCGACCGTCATTTGCCGTCCTTCCGTCGGATGATCAGCGAACCGATGCCGTCGACACCGACCGTGTGGTCCGGTGGTACGACGGTGGTGGCGGTGTCCTCGAGGAGGATCGCAGGGCCGTCGAACGTATGCCCGACGTACAGGTCGTCACGGCGTACGACGATCGACCGGTGCGGCTCGCCGTCGAACACCACCGTGCGAAGCTGGTGCGGGAAGTCCGTGGTGGTTGCGGTCGGCCACGGTTGGGGTGCGGGCCGTTCCACGTCTCCGATCGCGGCAGTGCGTAAGGTAACCAGCTCGATCGGAGCGCCGAGGTTGGCGTGTCCGTACCGGGCCTCGTGCAGCGCGGCGAACCGTTCGGCCAGCGCCTTCAGGAAGTCCGGCTGGGCCGGCTCGTCGGCGCCGGTCAGCGGTACGGTCAACGTGTACTCCTGCGCCTCGTAGCGGACGTCGACCGAGTGGCTCGCCGTACGTCCGTCGGCTGCGACGCCTTCGCTGGACAACGCGTCGATCCCAGCCTTCTCCATCCGCGCCAGAGTCGCTGCCATGTCGGCGCCGTCCAGGTCCTGGTCGAGGAAGAAGTACGGCTCGGTGTAGTCCTGGCGGATCTGCGTCTGCAGCATCCCCCACGCGGAGAACGCACCCGGAAACCGCGGTACCACGGTTTCCGCGATGCCCAGCTCGCGGGCCAGGAACGCGGCGTGCATCGGCCCTGCCCCACCGAACGCGACCAGCGCCGAGTCCCGCGGTTCGATGCCTCGGGCAACGGTGATGGTGCGGATCGCCTGCGCCATCTTGGCGTTCGCGATATCGCAGATGCCTTCGGCCATGGCCGTCGTACCGAGCTCGAACTGTTCGGCCAGGCCCGCGACGGCCTCGGTCGCGAGCTTCGGATCCAGTGCCAGCCGGCCGCCGGCGAAGCCGTCCGGGTCGATCCGGCCGAGCACCAGGTTGGCGTCGGTGACCGTCGGCTCGGTGCCGCCACGGCCGTAGCAGGCGGGACCGGGCCGCGCGCCCGCCGACTGCGGGCCGACCCGCAGGCCACCGGCCTCGAGCCATGCGACCGAGCCACCACCCGCGCCGACCGTGTGGATGTTCACGACGCTCATCAGCATCGGCAGTCCCTCCAGCTGCGCCTCGGCGGAGGTGTCCGGCTCGCCGTCGACGATCAGCGACACGTCGAACGACGTACCGCCCATGTCGATGCCGATGAGATTCGGCCGTCCGGTCCGGGCGGACAACTCCGCGCAGGCGATCGCACCACCGACCGGACCGGACAGCAACGTCTGCAGCGGCCGGCGGCGGGCCGACTCCGCGGTCAGGATGCCGCCCGAGGACTGCATGACGTGCAGGGGTACGGCGAGCCCGCGTGCGTCCAGGCGCTGCTCCAGATCGACCAGATAGCTCCGCACGATCGGGCCGGTGTACGCGTCGACCACGGCCGACGACGTCCGCTCGTACTCGCGCCACTCCTTGGCCGCCTCGTGCGAGAGCGACACCGCGACGTCCTCGCCCAGCTCCTCGGACAGGATCTCCCGCGCCCGCAGTTCGTGGTCGGGATTCTTGTAGCTGAACAGGAACGCCACCGCGATCGCGCCGTACCCACCCTCGACCGCGTCCCGCGCAGCCTTACGTACGGCTTCCTCGTCGAGCGGCGTCAGCTCGGTACCGTCCGCGGCGATCCGGCCGCCGATGCCGACGACGTCACGGCGGGCGACCAGCGGCGCCGGCTTGCGGTAGTGCAGGTCGTACAGACGGGTCCGCGGACCGCGCGCGATGTGGTAGCTGTCCTCGACCCCGGCCGTCCCGAGCAGTAACACCGGCACACCGCGGCGTTCGAGAAAGGCATTCAGTCCCTGCGTCGTCCCGTGCACCAGGAAGCCGATGTCGGCCGGCCGCTCGACCACCGCATCGAGCCCTACCAGCACACCGTCGCTCAGATTCCCCGGCGTCGTCGAAGCCTTCGACGCCGCGAACACTCCCTCCTGCTGGTCGTACGTCACCACATCCGTGAACGTGCCACCGATATCCATCGCGACCCGGTACCGCATACACACTCCTCCAGCCGTAGGAACGTGCTCGAACCGTAGGTCCCCCGGCCCCGCCCACACTGTGCGCCCGGCCCACTCGAACCCTCCGAACGAGTGCCGAACGCACGATCCTCAGATCCCGGGTACTCAACAGCGAGTGCTTTCCCACCGCGGCCGTCATCGCCGCCGTCCTCATCGACAACGCGATCCCGGCAGGCACCACCCCCGCCTGACGACCGGGACAGCCTGCGACTGCGTGACTTTCCCGTCACGCCGAGTGATTGCCATTGGCAACATTCGGTGGCGCCGACCCCTGGACAGGCACGGCGACAGCCTGTGTACTCGGCCGTACTGCCCCGAGGGAGCCCTCATGCCAGGAATCAGGCTCGACTCCGTGTCCAAGGTGTTCGACGGCCGCCAGCTCGCCGTCGACAGAGTCTCGCTGGACATCTCTCCCGGGGAGTGCATGGTGCTGCTCGGCCCGTCCGGCTGCGGCAAGACCACGCTGCTGCGGATGATCGCCGGGCTGGAGGAGCCCACCGAGGGCACGCTCTGGTTCGGGCGTACCGAGATCACCGACCTGCCGCCGAAGGAGCGCGGCGTCGCGCTGGTGTTCCAGAACGGTGCCCTCTACCCGCACCGTACGGCGCGGGAGAACATCAGGTTCCCGTTGCGGATGGCCGCCGAGGACCACGAGGAGTCGCACGCGAAGGTCACCGGGGTGGCGAACATCCTCGGTATCGACGAAACCCTCGACCGGTTTCCACGGACGTTGTCCGGCGGCGAGCGGCAGCGGGTGGCGATCGGCCGTGCGCTGGTCAGGCAACCTCGGGTGTTCCTGA
Organism: Kribbella sp. NPDC004536; assembly: GCF_042873835.1. Taxonomy (NCBI): domain Bacteria; kingdom Bacillati; phylum Actinomycetota; class Actinomycetes; order Propionibacteriales; family Kribbellaceae; genus Kribbella; species Kribbella sp. NPDC004536. The sequence goes on along the minus strand of NZ_JBIALY010000002.1, from coordinate 176,622 downwards.
TGGACGAACCGTTGTCCAACCTCGACGCGACGATGCGGACCGAGCTGCGACAGGAGATCGGGGCGATGGTCCGCGATCTCGACGTCACCACCGTGTACGTGACCCACGACCAGGTCGAGGCGCTCACGCTCGCGGACCGGATCGCGATCATGCGCGGCGGGCGGATCGAGGACGTCGGTACGCCCGAACAGATCTTTCACGATCCGGCGACCGCGTTCACCGCGGGCTTCCTCGGTACGCCGCGCATCAACCTGATGTCCGCGACCGTACGGGTCACCGACCACCACCGCGTCAGCCTCGACTTCGGCGCGCAGAGCATCTCGCTGCCACCGGTCGACCGCAGATCGCTGATCCTCACCGATCACGACGGCGAACGCGTCATCGTCGGCGCCCGCTCCGACGCGTTCACCCCGGCCGCCGGCGGCTCGGCGAACCAGTTGAGCGGCGCCTTGCGGGCACTGGAGTTCCACGGCAGCGACTGGATGGCCTTCGTCCAGGCCGACATCGAGCTGGTCAACCCGGATCTGGTCGGCCGAACCTCCCGGACGACGGCTCCTGAGCGCGGCAGCGCACGGACTCGGCACGCGTCAGCACGCGATTCGGGTCTGACCACGTTCGCGAAGGCAATCCCCGGGGTTCGCCAGGTGCGGGACCGGATCGTCCGGAGACGGCGTACGCCCCCGCCGGCCGCACAGGCGACCGCGGCGACTCATCGCCGTGCTGACCTCGTCATCGAACTCGGCGACGCGAGCGCACTGCAGCCCGGCACCAAGGTACACCTCACGGTCGACACGTCCCGGCTGCACATCTTCGACGAGTCCGGCCGCCGCGTCGACCGCGTCACCCGCTGACCCACCGGTGAGAATGATGTCCTCCGCAGTGCCGGACTCGGACGCGGAACCATCACGGACGCCGAGGACGGTGGATGACAGACAGCGGCAAGGTCGCTCTGGTGACGGGCGGCAACAAGGGGATCGGCTTCGAGGTCGCGCGGCAATTGGCGCAGGCCGATCACCAAGTCGTGATCGGGGCACGTACCGACGAGCGCGGTCGCGCGGCGGCCGAGAAGCTTCGCGCTGACGGCGTCGAGGTGTCGTACGTCGTCCTGGACGTGAGCGCACCGGACAGCATCAGCGCAGCGTTGGAGGTGGTTGCCGCGCGGTACGGGCGGCTCGACGTACTGGTCAACAATGCCGGCATCGCTCCGGCCGAAGGACCGCCGAGCGAGGTGGCGCCCGAGGTTCTCCAGGAGACCTACGAGACCAACGTGTTCGGTCTGGTGGCCGTCACGCAGGCGGCGCTGCCGTTGCTGCGCCTAGCCGTTGCCGGACGCATCGTGAACCTTTCCTCGGGCGCCGGATCTCTGACAGTGGTCGGCGGACCCGACTGGCGTCCGGAATGGAACGGGCTGGCCTACAACACCTCGAAGTCGGCAGTGAACGCTGTGACGGTCGCCTTCGCCAGTGAACTACGGCCGACCCCGATCAAGGTCAATGCGGTCAACCCCGGGTACACCAGGACCGACATGTCTCCCGGAGCCGACCGACCTGCCGCGGCCGGCGCGGCAGTTGTCGTACGCTACGCAAGTCTCCCCGCTGACGGCCCAACAGGAGGCTTCTTCGACGAGAACGGCGCTGTCCCCTGGTAGCCGGCTGCGCTCAGGACGGGAGTTGCCCGAGGAGCTTCTGCATGCCTGCGACCTCGGTCGACTGAGTTGCCTGGAGCCGGGACGCAAACGCCTTCGCCTTTGCGTCGGATCCGGTCGACTGCTCGGTCTTGGCCAGCTCGATCGCGCCTTGATACTGCTTGATCATCAGCTGGAGCCACAGCCGATCGAACTTCGTGCCCTTCGCGTTGCCGAGTTCGGACCAGTCGTCCTCGGTCATCGTGCCGGGAACCTCACCGGCCGGATCCTCGTCGTGTCTCGGGCTGGGAATCGCCGCGCCCCAGCTACCGAGCCACGCCAGTAGTTGCTTGAGCTCCTGTTCCTCCGTCACCTTGATCGCGGCGGCGAGCTTCTTGACCGCTGGGCTCTTCGCCTGGAAGTCCGCCGTACTCACCATCCGCAGCGCGAGTTGGTGATGCAGCACCATCCGGCCGGCGAACGTCACATCGGCGTCGTTGTGCGCGCCAGCCGAGGTGCTCCGACCAGCCTGGCCGGCCCTGCGGGCCACGTTGCCCTCACATCCAGCCACGCCCACAGCCGCGATCAACGACATGGCCGCAAGTCCCGCGGTGGTCCGACTCAAGCGCGCCACGTCTACCGTCCGATTCAGTTGCTCGACCGTCCTGAGCAGAGTAGAGCGGTGCAGGCCCAGAGCAACCGTTCGCACCCGACGGTCAGAGTGTCAGCTTCGTGACGTCGAGGTTTCCGCCGCTCACGACCAGGGCGGTCACGCCCGCGGGCTGCACCCTGCCCTCGAGCAGTGCGGCGACGGGTGCTGCCGCCGCCGGTTCGAGGGCGAGCTTGGTGCGCGACATCACGAGACGTGTCGCGTCCACGAGTGCTGCTTCGCTGACCCGTACCACCTCGTCGACGTACTGCTGGATCAACGGAAGGGTGAGCGTGCCGCACACCGGTGCGGCGAGACCGTCAGCCACCGAGCGAGCCGTCGGTAGCTTCTGCGGTTCACCGGCCGCGAGGCTGCGGCTCACCACATCGGCCTGCTCCGGCTCGATCCCGATCACGCGAATCTCCGGCCGCAACTGCTTGACCGCCGCCGCGACGCCGGAGATCAGCCCACCGCCGCCGACGGGAACCATCACGGTGCCGAGGTCCGGGCGATCCGCGAGCAGTTCCAGGCCAAGGCTGCCGTGGCCCGTGATCACGTCTTCGTCGTCGAACGGATGAACTCCGGTCAGCCCGCGCTCGTCCCGGATCCGTTCGTACGCCGCGATCAGGTCACCGTCGACGAGTTCGACGGCGGCGCCGTCCGCACGTGCCGCAGCAACCTTCACCGGTACGGCGGTCGCCGGCATCACCACCGTCGCCGGAACGCCGGCGCTGCGGGCCGCCCAGGCGAGTGCACAAGCCGCGTTCCCCGCCGAGACGGTGATCACTCCGCGCTGCTGCTGCGCGGGACTCAGCCGAAGCAGCTTGGTCAGCAGCCCACGAACCTTGAAGCTGCCGGTCTTCTGAAACAGCTCTGCCTTGAGCACCAGGTCGGCACCGAACAGTTCGTTCAACGCCGACGACGTGACCACCGGCGTCCGATGAACCCGCTCCTCCAGCCCCCGAGCCGCCCCACGAATCTCCTCAATAGTCGGCACCCACCAACAATAGTTCCGCCGTCCGACACATCCCGACGCGACCCGTGAACCAGCTACCCGCGACCGCCACCCCGGCCGTCGTCCTTGGACGGTCCGGGGAACCAGAGCGAGGTGGTCAGGTCGGTAGGCTGCGGGTGATGCCGTGGGTGGCGACGGTGAGGGCGGCGATGAGGCGGCCTTTGTCGCGTCGCAGGTTGGGGACGACGATGCCCAGGGCGGCGACGACTTCGTCGGACCGGCGGATCGGTACCGCGACGGAGCAGGCGCCCAGGCTCATCTCCTCGATCGTGGTGGCATAGCCGTCGGCGACGATGCGTGCCAGTTGATCGCGCAAGCGCGCCGGCTGGGTGATGGTGTACGGCGTGACGCGCGCCAACCGTACGGCGAGCGCATCCCTGCGGACGTCTTCAGGTGCGTACGCCATCAGGACCTTACCGACGCCCGTGGCGTGCCATGGGAGTCGTGAACCGACCTTGCTCACAACAGGTACCGATCGCTTGCCGGCAATGCGATCGAGGTAGAGGGCAGTCATGCCGTCCCGTACGGCGAGGTGCACCGTGGCGAGGGTAGCGGCGTACAGGTCGTGCAGGAACGGTGACGCGACTTCGCGGAGGTCGGTCCGCACCGGGGCAAGCAGGCCGATGTCCCACAGCCGCGGGCCGACCACGTACTCGCCGGTGGCGCTGCGCGCGAGAGCACCGTGCGCGGTGAGTTCGGCGATCAGCCGGTGCGCCGTCGTCAGCGGCAGGTCTGCGCGGCGCGCGAGTTCGGTGAGGGTCAGCTGGGGATGTGCTTCGTCGAACGCCCCGAGCAGCGCGATCGCCCGCGAGACCACGGTCGCGCCCGGTGTGGAGATCTTGCCGGCCATCGCCATCCTTCCGTTCAGTGGAAGCGTACGCTCTCCCGTCGGCGGACCCGGCTCCTAGCCTGCTGGCGTGACCAGTTCGCCAGACACCCCGACCCAGCAGGCGATCAGCGCCGAGATCCAGCGGCTCCACGCGGACGCGGGTCCGCGGACCCAGCCGCGGCTGGACTTCCCGTCGTACCGCAGCACGCTGTTGCGGCATCCGACCAAGGAGCTGCGGCACGCGGATCCCGAAGGCGCGGAGTTGGTCGCGCCGGTGTTCGGTCAGTCCGATGTCGGCGCGCTCGAGTCCGATCTGACTGTCCAGCACGGCGGCTCGCCGATCGGCGAACGCATCCTCGTCCGCGGCCGGATCGTGTCGGGCGACGGCACCCCGGTACGCCGCCAACTGGTGGAGATCTGGCAGGCGAACGCCGCCGGCCGGTACGTCCACCAAGGCGATCAGCACCCCGCACCGGTGGACCCGAACTTCACCGGCGTCGGCCGCTGCCTGACCGATGACGAGGGGTGGTACTCGTTCACGACGATCAAACCGGGCGCCTACCCGTGGCGCAACCATCGCAACGCCTGGCGGCCGGCCCACATCCATTTCTCCTTGTTCGGAACGGACTTCACCCAGCGGCTGATCACGCAGATGTACTTCCCGGGCGATCCGTTGCTCGCCCTCGATCCGATCCTGCAGTCGATCACCGACCAGCGCGCCCGCGACCGGCTCGTCGCTGCGTACGACCACGAGCTCTCGCAGGACGAGTGGCTGCTCGGCTACCGGTGGGACGTGGTTCTGACCGGAAGCCACGCGACCGTGATGGAGAAGGAGCGCGACAATGCCTGATCACATCGCCACGCCCGGGCAGACCGTGGGGCCGTTCTTCCACTACGCCCTGCCGTTTCCAGGTGACCGCGAGTTGGTACGCCGAGGCAGCGCCGGTGCGGTCCGGTTGCACGGGTACGTGTTCGACGGCGCGGGCAACGGCGTACCCGACGCACTGCTCGAGCTACGCCAGGCCGACCCCCACAGCGTCGTCCCTGAAGTCGAAGGTTCGCTGCGCCGGGACGGTGCGGCGTTCACCGGCTGGGGACGCAGCACTACGGACCCGACGGGACACTACTGGTTCAGCACTCTTGAGCCACCGGACTTCTTCGCAATCACGATCTTCGCTCGTGGACTGCTGAACCGGCTCTTCACCCGCATCTATCTGCCGGAGGGCGCTCCGGACGGCAGCAGCACGATGGTCGCGGCACGAGAGCCGGACGGCGGCCTGCGCTTCGACGTACACCTCCAGGGCGAACGCGAGACAGTCTTTCTCACCTACCCAGGACACCAGTGATGCCGTCCCTGCTCGAGCCAGGCTCGCGCCGAGCGATCGGGGTGGTCGACGACGACGCACTGCTGGCGGCGATGACGCGCGTCGAGCTGGCCTGGCTACATGTCCTCAAGGGATCTGCCGCCAACCTGAACGAGCCGATCGCGCTACAACTCGCCGACGTCGAGGACGCCGGCAATCCCGTTCTTCCCTTGGTGAAGGCGTTGCGCGCCGCACTCGGCGAGCCCGAGCTCCACCGCGGGTTGACCAGTCAGGACGTTCTCGACACCGCACTGATGCTGCTGGCTCGAGACGCCACAAGTCGCATCGCGTTGGATCTGGCGCGGACCGCGGATTCCCTTGCTGAGTTGGCTTCCACGCATCGCGACTCGGTGATGGCCGGGCGCACTCTCACGCAGTACGCCGTGCCGACCACGTTCGGCTTGAAGGCGGCGCAGTGGCTGTCGGGCGTACTTGACGCCGAGGACGCGATCAGCTCCCTCACTCTCCCGGCGCAATGTGGTGGAGCCGCCGGCACGCTCTCCCTCGTGGCAGAGCTCGTCCCGGATCCGCTCGGCGCGCCGAAGAGGTTCGCCGACGAACTCGGGCTGGCCGCCCCGGAGCTGAGCTGGCACAGCCGACGTACGCCGATCACGCGACTCGGCGACGCGCTCGTGGAAACGTGCGATGCGCTCGGCCACCTCGCATCAGACGTCCTGGTACTCGGCCGCCCGGAAATCGCAGAACTCCACGACACCTCCGCGGGCGCCTCGTCGACCATGCCCCACAAGCAGAATCCGGTACTCAGCGTGCTGATCCGAAGCGCGTCGCTGCAAGCACCACAGCTGGGCGCTCAGCTCCACAGCTGCGCGGCCGCCAGCGAGGACGAGCGATCCCCCGGTCCATGGCACGCCGAGTGGCCGTCCCTCCGCAGGCTTCTGGAGCTGACGATGACGGCGTCGAACCAGGCGGCCGACCTCGTCGCGGACCTTGAGGTCGACCAGGCCGCCATGCGCCGCCGCGCCGAGTCGGCAGCGGACTACTTGCTGAGCGAGCGTGGTCGATCCGGTGACCCGTCGTCGTATCTCGGCGCCGCGCACGCTCTGGTCGACTCGGTGCTCGCGCGATGGGAGGGTCTTCGGTGACGTACGACGAGGGCATGGCGGTACGACGCGAGGTTCTGGGCGACGCCCATGTAAACCGAGCCGCGGCGACCAGTGATCTCACGACGGACTTCCAGAACTTCATCACCCGGTACGCCTGGGGCGAGGTGTGGACGCGACCGGGCCTCGACCGCCGCTCGCGCAGCATGATCACGCTGACCGCCTTGATCGCGCACGGCCACTGGACCGAACTGGAGCTACATCTCCACGCCGCACTGCGCAACGGTCTGAGCCGCGCCGAAATAGCCGAGGTGATTCTCCAAACCGCTGTGTACTGCGGTGTCCCGGCCGCCAACCATGCCTTCGCGATCGCCGACGGCGTACTGAAGGAGGACCGATGATCTCGGATCGCACGACGGTCGGCATCGTCGGCGGCGGACCGGCCGGCCTGATGCTGTCCCACCTCCTGCACCTCGCGGGCATCGAGTCGGTGGTGATCGAGACCCGTACCCGGGAGGAGATCGAACAGACCCATCGGGCCGGCATCCTCGAGCACGACAGCGTACGGCTCCTGGTCGACTCCGGCGTCTCCGACCGGGTCCTGACCGCGGGACACGAGCATCAGGGAATCGAGCTGCGCTTCGGCGGCGTCAGCCACCGGATCGACTTCCGCGGGCTGGTCGGCTCGTCGACCTGGCTCTACCCACAGACGGATGTCTTCACCGATCTGGCGACCGCCCGCGAGCGGGACGGCGGCGATGCCCGGTACGGCGTCACGGGTACGGCTGTCGTCGACGTCACCAGCGAGCAGCCGGGCATGTTGTTCACCGATGCCGGCGGCACCCCGCACGAGATCCGGTGTGACGTACTCGTCGGTGCGGACGGTTCGCGCAGCATGACCCGGTCGGCGATTGCCGACCGCAACGAGTTCTTCCGGCAGTATCCCTACGCCTGGTTCGGGATTCTCTGCGAGGCGCCGCCGAGCGCACCCGAGCTGATCTACACGCGATCGGACCGCGGGTTCGCGCTGATCAGTCAGCGCACGGACGCCGTCCAGCGAATGTACTTCCAGTGCTCCCCCGACGAATCGGCCGACGACTGGCCGGAGGACCGGATCTGGTCCGAGCTGCAGTCCCGGCTGGCCGGCGAGGACGGATTCAGCCTGAAGGAAGGCCGCATCTTCAGCAGGACAGTCCTGCCGTTCCGTTCGTACGTCTGCGAACCGATGCGGCACGGCAACCTGTTGCTCGCCGGCGACGCCGCCCACACCGTGCCGCCCACGGGGGCCAAAGGCCTCAACCTGGCGCTCGCCGACGCCCGGGTACTCGCCGAGGTGATCGAGCGCGCGATCGTGGGCCGCGACCGGTCAACGCTCGACACGTACCCGACGCGGGCACTGTCCCGGGTCTGGAGAGTCCAGTACTTCTCCCACTGGATGACGACACTCCTGCACGCGGTCCCGGACGCCTCGGACTTCGACAAGCAACGCCAGCTCGCCGAACTGACGGCGGTCGTCGAATCCGAGCACGGCAGCCGCTTCCTCGCCGAGGCGTACACGGGGTGGCCGACGACCTGACCGATCCGCCGGGTTTTGGACGAAGCACGCAGAACTGTTTGCCGCTAAGATCGGCACTCGATGATGAAACCTTCGGTCTCTGCCCGCGACGTACTCGTCCTGGCCCACATTCTCGAACTCGTCCGGTCCGGGGAGGCTGCCACCCGGGCCCAACTCGAAGCGGCGACCGGATTCGGCCGGACGATCGTGAACGACCGGCTGCGGGAAGGGCTCGACCTCGGGCTGCTGGCCGACGGCGAGCAGGCGGCCTCGAGCGGCGGCCGGCCGTCCCGGACGGTCCGGTTCCGCGCCGAAGCCGGCCTCCTACTCGGTGCGAGTCTCGGCGCGTTCGAGTGCCGGGCCGCGGTCTCGGACCTGGCAGGCGACCTCATCGCGACCGCCGAAACGCCCCTGGATGTCACCGACCCGCCGGAATCGGTGCTCCCCCGGGTCGACGAGCTCTTCACCGACCTGCTCGCGAAGGCCCCTGGAAAGCGGCCCCTGTGGGGCATCGGCATCGGAGTTCCAGGTCCCGTCGACTTCCGGTCCGGCCGGGTCGTCGCGCCGCCGATCATGCCGGGGTGGGACGGGTTCGACATCCGGTCCTGGTTCCGGACCCGGTACGAGGCACCGATCTGGGTCGACAACGAGGTCAACCTGATGGCGTACGGCGAGTGGAGCCGCGGCGAACCGCGGGACGGGCGCGACCTGCTCTACGTCAAGGTCAGTACCGGGATCGGAAGCGGTCTGGTCACCGGAAGCAGACTGCATCGCGGAGCGAGCGGAGCGGCGGGCGACATCGGCCACGTCCGGGTCACCGACGATCCCGCCGCGGTGTGCCGGTGCGGCAAGACCGGATGCCTCGAAGCGGTGGCCGGCGGTTGGGCGCTGGTTCGCCACCTGACCGACGCCGCTCAAGCCGGCCAGAGCACGTTCCTGGCCAACCGGCTGAACCAGCGGGGACGGCTGATGCCCGAGGACATCGGCGCCTCCGTCGAGGCCGGCGACGCCGTCACGCTCGAGGCAGTGAAGCAAGCCGCGAGGCATGCCGGCCGAGCCGTGGCCGGCATCGTCAACTTCGCCAACCCGTCCACTCTCGTCCTGGGCGGCGGGGTGCTGCGGATGGGAGATGTCTTCTTCGACGTCTTCCGCGACCAGGTACTCGACGGAACGATCGAACTGGCCGCCCGCGGCCTGACGATCCGCCGCTCGTCGTTGGACTTCCTGGAGGGCGTGTACGGCGCGACCTCGCTGGCGATGTTCCGGCTGTTCCGGCGCGAGGCGATGGAGCTATGGCTCGGGAACGGCTCCCCGATCGGCTCGGCGCTTCGGCTGCAGCAAGCCTCCTGAGCACCTCCCACCGGGGGCTTTTGCAGCTTTTCGACACTAGGAAGCCGCTGCCGAGCGCCACTTTGGATGATTTCATGCAAAAATGGGTGTCATGGCCAGGCAGTCCACTCTCCGATTCGGCGCGCAGACCGACGAAGTGACGAGCCTGCTGCGGATCGTGAACCTGGTCCGGCTCGGCGAGGCGACGACCCGGCCCGAGCTCGTCCGGGCAACCAGTCTCGGTCGCGGTGTCGTGGCCCAGCGCGTCGACCAGGCGATGGAGATGGGCTACCTGGAGGACGGCGAGTTCGCCCATCCGACCGGCGGCCGCGCCCCGCGCACCCTCCGCTTCCGGGCCGAGCGCGGCGTACTCGTCGAGTGCGCTCTCGGCGCGATGCACATCAACGTCGGAGTGAGCGCCTTGACCGGGGACGTGATCGCGCACGCGCACCGCGAGTGGGACATCGCCCGGGGACCGGCAGCAACCCTCGAGACCGCGATGGCGATGGTCGACGACCTGCTGGCCGGAGCCGGCCGGGCACCGATCTGGGGCATGGGCATCGGCGTACCCGGCCCGGTGAACTTCGCCACCGGGCGACCGGTGGCGCCGCCGATCATGCCGGGCTGGAACGGTTTCGAGATCCGCCGGCGGTTCGAGCAGCAGTACGGCGCCCCGGTCTGGGTGGACAACGACGTCAATCTGCTGGCGTTCACCGAGCGCGCACGACGGCGGGACGAGAACCCGGACCTGATCTACTGCAAGGTCGGCTCCGGCATCGGCGTCGGCCTGCTGTCCCAGGGCCGGATCCATCGTGGTGCGCAGGGAGCGGCAGGCGACATCGGACACGAGCGGGTCCGCGACGCCGACGTGGTCTGCCGCTGCGGCAAGGCCGGCTGCCTGGAGGCGGTCGCCGGCGGCTGGGCCCTGATCCGCGATGCCCAGCAGGCGATCGACGTCGGCGCGGACGGCTACCTGGCCGAGCGCGTCAACGGGGGCAGCTTGCTGACGCCGGAACTCGTCGCCATGGCGGCGCAGGACGGCGACACGCTGGCGACCTCGCTGGTCCGTACGTCGGCGCAGTACGTCGGCGAGGCGCTCGCATCACTGGTGAACATGTTCAACCCAGGGGTGATCGTCGTCGGCGGCGCCATCGCCGCGGGCGCGGGCGAGGTCTACCTGGCCGACATCAGGCAGCGGATCTACGAGCTGGCGCACCCGCTCGCGACCCTCGACCTGAAGATCGTCCGCTCGGTCGACGACGTCCGCGAGCCGCTCCGGGGCTGCGCCGAGATGGTTCGCGAGCAGCTGTTCGACGTGACGTTCCCCCGCTGGCTCGGCGACGGCCAACCGTCGGCCGCAGCCCTACGATCCGCCTGAACAGACTTATGTTGATTTACTGCAAAAGCGGCTAGGCTGCGTTCTATGAGAGCTCAACTCCGCGATCGGCAGCACTGATGCTGCCAGGCCTGCGCGCCGACGCGCTGACCTCGACCCCTGGCGGCTTCGAACTGCGGGTCGGGCTGCCGTGGATCCGTTCGCTGCCGTTGGCCGGCCTGAGCGGGCTCCGCCTGGCGCTGGACGGTCAGCAAGTGGATCCGTCGATCGTGCTTGGCGACCGGCGGATCCCGGTGGACGCCGTCGGCAGCGAGTCAGACTGTTGGTGGTACCTACAAGATCGACTGGTTCTGGCCGGCGACACCGACGTCCGTCCCTGCACAGTGACCGTCGACTTCCGGATGCTGGTGCCGTACCTCTCTGCAGGACCCGGTGTGCCTCTCGTCCTGCCCTTCCACCTCGAGGCCGAGCTGGTGCCGGACCAGCGGGTCTCCCCCAGCGTCGCAGGCGACGTAGGTACGGAGGTCGGCCGATGATGCCCGACGGCTGGGTACTCGCCGCCAGTTCGTTCAACTGGACGCCAGAGGTCATCCGCGCGCAACGTTCGGCCCACGACCTGGTCGTCGGGATTGCGGCTGACGGTGTGGCCGAGGTGATCGAGGTGGAAGCGGGCCAGGTCTGGCGAGGCTTTCCGACGCCCACCGACGTAGAGACCGACGTGCTGCGGGACGCCCTGACCTCGGCCGGCGCGCGGGTGAGCGTGCTCGGAGCCAGCATCGACGACTACACGTCGACCGGCAGCCGGCGTACCGACGACGAACGGCTGGCGTTCCTGCTGCCGCAACTGAAGGCCGCCCACCGCCTGGGCGCGGACGGGATCCGGCTGCCGATCGGGCAAGCCGGGCGGCCGCTCCTGGAACGCCTGCAGCCGTTGCTGCATGAGCTTGAGCTGATCCTCTTCGAGGAAATCCAGGGCCAGCAGAGCCCTCAGAATCCGCAAACGGCGGAGGCGATCGAGACCATCGCCGACTTCGCCGACCCGCGGCTTCGGCTCATCTGCGACACCAGCATGCTGATGCCGTCACTCCCGCCGACCTACCTCGAACAGCTGCGCCGCGGAGGCGTCGCCGACGACCTGGTCGATCAGTTGACCCACAGCTGGCGCGACCCCGCCACCTTGGACGCCGTACGGGCGGCGCTGAGTTCGAACGCAGTACCGCCCGCAACGCACACGCTGTTCATGAACCTGCTGATTCGGTTCGGCCGCTCCGACGTCGACGACCTCCGCGACGTCGTCGGTCTGATCGGCGGCTTCCACCTGAAGTTCTGGGACCTGGACGACGGCGACGACCGCGTCAGCGGCCCGATCCGCGCTCTCGGCCGGATGCTGGCCGGGACCGAGTTCCGTGGCACCTTCACCAGTGAGTGGGGCGGCCACGAGTGGCTGGACGACCTGAAACCAACCGAGGCCACCCGCCGGCACCTGGCTCTCGCCAGGGCTGCCCTTGCCGACGGAGTGGCCTTGGAGCGCTGATCGTCCCGGCTACGACAGGACCACCTCGCGGCGGACCGGGACGCGGTTGCCGACGTACCGCTGGGGCGCGATCTGCATGTACAGCAGGCGCAGCGTCAGTACGACCTCGACATCGACAGCGTCACCGGCCTGCGGAACGGGGTCGAGTTGAATGACGATGTCCGGGCGGTCGGCAACGAACCAGAGGGTGTCCCACTGCTCGGGGAGTTCCTCGATCTTGTAGCTGCGTCCCTCGAGCTCGAAGCGCAGCTGGTCGGTCGGGACGTCCGCTCCGTTGACCCGAGCGGTCACGCTGTCCACCGCGGACAGCCAGAGGCTGCGGTACCAGGGCAACTGGACCGAGACGCGAAGGCCCTCCGGGTGCCGGTGGACATCGGTGGCGGCGAAGAGTGAGTTGTGAGTGGCCATGAGGTTTCCTTAGTTCGAGGCGGCGGCGGACGAGGTGATGGAGCGCGTGATCAGTCGATGCTGCGCCTTGACCAACTCGATCGGATCGGATTCGCCGAGGTCTGCGAACGCGTGGCCCTCCCACTCGCTCGACAGGTAGCCGGTGTAGCCGCCGTCGACGAACTGCTTGATGATCCGCGGCACGTCCATCGCCGGCTCGTCGCCGTTGTCGTCGATGTCGTAGAACTTCGAGTGCACGTGGAAGATCTGCGGCATGATGTCCAGCCACTCCTCCGGCGCCACCAGGCCGTGCATGTTGAACGCGAGCCGGCTGAACGGGCCGAGCCGGGCCGGGTCGAAGTCGTGGTCACGCAGGTAGTTCTCGAACTCCTCGTTGCGCTGATGCATCGGAGCCGGTTTGCGCCAGATGTCCTGCATCACCGCGAAGTGCTCGTCGGGCAGTCCCATCTGCCGCAGCGTCCGGTGCAACGTCGGCGACAGGCTGTGCATGGTCGAGCTGAAGTCGGCCGTGAACCCGAGCCGGTCCGAGCCGAGCTCGGCGTACATCTCACGGATCCCCATGATCTTCTCGTCGTTGGGACCCGCCGGGGCGTGCAGCTCGTACCCGAGCTTCTGGTCGTACTTCTCCGCGAGCGGCAGCAGCCGGCGCAGCAACTCCTTGCCGGCGGAGCGGATGACGACCTTGTGGAAGCCCAACCGGTTGGCCGTCCGCAGTTGCACGGCCAGGAACTCGTACTCCTCGTCCGGCGTCATGTCCCGGTCCTTGCGCCGACCCATGTCGAGATTGGTGCCCATGGCACTCGGTTCGAGTTCGAGTCGTTCCAGTCCGTCGCGCCACATCTTGACGAACTCGTCGTCGACGTCGGGATAGGTCCGCAGCATCTGCGCCCCGTTGAACTCCACTCCGGGCCCGAGTCCCTGATCGGCGACTTCCTGGAGCAGGCTCTCGAACGTGTAGTGCCCCGCCGCCCACTCCGAGGTGAGCGAGTAGAGCGTGATGCCGAGCTTGATCCCCGTACCGGCGACGCCGTCGGCTTTGGTCGTGGTTGTCATCGCAAGTCCTTTGGTTGAGGTACAGGTCGGGCGAGATGGGCACGCAGGGCGGTACGGGCGTGAACGGAGTCGGTGATCATCCGCGACCCGGCGTCGGCCGCCGCGGAGCGTTGCACGGCCTGCTCGGCCCGGATGATGTCGAACGGGCTTTCCCAGTAGTTCCAGTGCCAGCCCTCGTACTCGCTGGAGATCACACCGTTGTAGCCGATGTCGACCAGCAGCGCGACGAGTTCACGGACCGGGACCGACGGCTCTTCGCCCTGGGGATCGATGCCGAAGAACTTGCCGTGTACGTGCCGGATGAACGGGGCGATCTCCCGCCAGGTGTCGATCGGTGCCGGTCCGAACAGTCCGGTGCCGTTGATGGCGAAGTCGACACCGAGCTCCGGGCGGCCGTACCGGTGTGCGAGCTCGATGAATGCACCGAAGCGTTCGCCGTGCGCGGCCTCGGTGTTCGGCGGTCCCTCGGCGTACGTCTGCTGCCACAGCCCCGTCACCGCGTCGAGGAGGTCGTCGGTCGCACCGCGCCGGCGGTACGCCTCGAGCAGCGACGGTGCGAAGCCGCTGACCGTCGCACCCCAGTCGGCGGTGAACCCGAGCAGCGGTGAGTCGAGCTTCGCGTACCGGTCACGCAGGGCCAGGACGTTCTCGTGCCTGCCGTGCTGGTGCGCGTGGACCTCGAGCGCGAGCGTGACGCCGTACTTCTCCGCGACCGGGAGCAACTGCTCCATCGAGTCCGGAGTCAGCGAGATCTGCACCCGCGCGATCGCGAAGCCGAGACGCGCTGCCGCGGCGATCTGCCGGGTCATGTACGCGATCAGCTCGTCCTGGCTCATCAGCTGGTTCGGCCGGAGCCCGATGTCGCCGTTGATCGCCAGCGACGTCGGCACCAGGTCGACCTCGTCGACCAGCGCGCGGAACCGGTCGACGAACGCGTCGTCCAGGTCGGGGAAGCCGCGGAAGCTGGAGAACCCGATGATCTCCAGTCCCGGCCCGAACCGTTCGGCGGCCACCTTGCGGATCAGGTCTTCGAGGTCGTACTCGCGGGCATGGAACGCTCTGGTGAAGCTGTAGAGCGTCACTCCTTGGATCGGCTCTCCCAGGCTCATGCTGCCACCGCCTTCATGGTCTTGTTGTCGTGCTCCTCGATCCGCAGCACCCCGTGCGCGGTGACGATGTACGGGATGTAGACCTTGAGTTCGATGTCGACCCGATGCTCATGATCGTCTGCCGGTAGCTCGATGTCGCCGGTGACGACGACGGAGTCGGTGGGAAACCACCACTCGTCGGCCTCGTCGGCGAGTTCGGGAATCGCGAACGTTCGCCCGTTCATCGTCCAGCGCAACGACTCGGCCGGTACACCGTCGACGGCGAACGAGACCTCGCTGATGCAGGAGCCGGGCAGAGCCCGGTACCAGGGCAGCCGGATCTCCACCGTCGCCCGGGTTCCGTCGGTCGTGAGTGTGTCCTGCTCGATGATCCGGTCCGGAATCATGGTTGTGCTCCTTCTGCTCGCAGCTCGCGGGCGATCCTCCGGGCACCGCGGATCGCCAGCGCGACCGACGTGAGCGTGGGATTGGCCGCGGTCGAGGTCGGTATGACGTTGTTACCGGCAACAAAAAGCCCTGACACCGACCACACCTCGGAGTCGGGGCCGCAGACCGAGGTCCCGTCGTCGGACTCCCCCATCCGGGTGGTGCCCTGGTAATGCAGTGACGCGCCCAACGGCAAGGTGATCGGGACGTCGCCGAGCGGTTCCCCGATGGCCTTGGCCATCCTGACGATCTCATCCCGGGCTTGATCCAGCGTTCGGTGGTCGTGCTCGGTCAGCTTGTAGTGCACCCGGATCGCCGGCATGCCGTACGAATCGGTGCGGTCGTCGGCGAACTCGAGCCGGTCGTCCCACCGGAGCTCCTTGGCACAGAACAGGCCCAGTCCGACGATGGATCCGGGTACGACCGGGTCGTCGTCGGCCAGCGGAACCGGTGACGCGTCGAGCTGCATCACCTGGCCGTGGTACGGAAGCTCGTCGGTGAACGGAATCCAGCTGACGCCGCTGTGCTGACTGATCGCGCCGGCCGCCGGCGGCTCGATCGTCGTGTCCGCGCCGGAGATCCTCGCGGCGTACACAACCTGGGCCTGATCGTTCAGGTAGCGACCGAGCGCGGCCGGCCGAATACCTGAGGCCCACAACAGCTGCGGCGTCCGCAAGGCATCCGCCGCCACCACGACGAAGCTGGCTCGGACCGTGCTGACCTCGTTGCTCCGGAGATCGCGGACCTCGACGGCCGCGGCACGTCCCTGCTCCACGACGACGCGCGTCACCAGAGCTTCGTCGTACAGCGTGAAGTGCGGATTGGACCTGGTCACCTCCCCCATCACCACATCGGAGCCGGACCAGACCAGCTGACCGTCCGCGCGGCGATGGACCGCCAGCGGCATCGGCTGCACCCTCGTCGCCGGTGATCGGCCGTCGTCGATCGCAGCCGACAAGCGCCGCCGGATCAGTTCGGCAAACGGTGCGTCCTCGAGGGCCGTCGCGGTCACCCCGAGCACCCGCTCGGCATCGGTCAGCAGCTCGTCCAAGCCGGGCAGGTACGGGATCCGTTCACTGCCACCGGGTCGCGGGCAGGCACAGGTCCAGTGCGCGCCCATCCCGCCGACATTGCTCGACATGGCAACCGCCGGGAGGCCGTCCTCGCCGTCGAACGCGAACCCGTCGGGCAGCAGGAAGGTACCGGGCCTGGCTTGCCGGCGGCCTGCCACCACGGCCGCCGGGCTGCTCAGCGTTGCCGCATCGGCGCTCGGACCCTGCGAACGCCGTTCCGCGGCCGCCTGGGCCGCGGGGTCGACGAGGTTCTTCACGTGGGCGCCCGGCGGTTCCGTCACCGTCGGCCCGACTTCGAACATCGCGATCCTGCTGCCGGGTGCCTGCTCGCTGAGGATGCGCGCGTACGCCGCTCCGTTCGGGCCGCTCCCGACGATCGCGACGTCAACGCTGCCGGGCAGGCGGCCGGCTGCACTCATGCGTCCGCCGCCAGCGAGCGGATCAGCTGGACCGACTCGACGGTCGGCGTCGTCGGGTAGTACTCCAGACCGATCGGGCCGTCGTACCCGGAGCCGCGCAGCTCGGCCAACCTGGCCGGCCAGTCGATGGCGCCGGACCCCGGCTCGCCCCGGCCGGGAGCGTCGGCGATCTGTACGTACCGGATGACGTCGCGCGCCTGCGAGAGCTCCGAGGTGACGTCTTCGCCTTCCACGGTGGAGTGATAGAGGTCGTACAGGATGCCGAACGTCGGCGAGCCGACCCCGCGCGCGATGTACGCGGCCTCGGCGGTGCGGTCGAGCAACGCGCCGGGGTGGTCGACCCGGATGTTGACCGCCTCGAGTACGAGGGTGATGCCGGAACCGGCGATCTGGGCGTCGGCCTTGGTGAAGATCTCGACGAGCTCGTCGAGCTGGTCCTGCCGCTTGCGCCCGCCGAAGCCGGTCCCGCTGCCGAGGACGATGCGCGGGCAACCGAGCTGTCGCGCGACCTCGACACCGTCGTCCAGTCCCTTGTAGAACAGCGTGTGGTCCTTCGGCGGGATCATGAACTGCGTCCGCGGTTCGGCCAGCTGGGCGGTCAGTTGGACACCGGTTTCGGCGAGCGCGTCCCGCAGCGCCGCGATGTCCTTACCGGTCGGCCCCCACATCTCGACGGCATCGAAACCGGCGGCGGCCGCGGCCCGTACTCGATCGGCGGCGCTGTCTCCGGCTTCGGTGAACAACAAGTCGATATTCGGCGCGAGTGTGAACATTGGGGTCCTTGTCTGGGTCAGAACATCGGATGGTCGTGGACCGGATTCGGGGGCATCGGCTGCAGTACGTCCCAGTGCTCGACGATGCGTCCCGCGGAGAACCGGTAGATGTCGGCGACGGCGGCCGGTGGAGCGCCGGGCCGGGTCGCCTTGACGTGAACCATGGCCAGGTCGCCGTCGACGAGGATCCGCTGCACCTCGAAGCGTGCGTCCGGCGAGCCGTCGAACTTCGGGGTCAGCGCCTCGACGGCGGCGGCCGGCCCGTCGGGCAGGTTCGGGTTGTGCTGCCGGTAGTCGTCCGCGACCAGGAACGCGAACGCCTCGGCCACCCGCTTGCGGGTGTAGAACAGTTCGACGAACTGCTCGAAGGCGGCCCGGTTGTCAGCCATCGTCACCCCTTGACCCCGCCGGCGAAGCCTTGCATGAAGCGCTTCTGGGCGAACAGGTAGAAGGCCAGGATCGGAATCATCGACAGGATCACGATCGCGAAGATCTGGTTCCACTGTGAGACCAGCGAACCGATGTAGTAGTACATGGCCACGGGCAGGGTCTGCTGACTGGAACCGCCGAGGAAGATCAGCGGTGTGAAGAAGTCGTTCCAGACGATCAGCCCGGCGAGGATGGAGACCGCGCCGGTTGCCGGAGCCATCAGCGGCAGCACGATCCGGAAGAAGATCTGGGTGGGACTCGCCCCGTCGATCGTTGCCGACTCCTCGTACTCGGTACCGAGGCTGCGGAAGAAGCCGGCGTAGATGAAGACCGACAGCGGCAGCAGCAGGCCGCCGTACAGGACGATCATTCCGGGCGCCGAACCGGTCAGTCCGAGCGTCCGGGCCCCGATGTACAGCGGTACCGTGCCGAGCTGGATCGGCAGGACGATGGCGATCAGGAACAGGTAGTACAGCCCGCGGCTCCAGCGACGCGTGCTCCGCGCGATCACGTACCCGGTCAACGATCCGAGCAGAACCAGGACGAGGATGCTGCCGACCGTGATGAAGAGGCTGTTGGCCAGACCAACCTTGATGTCGGACTCGCCGTTGGCCGACAGGACATGGGAGAAGCTCGCCAGCGTCGGCGACTTGGGCAGGGCCAACGGCGACGTACTGAAGACCTCGGTGTCGGACTTGAGCGCGATGCTGATCAGGACGAAGAACGGGGCCAGGTAGATCAGCGCCAGGACCCAGAACCCGGCCTCGCGCAACGCGGACAGCTTGGTGTAGCGGAACATGGTTCAGGCCTCCGATCGGCCGTGGGTGAGGCGTTGCTGCGCCACGGCGAAGACGAGGATGATCGCGGTCAGCAGCAGTGCGAGCGCCGCCCCGTAGCCGAAGTTGCCGAGGCTGAAGGCCTGCTTGTACACCTCGGTGGCGAGCGTCGCGGTCGCATTGGCCGGACCGCCTCCGGTCAGCGCCAGGATCTGGTCGAAGATCCGCAGACCGTTGACCAGTCCCAGGGTGGTGGCGATCGCGATCGCCGGGCGGAGGGCCGGCAGCGTGACGCTCCAGATCCGCTGCCACAGACCCGCGCCGTCGATGGCGGCCGCTTCCTCGACCTCGACCGGCACCGAGGCGACGCCGGAACTGTAGATGACCATGGCGAATCCGGTGTTCTGCCAGACGACCACCAGCAGGACGGCCCACAGCGCCCAGGTGGGATCGGCCAGCCACGGCCGGACGAGCGAGTTCAGCCCGACACCTTTCAGGACGGCGTTCAGCGGGCCGTCCTGCTGGAAGATGAACTTCCAGATGTACGACGTGGCCAGTGGACTCAGCACCACCGGCATGAAGAACAGGGTCCTCAGGATGTACCGCGTCTTCAGGATCCGGTTGAGCCCGATCGCCAGCACCACTCCGGCCAGGTTGCTCAGGATCATCGACCCGAACGCGAGCACGAGGGTGTTCCGGAGCGCGACCAGCTTGGCCGGATCGGTGAAGATCCGGTCGAAGTTGCGCAGCCCGATCCATTCGAACGCGCCGATCCCGGTCCAGTTCGTGAACGCGTAGAACCCGCCGACCCCGGTGGCGACGTAATGGATCGCCGCCACCATCAGGATTCCCGGCAGCGCCCACCACCAGTGGCCGAGCTTCAGCAGGCCGTTCGAGCGGGCCTTCCGGGGCCTGTCGTCCTGCGGACGACGGGTGCGGACGGCCGGCTCAGGCGTCGGTAGCTGCGTGGCAGTCATCGTTCCCCAATCGAGTCAGTGCGCCGACGTCACTGGTTCCAGGCGGCGTCCATCGACTTCAGTACCTTGTCGACGTCGGTCTGACCGGTGAGCAAACCCTGGACGCCGGTGCCGAGCGCGTCGTACACGCCCGCGCTCTTCCAGCCGGCGTTGGGGAGGGCGGTGTAGTCGCCCTTCTTCAGGATGTCGGACACGTCGGCGTACACCGTGGTGGACAGGTCCTGCTTGTCCAGGCCGCTGTTCGGCAGACCTCCGGACACCTTGGCGAACAGATCGGCCTGCGCCGGCTCGGCGAGCCAGTTCACGAAGGCCTGAGCGGCGTCCTTCTTCTTCGAGGCAGCGTTGACGGACAGCGAGTACGTCGGGCTCGCGACGCCGAAGGCCTTGCCGCCGACAGTCGCCGGCGGGAACGCCTCGGCGACGAACTTCTGGGTCGGCGCGGCCTTCTGCAGCTCCGACGCCGAGCCGAGCGGACCGAAGAAGGACACCGAGTCACCCTTGGCCATGTTGTTGGTGATCGCGTCGAAACCGGCGCCCTCGGCACCCTTCTGGAAGCACCCGGCCTTGTTCATGTCGACGATCGTCTGCAGCGTGTCCTTCCATCCCTGGCTGTCGGCGAAGGTGGTTTCACCCTTGGTGCGCTTGGCGTTCCAGTCCGGGTCCTCGGCGTACACCCGGGTCGCGGAGATGATCAGCGAGGTGATGCCCGCGTTGGGCACGGTCGACCCGGCCAGTACGAACAGCGACTTGCCGGCCGCCGCGGACTTGGTGCAGGCAGCCTTGACCTCGTCGAAGCTCTTCGGTGCCGCGGTCAGGCCCGCGGCTTTGGCAGCGACCGTGTTGTAGACCAGGCCGGCGTACGAGATGCCGAGCGGTTCGCCGTACGTCTTGCCGTCGAGCTGGTACAGCGACTTGCTGCTGTCGGGAACAGTCGCGGCCACGGAGTCGCTCAGCGGCTCGAGGAACTTCGCGTTGGCCAGTTGCAGCACGCTGCGGGACTGCCCCGAGCCGGCCTCGGTCTCGAGTACGTCGGCCGCGTTGCCGGCCTGCAGCTGGGTGCGGATCGCATCGCCGTAGGTGTCGTTCGGCTTGCCCTCGAGCTTGATCGTGATGTTCGGGTTCGCCGACATGTACGCCTTGGCCAGTGCCTCGAACGGGCTCTCGATGTTGTTGGACTTGGCGTACGTGAGGGTGAACTCGACCTTGCCGTCCGCCGTGGACGCACTGTCTGTCCCCGACGAGGAAGAGCAGCCGGCCAGGGCCAGCAGTACCGCGGTGGGGAGGACGGCGACCCGCGCGGCCCGGAGACGAGGTGTGTGCTTCATGTCCAGCCTTTCTGACTGCGATGGAGAGACTCCGTGAGCTGTCGCGGCGGGCGGCTGAGCGACCGCGAAAGTAGGTGGGTCCAGGCACTTGGGCCTGATATCGACCGACCATATGCATGTTTTCAACAAAAGTCTATGGCGAGTGAACCAGAAGATCTGGCGGCTTTCAGCGGACCGCGATCGGGTTCACGGGAGAGCCCACCGCACCGGTGATCTTCAGCGGTGCGGCAGTCAGGAAGAAGTCGTAGACGCCGTCGGCGGCGCAGGCTTCTGCGAGGGCGTCGAGGTCCCACATCTCGCCGATGAACAGGCCCAGATGCGGGATCGCGACCTGGTGCAACGGCTGGAACGCCACGTCGAACTCGTTGGGCCGGACCTCGAAGCCCCAGGTGTCCGTCGCGATCGCAGCGAGCTCGGTGTCGTGCAGCCAGTCGACGGTGGTGAACGACAGGCCGGGCGACGGGCCGCCCGCGTAGTCGCCCCACCCCTCGCGTCTCGCCCGCGCGAGCCGGCCGGTCCGTACGACGACGATGTCGCCACGGCCCACGGCCGACGTACCACCCTGACTTTCGATGGTTTGCTCCAGATGTTCCACGGTGATCGCGAAGCCGTCCGGGAGCTCACCGGCCGGATCGCCGACGGCTCGACCTACGTCCAGGAGTACGCCGCGGCCGGCGATCACGTCGGCCACCGTTTCGATGCCGGTCACTGCGTCGCCCAGTCCGGTCACCACCTGGTCGGCAGGACGGTCGTTCCACGCGCGGCCGTGGTCGAAGATGTGGCCGAGCCCGTCCCACTGGGTCGAACACTGCAACGGCATCGCGATCACGTCGTCGGCGCCGCCGATGCCGTGTGGGAAACCCTGGACACCGGCCACCGCGTCGGTACCGGTGTCCAGCATCGTGTGCACCGGGTTGGTGCGCCGGCGCCAGCCCTTCTGCGGGCCGTCCATGTCGAAGCTCTGCGACAACGAGAACGACTGGCCGGTCCCGATCAGCCCCGCGGCCGAGCGACGCCGTTCGTCGGTCAGGAAGTTCATCGTGCCGCGGACGTCGTCAGGTCCCCATCGCCCCCAGTTCGAGACCCGCTTCGCCGCGGCGGCGATGGCGCCCTCTGGATCGGATCGGTCGAGGTCCTCAGGCCGGACCCTCATGGCCGGCTGTCCAGTTCCGTGAAGGTGTCGGCCACCCAGTCGGCGATGAAGGTTTGGACGTGGGAGAAGTGGTCGAGCCCGATGTGTTCGGTCGCGCCTTCCTCCGGGGTGAAGATCCGCAGCTCACGCTTCGGGCTGTTCACTGCCTGGTCGTAGCTGCGATGTGCGTACGCGAGCGGAATCTGCCGGTCGTTCTCGCCGTGGGCAATCAGGAACGGGACCGTGATGCGTTCGACGACGCCGTCGAGGTGGACTCTCTCGGCGAGGGTGATGAACTGCTCGATGTCATTACAGCCCCACACCCACAGCACGTGGTCCCAGTAGTGCGGTACCGGGTTCTCCCCCTCGCGCTGCAATCGGCGCTTCTGCACCTCGCCCCAGTTGTGGTTGGCACCCCAAGCCACGCACAAAGCCAGTCGCTTTTCGAAGGCTGCTGCGCGTGGCGCGTAGTACCCACCAAGGGACCAGCCGACCAAGCCGATTCGGTCGCCCTGGACGTCGTCTCGCGTGAGCAGATAGTCGACGCAGGCCGCGGCCCACTTCTCGGTCTCGACCTCTGCCGTCAACCCACGTAGCCGAAGCGCCTCACCGCTGCCGGGGCAGTCCACCATCAGGGTAGAGATTCCGCGCGCGGCGAGCTCCGTACCGAAGCCGGACGTGTACATGTGCTCCTTGGTGGAATCCAGCCCGTTGAACAAGATCATCACCGGCGCAGGCATACCGTCCGTCGACGCGTTCACGAAGTACGCCGGCAGCGATGCGTCGCCGTACGGGACCTCCACCCGGCTCGTGGTCGGGTCGAGGAGCTCGAAGGTCTTGGCCATCAGGTCGAGGCACTGCTGGTAGCTGGCGTTGCGGTTCGGATCCTTCGCGCTCTGCATCCGCTCGGCCTGACTCAGGTAGACGGCAGCCCGCAGATACTTCTGGCCCGCCGTACGGCGATGGCCGGCCTTCTCGGCCTCCTCGGCTTGCTTCTGCAACTGATCAGCGACCGCTTGCCAGGCCGCCATGAACTCTCCGGTGCCGACATCGGAGCCCTGCGCGGCCAGTTCGCGGATCGGGCGGCAGGCACGGTCGACCTCGTCGATCTGTCCGCCGCTGTTCAGCGCGGCGACCACACCCAGGTTCCAGACGTAGTTGCCCGGGAAGTACTCGAACATCAGCTGTTCCCTTCAAAAGATTCGGCCGCGCGGGTCTGGTTGGGGTCCCGCCGGCGCGGAGCCGGCAGATCTGGCGCGACCGGCGCGACCGCGATCCGGTTCGTGAGGGTTCCGATCCCCTCGACCGTCAGCTGCACCACGTCTCCGGGCCGGAGCGGCGGCGGATCCTGGCGTCCGTTGCGGCCCCACAGCTCGGCCAGGCAACCGCCGTTCCCGGTAGTGCCGGAGCCGAGCACGTCGCCGGGCTGTACGACGCTGTCGCGCGAGGCGTAGCTGATCATCGACTCGAACGTCCACCCCATGTTGGACAAGAGGTCCCGGCCCACCTCCTGACCGTTGACACTGGCCGAACACCACAGGTCGAGGAAGCCGTCGGCATCACGATGCGGTTCGAGCTCGTCCGCGGTGACGATCCACGGGCCCAAGCTGGTCGCGAAGTCCTTGCCCTTGGCCGGGCCCAGGTTCACCTGCATCTCCCGGCGCTGCAGATCCCGCGCCGACCAGTCGTTCATGATCGTGTAGCCGAAGACGTGCTCGCGGGCCCGACCGACCTCGACCGAACGACCGCCGCGGCCGACGATCACCGCGACCTCGAGCTCGAAGTCACGGAGCCGGCACCGCGCCGGAAACAGCACATCGTCGTCAGGGCCTAGGATCGCGTGCGGATTCGTGAAGTAGAAGGTCGGCGCGTCGTACCAGGCCTCAGGTACGCCGGGCGTCCCGTCGATGCTGCGCCGGACGCCGGCCACATGTTCCTCGAACGCGACGAAGTCCCGGACAGTTGCTGGAAGCAACGGTGCCAGCAAGCGCACGCCGGACAGCGCGATCGGCGCGGCCGTACGGGCACGCCCGGCCAGCTCGCGTGCGCCGTCGAGACCGGTGTCGATCACTGCCCGCATCGTCCATTCGAGCGGGAACGGAAAGACCTGGTCATGCTCGACCAGCCCGACCCGCGGGCCGGCCTTGTCGAGATACGTTGCCAGCCGCATCGGATCAGACCGGCGGAGCGACGAAGACGCCGCGGTCCGGGTCGTTGAACGACTGCTTCGCGACGAACTCGTCCATCGGGTTGGCCGTACCCCACTGGTCGCTGACGTCGGGATCGGCGAAGTCGTACAGGTGTGGGTGCCAGGTGTCCTCGTCCAGCACCTCGAGCTCGGTCGTGTACTCGATGGTGTTGCCGTGCGGATCGAGGAAGTAGCTGAAGGTGTTGTTGCCGGCCTTGTGCCGGCCGGGTCCCCACACCTTCTCGATCCCGTTGCGGAGCAGCCGGCCGGTACCACGCATGTACTCGTCGATGCCACGCAGTTCGAAGGACGCGTGATGCAGCGCGACGTGCGGTCCGCGGGCGATCGCCATGCTGTGGTGCAGCCGGTTGGTGCGCAGGAACCACATCACCTCACCCATGTGCGGCGAGAACAGGGTGTCGGACAGGGAGAAGCTCAGGTGCTTGTCGTAGAACGCGACCGTTTGCTCAGGATTCGGGGAGTTGATCACGACGTGCGACAGCTTCACCGGGATCGACTCGCCCTCCTCGATCTTGCGGTGCTGTCGTACTTCGACGTCGGCGCTGACCTCGATGGTGCGGCCCTCGTTGTCGAAGAACCTGAAGCCGTACCCACCGCCCGGCGTGTCCACCACCCCGGGCTCGGTGATCAGCTGAACGCCGTCGGTCCCCAACTGCTGAGCCAGCTTGTCGACGTCGGCCGCGTTCGCGGCGCCGAACGAGATCAGGTCGAGCCGCTTCTCGTCGGCCCGGCGGAGCCGCACCTGGTACTGCTCCGGTGAACCCTCGGCGGCCAGGAACGCGATGCCGCTGTCGCTGGTCTCGGCTTTGAGCCCCCAGAGTTTGGTGTAGAACTCGAGTTGGCGCTCATAGTCGGGTACGGCGAGATCCACGTGCCGCAGATGAGTGACAAGACGCTCACGCATGGTCGGATTCTCCTTGTCAGGCAGGGATTTCGAGCAGGTGTGCGACGCGGGCCATCAGTCCGGGTACGTCTCCTCGAACCCCGTCGATGAGCCAGCCGCACAGCTGGAGCGAGGCGTCCACGACAGTTCGGGCACGTTCGAACCGGCGTTCGTAGAAGGTGCTCCACAGTTCGTCGTCGACGCCGTCGCGGCTGATCAGCAGGTCGCTCAGTACGGATGCGTCCTCGAAGGCCTGGGCCGCGCCCTGGGCGAGGGTGGGCGGGCAGACGTGCGCAGCGTCGCCGATCAGCACGACGCGGCCGCGGTGCCACGGAGCATCGAGCAGGTGAGACTCGAACCAGGTGTAGTTGATGCGATCGGGGTCGGTCATCCGCTCCCGGATGTCGTCCCAGGGACCGTGGTACGCCTGCGACAACTCGCGCATCGTGGCCAGCTGCTCGTCGGGCGTCAGTCCGGAGCGATCCTGCGCGCGCTCCACGATGTAGGCGTACAGGCCGTCCGCGCCGGTCGGGCAGTAGCCGGCGATGTAGCTCGGTCCGCCGTAGAACAGGTCCGTACGGGTGACCGAGTCGGGCCGCGGCGCGAACACCCGCCAGATGCCCATCCCGGTCGGTACGGTCGCCAGCTCGATCCCCAGTTCCGTGCGGGTCGTCGACCGTACGCCGTCGGCGGCGATCACCAGGTCGTACCGGCCGGTCGAGCCGTCGGTGAAGGTCGCCTCGACTCCGGCCTCGTCCTGGCGGAGAGCCGTGTAGGTGGTACCGAAGCGCACCTTCGCGCCGACGGCCTTGGCCTGGTCGACGAGCACGGTCGCCAAGTCGGGCCGGTACATGCCGACGGTCGCGGGCAGGTCCGCTCCGCCGGTCTTGACGTCCTCCAGTTCGGCGATCAGCGTCCCGGCCGGGTCAGGCGCCCGCAGACCGAGCGTGTCGAACGCGAAGCCGTGCTCGAGGACCCGATCCCAGACGCCGAGCTCGCGCAGTACGCGCAAGGCGTTGCCTTGCAGGGTGATGCCGGACCCGAGGGCGCTGATGTCCGCCTTGTCGTCGACGAGCTCGACCGAGATGCCGGCCCGGGCCAGCAGGATTGCGGCGGCCGCACCGGCAGCACCGGCGCCGACGACGAGTACATGATCTACAGCAGGCATCGATACTCCCAGTGACTCGCGTGAGAACCGCGTGGCGACCACTGTGCGACCGGGCAAGCGATATCAGCAATACCGATCTGTTGATTCTCGACATAACCGCTGTTTATGCTCACCTCGTGGCGACCAACCTGCGGAGCCTCGATCTCAATCTGCTGCTGACCCTCGACGCCCTGCTCGCCGAACGCGGGGTCACCCGGGCCGCGCAACGCCTCGGCGTGACCCAGCCCGCGGCGAGCGCGGCGCTGAGCCGGCTGCGGCGCCACTTCGGCGACCAACTGCTGAACAGGGTCGGCAACCACTACGAGCTGACGCCGCTGGCCGCGCAGCTACGCGCCGACACCACGCTGGCGCTGGCCTCGGTACGGCGGGTCTTCGACTCGATGCCGAACTTCGACCCGGCCGGTACGGAACGCGAGTTCAGCCTCGTACTGTCGGACTACGCCGCCGCGGTGATGGGCGAGCGCATCTCCCGGATCTTCGCGACCCAGGCCCCGAACGCCCGCCTGCGGATCCAGGGGCCGACGCCACACCTGGTCGACAACGTCGCGGACACCATCCGCGCCGTCGACGGCATGGTGCTCCCGCACGGCTTCATCCACGACCTGCCCCATGCCGACCTGTTCAGCGACAACTGGGTCGGGATCGCCGCGACCGGCAACCCGCTGCTCGACAGCCCGATCACCTTGGAGCGGCTGGCCGACGTACCGTGGGTCCTCACCTACGACAGCCGCACCGCGTTCACACCTGCCCAGCAGCAGCTCCGGCTGCTCGGGGTCGACCCGCGGACCGCCGTCGTCGTGGAAAGTTTCGCTGCCGTGCCGTTCTTCGTCGTCGGTACCGAGCGGGTCGCGATGGTGCAGCGCCGGTTGGTCGACCGGCTGGCCGGCCTGGCCGACATCACGACGTTCGCACTGCCGTTCGAGGCGGTCCGGCTGATCGAGTCGTTCTGGTGGGACCCGGCCCGCGAAGGCGATCCGGCCCACGCCTGGTTGCGGTCGGTCCTGCGGACGGTTGGCGATCAGGCCTCGAGCTAGCTGTTTTGTCGGAATTGTGCAAAAGTGGCCGCGAAACCTGCAGATCCGACCTGGAGGAGTGTGGCCGTGAGTGCTTCCACCAAGCGGCTGGGCGTGGGCGACCGGGCCCCGGCGGTCCCGCAGTCGCAGCCGGGCGCCGTGACCGTCGTCGTGTTCACCGCCAACGGCTGCCCGTTCGCCCGGGCCTGGCACGACCGGATCCAGGCGGTCGCGCGGGAGTACGGCGATCGAGGCGTACAGGTCCTGCAACTGATCAGCAACGACGCGACGGATCATCCCGAGGACGCACCCGAGGCACTCGCCGCACGGGTGACGGCCGGGGACTTCGCGGGTCCGCTGCTCCACGATGCCGATCAAGCGCTGGCCCAGGCGTTCGGCGCCACGGCCACTCCCGAGGTCTTCGTGATGGACCACGACGGCATCGTCCGCTACCACGGCGCACCCGATAGCGACCACGACGATCCCAGCCAGAACGCAGCGTGGCTGCGCGAAGCGCTCGACGAGCTGCTCGCCGGCCGCGCGGTCGCCCGCCCCGAAACCTCTGCGGCCGGCTGCTCGATCAAATGGCGCGTCGAACTGCGCTGGTGGGAGGGTTGCCCGTCCCACGACCAGGCCGAAGAACTGCTGACCCGGACTCTGCGCGAACTGAAGCGCGACGAGGTGCACGTCGTACGGCGTGAAGTACGCACCCGCGACGAGGC
The DNA here is from genome assembly GCF_042873835.1 of Kribbella sp. NPDC004536. NCBI lineage: Bacteria > Bacillati > Actinomycetota > Actinomycetes > Propionibacteriales > Kribbellaceae > Kribbella > Kribbella sp. NPDC004536. The sequence goes on along the minus strand of NZ_JBIALY010000002.1, from coordinate 148,431 downwards.
GAAGGATCTCGGCTTCGTCGGCTCCCCGACGTTCGCGGTCGGCGGACGCGATCTGTTCGCCTCCGACGCGCAGCCGGCGCTCACGTGCCGGCTGTACGAGTCCGACGGCCGCAGCGGTCCGCTGCCGTCGCCGGCCGACCTTGCCGACCGGTTGCGCAGCGCGCTCGCGCGTCCATGGGATCTTCCCGGCTGGGTCGACCCGCGCAAGGGGTCCGCATGATCAAGCGCGGCGTGAGTCTTTACTCGTTTCAGGAGGAGTACTTCCTCCGCACCATGACGGTCGAGGACTGCATCGCCGCTGCCTCGCGCATTGGTGCCCTGGGCATCGAAATCATCCCGGAGCAGTCGATCCCCGGCTTTCCCGTCCTCACTGACAAGTTCGTGGACGAGTGGTTCGGCTGGATGGAGCGGTACGGTACGACGCCGGTGGCCACTGACCTGTTCCTGGACACCAAGCGCCACCCGGATCGTTGGCTCACGCACGAGGAGCAGGTCGAGTCGGTCCACCGGGACATCGACATCGCCGTGCAGCTCGGCGCCAAGATCATCCGGATGATCATCAACACTCCGCCTGAAGTGATGCGGAGCGCCGCGCCGTACGCCGAGGACCGGGGTGTGCGGCTGCTGCTCGAGGTGCATGCGCCCTTCCACTACAAGCATCCGTGGATCCTGCAGCATCTGGACGTCATGAACTCGCCGGCGCTCGGGTTGATGCCGGACATGGGCACGTACGTGAAGCGGTTCCCGCGGGTGGTCAGCGACCGTGCGCTCCGCGACGGCGCCAAGCCGGAACTGGTCGACCTGATCGTGAAGACCTACGACGACCACGGTGACACCCACGCCCTGATGGACGTGGTCAACTACCGCGGCGGCGGACCGGTCGACTTCGGCCTCGCCCGGCAGGCCACGCACTACATCTGGAGCGATCCGCGGGACATGCTCCCGTACATGGGTCTCATCGGGCACATCCAGGCCAAGTTCTACGAGATGCTGCCGGACGAGACCGAGTACTCGATCCCGTACGACGAAATCGTCCCGGTGCTCGTCGAAGGCGGCTACGACGGCTACCTGTCGAGCGAGTACGAGGGCAACCGGCACATCCAGGACGCGTACGCCGTGGACAGCGTGGAGCAGGTCACCCGCCAGCACGCGATGTTCAGCCGGCTGCTCGGCTGAGGAGAGGAACAGCCATGTTCGATCGGTACATCGTGTCCGACGAAGGGTTCCGGAGCCGCGACGACGGCCGGCCCGGAGGCGTCGTGGAGGTACGGATGCCGTACTACCGCGGTCTCGGCCTGTCGATGGTCGAGGCCGTCGACCTGACGCTCGACGGTACGCCGATTCCGGCCGAGCGGACCGACTTCACGGTGCACGGGAACACCTACCGCTTCGACGAGCTCCCCCGGGTCCTCGACGATCGCTGGGAGATGGGCGAACCGGCGCAGCTCGGCTTCCTGACCGACGAGCCGCTGGCGCCGGGCGAGCACGACGTCGCTGTCTCCGTCCGGCTGCGGATCTCGTACATGCCCGTGCCCGGCGGCGGGCGGGATCACAAGCGGCTCACCCTCAACTCCTGAACGAGAAGGACTTCCCAGATGCCCAGAGTGCTCGTCATCGGCAGCGGCCCGAACGGTTCCACGTACGCGAAGCTGCTGCTGGAGGACCTCAACGACGCCGTCGACCTCGAGGTGGTGATGGTCGAGGCCGGCCCGATCGTGTCGGAGCCGCCCGGCATGAACGTCAAGAACATCACCGATCCGCAGGCCCAGGCGCGAGCGCGGGAGCTGTCGCAGGGCCGCCGTACCGAGTCCGGGGTCACCGGCATCCCCGGCAAGGTCGTGATGGAGGGTACGGTCACCGCCCGGCAGGGTACCCATCTGATCGGGCGTGCGGCCGAGGGATCGACTGGGCTCCCCGCGGCTGCGGCGTCGACCTGCGTCGGCGGCATGGGGGTTCATTGGACCTGTGCCACACCCCGGCCGCGGGGCAGTGAGCGGATCGACTTCATCCCCGACGCCGAGTGGGATGCGCATGTCACGGAGGCCGAGCAGCTGCTGCATGTCGACTTGAAGGCGTTCGGCGATTCGGCGCAGGCGGGTGCGATCCTCGAGCGGTTGCGGGACGAGTTCGAGCCGGACGGGATCGAAGTACGGCCGCTGCCTGTCGCCGCCGACGCTCGGTCTGATGGCACATTGCGGTGGGCCGGGCCGGATCTGCTGCTCGCACCGTTGCTCGACGACGCCCGCTTCACGCTGCGAACCGAGACCTTGTGCGTCCGTTTGCTGCGCGAGGCCTCCCGCGTCGTCGGTGCCGTACTGCGTGACGTGGCGACCGGTGCCGAGGAGGAAGTCCGTGCCGACGCCGTCGTGGTCGCGGCCGATTCGCTGCGTACACCGCAGCTGCTCTGGGCCTCGGGCATCCGGCCGGACGCCCTCGGGCGCTACCTGACCGAACATCCCCTGACGTTCGGCGTCGTCGCGCTGCGGGAGGGCGTCGTACCGACACCGGATCCGGCGACCCCCACCGATCCCGTACGGGCCGTGGTGTCGATCCCGTTCGACGAGGAACGACACCCGTACCACGCGCAGATCATGTACTCCCCCATCTGCCCCGTACCGCTCGCGCCGGACAGCCGCTTCCGGAACAACCCGGCCGGGTACGCCGGCATGGGCTGGGGCGTCCGCAAATGGCCACGCCCGGAGGACCGCGTCACCTTCGTCGACAACGAGCCCGACGAGAACGGGCTACCAGGTATCCGGTACAGCTACGAACTGACCGAGCGCGAACAGGCCGAACTGGATCGTGCCCGCAAACATCAGGCCCGAGCCGCCGCGGCACTGGGCGAATTCGTCGAAGGCACACCAACCCTCATGCCGGCCGGCAGCTCCCTGCACTACATGGGCACCTGCCGAATCGGCCCCACCAACGACGGCACCAGCGTCTGCGACACGTACTCGCAAGTCTGGGACATCGACGGCCTCATCCTGGCCGGCAACGGCCTGATCCCCACCGCCAACTCCTGCAACCCAACCCTGACCAGCACAGCCCTAGCCACCCGAGGCGCCCACGCCCTGGCCAAACTGCTCAAGGACGCCGGCTGAGGCTGCGGTCAGACGTCGTCGGCCGAGAGGAATCGGACCCGGGGTCAACCGAATCGGGTGTCCGGTCGTCTGACTGCTGTGCGGATCCTGAGAAGACTCAAACCTGGTACGCGCGGGCGACATGTCCTGGCGTGGACGGCAACTGTTGCAGTCGCCGCGGTCGGCGTCGCCGGATGCGCGGACACGCCCGGTGGACAGCAGCCGACGACCGGACCGACCCCGACGCCCGCGGCACCGACCACGACGCCGTTCAACAGCACGCCCGCGTCCCCGGTACGCCGGCCGGCGCCGAACCCAACCGCTTCCGCGATGGCAGGCGGTCAGAAGGTCATCTTCTTCACATTCGACGACGGACCGGATCCGCACTGGACGCCGACGGTCCTGCAGGTGCTGCGGCGATACGGCGCCCACGCAACCTTCTTCGAAGTCGGCGACATGCAGTCCGCGCACCCGGGGTTCAGCGAACAGGTCACCGCCGCCGGAAACACCATCGGAAGCCACTCCGTGAGTCACCGGATCCTGACCACGCTCCCGCCGGGCGACCTCCACCACGAGGTCTTCGACGGCCCCGCCTCCACCTGCTTCCGGCCACCGGACGGCGCCACCAATCCCCGGGTACGTGCGGCGATCCGGGCCGCAGGAATGGTCCAGGTGCTGTGGAACATCGACCCCCGCGACTGGGCCCGCCCGGGCACACCAGCCATCGTCCACAACATCCTCACCCACGCCCGCCCCGGCGCCGTCATCCTGCTGCACGACGGCGGCGGCAACCGCACCCAGACGATCGCCGCCCTCAACCAGGCCCTACCAATCCTGAAAACCCGCGGCTACACCTTCCCCCCACTGAACTGCTGAGCCCGACACACGGCGCGGTCGACAACGGAGAACTGAAACACTGACTCAGCGAAAGCCCTCTTGTTGCGTTTCTTCGGAGGCTACGCGGACGCCGTACCGGTAGGCGAGCTTGCCACCGAGCCAGCCGGAGGCACCGAGCAGCGCTACGCCGATCAGGCTCAGGACGAAGGCGGCGACGTTCGAGTTCTCGTAGCCGTGGGAGGCTCGCAGCGCGAAGCTGACCACGAACAGGACAACCACCGTCAGGTTGATGGACATGTGCGTGACCGCGGTCCTGAAGGCCTTTGTGCTCTGCGGGATAGTCAGCAGGTCCATGATGCCGAAGAAGGCTGCCAGCACGGCGCCGACGACCCCGATCGCGATCAGCCAGTACGCGCCTTCACGGAACGCCGCAACGTCCCCTCCGGCGGTCAGGGCGACGATGTCGAACACCACGCTCGCCACCCACGCTCCGATCGGTATCGTGACCATCACGGGGTGGTACGGATGCCCGTACGGGCCCGCGATACTCCACTTCGGGTGCTTTGCACGATGCTGTCCGTGTGCTCCGACAACACCCATGATTCCTCCTCGAGGCGACCGCAAACTGCCGCTGCAGACGTCATCCCGGTACCCACGCGAACACGTCCTCGGCACTCGCGATCTCATCACCTTCCTGAGCAGATTCGCCGGTACGATGCCAGGAAACAGCCGGCGCCAGGGCTGTGTCGCGAACGCACCGGTTGAACTGCGCACTGCCGGGGAACCGGTGCACCGTGAGATTGGTTGCCGTCTGCCTCGGTTGTCTGCTGGTGGTGACGGGCTGTGAGTCGACCGCCGATCGGGTGCAGATCAACGCTGACAGCCTGCACAGCGACGCCGTCGACGGTGCCGTCCTGGCGGGCGAGATCATCGCCGGGAGGGCCGGGGCGACGTTCGCCCGCGCGCACGCCCAGGAACTGCAGGACGACACGAACCAGATCGAGAAGAACGTCTACGACCAACGGCTCCCCCGGTACGACGACCTACAGCAACTCGCGGACCAGATCGGCGCCGCGCTCGGATCAATGGCGGTCCGTCCCGACGACAAGTCCCTAGCGCAGAGCGCCCGCGCCACGCTGCTCCGGCTCGCCGACGACGCCGCCCGGATGACGGCAAGGTGACAGTGTGAAGCGGCTCTTCGGTGTTGCCCTCGGCATCATCGCGGCGCTGGGCGGCTTCGTCGACATCGGCGAACTGGTGTTCAACAGCCAGTCCGGCGCACTCTTCGGCTACCGCACGCTGTGGGCGATCGTCATCGGCGTCGTCGTCAGCATCGTACTGGCCGAGCTCAGCGGCCGGGTCGCGATCGTCGCTCACAAGGCGAACTTCGACCTGGTCCGCGAACGCTATCCCCGATGGTTGTCCACGACAACCTTGGTGGCCGGCCTCGGTGTGTGCCTGATCACCCTGTCCGCGGAGCTCGGCGGTCTAGGACTGCTGCTGCACTACGTCCTCGGCTGGAACGAAGGATTCTTCACCCTCGTCGGCCTGCTGATCATCGTCGCATCGAGCTTGCTGCTGTCCTTCAACACGATCGAGCGGCTCTTCGGGTACCTCGGCCTCGGCCTGGTCGTCTACGTGATTGCGTTGCTCCACCATGGTCCGGCCTGGCACGAGATCGGCCGCAGCTTCCTTCCCAGCGGCGGCGGACCGCAGTACTGGTACTTCGTGGTCGGCATGATCGCCGCCGCGGTGATGCCGTACGAAATCTACTTCTATTCCTCGGGCGCGATCGAAGAGAAGTGGACCACCAAGGACCTGTCGGTGAACCGGGCCAACTCCGGTCTGGGCTTTCCGCTCGGTGGTCTGATCGCCGCAAGCCTGACCATCGTGGCGGCGCAACAACTGATGCCGCTCGGCCTCACCCCCGACAGTCTCGCGACAACGCTGCAGCAAGCCTTGCACGAACTCGGACCGATCGGCTTCTACGCCGCCGTGGTCGGCGCTTTCGCCGCGATCGCAGGCGCGACCATCGACAGCGCGTTCTCCTGCGGGTACGCGCTCGCCCAGCACCAGGGCTGGCCGTGGGGCGAGACCAAGGGCATCCGTGGCGCGCCGCGCTGGTACATGACCATGCTGGCCGCCGCCGCGATCGGTTTCGCGATCGTCCAGACCCGCGTGCAACCGGTCCAGCTCACCGAGTACGCCGTGATCGCCTCGGCCCTGGCGATGCCGCTGTCGTTCTACCCGATCGTGCGCGTCTCGCAGGACCGCGAAGTGATGGGCGAGCACGCCAGCGGAGTCGTCGCGCGACCGATGGCCTGGTTGTCGTACGCCGTGATCTGCGCCGTCGCGATCGCCGGACCGATCCTCATGCTCGTCACCCATCTGGGCGCGTTGAAGTGACGACCCGACCAGCTCGTCAGGTTTCCGAGGGCCCGTAACGGGCAACCGGGCGGTTCCGCGGGGGCCTGAACGGAGGACATCGGATGACCACGTTACGTGCACTGGTGCTGAGTTGTTCGCTGAAGAAGTCGCCGGCGGAGTCGAGCTCGGAACTGCTCGGGCGGGAGGTGCTGGCCGCGCTCTCGGACCACGACGTCGACGGCGAGGTCGTGCGTGTCGCCGATCACGACGTACGGTTCGGGGTCAGTGTCGACGAGGGCGACGGGGACGAGTGGCCGGCGCTACGGGCGAAGGTACTTGCCGCGGACATCTTGATCGTTGCGACGCCGATCTGGATGGGACAGCCCGCCAGCGTGTGCAAGATGGTCCTCGAGCGGTTGGACGCGGAGTTGTCCGAGAAGGACGAGCAGGGCCGGCCGCTCGTCTACGGCAAGGTGGCCATGGTCGGTGTCGTGGGCAACGAAGACGGTGCGCATCACGTCAGCGCCGAGGTCTTCCAGGCGCTGAACGACGTCGGATTCTCGATCCCGGCGGCCGGCGCGACCTACTGGGTGGGCGAGGCGATGGGATCGCTGGACTACAAGGACGCCGGTCCGAAGCCCGACACCACCGGCCTCACCACCAAGACCGCCACCGCGAACGCCGCCCACCTCGCCCACCTGTTGCGCGATCAGCAGTACCCGGCGACCGACAACTGATCGACAGCTACTGCGCTTTCAGAAATCGCCGTAGATCTCCTCGAGATCGTCGTCGGTCAGTTGCGTACCCGTCCGGTTCGGACGCATGTGGTCGGATTCCTCTGGTATCAGCCGAGGGTTTTCAGGAGGGCTTCGGAGAAGGCCGGTAGGTCGTCCGGGTTCCGGCTGGTGATGAGGTTGCTGTCGGTCGCGAGCTCCCGATCGACCCAGGTCGCACCGGCGTTCCGCAGATCGGTCTGCAGGCTCGGCCAGGACGTCAGGGTGCGTCCACGAACTACGTCGGCCTCGATCAAGGTCCACGGTGCGTGACAGATCGCCGCCACCGGTTTGCCCGAGGCAACGAAATCTTTGACGAAGGCAACTGCCTTGGTGTCGCGGCGCAACGCGTCCGGATTCGCGACCCCACCCGGCAGGACCAAGGCGTCGAACTCGTCCACCGAGGCATCTCCCACGATCATGTCCACGGGCAGCTTCTCGGCGGCCGCCAGGTGGTCGAACGTCTGCACCTCGCCACTGTCCGGACTCACCAGCACCGGCTCGTGGCCCGCCTTCTCGACTGCCTTCCACGGTTCGGTCAACTCGACCCGCTCGACGCCTTCTCCGGCCACCAGAAACGCGATTCTGCTCATCACTACCTCCTTGTGCTGTCCTGTCAGCGGTACCCGAGACGACAGCCCGCATGCGGACTTCCCCCAAGAACGATCCCGCCAGGCCGGATCCGGGCTTCCGGCGGCGCGCTAGAAGTCTTTTCTGGCCAGGTTGGCTGTTATGGCTGTGCCGACCATCCTGGTCAGGTTGATCCAGGACGGTTGCATCGTGAACTGCGCGTTCGCTTCCATCAGCCGGTCAAAACGACGCTCCTTGGTGTACAGGAAGTGCGTCGCGGAAACGAACTGGTCGAAGAGGATCGCCTTCTCGACGTCCGCATAGCCGAGGAGGTTGCCGAAGTTACCGCGCCCGGACACGATCTCGTCGGGCTCGTCGTGGCCGCCCCAGACGAGGTAGGGGTTGGTGAAGATGAGGGCGGGGACCGTGTTCACCGCGATTGCGCCGTATTCGAGGGCGTCCAAGGCGCTGTCGAGCGCGACCTGATGGGCCTTTCCGGTGTCCTCGTCGATGACGAGCATGCAGGCGAGGGAGCCGAGCAGCCCGTCGTTGCAGTACTTGACTGCCGCCGGCAGGAACTGGTCGGCGTCAGGCGCGACGTCGAGGGGGATCTCGGCGATCAGCTGGCAAAAGGCCTCGTTCCTGGCCGCGAAACTGCCGGGCGCGGCGCCGGTGATCAGGAGCCCGTCGCTGGCGGCGTACTTCCCGTCCTCGGCTGTCAGCACCTCGGCCTCGGGGTACTCGCGCGCGAAGCGTTGTCGCACCGCGGCGCTGCCGGGGTAGTAGGTGGAGACGGCGGGGGTGTCCTCGGTGAAGGCCTTCCGGACAGCTGCGAGGAATTGGTCACGCTGGGCCCAGTGCTTGGAGGTAATCAGCGTCTGCGCGCGCCCGCACACCGAGCCGCCGTTGATCTTGGCGAGCGAGACGAACTGGACGGCCTGATGGGCGATCTCCCTGTCGGTCCAGGGTCTGTCGCCCGGTACGACGATGCACGGGTTGTTGCCACCACACTCGGCGACGACCGGCGTACTGGTGGCGGCCATGATCGCCTTGGCGGATGCGGTGCTGCCGGTGAAGTAGATCGCAGCCAGGCCCGGCAGCTGGGTCAGGTCCCGGCCTTGGTCGGCATCACAGAACGCGAGCGCACCGGCCTGGACGAGCGGGGCGAAGATCCGCTGCCACACGACGTCGCTTGCTTCGTTGAGGTGGTGCGGCTTGTGGATGACCGCCTTGTTCTCCCAGAACAGGGCTTTGACGGTCTCGGTGGAGGCGCTGTAGTTACCTGCGCCCAGAACGGCAATGACACCGGGCTTCTTGTCGAGCGGGTTCGCCTGTCGCGGTTCCCCCTTCACCCGGAGATGCCCGCGCTGGCGTCCGGCGGTCATCCGGTCCTTGGTGGTCCGGGGGAAGACCTCGACGTCATAGGTTCCGTTCGCCAACGGCGTTACCTGCTTGGCGGTCAGCGGCCTGCCGGCTGAGATCGAGCGGTACAGGTCGATCGTCGCGGCGACGGTCGCGCCGATGAGACCGACGGTTGCGTTGAGGTTCATACCATCGGAGTAGACAGCCTGGCCGACGAGGTCGTTCTTCATCGTGCCGTCGGCGCCGGCGAGCTCGGCCGCGTACCGGACCATGTTGTGCTGGACCTGGCGCAGCAGCGCCAGTCGTTGCGGGACGGGAGTGGCGGCCCACCGGTCAGGTTGGAGTGTCTCGAACGCCGTTTGCGCCTTCATGATCGTTTCCTTCTTCCATTGGGTCGTGGTCGGGCAGGTGCGGCGAGGTCGTCAGGTCGACGGGATGCCGGTGGCGCGACGCATGACCGCGTCGAAGGTTCGGTCCGGGAGTACGTCGTGGAGGAAGATCATCGGTTTGGCACCGAACCCGACGGCGTAGCGGGTGTTCGGCTTGCGAGCCGTGACCGCCTTCCGGATGGTGCGGGCGATCAGCTCCGGTGGCGAGGAGCGTCGCTGGTTGGACTCGGACGACAGTGAGTCGGCGACGGCGTTGCCCTGCGGGGCGTACGCGCCGGCGGAGGAGACGGCGCGGACCTTGTCGGCGGCGATGCCGGCCCACTCGGACCTGATGCCGCCGGGCTCGATCACGATCACGTCGATGCCGAAGGGCTTCACCTCGAGCCGGAGACAGTCGCTGATGGCCTCCAGCGCGAACTTGGTGGCGTGGTACCAGGCACCGAGCGGGGTGTGGATCCTGCCGCCCATCGAGGTGATGTTGACGATCTTCCCCGAGCGGGTGGCCCGCATGTGTGGGAGCACCAGCTGGGTGAGCCGTGCCGCGCCGAAGACGTTGACCTCGAACTGGTACCGAGCCTCGTCCATCGGCACGTCTTCGAGCGCGCCGTACGAGCCGTAGCCGGCGTTGTTCACCAGGACATCGATGCGGCCGGTGTCGGCGATGATCTTGTTGACGCCCTCCTGCATGGATACGTCGTCCGTGACGTCCATCGGGATCGGCCGGATACCGGACTCGATCAGGTGGGCCATGCGCTCGACGCGGCGCGCGGCGGCGTACACGGTGCAGCCGGCGTTCGCCAGTTCCAGTGCCGTGGCTTCGCCGATGCCCGAAGAGGCGCCGGTCACCAGCGCGACGGATCCGGTGGTGGGAGTAGTCATGGTTGCTTCCCTTTCGTACAACGTGATTCGGGTTGGGTTGCTCCACGCTAGGTACCGCGACGCACGATGCCACTAGCACAAGGCGCCGACCGGCTTGCATTTCCCGCCACGCGCCATTGGCATGATCTGCGAGTGAGATGGCGGCTGGTGCATGTTCCTCGAGGCGACCCGGGGGCTAGGCTCGATGCATGGCAGGTGAACGTTTCGACCTGGAGCCGAGCATTCAGGCACTGTTGCGGGACCTCGGCATCTCTCCGGCGCGGGTTCTTCGCCGGGCCGCGCTACCCGCCGATCTGTTCAGCCGCCGGCCAATCGAACTGTCGGTCCCGGAGTACTACCGGCTCTGGGATGCACTCGATGCCGAAGGCAACGCCGCCGCAGAACGCAACCTCGCAGTCGACATCGGCAAGGCGATCTCGGTCGAGTTCTTCTCGCCACCGATCTTCGCCGCGCTCTGCGGCCCGAACCTCACCGCGGCCGTGCAACGGCTGTCTGCGTACAAGCCGCTGATCGGGCCGGTACGGCTCGAGGTCGACACCGCCGACGCGTTGACAATCACGTACGGCTGGCCGTCCGGGCCGAAACCCCCGGCACTCCTGGCCACTACCGAACTGATCTTCTGGGTCGCGCTGGCCCGCATCGCCACGCGCGAGCAGGTCCGGCCGGCGCGCGTCACCATGCCCAACCCGCCGGCCGACCCGACGGCCGTCGAGAACTACCTCGGCACACGGCTACGCAAAGCCCGGACTTACTCGATCACGTTCGCAGCCGCCGACGCCGGCCGCTCGTTCCTCACCGAGAACGAGCAGATGTGGCACGTCTTCGCCCCCGAACTCCGGCGACGCCTCGCCGATCTCCAAGCCTCGGCCACAGTCGCCGACCGGGTCCGAGCCGCGCTCACCGAGACGCTGCCCGCCGGCAACGCCTCGATCAACGCCGTCACCAATCAGCTCGCCACCAGCGCCCGGACCCTCCAACGGCAACTCAGCCAGGAAGGCACCTCCTACCAGGCGATCCTCGCCAGCACCCGCGAGAACCTCGCCCGGCACTACCTCACCAACGGCGACCTACGTACCTCGGAGATCGCCTTCCTCCTCGGCTACGACGACACGAACTCGTTCTACCGAGCCTTCAAATCCTGGACCGGAACAACCCCCGACGGTCTCCGAGCCTCCGCCCTCGCCGGCGCCTAGCGTCCAAGAAGGTCCAAAGGTTCTGGTGATCCGCGACCCTCACGGCCACCTGATCTGTCTGTTCCTGCCTGGCTTCTGACAGCTCACCGCGGCAGGGCGGGCGGTGTTGACCGGTTGTGGCCACTCGGCGGCGGCGGTCCAGCCTTGACCGTCCGAATACCCGCTTGCTAGCTTCCGCGAAAGCGGTTTCACAACGGTGCCGCGCAGGGCTGACCAAGACACGCAGGTCGAAGGGGATAGCCATGAATGGTGCGAACCGCCCGGCCCGTACGTTCCGCCGCGCCGTGGCCGCCTTGGCGACCGCACTTCTGACCTCCGCGTCGGTCATCGGGTTCAGTACGGGCGCCCACGCCGACGAAACGCACCTCGTCGCTGAGGGCGAGCACCCCGTCTCGACCACCATGACACCGGGGGCAACCGCCGACGCGAACGCGAGCGGCGGCTCCTACCTCTTCCTCTACACAGCATCCGACGCGCCGGCCGATGGTTACACAGCCACCTATGAGATCGAGGCGCCGACCGCGGGTGCGTACGAGTTCGACGGCGTCTCGAGCCCGGTCACCGGGGCCGGCTGGGCGTCGCCGTACACGTACTCCGTCAATGGCGGCCCTGCCGTTTCGACGGCGGGGGCGACGCAGACCGGCACAGTAGACAGTCAGTTGTTCGCTTATCGCTACGGTGTCGTCGGATTGCGGCAAGGCTCGAACACCGTGACGGTCACGGTGAACACTCGCCGCCAGGCTCCGAACACGAACTACACGCTTCTTCTCGACAAGCTCTCCTTCACGAGCGTGCCGCTCGCGGTCGTGTCGCTCGTCGACGCCCCGAATCTCAACGTCTACCCCCACGGGGCGTCCGTCACGATCCCGGCACAGCTGAACGCAGGGATCCCCGGCGGCGTGGACGTCACCTACTCGGTGAACGACTACTGGGACCACGAGGTTGCCCACGGGACGGTGCGTACGGCGGACGGAGCGGACAACGTGCCGATCCCGCTCGGCAACTCGCTCCCGACGGGTTACTACAAGATCGTCGCGAGCGTCGGCGCGACGCAACCGGCGACGAGTGGCAGTTTTGTGATCACACCTTCGGAGGCTGAGCGGAATCGTCCCGCCGACAGCCCCTTCGGTGCGGACCTCTGGGGCTCCAAATTCGTGCCGGCCACCAGTGCGTCCGCGTTCGGTCACGTACTCAAGCTCACCGGTCTCAGCTGGCTCCGCGACCGCCACCGCTGGAACAACCAGACCAACCCGTCGGCCGGTACGTTCGACTTCGACAGCCAGGCGCAGCAGGACGCGTGGCTGGCGATCGCGAAGGAGAACGGCCTCAAGACCGTGAGCAGTTATGCGACCGCGCCGAGCTGGACGACGAGCGGCGACAAGAAGCTGCCGCAGGACTTGTTCGCGGCCTACGACTACGCGAAGGCAGCCGGCGCGCGCTACCGGGACACCGTCCAGGGCTGGGAAATCTGGAACGAGCAGAATCGCGGATTCACCTCGGCCGACGAGGGCGCCGACGCCTACGCTGCGATGGCGAAAGCATCGGCGATCGGATTCGCCGACTCGGGCGCGACCCCTCAGCTGACGGACGGGGGCCTCGCCGGCCTCGACCCGCACTACTCGGACCTGCTCTACCGGAACCGAGTGCTCGACTACCTCGACGGCTTCGCGTATCACACGCACACCGGTCACAACCAGGACGCGACGAACGACCCCTCGCAGGACTTTTCGCGCGAGCTCGCGGCGGCTCGGCCGTACGGCGGCGACAACAAGAGCCACTGGGTGACTGAGTCAGGTGATGGCCTGAACACGTGGGACAAGTCCTTTCCCGACGAGAAGCAGTGGATCGGCCAGGCGCGGTACCTCGTGACCGACGCCGTGCGGGGTCTCGCAAACGGCACAACGCACCAATTCTTCTTCATCGACGCCAACTATGCGGAGAACACGATCACGTGGGGCGCGAACGGCCGTCCAGATCTCGGGCAGCCGATGCAATCGATGGCTGCGCAGTCCGTCCTCACGCAGCAACTCGGTGCGGCGGTCTACAAGGGCCGTCTTCCGCACCTCCCGGCAGGTGTCGACGGCTACGTCTTCCAGGACCGCGGCACCTGGGCAACCGTGCTCTGGTCGCCGACCCCGACGAGTGTCACGGTGGACCTAGGCGCGACCACCGCCGAGCAGGCAGACATCATGGGCCGCCCGACCGCGCTCACCGCAGCGAACGGCCACTACACACTTCAGCTCGGCCCCGACCCGATCTACGTCCGCACCATGGGCCCAGTCCCAGGCGTAGCAAAGACGGTCGCACCGCCCGCCGCCGCGCCGCCGGTTACAGCGCAAGGCTTCAGCCAGGCGGGCCGAATCGTGCTCCAGCAACACTGGGATGCAACGGCTTCAGCCAAGGCGCTCACCGACGGCTACGCGCTCCGGACCGACTCGGCAAACACGCTGACAGTGGATGTCTACAACTTCAACGATGCTCCACAGACCGGCACCGTCTCCGCCGCGGACGACGGCGGCTGGACGATCGCGAATGCGACGCAGACGGTGACCGTTCCAGCGAAGAGCAAGGTCAGCATCACGTTCGCGGTCACGGCCGGCGCGGGTCTGCGGCAGAGTCCGACCTATCTCACCGTTCGCGGCTCGTTCGCCGGGGCGGCGACCTCGCCGTCCGTGACCGACGTACGGCCGGCAACCCCCGTCCTCGCTTCGCCCACCCACCTTCGCGATGGCGGGTCGAATCGCATCGAGGTGACGTATACGAACAGCACCGCCGCGACGAAGACCATCACGAAGGCGACCTGGGACCTGGGCACCGGCGCGGTCGACGGCCACCTGCCGGCGGACCCCACGGTCCCGACCGGCGGCCAGGCCACGCTCGTTTCGCCTGTCGCCCCGCCTGGACAGCCGACGCGCACGTACTCGCTCGAGGTGACGTTCTCGGACGGGAGTACGGCCCGCTTCAGCGGCACGATCTCCACTCCGGCGCCGTCCGAAGTCACGGACGTCGCCAACGCGGGGATCACCGTCGACGGCGTCCAGGACAACACCGCTCACCTGACCGAGATCCACCCCACAGCCCCCGGCGTAGCCCCGGCGAATCTCTCGGCGAAGGCCTACCTCGGCTGGAGCCAGACGGACCTCTACCTCTCGGCCAAGGTCACCGACGATGTGATGTCGACCAAGCCGATCCAGACGAGTTGGCAAGCCGACGGCATCCAGCTCGGCGTCGCGCCCGGCTGGCCGGGCGAGACCAACCTACGACCCGAACTGCAGCCTCACGTCGAGTACGGGATCGCCCTCGACAGCGGAACGCCGAAGGTCTGGAACTTCGCAGCCAACAGTCCTGTTCCGGGTGCGCAGGTCGCGATTGTCCGCGACGAAGCGTCGCACACCACGACGTACGAGGCCGCGATCCCTTGGACGTCGATCGGCATGGGCATCATGCCGCCGCGCGCCGGCACCCCGACCAACCCAGCCGTGTCCGGCACCGCAGCCTCGGTCTCACTCACGATCAACGACAGCGACGACGGGATCAGCCGCGGCTGGATCAACTTCGGCGACGGCATCACAACAACAAAGGACACCCAAACCTACAAGCCGATCGCGTTCGCCGGCTGACGGACCAGTCACGGACCAGGCCAACCAAAGTTATTTGAGTTCGGCTGAGGTCTTGCCGAGGAGCCGGCGGGCGACGATCAGTTGCTGGATTTGTTGGGTGCCTTCGAAGATGTCCAGGATTTTGCTGTCGCGGGACCACTTTTCCAGGAGGTGGTGTTCGGAGTAGCCGAGGGTGCTGGTTAGTTCTACGCAGCGGAGGGTTACTTCGTTGGCGGTTCGGCCGGCTTTGGCTTTGGCTATGGAGGCTTGGAGGGAGTTGGGTTGGGCGTTGTCTGCCATCCAGGCGGCTTGGAGGGTCAGGAGGTAGGCGGCCTCCCAGTCGGCTTCCAGGCCTAGGTACGTCGCGGCCGCAGCGGACTGCTGGTGGGCGGGGCGGTCGTAGTCGACTTGTACGCCGGCTTCCGCCAGGAGGTCGCGGGTCAGTTCGAGGGAGGCTCTGGCGCAGCCGACCGCCATCGCGGCGACCAGGGGGCGGGTGTTGTCGAAGGTCTGCATGACGCCGGCGAAGCCCTTGTCGATGTCGGCTGTGCCGAGGAGGTTCGACGCCGGTACGCGGCAGTTGTCGAAGCGGATCGTGGCGGTGTCGGAGGCGCGGATGCCGAGTTTGTGTTCCAGGCGTTCCACCGTCATACCGGGCGTGTCCTTCATGACCACGAAGGACTTGATCGCGGCGCGGCCGAGGGACTTGTCGAGGGTGGCCCAGACGACGACCGCGTCGCAGCGACCGCCGGCCGTGACGAAGATCTTCTCGCCGTTCAGGACGTACGCGTCGCCGTC
Organism: Kribbella sp. NPDC004536; assembly: GCF_042873835.1. NCBI lineage: Bacteria > Bacillati > Actinomycetota > Actinomycetes > Propionibacteriales > Kribbellaceae > Kribbella > Kribbella sp. NPDC004536. The sequence goes on along the minus strand of NZ_JBIALY010000002.1, from coordinate 132,584 downwards.
CAGGCGGGCGGTCGTCTGGATGTTGGCGGAGTCCGATCCGCAGCCGGGTTCGGTGATCGCCATCGCGGCCCAGACGCCCTCGAAGCGCTTCAGTTGTTCGTCGGAGGCGACGGACGCGATCGCCGAGTTGCCGAGGCCCTGGCGTGGCATCGACAGCAGCAGGCCGACGTCGCCCCAGCACATCTCCATGATCGACAGCACCGACGACAGGTTCGACCCGTTCACCACTTCGTCGTCGGAGGCAGCGGTACGTCGTACGCCGGAAGCGCCCGCGCCGGAACCGGTGCCTGAGGCCCCTAATCCGTCGACCATCGCGGCGAGCATGTCGAGCTCGACCGGGTACTCGTGTTCGGCCAGGTCGTAGCGCCGTGAGTTCGGCCGGAGCATCTCGGCCGCGACCTGGTGCGCCTGGTTGACGAAGGCCCGGAACTTGCGGGGCGTCTCGAGGTTGATCATCAGAGCAGTACCGCGCCTTCCATGATGCCGATGGCCCGCAGGTCGCGGTACCAGCGTTCGACCGGATGTTCCTTGACGAACCCGTGCCCGCCGAGCAGCTGGACGCCGTCCGTCCCGATCTGCATGCCCTTGTCCGCGCACAGCCGCCGCGCCAGCGCCACCTCGCGCGCGAACGGAAGCCCTTGGGAGGCACGCGATCCGGCCCGGTACGTCACCAGCTTCATGCCCTCGAGCTCGATCCCGATGTTCGCGACCATGAACGCGACCGACTGCCGATGGCTGATCGGTTCACCGAAAGCCTCACGCGAGTTGACGTACGGCGTCACGTAGTCGAGCACGGCCCGTGCCGTACCCAACGCCAGCGCGCACCACCCGAGCCGCGACAGCCGCACGCACTCCCGATAGTCGTCCACGGTCCCGAGCGGTACGGCCGGTACGTCGGCCAGGATCACCCGGCTCAGCGACGCCGCTCGCAACCCCATCGACGGTTCCGCCTCGATCGTCACGCCCGGGTGGTCCGGCTCGACCACGAACAGCCGCGGCCCGGCGTCGGTCTGCGCGCCGATCACGAACAGCTCGGCCTCGGCGGCCCGCGGTACGAGCGACTTCACGCCGTTCAGCAGGCCGCCCGTGGACCGCGTCCGCAGCTCGAACGGATCGAACAACGCCCGCGGTTCGAGCAGCGCCAGTGCGGCCGCCGGGACGGACGAACCGGTGAAGGCCGGCAGGTACGTCGCCTGCTGCGTCTCGTCGCCCCACAACGAGATCGCCGTACTGACCGCCGACGGCGCGAGGCACGCGACCGCCTGGCCCATGTCGCCGTGCGCGAGCGCCTCGGCAACCAGTACGCCGGTCATCGCGGAGCGCTCGGTGACGATGCCGCCGAGGTCCTCCGGTACTTCGATCAGGCTCAGCCCGAGCTCGGCGGACGCGTCGAGGATCTTCGCGTCCGTCGTACAGGCGGTATCGGCTGCGGCGGCAGCGGGTCGCAGTACGTCGGCGGCGAACTCACGGACAACCTCGACCATCAGCTGCTGGTCCTCGGTCGGCGTCAGGTCGAACCGCCCGGTCCCTTGCGCCGCCGGCAGCCGGGACGGTGACGCCGGCCTGGACGTGGCGGTGAACCGCCGGGACAGCGCCCCGGCTGTCCGGAATCCGGTCTTGGTGGCCTCGAACACCGCCCGCTCGGCCGGTTTCCGCAGCCCGAGCCGGTCGATCGCCCGCCACTGCGCCAGCCGGTTCAACACGGCGACGCCGAAACCGATCGCGTCCCGCCGGGTCCGCTCCTGAAGGCTCATACCGTCACTGTAAACCGAAGTTACAACTCAGGTCACGCTTTTGCGTTGATAACCTGACCCGATGGCGGTGAGCATGTCGGACGTCGCGCGGCACGCGGGCGTCTCCCAGCGGACCGTCTCGAACGTGGTGAACAACTACGTACACGTCTCCCCCGCGACCCGCGCCCGCGTCCAGGCCAGCCTCGACGCGCTCGGGTACCGCCCGAACACGGCCGCCCGTCGGCTCCGTACCGGCCGGACCGGCACAGTGACACTGGCCGTCCCGACGTTCCGCGAGCGGTACTTCGCCGACCTCGCCGAGGCGATCGTCGCGGCCGCCCGGGACCGCGGTACGACGGTCCTCGTCGAGACCACCGGTGGCCGCCGGGAGACCGAGCTCGAACTGCTCCGCGGCGGTGGCGACGTCCTCACCGACGGCGTGATCATGAGCGCGGTGTCGCTCGGCCGCGGCGATCGGCGCGGCGCCCATCCCGTCGTACTGGTCGGCGACCGCGAGCCGGGCAGCACGATCGACCACGTCGGCATCAAGAACCGTGAGGCAGCCGAGGCAGCAGTCACGCACCTGCTGGAGTCCGGCCGACGGCGGATCCTCCTGCTCGGCGCGAACCACGGGCCGAAGAGGTCGTACCAGCTGCGCCGCCAGGGATATCAGGCCGCCTTGAAGAAGCACGGCCTCGACGTGGATCCCGAGCTGATCCTCGAGTGCGACTGGACCACCGCCGCCGCGGCCGCGGCGATCACGCGGACGTTCGGGAACCTCCAGCCGGACGGGATCTTCGCGATGAACGACTCGTCGGCGCTCGGTGCGCTGCACGCGCTGCGCCGCAGTGGGGTCGACGTACCGGAGACCGTCTCAGTGATCGGGTTCGACGACATCGTCGAGTCGGGGCTGTCGACGCCGACGCTGAGCACGGTCGCGCCGTTGCTCGGCGAGATCGCCGCCGGCGCGCTGGACCTGCTCGAGGAACAGCTGGCCGACGACCACGTACCGCAGCACCGGATGGCCGGTTACGAACTCCGGCTCCGGGAGAGCACCGCACGCTGACCCGCGCAACCTCTTGTGGGCTGGATTTGCTACGTAGTAAATTCCGGCCCCATGACGCGTACCGCGCTCGCCCCGAAGTTCACCGGAGCCGGAACCATCGAGTTCGCGGCTCACGACTACGCCGATCCCGGCCCGGGGCAGCTGCTGCTCGCGGTCCAGGCCAACGCCGTCTGCGGCACCGACCGCCATCAGTACTACGACGGCTCGTCGGTCGTCCCCGGCCACGAGGCCGCCGGGACAGTCCTCCGAGCCGGCGAAGACACCAGCACTGCTGTCGGGACGCGCGGCGTGGTGTTCCTGATGGACTTCTGCGGCGAGTGCCGCAGCTGCCGGTACGGCGCCACCAACCAGTGCTTCGCGAAACGCGCCGACATGGGGTTCAGCCACGACGGCGGCTACGGCCCGTACGAACTCGTCCACGAGTCGAACTTCTTCCCGGTCAGCGACGACATCGAGATCGGCAACGCCACGATGCTGCTCGACGTGATGGGCACCAGTTGTCACGCCCTCGGCCGCGCGGCGCTGGTCCGGCAGGACGTCGAGAGCGTCTACATCGCCGGCGCCGGGCCGATCGGGCTGGGGCTGACCGTGATGAGCAAGCTGGCGTACGGGGCCGACGTGCCGGTCTACATCTCCGACCTGTCCCGCTGGCGGCTCGACTTCGCCGAGTCGTTCGGGGCGATTCCACTGACCGCCGGCGATCTGCAGGCGGCCGGGAATCCGGACGTCGCGTTCGACTCGTCCGGCAAGGAGTCCGCCCGGCGCGCGGCGCTCGACATCCTCAGCAAGCGCGGCGCGCTGATCTGCGTCGGCCACGGAGAAGGCGTGACGCTGAACGTGTCCGACGACCTGATCTCCCCCGAACACGCGGTCCTCGGCAGCGAGTACTTCCGGTACGACGAACTACCCGGCAACCTCGCGCTGCTCCAGGAGCACCAGGAGTTGATCAGCAGGGTGATCAGCCATCGCTTCGACGTCTCCGAGGTCGGCGAGGCGTTCCGGCTGTTCATGAGCGGCGAGACGGGCAAGGTCGTCGTCACCCAAGAGGGTGTCGTATGAGGGTCGCGGTGGTCGGCGCCGGCGGCTGGGGCGAGTACCACGCCCGGATCTTCTCCCGGCGCGAGGACACCGACCTGGTCGCCGTCGTCGGCCGTACGCCGGACCGCACCGAAGCCAGGGCAGCACGCTACGGCACCACTCCGTACACGGACCTCGACCTGATGCTGGCACGCGAGCGCCCCGACCTGATCACGGTCTGCCTGCCGAACGAGGACCACTACGACGTCACGCTCAAGCTCGTCCGTACGGGCATCCCGCTGCTCGTCGAGAAGCCGCTCGTCTTCGACCTGGCCGAGGCCGACACGCTGCTCGACGATGCCGGAGGCAACTTCTTCGCGATCAACTTCAACCACCGGTACGCCGAACCCGTCCAGCGTGCCAAGGCGCTGATCGACGCCGGCGAACTCGGCGACCTGGTGTTCGCGACCTGGCGTTTCGGCGGCGAGGCGAACCACGGCACGTCCCCGCACGCGAACCTGATCGAGACCCAGTGCCATGGCTTCGACATGCTCGAACACCTTGTCGGCCCGATCTCCGCGGTCTCCGCGCACCTGACCGACAAGACGTACGGCGCGTTCAGCACGATCGCGCTGGCGCTCGACTTCGAGAACCGCGCGGTCGGCACCATGCTCGGCACGTACGACTCGTCCTACGCCTACCCGGACACGCACCACCTGGAGATCAACGGGACCGAGGGGCGCCTGGTCATCCACGACACGGTCCGGTCGCTCAGCTTCGGCAAACCCGGTGATCCGGTCGAACGACGCTGGCATTCAACCTACTTCGACGACGAGTCCCGCAACTTCGCGGGCACCTTCGACCGCCACGTCGACGCCCTCCTGACAGCCCTGAAAGCCGGACAAGACCCACCCGTCCATGCCCGCGCCGGCCGCCGAGCCCTCCAACTCGCCCACGCCGCGATCGAGTCCCACGAAACCGGCCGCCGGGTCAGCTGTGTACCGAAGGACGGGTAGTACCCGCGCGAATCGCGTCTCGGTAGGCGCCGCTGAGCGTGGCCAGGGAGCTGAGGGGCGAGGACTACCCGTTCTTCGGTACGCCGACCGCGTCGGCCTTTGCCTGGAGGTAGCGTTGTTCGGGGAGGCTGGTGGTGCGGCGGGCGGCGGCCAGGTAGTGGTCGTGGGCCTTCTGTGGTTCGCCGAGGCGTTCGTAGAGGTGGGCGCGGACGGCGTCGAGGCGATGGGTTTCGGAGATGTTCTTGTCGTCGGCGATGGTGTCGAGGAGGTCGAGCCCCGCTTGTGGGCCTTCGACCTGGGCGAGGGCGATGGCGCGGTTGAGGGTCACCATCGGGTTCGGGGCGAACTTCTCCAGGACCAGGTAGAGGGCGTGGATCTGCCGCCAGTCGGTCTCGTCCGCACTCGGGGCCTCGGCATGTACGGCGGCGATGGCGGCCTGGAGCTGGTACGGACCGACGGTGCCCTGCTGCAGTGTGTGCAGGATGAGGTCGGCGCCTTCGGTGATCTGCGCGCGGTCCCACAGCGAGCGGTCCTGCTCGTCGATCGGTACGAGCCCGCCGTCCGGGCTCGTCCGGGCGGCGCGGCGCGAATCGGTGAGCAGCATCAGCGCGAGCAGGCCCGCGGCCTCCCCGTCGCTGGGCAGCGCCATACGCAGCATCCGCGCGAGCCGGATCGCCTCCGCGGTCAGCTCGACGCGCTGCAGTTCCTCCCCCGAGCTCGCCGTGTAGCCCTCGTTGAAGATCAGGTAGAGGACCTGCAGGACGACCCGCAACCGGTCCGCCTGCTCAGCCTCGGGCGGCAGCTCGAACCGGCTGCCGGCCGCCTTGATGCTCTTCTTCGCGCGGCTGATCCGCGGCGCCATCGTTGCCTCCGGCACCATGAACGCCCGCGCGATCTCTGCCGTGGTCAGACCGCCGACTGCCCGCAACGTCAACGCCACCTGGGAGGCCGGCGTGACGGCCGGGTGGCAGCACAGGAACAGCAATGTCAAAGTGTCGTCGGTGTCCGGCGTCTCGTCCACATCGGCGCCAGGGGCAACCAACTCGTCCGGACCGGCCATCGCCGCCAGGTTGTCCTCGCGCCGCCGCCGCGCACTCTCGCTCCGGAACACGTCGGTCAGCCGCCGCGTCGCGACCGTGATCAACCAGCCGCGCGGATTCGCCGGTACGCCGTCCACCGGCCACTGCGTCGCCGCCGCCAGCAACGCTTCCTGTACGGCGTCCTCACAGAGATCGAACTGCCCGTGCCGCCGCGCCAGGAACCCCAGCACCTGCGGCGCGAGCTCCCGCAGCAGCGCCTCCACGTTCACTCGGCCCACCCTAATGTGCAGCTCGACAGGACGTATACGCCCACTGGACCCGCCGGGCCGCCCCGCTGAGCGTGAGCACAACCGGATCGCCCGCACACGTCCTGTCGAGGTGTCACGTGAACGACCACCCGGACCATCCGCCGGCCCGGATCGCGATCACCGGGCCGGCCGGTGGGTCGGCCTCGTACTGCGGGTACTTCGCCACCAGCAACGCGACCGCCGCCGGGTGCTCCGGTACCACCCGCGCCGCGCCGTCCACGCGGATCCACCACAGATGCGTCCAGTCCTCGTCGTACTCGTCGACGAGCAGCGCGACGTCCGGGTGTGCCTCGATGTTCCGCAGCCGCTTCAGCGAGGTCGTCGACTTCGGCTTCTGGTCGACCGCGACGAACAGGTCGTCACCGTGGACGGCGTACGTCACCGGGACGAGGTGCGGACGCAGGTCGGCGCCGACGGTCGCCAACCGGCCGACCCGGCCCGCCGCGACCCGCGCCCTGCACACCGCCTCGTCCAACCGCACCCCACGACCCTAACGCGACGCGGCGTCAGCGTTGGAGGTGGCGGAGGGCGGCGGTGGGGAGTTTGCGGGTGAGCGGCCCGAGCAGGGAGGCATCGCGGAGCGCGGTCCGGGCGGCCAGGTGACCGCAGGCGCCGTGGACCCCGCCGCCCGGGTGGATAGCCGAGCTGCCGAGGTACAGGCCCTCGACGAACGTCCGCGCGCTCCCCAGCCCGATCGTCGGCCGGAACACCAGCTGCTGATGCAGTTGCATCGTCCCGCCGCCGAGCGCGCCGAACCCGAGCGCGGCGTTCCCGGATTCCAGGGCGGACGGCCGCTGCAGGTCCCGCGCGACGATCAGATCTCCGAACCCAGGCGCGAACCGCTCGATCGCCCGCTCCATCCGGCCGGCCAGCTTCTCCGCCGACGCGTCGTCCGCGATCCCGCGCGGCAGGTGCGCGTACGCCCACACCGCCTCGGTCCCGGCCGGCGACCGCGAAGGGTCCGACTTCGTCGTCTGCCCGATCAGCAGGAACGGCTGCGACGGCACCCGCCCGGTGTCGAGGTCCGCGGACAGGTGCACCAGGTCGTCGGCCGTACCACCGAGGTGGACGACGCCCGCCGAGCGCGCCTCGACCGCCTTCCACGGAATCGGACCGCTCAGCCGGAAGTTCAGCTTCACGGTCGGGTAGTCCCACTCGAACCGCTCGTCCAGGTCCCGCCGGAGACCGGCCGGAACGAGTGCCTCCGGCAACAGTTCGCAATACAGCGCCGGGGCGGAGGTATCGGCGATCACCGCCCGCTCGACCGTCACGACCTCGCCGGACGCGGTCCGTACGGCGGTCACCCGCCCACCGGACACGTCGACGCCGGTGACCGGCATGCCCGGCACGAGCAGCGCTCCGGCCCGCTCGGCCCGACGGACCAGCGCGCCGGAGAACGCGGACGAGCCGCCGGTGGCGACCGGGTACCCGACGTCCTGCGCGAGCATCGCGAGCAGCCAGCCCATCGTGCCGCTGACGCTGCCCGACAGCGGCGCGTCGGCGTGCAGCGCGTTCCCGGCGATGATCGCGGGGCCGTGCCGCCCGTCGAACAGTTCCTGGCCCATCCGGTGCATCGGCATCGCCATGAACCGCGCGAACCGCAGCAGCTCTCCCGCCGATCCGAGCTTCCGCGCCAGCTTCAGCCCCGGGCCGACCGGCGGCCAGGTGGTCAGCAGTGCGTTCAGCAACGGCTCGCGGACGGACACGTACTGCTGGTACAGCCGCAACCACGCGTCACCGTCGCCGGGGTGCTCCGCGCCGAGCGACTTCGCGGTGTCCTCCGGATCCGGGTGGATCGCGGCCGCGGTGCCGTCCTCGTCGAGCAGATGCACCAGCGGCAGCGGGGCGTGCGACCACTTCAGGCCGAACTTCTCCAGCTCCAGCGCCCGGATCACCGGCGACGCGACCCCGAGCGGGTAGTTCGAACTGAAACGATCGCTGATCCAGCCGCCGTCCTCGGTCGACTGCACGGCACCACCGAACGTGCCGGCGGCCTCCAGTACGAGCACGTCCCAGCCGGCGTCGGCAAGCGTGATCGCGCTCACCAGCCCGTTCGGCCCCGAACCGATCACGACGGCATCAACACTGCGTGGCAGCATGCCTACGACCTTAGCCGACCGGGTCCCGCGGACCTGTGTCACTCACCAACACACGCCGGGGACGGCGTTGCTCGAGCGGCCGAGCGTGCGACGGCTAGCGCGGCGGTGGTTGGTGAGTGGTGGAGGTCCGGATCTCCTGGATCAGCGCTGTGACCTCGCGGGCGCGGCCGATCATCGCGGGGTCGACCATGCGGCCGTCGGGCAGTACGAGTACGCCGCCGTTCGCCACGTCGGCCTTCTCCACCGCGTCCAGCAGCTCCTGTGCGGCCTTCACTTGCTCGGGCGTCGGCGTGAACGCTTCCACGATCGTCGAGAGCTGCCGGGGGTGGATCGCCGTACGGCCGACGAATCCGAGCGCCCGGCCTTCCTGTGATGTCTTCCGGAGACCGTCAAGGTCGCTGACGTTCGGGTACACCGACATCATGGGGGCGCCTAGGCCGGCGGCCCGGGAGGCCGAGACCAGGCGGCTGCGCGACCACGCGAGGCCTGTGGGACCGTCTACGCCCAGCGCGCTCGAGAGGTCCGCCTCGCCCAGGGCGACCGCGATCACGCGCGGGTCGGCGGTGGCGATCTCGAAGGCGCGTTCGACTCCCAGGGGCGACTCGATCAGCGCCGTGATCCTTGCCGACGGCACCTTCTCCAGTACGGCGTGCACGTCGGCGGCGCTCTCCACCTTCGGCACCCGCAGCCGGACCGACGGTACGGCGGAGATCGCGGCCAGGTCGTCCGCGATCCACGGCGAGTGCAGCGAGTTCACCCGGATCTCCACCGGCCGCGAAGCGTTCGCGGCCACCCACGCCACCGCCCAGCCGCGGGCGTCCACCTTGTCGCCGACCGGTACGGCGTCCTCCAGGTCGAACACGACCAGATCGGGGCCTGCGGCAACAGCTTTCGCGAACCGATCCGGCCGGTTCGCCGGCACGTACAGTGCGGTCAGCACGTCACACCACGCCGGCCGCGCGCAAGGCCGCCAATTGGTCGGGGGTGACACCGATCTCGGCGAGCACCTCGTCGGTGTTCGCGCCGTGCGGACGCCCGGCCCACTTGATCTCCCCCGGCGACTCGGACAGCCGGAACAACACGTTCTGCATCTCCACCGGTCCGCCGAGCTCGTCGTCGTCGACGCTGACGATCGTCCCGAGCGCGGCGTACTGCGGATCGCTCACGATCCCGCGGATATCGTGCACCGGCCCGACCGCGGCCTCCGCCTTCTCGAACTCGGCCATCACCAGCTCCAGCGGCCGCGCCGCGATCCACGACCCGACCGCCTCGTCCAGCTCGTCGGCGTGCTGCGCGCGCTCCCGCCCGGTCGCGAACCACGGCTGCGCGACCAGGTCCGCGCGCCCGACCAGCGTCACGACCCGCTCGGCGATGCTCTGCGAACTCGTCGACACCGCCACCCACCGGCCGTCAGCGGTCCGGTACACGTTCCGCGGGGCGTTGTTCGACGACCGGTTCCCGAGCCGCGGCTGCACGTACCCGGTCTGCTGGTACGCCGTGATGCCGCCGCCGAGCATCATCAGGATCGGCTCGATGATCGCCATGTCGATCACCTGCCCGGCCCCGGAGCGGTCCCGTTCCCGCAGCGCGACCAGGACCGCATACGCCGTGGCGAGCGCGGTGATCCCGTCCGCGAGCCCGAACGGCGGCAGCGTCGGCGGTCCGTCGGGCTCACCGGTGACGGCGGCGAACCCGCTCATCGCCTCGGCCAGCGACCCGAACCCGGGCCGCCGGGACCACGGCCCGACCTGCCCGAACGCGGTCACCCGCGCGATCACCAACCGCGGGTTCGCCTCGAGCAGCACCTCCGGACCAAGCCCCCAACGCTCCAGGGTCCCCGGCCGGAAGTTCTCCACCAGCACGTCGTTCTGTGCAACCAGCGAGAGGAACACATCCCGACCGCGCGACAGGTCCAGCGTCGCGAGCCGCTTGTTCCGGCCGAGGGTCTTGAACCACAGCCCGACCCCGTCCTTCGACGCGCCGTGCGTCCGGGCGGCGTCGGGCCGGGACGGGTGCTCGATCTTCGTGACGTCGGCGCCGAAGTCGCCGAGGAACGTCGCTGCCAGCGGTCCCGCGAACAGCGTCGCCGCCTCCAGCACCTTCACACCGTCGAGGGCAGCAGGTCTCATCCCGCACACCTGAAACCGATGCTCGAGGAGCGGTCCAGGCCGCCGCCGGTGAGCACCAGTTTGAAGCTGACCTCCGGCTCCTGCGGCCCGCCGTCGGCGTACCAGTCCGAGCCCTCGGCCAGATAATGCGAACCGCCCTTGAGGATGCAGAACCGGCTGCGCCCGTCGCGGTACTCGCTCTCGGTCAGGTTCCACACCAACGGCTCACGCCGTACGAAACCCTCAACCGCAGCAGCGATCTGCCACTCGTCCTCGGTCGGCAACCGACCACCGCGCCACGCGGCGTAGGCCCGCGCGTCGGGCAGGTCGACGTACGTCACCGGCTGGTCCTCGGTGCCCGGAACGGGAGCACCGTCGACCCAGTGCTTGAGGAACCGATTCGCGACGAGCGGCCGGTAGCCGGTCGCCTGCATGAACTCGGAGTACTCCGCGTTGCTCACCTCGGCCACCGCGACCGAGATCCCCGGCAGCGACACCTCGCGCGTCACGGTCCGCATGTCGTGCAGGCGTGGGGGCAGCGGCTTCCACTCCTCGACGTACGGCGCGGTGTCGTACAGCCCGGTCTCGCGACGCCGATGCTTCACCGTCAGCGTTCGGTCCCCGGCCGGCACCTCGACGACGGGGCCGATCGACGCCTCGCCGGACACCGAAGGTACGGCGACCAACCACGCCGGGCGCATCGGGAACGCGGACTCGTCGACGTGTGCCCGCGGCATCGTGCCGAGCCGGCGGGCGGTCGCCCGGCAGGAAGCACCCGCGGTCGCACCGACCCGGACGATCCCGGCCACGCCACGACCCGGCACGACCAGGTGGACGCCGTCGTCGTCCGCGGTGATCGGGACGCCCGACGTCACGTCGTACCAGTCCCCGACCTGGTCCTCCGAGCGCAGCACGATGCCCTCGAAGTCCTCCTCGTCGCGGTTGATCAGCGTCCAGAACGTGATGTCGGCGAGGTCGAACCGGGAACCGTAGACGCCGTGGTCGCGGGCCTTCTCCGGGATCTCCGGCGTCAACTGGATCCAGTCGCCGCCGATCAGTACCGGCGCGAACGCGCGCTGCGCGGCGACCATCCGGCGCAGCGTCGCGCGGTCGCGGGCGTTCCAGCCGACCCAGGCCGAGAACACCGACTCCCAGACCAGCATGCCGACGCCGTTCACCCACGCGGACTGCAGTTCGTCGCTGTGGTCGCGATTCCAGCGGCGGGTGTGGTGCATCATGTGCCGGCGCTCGAACAGGTGCGCCCGCAGTACGCCGGGCACGTGGGTGTCGGCGAACCACTGGGCCCAGGACAGCGCGTGGTCGCCGATCCTTGCCATCGGCAACCGTGACTCGCCTTCGAGCGCGATCGCCGGGTTCGCCTGCCGGATCGCCCGGCTGAAGGCCGGATCGCCTTCCTTCAAGGTGTCCAGGAACACGCCGTCGACCGCGTAGTCGGTGACCAGCGCGGCGAACTCGTCCGCGTCCGAACGGGCCGCGCGACGAGTGCCGACGTCCCACGGGTTGTAGTCGAAGAACACCTTCAGCCCGAGCCGGTGCAGGTCGTCGACCAACGTCCGCAGACCCGGTACGTCGCGGTAGAAGTCGAACTGGTTCCGGTCGTCGATACCGATCACCGGGTACGCGTGCCAGAGCACGATCGCGTCGTACCCGCCGAACTCCGCGACCCCGTGCTCGACGAACTTCTCCGGCGTGAACCTGCCGGTCTCAACGTTGTAGAGCAGGTCGTCCCAGAGCCAGACGAGGGCCACCGAGTACGCCGTCTGGGTCCATTCGCGGCCGGGCTCGTCGTAGTGCGCGCCGTCGTACCGGGTCCGCTCGAAGGCGCCGTACCGCCACTCGGCCAGCCGGGCGCGCCAGCGTGGCAGTTCGGCCGGGTCCTCCGGTGCGCCGAGGATCTTGGCGTCGTCCAGGAAGGACAGGTCGGCCCCGGGCCCGAGTTCGACCGTCGCCGGAAGGTCGATGGGCCGGGGTTCGAGCGGATTCACAGGTATACCTCCGCATAACGCGCGTCGATTGCATCCCCGTGCGGCACCGAAGGAATCGCCCCCGCCGCCTGAACACTCAATGAAGCAGCAACGTTAGCGCGTCGGACCGCGTTCGTCAGGTCGCTTGCCGTGATCGAGTCGTTAGCTGACGTAGCAGCCAAAGTTGCCGCCAGCACACCGCAGAACGTATCCCCCGCGGCGGTCGTGTCGACGACCTCCACGCGTACGCCGGGCACCGCGATCTCCTCGGCGTCCCGGGTCAGGATCACCGCGCCGGCGCCGCCCAAGGTGACCACCGCGGCCGGCACCTTCTTCAGCAGCGCGGAGCGGTCCGGCCCTGCGATTGCCTCGGCCTCGGTCTCGTTCACCACCAGCAGGTCGACCTCGGCGAGCAGTTCGTCGGACAGTTCGGCGGCCGGTGCCGCGTTCAGGATGAAGTACGCCGACGCAGCCGCCGCGGCCTGCACCGTCGAGAACGGGATCTCCAGCTGGGAAAGGACGATTTTCGCTTGCCCGATCGTGGCCAGCGCATCCGCCGACAACGTCAGCTCGCGGTTGGCGCCGGGCGCGACCACGATCGAGTTCTCGCCGCTCTCCTCGACGGTGATGATCGCCGTACCGGTCGGGGCGTCGGCGGTGGTCGCGAGCGACAGGTCCACACCCTCGAGCGCGTCCCGCAGCAGCGCGCCGCCCTCGTCGTCGCCGAGCGCCACGACCATCGCCGTCCGGGCGCCGGCGCGGGCGGACGCGACCGCCTGGTTCGCGCCCTTGCCGCCCGGACCGCGGGTCATCAGCCCGGCCAGGACCGTCTCACCCGGACGCGGGATGCGCTGGACCGGCAGGACCAGGTCCATGTTCGCGCTTCCTACTACTACAACGTCAGGTACAACGTCAGGCTCCACCCCGGGCCACCTCCACAGTCCGCCGCGCCAGCTCGTCGATCGCGATCTGGTTCATCCCCGGGAGGCTCGTGGTCACCCGGTTGTCCAGTGGTGCCGACCACTCTGCCGGAACCCCACGCGTCGCGCCAAAAACCGCGCCCACGGTGGCACCGGCCGAGTCGGTGTCCCAGCCGCCCATCACCGCCCGGGCGATCGCGCTACCGAAGTCCGGGGCCGTCAGGGCATAGGCGGTCAGCGCGGTGTTGTTCACGGCGTGCACCCAGTGCAGATCGCCGTACTCGGCATGCAAGGCGTCGAGTGCCTCGTCGAGCTTCGCGTCGGCGAGCGTCAGCCCGAAGCGCACCGCGCGCGCGATCGCGCCCTGCTCGTCCACCACCGCCAGGCCCGCGGTCGCGGCCTCAACCGGATCGTCGAGGACCAGCGCCGCGGCCGACATCGCCGCCACCCAGAGCGCGCCGTCGACTCCGGCGCCGGTGTGGCTGAGCCTGGCGTCGACGAGGGCGAGCCGGGCGGCCGCCGTCCGGTCGCCCGGGTGCGCCCAGCCGTACGCGTCGGTCCGGATCTGCGCGCCGATCCACTCCCGGAACGGATTCCCGACCTGCGCCGCGCGCTCCGGGTCGACCCCTTCGAGAAGGTTGCGGTAGGCAACACGTTCGGCGGTGAACACCCGGCCGGCCGGCAGGTCGTCGAGCCAGCTCTGCGCCACGTCCTCGGTACGAAGGTCGGATCCGAAGCGCTCCAGCATCAGCAGCGCGAGGATCGCGAAGTTGATGTCGTCGTCCTCCGGCATCCCGTCGATGACCTCGCGCAGGCTGGTCGTCCTCGACCGCCGGTTCCACGGCCAGCGCTGCTGGACCTCGTCCGGCACGCCGGCCGCGGTGATGTACTGCGTCAGCGGCCACTGTCCTGAGCTGGCCAGGATCTCCCGGATGCCTTCTCGCGGGATCTTCTCGACCGGCTTGCCCAGCAGGTTCCCGGCGCAGCGGCCGAGCCAAGCGTTCAGCGTACGGGCCTCGTCGGCCGGCCCCGGAAGCACTGGCAGGTCCGGGACGACGGGTTCACGCCAGTCCCCTGTCCTGGCGTCGAGCACCTCCATCAGTTCCCTCGCGAGCGCCCGCAGCGCGGGCGGCGCCGGCTTGCCGGTGGCACCGGAGACCGGCGCGTCCGTCGTACCGCCCGCGGCGATCCAGCGCGCCTGCACGTCGGTGACGTCGATCCCCTCGGACCGCGCCTGCACCAACTGGTGCGGCAGCAGGTCCTCCGGCTGCACCCACGACAATCTCATCGCTTCAGTCCCTCCACTACTGTGTCATCGCGTCAGAACGTCCAGCGTTTCGTTCCGCCGTGCCCAGCGCTCGGCGTCGGCGGCGCGGATGTCCTGCGCGACCCCCGCCATCACCCGGCCGGGCGCCAGCAGATCCGTCTTACTCGCCGTGGCGATGTCCGTCACCCAGTCCTGGGGTACGCCGCCGGCGCCCTGGAGCGCGCCGGTGATCGCGCCGGCCATCGACGCGATCGAGTCCGCGTCCCGGCCGTAGTTCGTCCCGCCCAGAACCGCCCGCCGTACGTCACCCTCGGACACCAGCACGAACCCGAGCGCGACCGGCAACTCCTCGATCGCCTTGGTACGGCTCGGCCGCCGCGAGTCCATCGACAGCTCGCGGTAGTTCGGCCCGACCAGGTCGTACGGCTCGATCGCGTTCCGCAGTACCGGAATCGCCTGCTCCCAGTCGGTGATCCCGGTTGCCGCCTCGGCGACCGCCTCGACGGCCTGCCGGGTGCCGTCCTTGGCGAGCCGCAGGCCCGCCTCGACCGCGGACGCAGGCGTCGCGCCCGGGATCATCGCGGCGGCGACGACGGCCGCGAACACGCCGGCCGCCTCCCGCCCGTAGCTCGACTGGTGCGCAGCCGCGACGTCGAGCGCCTCGGCGTACGCACCCTCCGGATCGCCGGCGTTGGCGATCCCGACCGGCGCCATGTACATCGCCGCGCCGCAGTTCACGATGTTGCCGACGCCGGCCTCGCGCGGGTCGACGTGCCCGTAGTGCAGGCGGGCGACCAGCCACTTCTCGGCCAGGAACACCCGCTGCAGCAGCAACGCGTCGGTTTCGAACTCCGGGATCCAGCGAGTCCCGGTCATCATCTTCGGCACCAGCGACTCGGCCACCGCGTACGCGTCGAGATGGGTACGGCGTTCGTCGTACACCTCGACCAGCGCGTGCGTCATCAACGTGTCGTCGGTGATGTGCCCGTCGCCCTTGTGGTACGGCGAGATCGGACGCGCGGTCCGCCAGTCGTCGTACCACGGGCCGACGATGCCGCGCACCCAGCCGCCGTGCCGTTCCCGGATCGCCTCCGGTGTCCAGCCCTCGACGGCGCCGCCGATCGCGTCGCCGACGGCGGCACCGGCGAGGACTCCTACTGCCTTCTCTTCCAGCGCTGTGTTGCCTTTTTCCGGCATCAGTTGTTGACCTGACCCCATCCGTCGCTCAGCTTCTTGCCCAGGGTCGCGAGGTCGGTCTTGTTCGCCAGGAACTCCTGGAACGCCGGGGTCGCGATCTGGTCCTTCCATTTCGGGTAGTTGTCCACGCTCTGGAACGGCGCCTTGGTGAGTTCGGTGCCGGAGGCAAGCGTCTGCTGCCAGCCGTCCTTGCCGCCGGTCGCCTTCTGGATCGCGTCCCGGGCCGCCTGCGTGCTCGGGATCAGGCTGTCGCCCTGACCGACCGCGGCCAGGTTGTCGGCCTTCATGAAGTAGTCGACGAACTTCGCCGCCTGCTCGACGTGCTTGCCCTCGGCCGGCACCGACAGGGTCTGCGGGTTCGCGGCCTGCTTGGTGCTGGTGCCCTTCAGCGGCGGCAGCACCTCCCACTGGAAGCCCTTCGGCGCCTCGGAGAGGATCTGCTGCGCGACGTAGTTGCCCGCGACAATCATCGCGTACTTGCCGGCGTAGAACCCGGGCAGCACGTCGGTCCCGCCCTGGGTCAGCGAGGTCGGGTCGATCGACTTGTCGTCGTAGGCCATCGCGTGGATCCGCTTCGGCACCTCGAGCTCGGCGTCACCGACGGTCGCCTTCGCGTCCTGGCCGCTGCCGTCGAAGAACTTCGCGTCGAAGTTCAGGCCGAGGTTCAGCATCGTCGCGGTCGGGCTCTTCAGGCCCCAGCCGAGACCGTACTTGCCGGCCTTGGTCAGCTTCTTCGCGTCCGCGGCCAGGTCGTCCCAGCTCAGCGAGTCACCGGTCGCGGTGACGCCGGCGGCCTTGAGCATCGCCGTGTTGCCGAACACGACGTACGACTGCAGCAGCGTCGGCGCGCCGTAGATCTTGCCGTCCTTGGAGGTGGTGTCCCAGACACCCTGCGAGACCGCGTCCTTGGTCTCCTGGCTCAGGTACGGCGAGAGGTCCGCGAGGTAGCCCTGGTTGTTGAAGCCGGTGATGTCGGAGGACTCGTCGTGGATGATGTCCGGCGCGGTCCCGCCCTGGAACTGGGTCACCAGCTGGTCGTGCACCGAGTCCCAGCTGCCCTGCACGTATTCGACCTGGATGTTCGGGTTGCTCGCGTTCCAGCTGTCGACGATCTTCTTGGTCGCCGCGACCGTGGATTTCTGGAAGGCAAGGCTCTGGAACTTCAGCGTCACCTTTTCATCCGAATTGCCAGCGCTGCTGTTGTTGCCGTTGCCCCCACACGCCGCGAGTGCCACCAGTGCACCCGCCGCGAACAACGCGGTCATGACCTTCTTCATTGCTTCTCCTAACCTTTGACTGCGCCGCTCAGCAGGCCGGACGTCAACCGGCGCTGGAGGAAGGCGAAGAACACCAGACTGGGCACGGTCGCCAGGACAGAGGCTGCGGCGAGCGGGCCGAACTGCACCTGGCCCTCGGCACCGACGAAGCGGGCGAGTACCAGCGGGAGTGTCTTGAGTTGCGGGTCCTGCAGCAGGACCAGGGCGAAGAAGAACTCGTTCCACGCCGAGGTGAATGTGAACATCGCGGTCGCGATCAGCCCCGGCCGCAGCAGCGGCATCACGATCGACACGATCGTGCGCAGTCGCGAAGCGCCGTCCACCGACGCCGCTTCCTCCAGCTCGCGCGGCACGGCGGCGACGTACCCCTGCAGCATCCACAGCGCGAACGGGAGCGACCAGACCATGTAGACGATCACCACGCCGGGGATCGTGTTCGTCAGGTGCAACGGACGCAGGATCATGAACAGTGGGATCACGATCAGGATCACCGGGAACACCTGGCTGACCAGGATCCAGCCGTTCGTCAGCGGACGCAGCCGGCTGCGGAAACGGGCCAGTGCGTACGACACCGGAAGCGCCACGATCAGTACGAGGATCGTGCTGTAGATCGAGATCTGCAGGCTGTTGCCGAGACCGCGTACCAGGCCCTGCTCGTTCAGCGCGTCGCTGTAGTTCGAGAAGTCGAAGTGCTTCGGCAGGATCGACGGTGTGATGCTCGCGAACTCCTGCGGCGACTTGAGCGAACTGGAGATCAGCCAGAGCAGGGGGAACCCGAGGAAGATCAGGTATGCGAGGACCGCGACGTACTGCAGCGCGCGGGTGGCCGGCCGGGTCCTCATGCCTCGCTCCGGAGCCGGTTCCGCAGGTAGAAGAACAGGAACAGGATGATGATGACCACCATCACGTCACCCATCGCTGCGGCCATCCCGAAGTTCCCGTACCGGAACGCCTCGTTGTACGCGAACAGCATCGGCAGCATCGTCTTGCCGCCCGGCCCGCCCGCGGTGAGCACGTAGACCAGGCCGAACGAGTTGAAGTTCCAGATCATGTCCAGGCTGGTGATCGCGACGATCACCGTCCGCAGCTGCGGCAGCGTGATGTTCCAGAACTGGCGCCACGCACTGGCACCGTCGACCGCGGCCGCTTCGTACAGCGAGCGGTCGATGCCCTGCAGGCCGGCCAGCAGCGTGACGGTCGTCATCGGCATGCCGACCCAGATCCCCACCACGATCACGGCCGGCAGCGCCGTACCGAAGTCGCCGAGGAAGTTGATCGGATGGTCGGTGAGGTGCAGCTTCTGCAGGATCTCGTTGACCGGGCCGTTCGTAGGGTGCAGCAGCAGCCGCCACATGATCGCCACGACCACCGGCGGCATCGCCCACGGGATCAACGCGAGCGTCCGGGCGACGCCGCGGAACTTGAGGTCGGTGTTCAGCAGCAGCGCCAGGCCGAGCGCGGCGACGAACTGCAGGATCGTGACCGACAACGTCCAGATCACGCCGATCCGGAACGACGCCCAGAACAGGTCGTTGTGCAGCAGCTTGGCGAAGTTGTCGAAGCCGACGAAGTTCGTCTCGACGCGCAGGCCGGCGCGGGCGTCGGTGAAGCCGAGCGCGATGCCGCGGATCAGCGGATAGACGCTGAGGATCAGCACCGGCAGCAACGCGGGCAGGAACAGCAGGATCGCTTCCCGGTTCTGCTTCGGCTTGCCCTGCTTGTTCTTGACCGGCGCCGGTGCGGCCAGGGTCGCGGTCACGGGGTGGACCTCCTGACGGTCAGCGACGGCTGTACGACGATCCGCCGCGGCGCCCGGTCGTTGTCCTCGATCCTTGCCAACAGCAACTCGGCCGCCCGCCGGCCACGTTCGGCCGACCCCAGATTCACACTCGTCAACGGCGGAAAACTCTGCTCGGCCAGTTCACTGTCATCCATCCCCACCACAGCCACGTCCTCAGGAACCCGCAGCCCAACAGCAGCCAACTCATGCATCAACCCCACCGCCAACAGATCGTTGGCACACACCACCGCATCAAACCCGCCCTTCGGGCGGGAGGAGGGGGCGGGAGCCGTCACACCAGGACGAGAGGAGCCGGCGGCAGCCCTCCCGCCGGGGCGGGAGGAGCCGGGCGCACCACGCTCGGCGTCCACGCCGGGGGCGCGGGACGCGGCAGTCGTCCCACCAGAACGGGGCTCTGGTCCCACCCCGCTCTTCAGCAGTTCCAGGGATGCGGTGCGGCCGGCGGCGAAGGTGAAGTCGTTCGCTTCGACTACGGCGACGGGCTCCAAACCGTGTTCGTTGAGCGCATCGGCGAAACCTTTGGCCCGCGCGGCGCCGGGGACGGTGTCGGTAGGCCCGTTCAGGAAGGCGATGCGGGTACGACCGCGATCAACCAGGTGCTCCACAGCCAGCAGCACGCCCTTGGGAGAGTTGGCGCGAACCGTGTCGACCCCTGCCTTGGCGGCGACGTCACCGACGACGACCACCGGCACCTCGCACTCGCGGATCGACTTCATCAGGTCGTCGTTGACGCGGATCGGGCTGATCAGCAGCCCGTCGGCGTACCCACGCGCCATCCCCCGCACCAGCGCGATCTCGTCGGCCACCTCCGGCCCGGTCGCCGTGACGACGAGCCGGTAGCCGGCCGCGGACACGACCTCCTCGACGGCGCGCATCCTGGTCACGTACACCGGGTTGCCGATGTCCGCGACCGCCAGCGTCAGCTGGAACGTCCGCCCGACCTTCAGCGACCGCGCCCGCGCGTCCGGTACGTACCCGAGCTCGGCGACCGCGCGCTGCACCCGCTCGACCATCTCGTCGGTGGCCGGCAGCCCGTTCAGCACGCGCGACACCGACGCCACCGAGACCCCGGCCGCACGGGCCACCCCAGCGATCGTCGGACGACTCACGCCGGCCTCCTGTAATCGTTCTTGTAATCGTTTACAGGCCAGACAATAGACCGTCCCCGGCGCCCGCACAACCTCGAGCACCCACCAACCGGGAAATGGTCGATGGGTGCTCGAAGACCCCGTTCAGGTGGGGATCAGCACCAGGTGCTGAGTTGTGGGTTCGGGAGTACCGGACTCGTCGACGTACCGCCGAAGCGGGCCAGGTTCGGGGTGCCGTACTGTGCCGTCTTGCCGAACGTCTGCACCGTCCGGCCGGCGATCACGTTGCCGAAGTTCCACGTACACACGCCCGACCCGAGCGACGACCGCCCGAGGGACCAGAACGGGTAGAACGCCGCGCCGGCCGGTGGCGCCGTACAGCCCGCACCGGTGATCGTGTTGCAGAGGATCTCGGACGCGCCGACGTTGGTCTCGAACTGTACCGACGGATACGAGTGCCCGCCGCCGGTGAACGGCCCGAGATACTCGAACGAGGTCGGATGACCAGCTGTCCCGTCCGGCCAGTCGGCCTGGTAGGACGATCCGTCGAAGTCCAGATCGCCGTTCTGGAAGACATTCTCCTGGCAACCGGCGATCGGCCACCGCTCGATCACCGCCTTGCCGTTCACCACGGTGATCCGCGGCCCGGCGATCATGCAGTTCGCACCGGAGAACTCACAGTTGGCACCCGACGCGGAATCGTTGGTCGGGCACGCGGCCCCGGTCTCGGTGGTCGCGTGCTGGCAGATCCCGGTCGCCGGGTCGCACGGACCCTCACCGGAACCGTTGCCCTCGGCACCACCGTTGCAGACCTGGTACACCTGCTGGTCGGAGAAGCTCTGACCGTTCGGGAACGTGTCGTTCACCGGCAGCTGGCTCGACACGCTGGAGCACGCCTCGAAGTGACCGAGCTCGTCCTGCATCAGCACGCCACCCTCGAGCGCGGCCCACGGCACCTGGTTCTGCTGCTGCGCGCTGCTGAACTCCGGGTGGAAGTCGAACGGCGTCCCGGTGCAGTCCGCGATGTTCGTGTTCATGAACCCGTTCGCCGCGGACGCCACGACCGAGCCGGAACGGCCGGTACTCAGATCGTTGATCTCGGCAAGTAGACCGTGCGCTGTGTCGCGCATCACCACCCGTAGTACGTCGCCCTGGTGCATCTTCAGGGTCTTGTTGTTCGGCGTCAGCGTCGACACGTCGGTGAGCTGCGGACTCGGCGGACCCGGCGGTACACCGTCGGTCTGCAGGTACGAGAAGTTCACCGGTTCGATGCAGTTGTTGTTGCAGGTCGCGAACCCGAACGTGCACGCCAGGCTGTCGATCGTCAGCGCCGCGCACCACTCGCTCGGGTCACAGCTCGGCCCGTCGATGAACGGCCCGAACCCCGGCGGATAGAACTGCAGCTCCATGAACGCGGAACCCGCACTGTTCGGGTTGTTGATCGCGGAACTGTTGCTGTCGCTGTCCGGCGTACAAGGGTTCAGTGGATACGATTTCGGGTCGCACAGCGGAAGTCCGAACCACGGCGCCGGACTGAGTTCGGCGTACTTGCTGACCGCCGGGCTGTCCACGGTCGGCGTCGCCTTCGGGTCCTTGGCCAGGCGCATGAAGTACGTGATGTCGTTCGCGCTACCGGCCTGGTTGGAGATGAACTTCACCGACGGTTCGTCGTGGCCGATGTAGTGCTCGTTGTCCTCGAATCGCCAGGGCACTCCGTTCCGGTCGACCTCGACCGGGTCGGTACACAGCCCACCGAGTCCGTGCTTGACCGTGTTGTACTTCGGGCTGAACCCGTTGCAGTCCAGCATGTTGGTCGCGTTCGGCTTGACCGCGGCCGGCGCCGCAGCCGTTGCCTGCCACCCCAGAGCCGGCATCATCGCGATCGCGAGTGTGATGACCGCGGCCCCTATACCCCAGCGATTTCTCCACCGATAACCCGATCTGCGCATCGGCGCGCCTCCACCCCGCAGCAGGGGGCCCGAGGCTGGGCCGGCGACGGCGCAGGGCCCCCCAAACGGGCCGCCGTCGGTGCAACACAGCCAGACTTATTCCTCGCTGTCACCCACTGTCAATAGCTGAACACGCTTCTCAGCTTGGGCTCAGTCTTCGTCCTCATCGGCACCTGGGCGCTCCGCCCAAGGGGTTTCCTTGGCGGGGCGGACGACGATCAGTTTGTCGCCTGCGGCAAGGACCGAGACGTTGGCGTCGTAGTACCGATGGACCTTTCCGTCCCGGACCACCGAGACCACCCGGTCCGGAACCGCGGACGGCGGCTTCCCGACCTCGCGGCCGAGCACCGGACGCTCCGCGACCTCGAGCCCTTCGCCGTACGTCAGCAGGTCCTCCATCACCTCGCCGAGGTTCGGGCTGACCGCGGACAGACCGAGCAACCGGCCGACCGCCTCGGACGACGTGACGACGGCGTCCGCGCCGCTCTGCCGCAGCAGCGGGACGTTGTCCTCCTCCCGGACCGCGACGACGATGTGCGCGTTCGGGTTCAGTTGGCGCACGGCCAGCGTGACCAGGACGGCGGAGTCGTCCCGGTCGGTGGTCACGATCACCTCGCGGGCCGACACCACCTCGGCGCGCCGCAGTACCGTCCGGTTCGTCGCGTCGCCGTGGAAGGCGGCCATCTGGTCGTTGCCCGCGTCACCGATCGCCTGGGCCCGCGGGTCGATCACCACGATGTTGTCGCGCTTGACGCCGTTGCTCAGCAGGGTCTGCACCGCGGACCGGCCCTTGGTGCCGTAGCCGACGACGATGGTGTGGTCCTTCATCCGTTTCCTCCAGCGCGTGTCGCGCATGATCCGGCGACCCTCGTTGGCCAGCACTTCCAGTGTCGTACCGACCAGAACCACCAGGAACGCGATCCGCAGCGGAGTCACGACGAACGCGTTCACCAGCCGGGCGGCCGGCGACACCGGAGTGATGTCGCCGTACCCGGTCGTGGTGAGCGTGACCGTTGCGTAGTAGATGCTGTCGATCAGCCCGACTTTGCCGTCGTAGCTGTCCCGGTACCCGTCACGGTCGACCACCACGATCAGCACCATCACTGCCAGCAGCCCCAGCGCTACCAGAAAGCGGCTGAAGAGCTGAAAGAGCGGCGAGCGTGTGCTCGCGGGCAGGTTGACCAGCAGACCGTGTGGGTTCCGACCAGTGGGAAGGGGTGGCACGCGTATGACGATATGGCACGCCGGGCCGATCCACCGCATGCGACAGGCTCCGGTCGGACAGGGCGACGCTCACCATCAGGCTGTCGCCGTCCCGCACCACCCGCGACCGCATCCGCAACCGCTCCAGCGTGCGGAGCATCGCGGCGTTCTCCGGCTGCACCATGCACACGATCCGGTCCGCGCCGCGCTGCCGAGCGCCGTCGACCACCTGGCGCAGCAGCCGTAGCCCGAGACCCTGTCCCTGCCAGCCGTCCTCGACGAGTACGGCGACCTCCATCGTCGTACTGCCCAGCTCCTCCCACGGCGCGGCCGTCGCCATCCCGATCACCGCGTTGCCGACGGTCGCAACGATCGACACACCACCGGCCGGCGCGGACAGGTGCCGGGCCGTACGGGCGGTCAGCTTCGGCATCGGTACGTGGTACCGGCGGGTGCGGCTCTCGTACGAGCAGCGGTCGTGCATCGCGACGACGGCCGCCGCATCGTCGACGGTTGCCGTACGGAGCTCCGGGACACCGCTGCCAGGCCGCGGGCCGGCGGGTGCTTCGAGGCGTTCGGCCAGCCGGCCGGCGATCTCCACGAGTACGTCGGCCCGCGCCCACTCGGCTGGGGTGTATTCGTCGAAGCCCTGCAGGTTCCCCAGTTCGTCGTCGACGGACACGGGGTCGTCGATCAGCCGCAGTACGGCACGCAGGTACCTCGTCGGGGCGTCGTGGAGTACTTCCGCCTGGCACGGGCGGACCGTCGTACCGGAACAACCGGCTTCCGCGACCAGTGCGGTCAGGTCGTCGGCGGTCCAGCCGACGCCGGTCGAGACGACCAGTTCGTCGACCGCGCCGTTCTCGGAGGTGAAGACCTCCAGGTGAAGGATGTTGATGTCGTCCGCACCACACCGTGCAGCGAGTTCGGCCAGCGCACCGGGCCGGTCGGCGAGTTCGGTCCTGATCTTCCAGAGCATGCGGACGCCCTCCCTCGTGGAAACGTGCTTCCCACTGTGCGTTGGAGGTGTTGCCCCGCCGGGTCCGGAATGTTACGCGCGCGTCAACGTTTCCGGCGGATCCGCGGCAGGTGCGGGCCGCGAGATGGCAGGATCACCGGGGTCTCGCGCTTGTCGAGGTCCGCGTGCCGGAGCAGCTCTGGGTAGGTGGCCTGCGGTACGGCGGGGTACGTCGTCACGATCGCGTCGCCGGAGAACACGAAGAAGATCGCCTGCCCGTCCTTGATCACCTTGAGCAGCGTCCCGTCGCGGACCGTCGTCGCATGCTCGAACGCCTTGCGGCGCGCGGTCCGCTTCGCCCACGCGGCCTGCACCGCCTGCTGCGCCGGCTCCCGCCCATGCCGCACTGCCTCGACCACGAGCGGCCCGTACCGCACCCCGTACTTCACCAGGTTCTTGGCAAACTTCCCCTGCCCCGTGCCTCCAGCCATACCCCAACCGTACGGCGCCCAGGGTCAGCCGGCATGGAACGATGGCCCACATGAGGCCCGTCGTCGTCGTGATCACCGGCCCCGTCGGCGCAGGCAAAACCACAACCATGCAGCACCTGGCCGAACTACTCGCCCACCAAGGCAAACCCGTAGCCGCCCTAGACCTAGACACCCTCCGCGCCCTCTGGCCGGCAAATCCTGACGACCCGTTCCACACCCACCTCGGTTTGACCAACCTCAGCGCGATCTGGCCTCACTTCGCCGAGCGCGGAGCCGGGTGGCTGTTGCTCACCGACATCGTCGAACATCCCGACCAGCGCAGCGACTACGAGGACGCGATCCCGGGGGCCTCGATCGTGATTCTCCGGTTGGACGTCCCACTCGACCGGCTCCACGAACGATTGCGCCGCCGGGAGTCAGGCGAATCCTTGGCTTGGCACCTGCGCCGCAGCGACGAACTGCACCAGCTGATGACGGAGCGCGGCGTCGGCGACGTCGTCGTGACCGTCGCCGACGAGACCCCGCCGGAGGTCGCCGGCCTCGTGCTCGAGCAGCTCGTCGAGCGAGCGGCTACCAACTCCTGACCCGCGCTTGCTCGACGACATACCGATTCGGCGAAGTCAGCGGGTGAGGCGGGTGGTGAGGTCGGTGGCGTGGCGGGCGACTATGGTGCCCAGTTCGTCGATGGAGCGGGTGCGGAGTTCCGAGGCGATGCCGGTGGCCGAGACGGCGCCGACGACGCGGCCGGCAGCGGACCGGACACCGGCCGCTACGCAGAAGACTCCTTCGAGGTCCTCCTCGTCGTCGACGGCGAATCCGCGCGCCCGCACCGTGGCGAGTTCGTGGAGCAGCGTCTCGGCGTCGACGATGGTCTTGGCGGTACGGCGCGGAAGTCCGTCACGCTCGAGGACCGCGCGCACCTCCTCGTCGGCGAGGTCCGAGAGGATCACCTTGCCGGCCGCGCTCGAGTTCGGGGTCTCGCGCGCGCCCAGCGGGGTGTGGAAGCGGACGATGCCAGGGCCGTCGACGCGCGCGACGAACACCGGGTAGCCGTTGTCGGCGATCGCCAGCCGCGTCGTCAGGCCGGTCTCGCGAGCCAGCGCGGACAGCACCGGACGCGCGAGGTCCGCGATCGGAAGATGCCGCGACGCGATGTCGCCGAGCCTGATCAGCGCCGTACCGAGGACGAACCGCGGACCGGCGACCTCGGCGACCAAACCGTTCGCCTCCAGCGTACGCAGCAGTGCGTGTGCGGTACTGCGGGCGACGCCGACCTTCTCGGCGATGTCCCCCAGACCGGCACCCCGGGCATCGACGCCCGCGAGGATCTCGAGCACGAGGGCCGCACGGTCGACGCTCTGGACCCGCGAACGTGGCTGTCGTTCGGTCATACCGAAAGCCTATCAGCAATTGCGAATTGCCCCTTGACTCGCACCGATCGAGCCCGCAGGATCACAACACCGCAAGACCGAACGCCGTTCAGTAATACCGAATATCCAAGGAGGCAGCGCGGAATGGATCGCAACGACGTCGACTGGCGCGGCTACTTCGCCGCCGCGCCAACTCCCTTCACCCGGCAGGGCGCGCTCGACGAGAGCGCCCTGGCCGAAGTACTGGGTGGCCTCGCCGACGACGGGGCACACGGCGTACTGGCGAACGGCAGCACCGGCGAGTGGTACTGCCAGACCGTGGAAGAACGGATCCGGGTCGCGGAGATCGCGATCAAGGAACTCCGCGGACGTGCACCGATCCTGATCGGCGTCTCCAGCATCCACGAAGCCGAGACGATCGAGCTCGCCCAGCATGCCTGCGAGGCCGGATCCGACGGCGTGGTCTACTCGCCGCCACCGGCGGCCCGGCTGACCCAGGCCGAGGTCGTGGCCTTCTACGAACGGACTGCCGCTCGCATCCCGGGCAAGGTCATGGCCTACAACATCCCGGCCGACGTCTCGACCGACATCGCTCCCGAGACGCTCGACGAGGTCGCGAACATCGACAACGTCGTCGCGGTCAAGGACAGCACCTCCGATGATCTGCAGTTCCATCGCACGATCGGACTCGTCGGAGACCGGGTTCGCGTCTTCGGCAATCTCCTCACACCGGCAGGACTCAGCCTGATGGCCGGCGGGTACGGCGGCGACGGGCATTTCGGCGCGGGCATGCTCCTCGGCCCACGTACGGCCGAGGCCTTCGATCTCCTGTGGGCAGGCGACACGGCCGCCGCACTGGCGATCGCGGCGGAGTTCGACCGGGTCCGGAGCACACTCAACACGCCCGACGGCAACGGGGTGGCCGGCGGAGCCCAAGCACAACTCAAAGCCGTGATGCGGCTGCTGGGGAAGCCGGCCGGCTACCCGCGGCTGCCCCGGCTCGCGGTCGAGGACGATCCCGAGGCCCTCGCCCTGCTCACGTCCCTACTCTCCGACCTCGGGCTGCGTCCGCAGCCCTGAAGGCAGAGGTGACCCATGTCTTCAACCATCCCCTCCCCCTCCCCCGCCCCCGCCCCCACGCAGTCACGCGTCGTCGCGACGGCCGCGATCGGCAACCTCGTCGAGTGGTACGACTTCGCGCTGTACGCGTACTCGGCCACCGCGATCTCGCACGCGTTCTTCCCGCACGGAAACGACACGGTCGCCGTCCTCAGCACGCTCGCCGTGTTCGGCGTCAGCTTCCTGCTCCGGCCGTTGGGCGGCCTGGTGCTCGGCCGGATCGGAGACAAGATCGGCCGGCGGAGCGTCCTGTCGACGGCGGTCCTCGGCATGGGCGTCTGTACGGTGCTGATGGGTCTGATTCCGACGTACGAAGCGATCGGCGTCGCCGCCCCGATCCTGCTGGTGCTCACCCGGCTGGGTCAGGGCTTCTTCTCCGGAGGTGAGTACACGGGCGCCTCCACGTTCCTGGTCGAGCACGCCCCGTCCGGCCGCCGCGGCCTGTGGGCGGGCATCTCGGTTGCCACCGGCACCGTTCCGTTCGCGTTCGCCGGGTTCATCGTGCTGGCCTTCACCGCGATGCCCGCGGACGCGTACGCGTCCTGGGGATGGCGGCTGCCGTTCGTCCTCGCCGGACCGCTGGCCCTGGTCGGCCTGTACCTGCGACTCAAGATCGCCGAGACTCCGCAGTTCCGTGCGCTCGAGGAACACGGTGGCAAGGAGTCCGCGCCGCTGCGCACCGTTCTGTCCCGGCATCGTCCGGCGGTGCTGATGGTGATGGGGATCGCCGGGCTGAACTCGGTCGCGATGTACACGCTGACGAGCTACATGCCGACGTACCTGAAGAAGAACGTCGGCACCGACCCGATGACGGCCACCGTCACGAACAGCATCGTGGTCGCGCTGGTCTGTGTCCTCGTGCCGCTCTACGGACGGCTGAGCGACAGCATCGGGCGGAAGAAGGTGCTGATCACCGGCGCGATCGGACTGCTCGTGCTCGCGGCGCCGTCCTTCGTCGTGCTCTCCTCAGGCGCCCCGGGTACGGCGTTCCTCGGGCAGCTCATCTTCATCGTCCCGTTCGGTTGTGTGGCCGCGGTCCTGTCCACGGTGATGTGCGAGCTCTTCCCGACGGCTGTTCGTTACTCCGGCGCGTCGACCGGGTACAACATCGCGTACGCGATCTTCGGCGGCACCGCGCCGTTCGTCGGGCAGTTCCTGGTCGATCGGACCGGCGTCCTGTCGGCGCCTGGCCTGTACGTCGCGGCACTGGCGCTGCTCGTCGTACCGATCGCCTTCCTGCTGCCCGAGACGTACCGCAGAACCCTTGGTAATGCAGCGCACAGCGCTTCCCCCTCCACGACGACGGGCAAGGAGATGGTCCAGCCGTGACCTCGCTTCAAGTAGGTGTCGACATCGGTGGCACCTTCACCGACTTCACCCTGGTCGACACCGACTCCGGGCTGCGGCACCACGCCAAACGGCCGACCACCCCGCACCGGCCCGCAGATGCGGTGGTCACCGGTCTCGCCGAACTGCTCGCCGAGGCCGGCTACCGGCCCGCTGACGTGACCCGCTTCGTGCACGGTCAGACGATCGCATTGAACACCGTGCTCCAGCGTCGCGGTGAGAAGCTCGGCCTGGTCGTCACGCACGGATTCCGCGACGTACTGGAGCTGCGGAGACTGCACCTCGGCAAGCCGGTCGACCTGTTCGCCGTCCGCCCGGCGCCGCTGATTCCGCGGTCCCGGGTGGCCGAGGTACCGGAACGGATGCTGGTCGACGGGCGGGAGGACACGCCCCTCGACGCCGACGCACTGTTGGAGCAGGTCGACGTATTGAGAAGTCAGGGGCTGGACCACATCGTCGTCGCGTTCCTGCACGCACATCTGTATCCGGAGCACGAGCGGGCGGCCAAGCAGGCTCTCCTCGATCGGTGGCCCGAACTGCAGGTCACCTGTTCGCATGAGGTGTGGCCCGAGATCCGCGAGTACGAGCGCACGATCGCGGCCGTGATGAACGCGTACGTCGCACCGGCAGTCGAGGCGTACCTGTCGGATCTCAAGACCCGCCTGGCCGAGCTCGGCGTGACGGCGCAGTGCCTGATCACGAAGTCGAACGGCGGGGTGACCGGCATCGACGACGCGGCGACCAATGCGATCCAGACCATGCTGTCCGGCCCGGCCGCGGGGATCTCGGCCGTCCGGAACGTCCTCGCGGAGATCGGCGTGGACACCGGCCTGACCCTCGACATGGGCGGTACGAGTACCGACATCGCCGTGATCCGCGACGGTGAGCCGGTGACGTCCCGCAACGGTGAGGTCGGCGACTTTCCGGTCGTCCTTCCCGCCATCGAGATCTTCTCCATCGGCGCCGGCGGCGGCTCGATCGCCCGGGTCGACGACACCGGCGTCCTCAAGGTCGGGCCGGAAAGCGCCGGCGCCGAGCCAGGGCCGGCCTGTTACGGAAAAGGCGGCACCAGGCCGACGTTGACCGATGCGTTCCTGGTCTGCGGGTTCATGGGAGCCGTCGACATCGCCGGCGGCACCATGCACCTCGACCTCCAGGCCGCGCGCGATTCCCTCGAGCCGCTGGCCGCCGTGCTCGGCACCGGGGTGGAGACGGTTGCGCAGCAGGTCGTCGAGATCGCCACGTCCAGTCTGTACCGCGGCTGCAGCTCGGTGTTCGCGAAGTCGGGGATCGAGCCGAAGCAGACGGTCCTGGTGGCGTTCGGTGGTGCCGGACCGGTTCAGGCGTGTGCACTGGCGAAGGAACTCGGCGTACCGCGGGTCGTCGTACCGGCGTCTCCCGGGACGTTGTGTGCGACCGGTGCCGTACTGGCGCGACCCCGAGCAGACTTCATTCGTACGGTGAACCTGGACGTCGACGACCTGGTCGAGACCTCGTACGACGCGGTCCGGACCGATCTGTTGCGTCAGGCAACCGCTTGGCTGGAGCGAAGCGGCTTCACCGGTGCCGAAACACCCGTCTCGCTTCAGCTGGCCGGAGACATGCGGTACGCACGGCAGTCGTACGAGATCGAGGTCGCGCTTCCGGACGAGCTGGGCAGCGCGCCGAGCATCGCGCTGCGCGAAGCGTTCGAGAAGGCGTACGCGCAGCGCTACGGGATCGCCAGCCCCGGTCAAGCCGTGGAACTGGTGTCCCTGCGGCTCTTCGCGACCGTCGATCTTCCCGGTCCGACGGCCGAGACCCACCCGCACACCACCGGCGATCCGGCCGGCGCCGAGCCGGTACACCGAACGATCAGGTACGGCACCGAACCGATCCCGGCCCAGGTCGTCACGCCCGGGCGGCTGAGCGACCGCCGGCCGGTCGAAGGCCCGGCGATCGTCGCGCTGCCGGACAGCACGATCGTGGTGGTTCCGGGCTACACGGCATCGATGGACCCGTTCGGAAACGTGATTGTGGAGGCGAGCACCCATGTCGGCTGAGGTCCCTCTCGAGGTCCTGTACAACCGGTTCCAGGCCATCGTCGAGAACATGTCGCACGTCATCGAGCGCACCGCGTACGCGACGTTCATCAAGGAGACCGCGGACTTCTCCTGCGGCGTCGTCGCGACCAGCGGCGAGTACGTCGCCTATCCGTGGAATCTCGGCGCGCCAGGTTATCTCGGTACGAACATGAAGGCGTTGCTGGACTACTTTCCGTCGTACGAACCCGGCGACGTGATCATCTGCAACGATCCGTACCTGATCGGCCAGCCGTGTACGCACCTCCCGGATGTCCACGTCGTACGGCCGATCTTCGTCGACGGCGTGCTGCTCGCCTGGGCGTACGCGTTCATCCACGCCTCGGACTTCGGCGGCGCGGTGCCGGCCAGCGTCTGGCCGCGGGCGCGGGAGATCTACCAGGAAGGCGTCCGGCTGCGCCCGACCAAGCTCTATCGCGCGGGCGAGCTGAACAGCGACGTACTCAACCTGATCCTCGACAACACCCGCATCCCGGACACCAACCGGGGCGACCTGGCGGCGATGTGCGCTGGCCTGGAGGTCTGCGAGCAGCAGGTCCAGGAAGCGGTTCGGCGGTTCGGTCCGCAGACCGTTGCCGACGGCATCGACAGGGTCCTCGACCACGGTGAGGCCCGCGCCCGGCGCCTGTTCGAAGAGATCCCCGACGGCAGCTACCGCTTCGTCGACTACCTCGAGGACGACCTGTACTCCGACGTACCGGTGCGGATCGAGGTCGAGCTGCGGGTCAGCGGCTCCGACGTCGTGGTCGATTTCGAGGGCACCGACCCGCAGGTGTCGTCGGCCCTCAACATGGCCGGGGTCGAGGGAACCAACTCGCTATTGTGCCTCGCGCTCGTCGGCTACCTGACCAGTCGCGACGCCGACCTGCCGAAGTGCAGCAGCATCCTGCGCCCGGTCACGCTGACCGCACCGGCCGGCACCCTCGTCTCGGCGCAGCACCCGGCGGCGATCGGCGTCCGGTACGCGACCGCGATCCGCGTCGGCGACGCCGTCTACGGCGCACTCGCGCAGGCACTCCCGGGCCAGATCCCGGCGTGCTCGTCCGGCTCGATCTCGCCGGTGGTGGCCGCGGTACCCCGGCACGACACAGGCGAGCGACTGGTCGAGGTCGTCCAGCCGATCCTCGGCGGCGGCGGTGCCCGGCCGGACGCCGACGGCCTGGACGCGGCCGAGAGCACGTACGGCGGATTCATGCGGAACACGCCGGTCGAGTCCTGCGAGGCCGCACTCCCGATCGTGGTCCGCCGGTACGGGCTGGTGCCGGACACCGGTGGCGCCGGACGGTACCGTGGCGGGCTGGCGATGCGGCTCGACTTCGAGGCGCTGCACGTCGACACCGAGGTGACAGGCCGCGGCCTGGAACGCTTCGGCCTCGCCCCGTGGGGTGTCGCGGGCGGGCAGGCCGGGACGACCGGCCACTGCGTCGTGCATCGTGGTGGCGAGTCCACGGAGATCGGCAAGTTCGACCTACTCCGGATGGGGCCGGGCGATGTGGTGAGCATCGTGTCGGCGGCCGGTGCCGGTTATGGTGCTGCGATGGAGCGTCCGGTCCCGGAGGTGCTCTCCGACGTCGAGCGTGGCCTGCTGTCCGAGGAGTACGTCGAGCAGGCGTACGGCGTGGTGGTCCGGAACGGGCTGCTCGACGAGACAGCCACCGCCGCGCTCCGTTCGGGCGACGCGGCCCGGGCCGGCGCGTTCGATCTCGGGTCCGAACGTGCCGCGCTGGAGGCCCGTTGGCCGGACGACGTTCAGGCAGAGGTCCGCCGGATGCTGCTCGAGCTGCCGATCGGCGTTCGCGACTGGGCCAAGCACGAGGCCTACCGCCGGTATCAGGAGCGCGGCACCGACAACGAGATCCGCGTGATCTGCGACCGGATCCTTTCCGGGCTCAGACCGGTTCCGGCCTGATGACCGCGAGCTACCAAGGGATCCCGACGCCGGCCGAGTTCGCCCGCCTGGCCGAACGCCGGCTCTCGGCGCAGGCCGCGGCCTACATCGGGTCGGCGGCCGGATCGGGCCGGACCGCGGCGTGGAACGAGCAGCGCTGGGCGGAAATCCAGCTCGCGCCGCGAGTCGGGATCGATGTCCGCAGCATCGATCCCGAGGTCGAACTGTTCGGGCGCCGCCGCCCGCACCCGATCCTGCTCGGTCCGACCGGTAGCCATCGGCTCGTCCATCCCGACGGCGAGGTCGCGAGCGTGCGCGGAGCGGGTGCGGCCGGCGCGACGTACGTCGCCAGTTCGTACACGACCACGCCCCTCGCCGAGATCGCGGCCGCGGCGACCGGTCCTTGGTGGCACCAACTGAATCCCGCACCCGACCACGGCTATGTGACCGCAGTGCTGGACGAGGCCACGTCACTCGGTGCGGAAGCTCTGGTCATCACGATGGACACACCCGTCGCCGGCATGCGATCGGGACAGGGCTGGGACGGCGTGACGCTGCCTGACGGGCTCGAGTTCGGCGTACTGAAGAACCTCCCCGGCGGACTGGAGCCGGTGACGGATCCGGAGCAGATCTACCGCCCGGCCTTGGACGCGGGCTGGACCTGGGACCAGCTCGCCCGGGTGTGTTCCGGCCGGAGCCTGCCGATCCTGGTCAAAGGCATCCTGCGCCCCGACGATGCCGAGCACGCCATCGCGGCCGGTGCGGCCGGGATCATCGTGTCGAACCACGGCGGACGCAACCTCGACTCGCTCCCACCAACCGCCGATGCACTCCCCCGCGTCGCTGATCGAGTGGCCGGCCGGGTGCCGGTGCTCGTCGACGGAGGTATCCGCTCCGGTGACGACGCACTCAAGGCCCTCGCGCTCGGCGCGGACGCGGTGCTGATCGGCCGGCCTTACCTGTGGGGGCTCGCCGTCGACGGCGCCGAGGGCGTACGCCAGGTCGTCACCCGGCTGCGGGTCGAGCTCGAGATGGCGATGGCACTGTGCGGCCTGCGGACGACGGAGGAGATCGGCAATGACGCACTCTGGTGACGGCCCGGCCGGCGCGGATCTGACCGGCGTCGTACGCGCGGACGTGTTGCCCGCCATGGTGACCGTCCGCCAACCCGCGCGCGGCGCCACGCTCGCGGATCCAGGTGTAGCGACGCGCGAGAGCCTGACGGCGCTCGGGCTCACTTCGCTGGCCGGTGCACGGGTGGCTGTAGCGGTCGGGAGCCGGGGCATCACAGACCTCGTACCGGTCGTCAGGGCCTGCGTCGCGCAGCTGCACTCACTCGGCGCGAAACCGTTCGTCGTTCCAGGGATGGGCAGTCACGGCGGCGCGACCGCGCACGGTCAGCGCGAGGTCCTCGCGGGCCTCGGGATCACCGAGGAATCCGTTGGCTGCCCCATCATTTGCGGTACCGGGTCGGTGCCGGTCGCCGAAGCGCTCGGGTCACCGGTGCTGATGTTGCGCGCCGCGGCCGAGGCGGATGCGGTCGTGGTGGTCAACCGGGTCAAGCCGCATACCGACTTCTCCGGCCGGATCGAGTCCGGGATGGCCAAGATGCTCGCGATCGGTCTCGGCGGACCGGACGGTGCCGCCCGCCAGCACCGGCTCGCCGCGCGCGGCCACGGGCTCGAGGCTGTCGTCGTGGCCGCGGCCGACGCGATCCTGGCCACCGGCCGGGTGGCCGCGGGCATCGGCATCGTGGAGAACGGCGCGCACCAGACGGGCATCGTCGAGGCGGTCGCGCCGGAACGGTTGCTCGAACGCGAGGCCGTCCTGCTCGGCACGGCGAAGGAGTGGACCGCGACGTTGCCGGTCAGTGAACTCGATGTCCTGGTCGTCGAGCGGTTCGGCAAGGACGTGTCCGGGGCAGGGATGGACTCGAAGGTGATCGGACGGCACCGCGTCGCGTCCGAGCAACCGTTCACCACGCCGCGGATCCGCTACATCGTCGTCGGCGAGCTCACCCAAGCCAGCCACGGGAACGCGGCCGGGATCGGCAACGCCGACTTCATCACGCGCCGGATGGCCGAACAGATCGACTGGCAGGTGACGTACCGCAACAGCCTCACCAGTGGCTCCCCCGCGAGCAGCGCCTGCCCGGTCGTCGTACCGGATCTCGAGGACGGACTGCGAATCGCTGTCGGCTGCCTCGGGCTGCCCGACCCCGCGGAAGCCCGCGTCGTACGCATCCGCGACACGCTCAGCCTCGGCGAGCTGCAGATCTCGTCCGCATTGCTGGATGCTTGCAGCGAAGACGTCGAGATGCCCTAGACCCTGGACACCAACAGTTCCGCGAGATGCATCGCGGGAACCTGCGCGAGGTCGTCCAGCTGGACCCGGCACGACATTCCATCAGCCAGTACGACGGCGTCCGGGTGCTCGCGTACCGCGGGCAGCAGGTGAGTCTCGGCGATCGCCACCGACACCTCGTAGTGGCCCTGCTCGACGCCGAAGTTTCCGGCTAGACCGCAACAGCCGGGCACCTTGGTCACCGTTGCACCGGAGCGTTCCAGGAGTGCCTGGTCCGCGGACCAGCCGAGGACGGCCGAGTGGTGGCAATGGGGTTGCGCGACCACGTGTACCCCGCTGAGATCGGGCAGTGGCAGGTCCAACCTGGTCACCAGCTCGGCGAACGTCAAGATGCCGTCGGCAACGATCTTCGCCGCGGGCGAATCCGTCAGCTCGGCAGCGTCGCTGCGCAGCGTTGCGAGGCAGGACGGTTCGAGGCCGACAACTGGCACGCCGGACTCCACATAGGGCGCCAGCCTTCCCATGGTGCGTTCCATCATCCGCCGCGCCTGGTCGAGCTGACCTGTGGTGATCCAGGTCAGGCCGCAGCAGGCGTTCTCGGGGATCACTCGCGCCCGCAGGCCGCGCGCTTCGAGGAAGCGGATCGCCGCGAGCCCCGAGCGCGGGAAGAAGTGGTCGGTGAACGAGTCGGCCCAGATCCAGACGTCCGGCGTCTCCCGCCGCCGTCCGAGCCGCCGCGCCGATCGTCGCAGCGTCGGCGCCGCGAACGCCGGGATCGACCGCCGCTGATCCATTCCGGCAACCTTCTTGGCCAGTTTCGCGAACGGCCCGAGTCGCATCGAGGTGTTGACCAGAGGTGCCACCGGCGCGGCGAGCCGGGCCCACGTCGGCAGCCGGCCGAGCAGGTAGTGCGAGCGCGGGCGTCGCTCGGAGGCGTACCGCTGGTACAACGCCTCGGACTTGTACGTCGCCATGTCCACACCCGCCGGGCAGTCGGACGAGCAACCCTTGCAGGACAGGCAGAGATCGAGCGCCTCGCCGACGGCTTCATGACCCAGGCCGCCCACAAGCGACCCGTCCAGTGCCTCCTGCAGTACGCGGGCGCGGCCCCGGGTGGAGTCCTTCTCGTCGCGGGTCGCCAGGTACGACGGGCACATCACGCCGGTCGTCCGCGGCGCGACGCAGCGACCCACACCCGTGCAGCGATGGACCGCAGCACCAAGGTCACCGCCGTCGTGGATCAGTCGCAGCCCCGGCCGCTCGACGACGGCGCGCGGCCGTACGGCACGCAGGTCGTTCGTGATCGGCACCGGATCGACGATGACGCCCGGGTTGAGCAGGTTGTCCGGATCGCAGATCGCCTTCACCTGCGCGAAGTGCCCGATCGACGTCTCGTCGTACATCAGCGGGAGCAGTTCGGAGCGGACCCGGCCGTCACCGTGCTCTCCGGACAGCGAGCCGCCGTACGTCCGCAGCTGGGTCGCGCACTGGATCATGAAGTCCCGGAACACCGACGTACTCGCGGGGTCCCCGGCCTCGAACGGGAAGTCGATCCGGCAGTGGACGCATCCGTCGCCGAAGTGGCCGTACGGGTAACCGTGCAAGCCGTGCTCGCTGAGCAGCTCCTCGAACTCGCGCAGCCAGGCGCCCAAGTGCTCGGGTGGCACCGCAGCGTCCTCCCAACCGGAGTGGGCCGGTCTGGAGAGACTCACTCCGGCCAGGCCGGCGCCGTCCTCGCGGATGGACCACAGCACAGCCGCTTCGCCTGCATCCGTGACCAGCCTTGTCTCCAGCGCGCCCGACGCGGCAGCGAGACGGGCCGCGAGGTCGAGCCCGTCCTCACCGGCCACCTCTGCGAACAACCAGCCGGCGCCCTTCGGCAGGTCCGGGACCGGCTTGCCCCGGCCGCGTACTAGCTCGACGATCCGCGCATCCATGCCCTCGCAGGCGATCAGCCGACCGGGCGCGGCCGACAGCAGTGCCGGTACGGCGTCTGCCGCCTCGGCCATCGTGGGATAGCCCAACACCAGCAGCAGCCGCCGGTGGTCGTCCGGAACTAGCCGAACGGTTGCCTCGAGCACCGTTCCCAACGTGCCCTCGCTGCCGACCAGGAAGCGCTCCACGCGGTTGCCGTGCTCCGGAAGCAGATGCTCCAGGCTGTAGCCGCTCACCTGGCGCCCGAACCGGCCGAACTCGGTCCGCAGGTGCGCGAGGTTGCCGCCCGCCAACTCCAGCAACTGCCCCGCGGTCGCACCGGCAGCCGATCGGCCACCGCCGTACGACGCGGTCTCGCCGTTGCCGAACAGGACGGTGACAGCTTCGACGTTGTCGACCGTACGGCCGTAGCCCAACGCGCGCGAGCCGCACGCATTGTTGCCGATCATCCCGCCGATGGTGCATCGCGTGTGGGTGGAGGGATCGGGTCCGAAGCGGAGACCGTACGGCGCGGCCGCGCGTTGCAGGTCCGCGTGGACAACCCCGGGTTCGACGGTCGCCGTACGGGCCTCGGCATCGATCGACACGACGCGCTGCAGCCGCCGGGTGTCGACGACGATGCCGGAGCCGACCGCGTTGCCGGCGATCGACGTCCCCGCACCGCGCATCGTGATCGGCACCCGCAGCTCGCGGGCGGCCGCGTGGACGGCGAGCAGTTCCTCGATCCGCCGCGGCCGCACCACGACCCCGGGGACGACGCGGTACAGGCTCGCGTCGCCTGCGTACATGGCGCGTGCGAGCGGCGAGTCGTCGACGTCACCGACACCTCGCGACCGTAACTCGGCGCAGAGATCCGTCGTCATCGCGGTCAGACCGAGAAGTCGACGCCCTGGGCCAGTGGCAGCTCGCCCGAGTAGTTGATCGTGTTCGTTGCCCTGCGCATGTAAGCGCGCCAGGCGTCCGAACCCGATTCGCGACCGCCACCGGTCTCCTTCTCACCGCCGAACGCACCACCGATCTCCGCGCCCGACGTGCCGATGTTCACGTTCACGATGCCGCAGTCGGATCCCTCGGCGGACACGAACACCTCTGCCTCGGCCTGGTCGCGGGTGAAGATCGACGACGACAGGCCCTGCGGCACATCGTTGTTGAGGGCAATGGCTTCGCCCAGGTCGTCGTACATCAGCACGTACAGCAGGGGCGCGAACGTCTCGCTGCGTACGATGTCCGTCTGGCCGGGCATCGTGACGATCGCGGGCTCGACGTAGAAGGCGTCCGGTGCCGCGTCGGCGAGGACACGGTTCCCACCCGCAACCACCTTGCCCCCTTCGACCCCGGCCTGGGCGATCGCCGCCGTCATCGCGTCGTACGCCTTGCCGTGGATCAGTGGGCCGACCAACGTTCCAGGTGCCAACGGGTTGCCGATCGGAAGCCGGCCGTACGCCTCGACCAGCCGCTCGGTCAGCTCCGCCGCCACCGAGGTGTGCGCGATCACCCGGCGCATCGTCGTGCAGCGCTGCCCGGCGGTGCCGGCGGCGGAGAACACGATGCCCCGCAGCGCGAGGTCCAGATCGGCCGACGGGGTGACGACAGCGGCGTTGTTGCCGCCCAGCTCCAGTAGCGATCGCCCGAACCGGTTCGCGACCCGCGGGCCGACCGCCTTGCCCATCCGGGTCGAACCGGTCGCGCTGACCAGAGCGACACCCGAATGGTCCACCAGCGCTTCGCCGAGCTCCGGGCCGCCGACGACGACCTGCGACACATCCGCGGGCGCACCGCTCTCGGCCAGCGCGCGGTCGAGCAGCGCGGCGGACGCCCACGCGCACAACGGTGCCTGCTCCGACGGCTTCCAGATCACCGTGTCGCCGCACACCAGGGCGATGGCGGTGTTCCAGGACCAGACCGCGACCGGGAAGTTGAAGGCGCTGATCACGCCGACCACGCCGAGCGGATGCCAGGTTTCCATCAGCCGGTGCCCAGGGCGTTCGGACACCGTCGTACGGCCGTAGAGCTGCCGCGAGAGCCCGACCGCGAAGTCGCAGATGTCGATCATCTCCTGCACCTCGCCGAGGGCCTCGGAGGTGATCTTGCCGACCTCGACGCTGACCAGCGTGGCCAGGTCGGCCTTGTGTTCGGCGAGCAGCTCACCGAACCGCTTGATCACCGCGCCCCGGGCCGGCGCCGGCACCTTCCGCCACTCCCGGAAGGCGGCCTGGGACCGGGCGACCACGTCGTCGACCGCGCTCGCGCCGGCCCACCGTACGCCGCCGAGTTCACCGCCGCTCACGGGCGAGCGGTGGGTCTGGTCGCCGGTGACGGCGGTCAGGTCGACGCCACAGGCTCGGGCGGCGTCGAGCGCTTGCGCGCCGAGGACGCCGGAGGTCGGAAGATCGGTGCGGGACATGGTCAGCTCCTGATCAGACGATGTTGAGTTCGGGATGGGGTGCCGCGCCGGCGAACCGCTCGACGTCGAGCGAGCCGACGTCGATGACCGGCTCGCGATCGAGGCAGAGATCTCGGACGACCTCTCCGACCGCAGGCCCCATCAAGAAGCCGTGGCCCGAGAAACCGCAGGCGTAGACGAAGCCCGGCACGGTTCGCGACCGGCCGATGACGGCGTTGTGGTCCGGGGTCATCTCGTACAGGCCGGCCCAGCCGCTGACGAGCCCCACCTCCGCCAACGCCG
Source organism: Kribbella sp. NPDC004536 (assembly GCF_042873835.1). Lineage (NCBI taxonomy): Bacteria > Bacillati > Actinomycetota > Actinomycetes > Propionibacteriales > Kribbellaceae > Kribbella > Kribbella sp. NPDC004536. Next base: position 93,331 of record NZ_JBIALY010000002.1, on the reverse strand, counting down.
GGACGCGGCGCTCGACAGCCTCGGCCAGGACCGCCAGCCAGGCGGGGTCGCGACCGGTGTCGAAGCCCCACGAGTCGACGCCCTCGGGACACCCGAGCAGCAGGCCTTCGCCTTCGGTGTGGAAGTACAGCGAGGTCGAGAAGTCGATCGTGAACGGTGTCTCCGGAGCGAGACCGGGGATCGGCGCGGTCGTCGCGATCTGACGGCGCAGTGGGACCACCGGCAGGTCCACCCCGACCCAGGTGCCGACCTGCCCTGACCACGCGCCTGCCGCGCAGACCACCTGGTCGGTCCGGATGGTGCCCGCGGCCGTCGCCACGCCGACGATCCGGCGGCCGTCGGTCTCGATCCCCGTGGCAGCGCAGTTGGTCAGCAGGACCGCTCCGGCTGTACGAGCCGCCTTCGCGTACCCCTGTACCACCGACTCCGGCGTGCAATGTCCGTCGCGAGGCGACCATGCCGCCGCGAGGATTCCGGTGGTGTCGATCAGCGGGGACAGGCGCTTCGCCTCAGCCGCCGAGACCATCCGGCTCTCGCCGCCGGCGGCGTTGTGTGCAGCGACGTTGCGCTCGAACAACTCCAGGTCGGCAACGTTGTCCACGAGGAACAGGTAGCCGCTCTGGTGCAGGTCGATCTCGGTGCCGAACAAGTCCCCGAACCGTTCGAAGACCTCCAGGCTCCGCAGGCCGATCCGGATGTTCACCTCGTCGGAGAAGAACCCCCGGACGCCACCCGCGGCCCGACAGGTCGATCCCTGCCCGAGCGCGCCCTTCTCCAGCAGTACGACCTGCTGACCGGCCGCCGCCAGGTGGTACGCGGCGCTGACACCCATGATTCCGCCGCCGATGACAACCACATCGGCCACCGCAGGCAAGACACGAGCGTGCTTCATGGCACCACCCTGCCGTCATCGGGGTCCAGGTGGAACCCTTCACCGGCAAGCAGGTTTGTCGTCAGCATAAGAATCTCTTGGCCAGTCCACAGGCGTATTCACCTCGCTGACGGGCGTATCTCGGCACGGTGCGTTTACAATCTTTCATGCTCAATCCGCTCCAGCTGCAGACCCTCCAAGCGGTGTTGCGAACAGGGTCCTTCGCCGATGCGGCCCGCGAGCTCGGCTACACCGGGTCCGCGGTGTCGCAGCAGATCGCGGCCTTGGAACGGGCGACCCGCACCGAGCTTTTCGAGCGCAGCGCGCACGGCGTCACCCCTACTCCGATGGCGCACTTCATCGTGGAGCGGGCCGATCAGGTCCTCGGCCAGTTGCGGACCCTGGAGGACGACATCGTCCTGCGGCAGCGCGGCACCGTCGGACGGATCCGCCTCGGCACCTTCCCGACCGCCGCCGAACGGCTGCTCCCCGCGGCACTTTCACGCTTCGGTTACACGCATCCAGGCGTCGCCGTGCACCTGACCGAGGGTGAACCCAACGAGTTGTTCGGGCTGTTGCAGGCACACGAGCTCGACCTCGCACTGATCTATCGGTACGGCGCGGTGCCGACGAAGGTCCCGCGTGACTTCGAGGCCGTACAAGTGCTGCGCGAAGGGCTGTACCTGCTGCTTCCGCAAACACATCCGTTGAGTGGTGGCGGGATCACCGTCGAAGACCTGCAAGCCGAGTCGTGGATCACCGCCCGCGCCGGTACCGCCGGCGCGTCCACGCTGCGCAGACTCTGCGCCGACGCGGGTTTCGAGCCGACGATCGCGCATCGCAGCAACAACTACGGCGTCGTCCACGGTCTGGTCGCGGCCGGGCTCGGCATCGCGGTCGTGCCGGAGCTGAGCCTTCGCCCCGTCGACGGGGTGACGAGCGTGCGGCTCGACGCCGAGCGGGCGTACCGCGACGTCCTCGCGGTGCGCTCCCCCATGTTGCCGGACGGCTCCTGGGACGGCCTTCTCAGCGCCTTCCGATCCGGCGACTTCCGGCCCGCCCGCGGCGAATGGACGACAGGCTAAAGAGCCTCGGCAGCGGCCTCGAACGACGCCGTGCTCTCCGCCAGATACAAGTCCTCGGGTACGTGGACCGTGCGGCCGATGCGCTCCGCGAGCCAGCCGAGATCGCGTTCGGCGCCACCCTGATCGCTGTCCATCGTGCCGGCTTCGGAGAGGTTCGACGCGAAGATGCCGGCCGCGGATCGTGGCAGGAAGTCCTCGTACACGATCGGCTCGGCAACGATCCAGCCACCCGCGACCAGCTCGTACGGTGTCGCTCCAGGCACCGGAGCCGCGGCGGGCCGCGCCGGCGAGACCCGGTAGCCGAAGTACGCCAACCGCTGGTCATGGAGCTCCTGCTCGCTGCCAGGCATCAGTTCGGCCCAGTGGTCCTGGTCGGCCATGGCCTTGTCGTAGAGGTCTCGTCCCGCCGGGGTCAGCGCGATCCCCCTGGCCTCGACTTCGCCGAAGCGCACCCGCATCGTCCCGTCGACGATCGAGCCGTCGGCCTCCCGATACCTGCGTGGCTCCGCCAGCGCCCGGAAGGAGGTCTGCCGCAGCAGAACGTCCGGCCCGTCCCAGCGTGGCGGTCCCTGGATCTTGTCGATCATCTCGATCCCACGGGCCTGCATGTCGGCGTACAGCTCGTCGATGTCGAGGACTCGCGGAGTGAGGTGATTGATGTGAGTCGTGGTGACGCCACCGATGTCGGCAGCGACACCAGACACCCGTTCGAGTTCGTCGTACCAGGCGCGGTCGACCGGTTCGCCGGACAGTGCGAACGAGGCGGTGGCGAGATCGAGGAAGCGCCCGGCAGCATCCGCCTGCAGCCCCCCGTCGGCCTCGGCCCGGTCGGCGAGCTCGAGAACCTCGGGATCGAAGAGCCGGCGACGCGAGATGAACTGCTTGAGCCGTCGTTCGAGGTCGGCGTCGAAGAACCGCCGGTCCTCGGGCACCAGCATGCTGGTGAACACCCGGAACGGATTCTTGGCGAGCTCGGTGCGATCGGTCGGCCGGAACGCCGTCGAGACCACCGGGATCGGCCGCGGGTGGGCGTCCCGCAGATCGTAGAAACCCGTCGGACTCATACCGAGCGCGCTGAAGACCCTGGCCACCTGCGCGAGCTCGGCCGGGCTGCCGACCCGGATCGCCCCGTGGCGCTCCGCGGTGACCCGATCGATCGAGCCGAGCCGCTCGGCGTCCGCGCCGTCACGTTCGAGGACGCGCTTGTTCACCTGCTGCGAGACCTCGAGCAAGGTCGTGTACGCCGGGACCTCCTTGCCGTAGAGATCCGAGAGCCGGCCGGCGAAGCGGGCTCGCAGCGTGGTCGAATCGACGAACATCACATCTCCTCCGGGGGAATCTGACCGCGCTTGCGCATGGCAGCGCGAACCCGGTCCTGGGCGAGCAGCTGAGCGGCCTCGTGGGGAGGGACCTGCCGGCTGCGGGCCTCCGCCAGTACGGTGACGACGTTCGCCCGGATCTTCGACGAGATCATCGGGAAAACGTCGGCGGGGTCGACGGTGAACGGCGAGTACCTCGCATCCATCGAATGCGCCGCCGCGACGATGCCGCCGGCATTCGCGATGAAGTCCGGTACCACGGGAATGCCGCGGGCGGCCAGCACTTCGCGTGCCGCCGCGGTGGTCGGAAGGTTCGCACCCTCGACGATCAGTCGAGCGCTGGTCGCGGCAGCAAGGTCCTTGTCGATGACATCTTGAACAGCGGCCGGAACGAGAATGTCGGCAGCCGCGGTCAACACGGCTTCAGCGGGCTGAACCGCCGTCCCGCAGTGGTGGACACAGGAGTCTCCGTATTCGTTGCGGAGGGCAAGCAGCGCGGAGGTGTCGAGGCCTTCGGGGTCCAGTACCGCGCCTTGGGACGTGGCAATACCGACCACGACGGCGCCGAGCGCGACCAGTCGCTCGACGGCCGCAGAGCCGACGGCCCCGAACCCCTGAACGGTCACCCTGGCGTCGGCAAGCGACAGTCCGACGACCTGCGCGGCCGCGTCGACAGCCTCCGCGACGCCGTAGCCCGTGACGCCGAGCTCGTCGTACGGGAGACCGCCCAACGCGCGCGGCAGACCGACCGCGGCGCCGAGGTCACCGAGTTCGTCGGCGAACACGGCCGCGTCGTCCTCGGACAGACCCATGTCCAGGCCGAAGACGTACTCGCTCGGCACCTCGTTCCGCAACGCCCGGGCGAACGCGCGCAGGATCCGTTCCTTGTCCGGCGCGGCGGGGTCGCCGAGGATGCCGGCCTTGGCGCCACCGTGGAACAGATCCACCGCGGCCCATTTCCAGGTCATCGTGCGCGCCAACCGGGCGACCTCTCTCACCGTGAGAGTCGGGCTCATCCTGGTACCACCCTTGCCCATGCCCCGGGCCGAATTGTCGATGACCAGGACGCCTTTCATCCCCGTCCGCCGGTCGGAAACGCACACGACCTTCTCGGGACCCCACTCGTCCATCAGTTCGAAGGTATCGCTCAGCACCGATCCACTCCTCGTCTCCGGGCGTCATCCATCCCACCGCAGCGCGCGGCTGCCCACCAGACGGCGAGGACGGCTGACTCGAGGGCGAGGCCAAGAGGTTCTGGCGCTCGGCCTCGTCGTCACTCCGACGCTGTTTACGGGGTTGCTGTACGGTTAACTTCATCGATGATGAAGAAAGGTGCAGCCGGATGCGCGTGATCGTGATCGGTGCGGGACTCGGTGGTCTGACGCTGGCCAACGGACTGCGTCAGGCGGGGATCGACGTCGTGGTGTACGAACGGGACGGTCCGCAAGGTCGCGCGCAGGGCATCAGCCTGCACTTCGACGATCGTGGGGTGGGAGCGGTACGGGCCTGCCTGCCACCGGCGCAGGTGGCGATGGTGGAGGCCACCATGGGCGGATCGCGCGAGCAGGCTCTGACGCTGTCCGAAGTGGATGGCGAGCTCGTGATCGAGAGCAGCCAGACGCTCGACGCGAAGACGGGGCCGGTGCGGCCCGGACGGCAGGTGGACCGGCCGTTGCTGCGAGCGGTGTTGCTCAGTGGGCTGGGCGACGCGGTGCGGTTCGGTGCGCAGCTCACGCGGATCGACCAGCTGGTGGACGGCACCGTACGGGCGTGGTTCGCCGACGGCCGTACGGACGTCGCCGACGTACTGGTCGGTGCGGACGGGATCGGGTCGACGGTCCGCAGCCAGTACCTGCCGGACGTACGCGTCGTCGACACGGGCAAGCGCATGCTCATGGGCGCGACCCCACTGCGACGCGCGGCCGCCACTGGCCTACCCGACCTGATCGGGCACAGCGCCGCGCGGGCGCAGGCCGGCGGCAGGATGATGGCGATGGGTGTACTGCGCTTCACGCAGGCTCCGGCCGCAGCGCGTGCGGAATTGCTGCCCACGTTGGATTCCCGAGCCGTGGCCGACGCCGAAGATTACCTGATGTGGGCGTTGCCAACGACCCGGGAGCAGCTGGGTCCGGCCGAGTCACCGCAGGCCCTGTGGCGGCTGGCGCAGGACCTGGCCGGCGAGCTTCCCCGGAGGCTGCGCGAGGTCGTCGAGGCGGCGTGGCCGGAGCGCACGCTCGTACTCAAGGCCGCGATGATCCCGCCGGCGCCGGCCTGGACGCCTGCCGCGGTCACGCTCCTCGGTGACGCGATCCACGTGACACCTGGGTTCGGCGGCAACCTCGCGATGCAGGACGGGCAGCGCCTGTGCGACGAACTCGTACGGGCCGCACAAGGCGAGCAGGAGGTGCAGGCCGCGATCGGCGCGTACGAGGAACGGATGCGCCGCGACAGCTACTCCCCCGCCGTCAGCACCGCTGCCGGGTCAACCGCATGAGGTTCGACCTGCTGACGCAGAAGTCGTTGTCGGTGTTCACCGCGGTCGGCGGCTGGCGCACAGTGGCGGAATCTCTCGCGTCCCGAGCGGTCTTCCTGATCACCTATCTGATCACCGAACGAGTACTGGTCGCTGCGCTGGTCGCGGTCGGTGCTGTGTGCATCGTTGCGGTCGCACGAGTGTGGACGGACCGGAAGTACTGGCAAGCGGCCACCGGGTTGCTCACTGTCGGAGTATCGTCCTTCATGGCCGGGAGCAGTGGGCAGGCGGTCAACTTCTATCTGACCGGTGTGCTGGCCAGCGTGGTCGGCGGGACGGTGTTCCTCGTGTCCATGCTGGTGCGGTGGCCGGTGATCGGTCTCGCGGTAGGAGCGGCGCGCGGTGACCGGTTCGGCTGGCGGCGGGATCGGGCGCTCCGGAAGCAGTACCAGAAATGCACGGCGGTCTTCCTGTCGAAGTTCGTGATCGGCGCCGTGGTGATGGTGCCGCTTTACCTGACCGGCAAGGTGATCCCGCTCGCGATCTCGAACACCCTGCTGACCATGCCCGCACTGGCCGCGTGCGTCTACTTCAGCTGGCGCATCCTGCGCACCGAAGCCGTCTAGCAACGCCCGAGGACGTCGCTCGGGTTCAGGTCGGCGCCTGAAAGGCGCGGGTATTGTCGCGCGCATGACGGAATCGACGCGTCCCGGCCGGCCCGGCCGCTGGCGTTCCGGGGCGGAGAGCAAGCAGCGGATCCTCGACGCCGCCCGCACCCACTTCCTCGAGCACGGCTACGCCGGCACGACGGTTCGGGCTGTCGCCGCCGAGGCCGGCGTCGACCCGGCGATGGTCTTCTACTTCTTCGGCACCAAACAAGGCCTGTTCGGTGCCGCCGTCAACCTTTCCGCGGCCGTACCCCCGGCGATCGAGTCGATCTTCACCGGCGGCCTGGACGGCATCGGCGAGCGCATCGTCCGTACGCTCGTCGGCAGCCTCGACAGCTCCGACCGCACCCCGCTGGCGATGCTGACCCGCTCCGCCCCACCCCCACAGCAGTCCGAAACGCTCCTCCGCGAGTTCATCCACCGGGAGATCACCACGCGCCTGGCCGAGCTGGTCCCCGGACCGGACGCCGAGGTCCGGGCCGGCATGGTGAATGTACAGATCCTCGGCCTCGCGGTCGCCCGGTACATCGTCCAGGTCGAACCGGTTGCCTCGGCCGGGGTCGACGACCTGGCGGCCTGGTTCGGCCCGATCATCGAGCGGTGCCTCACCGGCGTCTGACAATTGTCACGATGAATCGATGCGCAACGTCGCTACACAGCGCAACGAACGCTCGGGATGATCGTGATCATGACGACACAGAGCAACACAACCATGGCCGACCCCGAAGTTCGCGAGAAGTTGCGCATCGCCCGGACGCTGCTCGGCGGCTACGCGGTGGTCAGCGTGCTGACCTTGCTGGCGATCGTGGTGTTCAGCGGCAACCACGACATCGTGACGAGTGCGGTCTGGATCCGTGGTTCCGTCCTCGCGGTGGCCTCGCTGGTCACCTTCGCCCTCGGCGTTTCGATGGCGAACGGCTCTCGCAGCAGCTATCGCCGGGTGCAGATCATCACGCTGGCCCAAGTGGTGGCAGTGCTCGTGATCGAGTCCCTACCCGGCACCTTCCCGGCGTGGTTCAAGATGGAGAACGGGGTTTGCGGCACCTTGCTGCTGATCGTCTTCCTCGTGACCCTCGCACGCCCGGTCCGCGCCGCCTTCAGCACGCGTTGAGCGTCGCGCAGCCCATTGCCGGTACGGTGACCGACGTGGACCAACGGCTCGACGCCACACAAGTGCGTGGCTCGGATGAGCGGCGCAGGCTGTTGCTCTCGCTGGGCATGCTCTGCTACCCGTTTCTCGCGGCCGCCGGCGTCGCCCAGTACGCACGCGGCGCCGGCCTCGTGGTCGGCTACATCCTCCTCGCCGGCATCTCCATCTGCTATCTGGCTGTCGTGATGGCATCGATGCGATCGGCCTGGCGGGTGTACTGGCTGCTACTGATGTTCATGACGGTGATGGCCGTCCTGGTAGCTCCGCTGGCCCACGAGTCCGTCATGATCCTCACCGCAGTCATCGTGCCGGCCGCTGCGGCGCGAGTCAGTGCTCGACCGGCCGTCGCCCTCGTGGGCCTGGGTGTCGCGGCATGCGTCGTGACACCGATGCTCGTGTCCGGCTGGGACACCGGCCAGGGTTGGTACTACGCCGTGGCCGTCATCTTCACAACTGTCCTGGTCCACGCTTTCAGCCGTACCGCCGAGGCGAACCAGCAGTTGCGCGAGGCCCGGGCGGAAGTCGCCAGACTGGCGTCCGATGCTGAGCGCAACCGGATCGCACGGGACCTGCACGACCTGCTCGGCCATTCACTCACCGCCATCACCGTGAAGAGCGGGCTGGCCCGGCGGCTGGCCGCCGACGGCCCGCCGGCGGCGCTGGCCGAGATCGAATCGGTCGAGCAGTTGGCTCGCCAGACGCTGGCCGACGTACGGGCTGCGGTCTCCGGCTACCAGGACGTCACGCTTGCCGGCGAACTCGCGCGTGGCCGCGAACTGCTGCGGGCCGCGGGGGTCGCCGCCGATCTGCCCACTGCCTGCGACATGGTGCCGTCGAGTCGGCAGGAGCTGTTCGGCTGGGTCGTCCGTGAGGGTCTGACGAACGTGGTGCGGCACGCACGGGCGAGTCGGTGCACGGTCGCGCTCACCGCCTCGGCCGTAGAGGTGCGCGACGACGGCGTCGGCGGATCGGATGGCACCGGCTCGGGCCTCGACGGCCTCCGGGCCAGGGTGGCCGCGGCTGGTGGCGTACTGACCGCCGGTCCGGCGGACCCCCGCGGCTGGTCCTTGCGAGTGGAGGCGCCGCAATGACGATCCGGCTGCTGCTCGCCGACGACCAGGAACTGATCCGGCAGGCGTTGTGCACCCTGCTCGACCTCGAGCCCGACTTCGAGGTGGTGGCCTCCGTGGGCCGCGGCGACGAGGTCGCACCCGCGGCACTGGAGCACACCCCGGACGTCGCGCTGCTGGACATCGACATGCCGGGGCTGGACGGGCTCGCCGCCGCCGCGGTCCTGGCCGCACAGGTACCCGACTGCCGGGTGGTCATCCTGACCACCTTCGGCCGTACCGGCTACCTCCGCCGCGCGATGGAGGCGGGCGCGGTGGGCTTCGTCGTCAAGGACGCTCCGGCCGAGACGCTCGTCGACGCCATCCGGCGGGTCGCGGCCGGCGAGCGGGTGGTCGACCCCGCGCTGGCCGCCGCCACCCTGGCGGCAGGCGAGTCCCCGCTCACCGCACGCGAACGTGACGTGCTGATCGCGGCTCGCACCGACGCCAGCGTCGCCCAGATCGCGGCACGCCTCTATCTTGCCGAGGGCACCGTACGCAACTACCTCTCCGGCGCCACCTCGAAAACCGGCACCCGCAACCGCATCGAAGCCCTCCGGGTCGCCGAGGAACGCGGCTGGCTTTAACCAGCCGTTGTCATGACTGGAGGTCGCGGCGGCGTAGGCCCGCCAGAGCGCCGCCCGCCAGCAGCAGCGCGATGGCGATCAACGCGATCACCGGGACGGCCGAGAACTCGGCCACCGGCAGGCCCGGGGTCTGTGCGTACGGCGAGATCTTCAGGATCGACGACGACGCGCCGAACAGTTCGACCGCGAACTCGAGGACGAAGCACAGCCCCAGTGCCGCGTACGCGATCACGGCGGCCTGCCTCGGAACGAATCCGTAGCACAGAGCCGCGATACCGGCGAGCACGAGCACCGCGGGCAACCGCACAAGTGCCGCGGCCAGCAGGTCGCCCAGCTCGCCGAGACCCGCGCCGTCGGAGGCGCCGTACGCCAGGCCGATACCGATGCCCAGCGCGGCCAGGACGATCGCCGATCCGAGTGCGGCCAGCACGAAGTGCCCCGCGGCCCACCGGAGCCGGTCGACCGGTCCGGACAGCAGCAACTCGATCCGGCTGGACTGTTCCTCGGCGTACGGCCGGAGCGTGGCCTGGATGGCGTAGATCGTGACGACCTGACTCGTGAGGTAGATGATCAGCGCGAAGAATCCGTCGACCGGACGGGCGGTGCCGTCACCGACGCGCGCGACCATGTCGCGCAACGTCGGGCTCTCCTCCAACTGCTTCGCGATCGTCTGCGCCGCCGCGCCGAGCCCGGCACCGAACAGCAGCAGGCCGACGGCCCAGGCCAGCAGCACACCACGCTGCAACCGCCAGGCCAGGCCGAACGCCGTACGCAGTCGGGGCGACGCGTTCGCCGGTCCGGGCCGGGCCGGCAGCAACCCGGCGCCGAAGTCCCGGCGGTTCGACAGTACGTACGCCGCCGCGCCGAGCAGTCCGCACAACCCGAGCACCAGCAGCAGCGGCCACCAATGGTTTCCGGCGAACGGCCGGACGTGCTGCGTCCAGCCGAACGGCGACAGCCACGACAGCCAGCCGGTGGAGCCGAGGTCGGCCAGACCGCGTACGACGTACAGGACGGCGAGCACGACCGTGGTGAGGCCGACCGCGGCGCGGGCACCTTCTGTCAGTTGTGCCGCGACCGCGGCGAACGCGGCGAACGTCCAGCCCGCCGCCGCCATCGAGAGGCCGGTGGCGAACGAACCCCCGATCGCGAACCCGAGCCCAGTCAGGCCGGCCCCGATCACTAACCCGGTAAGGAGATTCGCGAGGAAGGCGACGACCAGGACAGCCGTCAACGGCGCCTGCCGGCCGACCACGGCCGAGCCGAGCAGCTCCCGGCGGCCGGATTCCTCCTCGGCCCGGGTGTGCCGGATCACCAGCAGCAGACTGGCCACGGACAGCAGCAGGGCGGCCTGCCCACGCGGCCGCCAGGCGGCGATCCCGGCCACCGACGCGTCGTAGATCGGGCCGATCGCGAACAGCTGCGTCGGATCGTCCGCGGTCGCGTCGCGCAACGCCTGCCTCGCTGCCTCGGTCGGGCACGCGCCCGACACGGACGAGGCCACGCCGAGCACGAGCAGGATCGCGATGCCGAACCACACCGGGATCCGGACCCGGTCGCGCCGCAGGATCAACCGGATCAAGGCAGCGGTACCGGTCATCGGTTCACCACCGTCAGCTCGTCGTTCGCGGCGGTGTCCTGGTAGTGCTGCAGGAACATCTCCTCCAGTGTCGGCGGCTGACTCACGAGGCTGCGTACGCCCACCGCGGCGAGCGCCCGGAGCACGTCGGAAAGCGCGTCGGAGTCGACCTGGCAACTCAACCGGGTTCCGTCGGCCTGCACGTCGTGCACGCCGGGAAGCTCCGCGAGCGACGGCAGCGGGCGCTCCAGCTCGGCGGTGATCGAGACCCGGGTGAAATGCCGCAGTTCGGCGAGGGTCCCGCTCTCGATCGCCTTGCCCTTACGGATGATCGTCACCCGGTCACACAGCGCCTCGACCTCGGAGAGGATGTGGCTCGACAGCAGCACGGTACGGCCGCTGTCCCGTTCGTCCCGGATGCAGTCCTGGAAGATGTCCTCCATCAGCGGATCCAGCCCCGAGGTCGGCTCGTCGAGGACCAGCAGCTCGACGTCCGAGGCCAGCGCGGCGACCAGCGCGACCTTCTGCCGGTTGCCCTTGGAGTACGTACGCCCAAGCTTTCGCGGATCCAGCTCGAACCGGTCGAGCAGCTCGGTACGTCGCGCCGGGTCCAGCCCGCCGCGCAACCGGCCGAGCAGGTCGATGATCTCGCCGCCGGACAGGTTCGGCCACAGCGTCACGTCACCGGGAACGTAGGCCAGCCGCCGATGCAGGGCGGTCGCGTCCCGCCACGGGTCACCCCCGAGCAGTTCCGCGTGGCCGGAGTCGCTGCGCAGCAGGCCGAGCAGGACCCGGATCGTGGTCGACTTCCCGGCGCCGTTCGGGCCGAGGAAACCGTGTACCTCTCCGGCGCGGACGGTCAGGTCGAGTCCGTCCAGCGCGCGTGTCCGGCCGAATTCCTTCACCAGGCCGGACACCGAGATCGCGTTTGTCATACCGGCAGCGTACACAGTTTTCACGAAAAGCGTGAAAGTTGAGAATTCTCGCTAAACTGCCTGACATGACCGAGATCCAGGACGGCACGCACGCCGGGGACGTGGAGGCGAGGCGATTCGTCGAGCGGTTCGCCGTGATGCTGTCCGACTCCGGCTATCCCCGGATGGCGGCGCGCGTGTTCGCCGCCATCCTCACCGCTCCCGAGGGGCGGCGGACGGCGGTGGAGCTGACCGAGCAGCTCGAGGTCGGCCCGTCGGCGGTCTCCGGCGCGGTGAAGTACCTGATGCGCGTCGGCATGGTCGTCCGCGAGCGCGAGCCCGGTGAGCGGCGCGACCACTACCGCGCGCACCCGTCGGCCTGGTTCGACGCGGTGGCGTCGAACCTCGACGTGTTCGAGCGGTTCGAGACCGGCGCCGGTGAGGGTGTGGACGTCTTCGGCGCCGGCACCCCGGTCGGTGACCGGCTCGACGAGGTGCGCCGGTTCTTCGCGTTCCTCCGCGAAGAGGTCCCGCTGCTGCTGGAGAAGTGGAGGCAGCAGCAAGACTCGCGGTGATCCTCAGGGCTTCCAGATGTACGGGATCGTGACCGACACCGGGCGCAGGCCGAGGCGGGCGAGAATGCCGCGGCTGTCCGGTGAGGCGTCGACCTGCAGGTACCGGTAGCCGCGTTCGACCGCGAGGTTCCGGCGGTACGCGACGTGCGCGCGGTAGATGCCCTTGCCGCGCCACTCGGCCAGCGTCGAACCGCCCCACAGCGACGCGAACTCCGTACCGGCGTGGAACCGGATCCACGATCCGCAGACCACCTTCGAGACGTCCTCGTCGGTCTCCGCGACGATCACGACGGCCGGCTCGTCGGCATCGGCGAGATCGCGGCTCAACGCGTCCGGCAGCCAGTCGTGTGAGTAGCCCCACACCTCTTCTTCCATCGCCTGCATCCGCTCCAGGTCCGCGCGCTCGGTGATCTCGCGGATCCGGATCCCGTCCGGCAGAACGACGTCGGCCTGCAGTTCCGCGACGTCACCGATGAGCAGGCATTCCTCCTCGTCGGGGACGAGTCCGGCCGCGGTCAGCCGCTCAGGCAGGTCCGCCGGCAGGTCGTGCGTGTAGTACTTCCACTCGAACTTCACGCCGCGTTCGCGGAAGAACGCGACCTGGTCGGCGATCAACTGGTCGAGCTCAGGCCCGTCTGCACCGCCGAGGTACTGGACGAAGCCGTCGCCCTCGAAGCCGACCTTGCGGATCAGCGCGTCGAACCGGTCGATCGTGCCGCCGTTCGCACTGCCCGGACGGGTGCGGATCTGCTGGTCGTACGCGGTCCGGAGCGCAACCGCCTGCGGGGAGTCGTCGAGAGGAATCACGGGAACAGTAGACCAGGACGCGCAAGCAGATTTCGCGCGTCGGCATGCGGGTGCTGGAGGGGTCAGGCACCATGGAGGCCGTGAGCACCCCCAATCCGCGTCGGCCGATCATGCCCGGCAACAAGCTGTTCGAGTCGCTGCCCGGTGCCGCCGACCCGGCGACCGTCACCGAGGCCGCGCACCGGACCGCCGAACTGCTGGTCCGCGGGGTGCGCAGGTCCGAGGACGCCGAGGTGCACGCGCGGGTCGTCAAACTCGCCGACGAGTACGGCCTCGACGAACTCGCCGAGCTCTGGTCCGACTCCCCCGCCGACTCCCTCCCCGGTGCGCTCTGGCGGCTGTACGTACTGCGCTCCTGGGTGCACGCCAACGCCGACGAGGTCTCCCGCGAGTTCAGCACCGGCCGTTCGTACGCCGAGGTCCACGCCGTCGTCGCCGGTGTCGCGGAACCCCCTGGTCCGCGCGAGGTCCGCGACATGGTCGACGCCGTACTCCGCGGTGTCGCGACCGGCGACTTCGCCACCACACTTGACCGCGCCGCCGCGTTCGCCCGCATCATCGCCACCGGCCGCGCCCACCTCGCCGACGACGGCCACGACCGCGTCCTGTCCGCCGCCAAACTGGTCGAGACCGCAGACCAGCTCCAGACCGCGGCCCGCTCGGAACGCGCCGGGCAACTCTGGTAGTTGCACGCGTCGCCAACCGGTGCTATGGCCAAATCCCAACAGGACAAGGCGTTTGAGCACCCGCTACACTGTTCGAGGTGTCGGGCCGGTGCAAGCCCCGGGTCCCAAATTAAGCCGCCACGAGCGGCCACGCGCCGTGAGGCGCTTCCCGGCCCGACACCCTCTTTCTGGTAGTAGCCCCCGCGTGCTGCGCGGCTGCTCCGGTCGCTGCGCTCCCTCCCGCACCCGCTCCGCGCGCTCCCACCCACCCACCGGCTCAGCGCCGGCATTTCCCGGCTACCGCCGGGGTGTTGCGAGCTGCCGCTCGTGGGTGACCGCTTGGCGGACGTAATGGGTGAGCTGGAGGTACTGGGTGGTGCGTGTGATGCCTCACTGGCGCGCTGTGCGTCAGGGCATGTGCGGGAGCGGCCGTTGTCGCCACAGGTGGACCGAGCGGAGCAGGTGCGGAGGAAGCGCAGCGACCGGAGCACCTGCGGCGCACGCGGGGGCTCACCACCTCCACACGTCATGCGCCCGGCGGTCGCGTGCACCACATCCACCGCCCACCACCTCTAGCTCACCCATTACGTCCGCCAAGCAGTCACCCGCGAGCGGGAGCTCGCAACTCGCCCGCGGCAGCGGGCAACAACCCGGCGGAAGACGGGAACTCCCGGCGCCAGCCGGGAAGTGCCGGCGCCGAGCCGGAGGGTGGGTGGGAGCGCGCGGAGCAGGTGCGGGAGGCAGCGCAGCGACCGGAGCACCTGCGCAGCACGCGGGGGCTACCACGTGATCTGCGTAGTTCTACCCAAGTGCCTAGACCTCTGCGCTGTTAGCTTCGCTGGTTGTGAAGAGGATTGGTGTGGTTGTGGGCGTACTGCTCGTCGCGGGTTGTTCGACGGTGCAGTCGAAGGACGTGCGGACGAGCGGGATCAGTGCGACGTACGTGGTCACGCTGCCCGAGACGACAGACGTCGCGAACGTCAGCGCGTCGTACCGGGTCGGCACGCTCACCTTCATCGAGCTCGGCGACGGTGAGTCGGTCACGTCATCGGGCGGCGGCAAGGACGTACAGCTCAAGCACCACAAGTCCGCAGGCGTCACCGATTACGACGGGCAACTGGACGGCGTAGTGCAAGCAGGTACCGAGATCACGTTCGACCTGAAACGCGGCAGTGTCGACGACTCGGCGCCGACTTCGACGGTGAAGCTGCCCGAACGCGTCAAGCTGACCCAGCCACAGACCGGTACGACGTACTCGCGCCGCGCCGCGATCCCCGTACGGTTCGACTCCGGGCCGTCCGACCTGCCGTCGCTCGTCACGTGGGCCGGCGACTGCATCCAGCCCGGCAGCCTGCAACTGGAACCCGGCCGCACCGAGGTCAGCATCCCGCCCGGCTCCATCCGCCCGGTGACCGGCACCCCCACGCCCGGCCGCAAGCCCGCGACCACCTGCCAGGTGACCCTCACGTTGACGCGCCGTACCGAAGGCACCATCGACAAAGCCTTCAAGGACGGCTCGATCACCGCCCAGACCGAGTCGGCCCGCGAGATCAACTCAGCCCCGTGACCATCAACTCTGCCCTGTGACCTCGGTGAGGTCGACCACGTCGTTGCCCTCACGGAACGCCTTTCGTTGTTTCACAGCACCGTTCCCCTCACGCAACGAACGCTGCACGCCGTCCCGCACCAAGTCGACCGCATCCAGCTGCCGCAGCGCAGGCTCGACGTGCCGCACCAACTCCAGAATGACGTCGGCCATCGGCATCGCCTCCGCCCGCAGTACGTCGAGACCCCGTGCGGTGAGCCCGTCGCGCGCAGCCAGCCAGTACGCGGCACGCAGTACCTCCGGCTCCAGAGTCGGCCCCTTGGAGCCGTCGTCCAGCGCGGTCAGCACGATGGCACGGACAAGCGTCGCGATCAGCACGGTCTCGTCCACCGTCAGCGGGACGTCGCTGACACGCACCTCCACCGTCGGCAGGTGCGACGACGGCCGGATGTCCCAGTACACCATCTGTTCGTCGATCAGCGTTCCGGCCGCGAGGTGCATGGCGACCAGTGCGTCGTAGTGGTCGGCCGACTCCAGGTACGGCGGTGGCCCGGCGCTCGGCCACCGCGTCGTCATCAGCCAGCGCCAACTGGCGAAGCCTGTGTCCTGACCAAGGTAGATCGGCGAGTTGGCACTGAGAGCGAGCAAGACAGGCAGCCACGGACGCAGGTGGTTACTGACCTTTGTCGCAGTCTCCTTGTCCGGCACACCCACGTGAACGTGGCAGCCACACACACCCTGCTCACGAGCCAGGAGACCCCACTTACGCGCCAGCTCCTGGTAGCGCGGCTTCTTGGTGATCGACTGCGCTGCACGCCCATGAGGGGGTACGGCGATCGCCAGCAGTCGGCCGCCTTCCTCTGCAGCAGCGGACGCCAGCTGGGAGCGCATGTGGACCAGGTGGTCGTGGAGCTCGTCGGCCGTCGTACAGACCGGCGTGTTGATCTCCACCATCGCCCTGCTCAGCTCCAGCGCGACATCCAGGTCCTCCAGGTCGGCGACCACAGCACGGCTCCGCGGCAGCGGGTCGCCACTCGCGGACACGAGGAGTAGTTCTTCTTCTACTCCGAAGGACGGAAGTTTCACCCTGCACAAGTACCCACCGCCAAGCGGTTAGGCTCTGCACCGTGAGTTTGCCTGTGGTGACCGCGACCCGGTACGTGCTGCCGCTGCGTGAAGGTGGATCCCTGCCCGGTGTTGTCGAGGGCAACGACCTCGGCACGTACGTGATCAAGTTCCACGGCGCCGGCCAGGGGCCGAAGGCGCTGGTGGCCGAGGTGATCGTCGGCGAGCTGTTCCGCCGGCTCGGGCTGCGGGTGCCGGAGCTGAAGCTGATCGAGCTCGACCCGGCGATCGGCAAGTCGGAGCCGGACTTCGAGATCCAGGAACTGCTGATCCGCAGCGCCGGGCTGAACCTCGCCGTCGACTTCCTGCCGGGCTCGTTCGGGTACGACGGCTCGGCCGGCAACCCGGGCGACGACGCGATGGCGCGGATCCTCTGGCTGGACGCGTACGTCGCGAACGTCGACCGCTCGTGGCGGAACACGAACATGCTGGTCTGGCACAAGAACCTGTGGCTGATCGACCATGGTGCGGCGCTGTACTTCCACCACTCGTGGATGTCTGCGGAGAAGTTCGCCGGCCTTCCGTACGACGCTTCTGATCACGTCTTCTCGGTCGCATTGCCAGGTGTGGCGAAGGTTGATGCTGAGCTGGCCGCGGCGATCAGCCCAGAACTGTTGACGGAAGTTGTGGGACTGGTGCCCGATGAGTGGCTCGGCGACGGGGATCGTGAGCGGTACGTCGGGCATTTGCTGGCGCGGCTGGACAGCCGGAGCGCGTGGGTGCCGGGGGGTGTGCGGTGAAACCCTTCGACTACGTGATTCTGCGGGCGGCGCCCCGTATTCAGCGGGGTGAGTTCATCAACGTCGGTGCGGTGCTGTACTGCCGGGCGCTGGACTACCTAGGGGCCGGATGGGACGTACGGCCGGAGCGCCTGCTGGCCCTGGACCCAGGTGTAGACGTCGACGTTGTCTGTGCGTCGTTGGAACAGGTTCGGGCTATCTGCGCCGGGGATCCGGTAGGCGGACCGGCTGCCGCCACGAAGATCGGTGAGCGGTTCCGGTGGCTTGCTGCGCCACGGAGTACGGTCGTGCATCCGGGACCGATCCACAGCGGGATCACCACGGACCCCGCTGCGGAGCTGGAGCGGTTGCTCGACGCCTTCGTGCGTTAGGCGAGTGCCGCGGACACCACGTCGCGGGCCTGCTCGAACACCTGCTCCAGGTGGTCTGCACCCTTGAAGGACTCGCCGTAGATCTTGTAGAGGTCCTCTGTCCCCGACGGGCGCGCAGCGAACCACGCAGACTCCGTGGTGACCTTGAGTCCGCCAATAGCAGCGCCGTTACCGGGAGCGTGGGTGAGCCGGTCCACGATCGGCTCGCCGGCGAGTTCGGTCGCGGTGACCGCTTCTGGGGTCAGCGCGGCCAGCTTAGCCTTCTCCTCACGGGAGGCCGGTGCGTCCACCCGTGAGTACGCCGAGGCACCGAAGCGATCCACCAGCTTCGCGTGCGCCTGTGACGGCGTCTCCCCCGTTACCGCGGTGATCTCACTCGCCAGGAGCGCCAGCAGGATCCCGTCCTTGTCCGTGGTCCACACCGTGCCGTCGAAGCGCAGGAAACTCGCCCCCGCCGACTCCTCTCCACCAAACCCGACAGAGCCGTCGACCAGCCCAGGCACGAACCACTTGAACCCGACAGGTACCTCCCACAACCTGCGGCCCAGGTCAGCAACCACCCGGTCGATCAGCGACGAGGAAACAAGTGTCTTCCCCACGGCGACATCTGGACCCCACTGGCGGTTGCTGAACAAGTAGGAGATCGCCACAGCCAGGTAGTGGTTCGGGTTCATCAGCCCTGCGTCCGGCGTGACGATGCCGTGCCGGTCCGCGTCCGCGTCGTTCCCGGTCGCGACGTCGTACCTGTCCCGTTGCGCGACCAGCGAAGCCATCGCGTACGGCGAGGAGCAGTCCATCCGGATCTTGCCGTCGTGGTCGAGCGTCATGAACGACCAGGCCGGGTCCACGCGCGGGTTCACCACGGTCAGGTCGAGGCCGTGCCGTTCGGCGATCGCGGCCCAGTAGTCGACACTCGCGCCGCCGAGCGGATCGGCGCCGATCTTCACGCCGGCGTCGCGGATCGCGGCCAGGTTCAGGACCGAGGGCAGGTCGTCGACGTAGTGCCCGACGAAGTCGTAGTGCCCCGCGTGCTGACGGGCCTGCTCGAACGGCTTGCGCCGGACCTCACGGTTCCCGGCGGCGATCAGCGCGTTGGCGCGGTTCGCGATCCAGCTGGTCGCGTCGGAGTCGGCCGGGCCGCCGTGCGGGGGGTTGTACTTGATGCCACCGTCCCGCGGCGGGTTGTGCGACGGCGTGATGACGATGCCGTCGGCGTCCGCGCCGGCGCCGCGGTTCAGCCGCAGGATCGCGTGCGACACGGCCGGCGTCGGCGTGAGCCGATCGGCGCTGTCGACGAGCGTCTGTACGTCGTTACCCGCCAGCACCTCGAGCACTGTCCGCCACGCGGGCTCCGACAAGCCGTGGCTGTCGCGGCCGACGAGCAGCGGACCCGTCGTACCCTCGCCGGCCCGGTACTCGCAGACGGCCTGCGTGATCGCCAGGATGTGCGCCTCGTTGAAGGCGCCGTCGAGACTCGAGCCGCGGTGCCCCGACGTACCGAAGACGACCTTCTGGGCCGGGTTCTCCACGTCCGGGGTGATGTCGTGGTACGCCGCCAGCATGGCGTCGACGTCGACGAGGTCCTCGGGCTGTGCTGGCTGGCCTGCGCGTGGATGCATGACCACATGCAACCACAAGACGGTCAGCTGTCGTACGGCGTGAGCAACTGATCCACGGGCGCGTAGTCGTCGGTCAGGACCGGCGCGTTGCCGACGAACGAAGCCAGCTGGTCGCGGATCTGCACGCCCGGCCCCAGCTTGCTCGCGATCGCGGGTACGGCGATCGGCCGGTCGGACGCGACCACGACGAAGTTGCCGCCACCGGTGCCGGCGAACTCGTCCGCGCGAGCGATCAGCGCAACGTACGGGAACTCGGCCTGGACGGTCTTCAGCTCGGCCTTGGCGAACTTCGCCGGCCCGTAGTCGATCACGTTGATCAGGTAGATCCCGTCCGGCCGCAGCACCCGCCGTACGTCGGCCACCACCTCGCGGGTGGTCAGGTGCCACGGCACGGACACCCCGCTGAACGCGTCCATCAGGACGACGTCGCGGCTGTCCGTCGCCTCGTCGCGGAGGCCGAGCCGGCCGTCCTTCACGGTGATGTTCAGGTCCGGCCCGGTCCGGACGCCGAGCTCGCGCTTGTCGAGGTCGACCACGGACGGGTCGATCTCGTACACCTGGTGCTTGCTGCCCGGACGCGTCGCCGTCAGGTACCGCGCCATCGTCAGCCCGCCCGCGCCGATGTGCAGCGCGCTCACCGGCTGCCCCTCCGGACGGCTCCCGTTGATCGCGGCCGCGAAGCTCTTGATGTACTCGAACTCCAGGTACGTCGGGTCGTTGAGGTCGACGTACGAGTGCCGCAGCCGGTCCAGGTACAACGTACGGCCGCCGTCCCGCGCCGGATCCGCGACCACCCGAGCACAGTGGTACGCCGTCTCGACCTCACAAGGGCGTGGTGCGACAAGAGTCAGTGTCGCACCGATGACCGCCAGCACGACGGGCTTGACCGCCTCACGCACTCCACGCAGCAGGAGCGTCAGTACTGCACCAACGACGACCAGTGCGGCGCCAAGCGTGAGGACGATCGCGCTGATCGGCACAGTGGCCACGAACACGAAGCCGGTGAGCACAGTGCCGACGATGCCGCCGACCGTCGCGAAGGCCGACAGCCTCCCGACAACGGTTCCTGTCTGCTCCAGTGTGGCCAGCCGCAGCTTGGTCACCATCGGTGTGACAGCAGCCAGCAGTGAGGCCGGTGCGAAGAGCGTAATGGCCAGCACCAGGAACACCAGGTTGCTCGCGCCTGCGCCCGTCAAAGCCTCGCCGGTCCAGCGGACCACGGGCAGGATCAACATCACCAGTGCGCCGCTGAGAAGGAACAGTGGACCCAGCGTGCGGTGCGGTGGCACCACATCCGCGAACCGGCCACCCATGGCCGCGCCGGTCGCGATGGCCGCCAGGGCTACGCCGATGACCGCAGTGTTCGTCTCCAGCGTCAGACCGATGTACGGCGCCACCAGTCGGAGCGAGACGAGCTCCAGCACCATGACGGCAGCCGAACTCCCGAACGCCAGTCCTACGGCCAGTTTCTGTCCTACCGGCTTGTTCACCACGTCACCCTATAGGTGCAATGGACCTGTGACTGACCCGACGAGAAGTGCCGAGCTGTACCACGCAGCGCACGAGCGGATGGCCGCGGCAGTGCAGGATCTCAGCGCCGAGGACCTGGATCGGCAGGTGCCCGCCTGCCCGCAGTGGAGCGTTCAGGACCTGGTAGCGCACCTCACAGGCGTGGCTGCCGATTTCGTGGCCGGCAACCTGGCCGGTGCGCCACGTCCGCCGTGGACTGCGGTACAGGTCGAGACGCGGCGCAACCTGCCGATGGCCGAGGTACTGGACGAATGGACCGTCGTAGGCCCGCAACTGGAGAAGCTGGTCGTCGACGGGACCACCTCGCACCCGTTGGTGTGCAACCCATACGTCGACGCCGCTGTGCACGAGGCCGACCTGCACGGGGCGATCGGCAGCGGCCGGCCACCGACGGACCTCTGGCTGACCACGCTGGGGTGGATGCTCGACGAACCCGGCCCGCTGACCGTGGTCACGCCCGACGGCACGTACACGGCCCGTCCCGAGGACGGTCCGGTGGCGACCGTACGAACCACGTCGTACGAGCTGTTCCGAGCGATCTTCGGCCGTCGCAGTGCGGCGCAGATCCTCAACTGGGACTGGGACGACCCGGCGCACGCGAAGACCTGGAGCACCACGCTCGCCCGGCTACCGCAGACGTCGGTGTCGCTCAACGACTGAGACGGGCGATCAGGGTCTTCGGGGCGATCTGCCGGTACGCGTTCTCGACCAGGTCCTCGAAGTGGTCCCAGTCGACGTCGACGTCGAGGAACACGCCGAGCCAGCCGCGATGACCGACGTACGGCGGGCGGTAGAAGTGCTGCGGGTCGTCGGCGACCAGTGTCTCCTGGACGCCCGGCGGGGCCGCCATCCAGACGCCGAGGCGGTCGTCGTGGTGGTGATCGGCGTACATCACGAACGTCTTCTTGTCGCGGACGAACCAGGTCGGCTCGCCGTGACTGGGCCGCTCAGTCACCTCGGGCAAGGCGAGGCACAGGCTGCGTACGCGTTCCAGAACGTCCATCTGACTAGTGTCGCGGACCAGGGACCACCACACCGGATTCGTATGCGTACACGACGGCCTGTGCGCGATCCCGCAGGTCCAGCTTGGTCAAGATGTTGCTCACGTGACTCTTCACGGTCTGCTCGGCCAGTACGAGGTCGGCGGCGATCTCCCGGTTGGACAGCCCTCTTGCGACCAGCCGTAGTACGTCGGTCTCCCGCGGCGTCAGCCGGGTCGGTGTGACCGGTACGACGGGTTGTGCGCGAGTGAAGTCCTCCACGAGCCGACGGGTGACGGACGGCGCCAGCAGAGCGTCCCCCGCTGCGACGACCCGTACTGCGGCAGCCAGTTCGTCCGGGGTGGAGTGCTTCAGCAAGAACCCGCTGGCACCGGCGCGGAGTGCGGAGTACACGTAGTCGTCGAGGTCGAACGTCGTCAGCATCACGACCCGCGGCGACTCGGTTCCGGCAACGATGCGCTTGGTCGCCGAGAGCCCGTCGAGCACAGGCATCCGTACGTCCATCAGGATCACGTCCGGCTTCAACTGCGCGGCCAGGGCCACCGCCTGCTCGCCGTCGCCTGCCTGGCCGACGACCTGGATGTCCGGCTGGGCGTCGAGCAATGCACTGAAGCCGGCGCGCACCATCTCCTGGTCGTCAACCACCAAGACCGTGATCGCCACCCGCCACCTCCTGTCCGACCGGTATTACTGCCTGTACCAGGTAACCGCCTCCAGGGGTCGGCCCGGTGCTGACCGTGCCGTCGACGAGCGCCACCCGCTCCCGCATCCCCCTGAGACCCTGCCCGCTCCCAGGAGCCGGTACGACAGGCCGTGGCGGCTTCTGGTTGTGCACGGTCACCTCCAGCTCGCCCGCAGTACGCCGTACCGCCACCTCTACTACCGCGTGCAGCGCGTGCCGTACTGCGTTGCTGAGACCTTCCTGTACGACGCGGTACGCCGTGAGTTCTATAGCCGGGTCCAGCCCCGACGGGAGGTCGCCCGTCAGCCGTACGTCGGCTCCAGCACGTCGCGTACTCTCTACCAGCTCAGCAACGTCCAACAGTCCAGGCTGAGGTCCCAGCTCCTGCGGCTGCTCCGACGGCTCGCGCAGCAATCGCAGTACGCGGCGCATCTCGGTCAGCGAAGACCGTGCCTCGTCGGCGATGCCCGTGAACTCCTCGCGCACAGCGTCCGGTACGTCGGCCAGCCGGTGCGGTGCACTGTCGGCACGGACAACCACCACGGACAGGTGGTGCGCCACGACGTCATGCAGTTCGCGGGCGATCCTTGCGCGTTCCTGCAGCCGCTCCCGCTCGGCACGCTCGGCCTTGCTGATCGACTCCTGTTCGGCCAGGCGACGGCTCGTCTCGCGGCGGGAGTGCACCAGGTCCCCGACGACAACAGCCACCGCCGACAGGACGGCTATGGTGATCAGCCCGCTCCAGCCGCCACGGTCCGGCGCGAGCGTGATCGCTACGGCGCCCAGTGCCTGCGTGACGAACCACCAGCCGAGCTGCTCCCGCCGCCCGAGTCCACGCGCACCCGCGATCGCCACGACAAACGACTGGCCGAAGGCTGCCGTCGTACCCCAGGGCCACACCTCGCTTGAGCTGACCGGTGTTGTGAGTGCAGCCGTGACCGCAGTGGTGATCAGTGAAACCACGACGGCCGCTCGTGGACGCAGCCATGCCAGGGTCAGTGACAACGCCCGTGCGATCGCCAGAGCAAGTACGGCGCCGAGCGGTACGAAGTAGTGCTGTCTCAGGTCCAGGACCGTCAGGAAGAGCAGCCCCGCAACGCCCAGGCCCGCGACCCAGGCCCATCGGCCATGCGGCCACCCGTTCGGCATCTGCACAGTTGGACCCTACTCACACCTGCTGCAGCCAGGCCCGGAAGAACGCGCAGGTACCGGCGGCCAGCACGATAGTTGCCGGCAGCACCCAACTGCGTGTCCCCTGGAGCAGGAGCGTGTGCAAGGCCGCGATGCCACGCAGTACGAACACGAACGCGACGATGCACGGCAGGGCGATCAAGCCGTGGGCCAACCACGCACCCGCACGTGACGGTCCGCCCCAGGTGCCTGGCTCCACGGCGCCGTGTTCTACAAACCCCCAGAACGGACCGCGGATCACGGCCAGCACGGTGAGGAACAGTACGAAGAGGCTGGCCAGTCCGAGTACGGCGCTGAGCAGGCCGTACCCGAAGGTGCGCGCGGTGGTCATCGGCCGGACCTCACTCCGGCCCACGCGGTACTCCCCCAGCCGGCGCCAGCGTCGCGCCGCGGTCTCCGGCTCGCCGAGGACTGCGTCCGCCAGGGTCAGTACGCCGACCGGTACCAGCAGGACGTCGTACACCAGCGAGCGATGCCAACGGGGTGGCGCTGTGATCGGGCGGGTCAGCGTGTGCGTCATCGGAATCTCCTCGGGTCTCAGGTTCTGAGATCGAGGTTAGGAATCGGACCGCCGCGGCACCTCCGGCCAGGGAGCCGATCGTGGACCAGTACCCGGGTAGGGGGTCGTTGTGATCCAGGTCACAGTGACCACGATGCGTGTCGCCGCGTTACACGGTCAGTGCCGGACGGCGTTTCTGCGCCATTCTTTGCGTCGGCGGCACAAGGACGGGGGTCTCGTCCGACAGGAGGTACTCGGAGATCATGCGCTTGCGCAACGTTGCGGTGACCGCCTCACTGCTCCCGGTCTTGCTGCTCCAGGGGTGCGGCAACGACGCCGGGATGGTAGCCGCGGCACCCGCCGCCCACAAGGCGAACCGGGCCGCGACGACCGACGACGCGATCGGATCCGACGACCCGGTGCTGAACGCCTACTACGCGTACCGCGTCGCGCTCGACGTGATGATGCGCAGCGGCGGCAGCAAGGTGACCCAGCTCCAGCCCGTGATGACGCCGAAGATGTTCCAGGCGATCAGCGCGCAGGCGAAGTACTTCCGGACCAACAAGCTGCACAACACCGGCCTCACCAAGGTCGTCTGGGCCAAACGGACGCTCGCCTCGAACGGTGTCCTGGTCAGCGCCTGCTACGACACCACCGCCGCCCGGACCGTGAACGTCCGCGGCCGCGGCGTCCTGCCGAGCACCACCCCGACCCGCTGGCTCGACCAGATGCGCGTTGTCAACCAGGACTCCCGCTGGATCGTCGACGGCGGCACCACAACACCGACCGCTTGCTGATTTGTGGCGGTGCGATCACGATCGCGTGCGCACCGGATTGCTCCCCGTAACCCTGGGCAGACTCTCGGTTGAGTGCCGGCGAGGTCGAGGGGTCCACCATGATCGACACACACATTCGCGATTGGCTGCCGTCCTGGATCGGCCGTCGCAGCCCGGAAGCGCTCCGGGTCCGCGGAACGAGTTCGCGCGTCAGCCGGCTGTCGGCGCAGTACGACGCCGAGGTCGACGCCGCGCTGCAACGGCTGTGGCCGAAGGCGCGGGTCTATCACGATCGCGAGTACACCCGCGATCGCGCCGACTTCCTACTGGTGGTCCGCGGCCGCGGCGTGATGATCGAGACCAAGGTCAAGAGCGACCCCGGCGTGTTCCGCGGGTCCACGCTGCCGCCGCTGCTCGACCGGCTGCAGCGCGACGGCCGGCGGCTCGTCGTACTCGTCAACCAGGGCGACCCGGCCCCGGCCCGCGACCTGATCAGCACCAAGCTCGGCGACAAGGGCCGGATCCTGGTCTGGTCCGGACCGCACCACGACACCGATCTCCGCCAGGCCGTCGAAGCGCTCCTCGAGCAGACCACCCGGCACGCCTGAGGACCTCCAACCGGGTCCTCAGGCAACTGCGGGCGTCAGGCGGACTTGATCGCCGAGACCTCGAGCTCCAGCGTGACCTTCTCGCTGACCAGTACGCCGCCGCCCTCGAGCGCCGCGTTCCAGCTGACGCCGAAGTCCTTGCGGTTGATCTGCACCGAGCCCTCGAGGCCGACGCGCTGGTTGCCGAACGGGTCGGTCGCCGAACCGGTGTACTCGAACTCGACGTCGACGGACCTGGTCACGCCACGGATCGTCAGGTCACCGGTGACCAGGAACTCGGCGTCGCCGGTCTTCTTGACCGCGGTCGACGTGAACGTGATCTCCGGGTGCTCGTCCATCGCCAGGAAGTCGTTGCTGCGCAGGTGCTCGTCGCGCTGGTTGTTGCGGGTGTTGATGCTCTTGGCCTGGATCGTCACCGTGCCGGAGGAGTTCTCCGGGTTCTCGCCGTCGATGTGGAACGAGCCCTCGAACTCGTCGAACGCACCGCGCACCTTGGTCACCATCGCGTGCCGGGCGCTGAAGCCGATCCGGGTGTGAGCGGCGTCGAGGGTGTAGTCACCGCTCAGCGCGGCGTACTCGTTGGACATCGCGGATTCCTCCAGAGTTAACTAGTTGAACTTTTCACAGTACAGATTTCACCTTTGACGCTGAGATGTCTACCCCACACCCGGCGTGTCCACCGGCTGGACCCGTCCGGGCCGGACAATGGACCGATCCAGCTCTGAGAGGTGTGGGTGGTGCAGCAGAAGGTGTACTGCGCGTCGGCGGCCGGCGACGTGTACCGGGCGGTCAGTACGGTCCTCGGCCGCGAGCGGTTCTGGGCCGAGTCGGCGCCGGAATCCGGCGGGGCGATCTCGTTCGCCCTCGCCGACGGCCGTACGGACACGAGCCCGATCGAGGAGGCCGTCCGGGACCGCCGGTACCAGCTCCGGTACTTCGGGCGGCGGCTGACGTTCACGCTCACGCCGGCCGATCCGGGGACCGATCTCACGCTCGACTTCGACGACCCGGCCGACGCTCCCGAGTTCGTCTCGCTGCTGCTCCGGCTCAAGGCGTCCGTCGACTTCGGCGTCGACCTCCGCAACCACGACCCGGCCCGGGGCACGTCGTACGCCGACTCCTGATCGTTGCCCGCAGCAACTTGATAAAGGGGTTGCACGGCCGACCGGACAACGGGTCTCATGGTCCGTCGAAAGATCGGAGGACCACCGTGGAACCGCTCAGCGCCGACCAGATCAGGCGCTCGTTCGTCAACTCGACCAAGAGCCAGGTCAAGGCGCTCGTCCTGCCGCCGAAGTTCAGTGAGCTGCCGTGGGAGTCGCTGGACTTCCTCGGCTGGCGCGACGGCAAGGCACCGAACCGGGGCTATCTCGTCGTCCGGCGGGGCGACGGCGTGACCGGGATCGCGGTCAGCACCCAGACGTCGGGCGCGGTGCGCAGGTTCGCGGGCCTGTGCGACCTGTGCAACACCGCGCACCACGTCAGCGACGTCGCGCTGTTCGCGGCCCGGCGTGCGGGCACGGCGGGGCGCGAAGGCAACACCGTCGGCATGTACATCTGCGCGGATCTCGCCTGCTCGCTGTACATCCGCGGGCTGAAGGAGCTGGACGTACCGCAGGGCGAAACCGCCACTCCGGAAGCCCGGGCGGAACGTCTCGCGACACGACTCGAAAGCTTTGTCCAGCGGGTTCTCCAATAGGTCGGCGGCACTATTCTGGGAGTACCCAGTCGGCCCGCAGTGGACGCGAGCGAGAGCGAGTCGCGCATGACCGAGTTCCGCATCACGCATGACATTGCCGAGGCACACCCGGACATCCGCGAGCGACTGACCGCGACCACGATCGAGGCTGTCAACGAGTCCAGTGCCCGCTCGGCCGAGGACGCGGCCCGGGTGCTGCGGCACAAGCTCGGCGAGATCGGCGTCCAGATCAGCGAGGCCGCCTGCCTGTCGGCGATCGAGCGGATCCGCTCCGGCAAGCAGCTCCATTTCGAGATCGAACCGGCACCCGACGGGAAGTGAGCAGCGCGCGAACCGAGCGCTCCCACGGGTAGCTGCGGCCGTCGCGAGCCCCGCGGAGCGAGGCCCTGGTCGCGGGACCGTTAGGGTGCGGGCGTGGATCTTGCTGAGCTGGGACGCCGGGTACATTCGACCGCACACCTGACCGGGGAGTTCGTGCTCCGCTCCGGGCAGACGACGAACGAGTACTTCGACAAGTACCGCTTCGAGGCCGACCCGGTGCTGCTCGACGAGATCGCCGCCGCACTGGTCCCGCTCGTGCCGGACGGCACCGAGGTGCTCGCCGGGCTGGAGATGGGCGGCATACCGGTCGTGACCGCACTGGGACGGCACACCGGACTGCCGTGCGCCTTCGTCCGCAAGCAGGCCAAGCCGTACGGAACCCGCCGCCTGGCCGAAGGCGCCGAGACCGCGGGCCGCCGAGTCACGATCGTCGAGGACGTCGTCACCACCGGCGGGCAGATCGTCCTGTCCACCAACGAACTCCGCACCCTCGGCGCAACCATCACCGACGCCCTCTGCGTCATCAACCGCAACCCCACCACCCCCGCCCCACTAACAACAGTCGGCCTAACCCTGCACGCCCTCCTGACCCCCGAACAGCTCAGGGCCTAGCCAGCCTTGCGCTGGTCTTCCGGGAGGAGGCGGCGGAAGTCGTCGGTCGAGATGATCGGCACGTTGAACTCCCGCGCGGCACGGGCCTTCACCGACAGGCTGTCGACGTCGGCCGCGACCACGAACGTCGTGTCCGGCCGGACCGCCTCCTGCGGCACGAAACCGGCCGACACAGCGCGGTCCCACCACACCTCCCGCGGCTCGACCATGTCCCCGGTGAACACCAGCGTGCTCCCCCGCGGAAACCCACGCGCCCCAGGACGATCGGGTACGACATACCGCCCGCTGCTCGTGCGGAGCAACGCGTCGTCGACGTCGGACGCGCGCTGCCCGAGCATCACCGCCACCTTGTCGAGATCGTTGCGCTGATCCGGAGTGATCTGACCGGTCCCCCACGAAACATCCGCCAGCGCGGAAACGTAGTACCGATGTAGGTGGTCCACCTGTGGACGGGTCAGCCCGAGCTCGTTCGCCACCTGCACCAACTGGTCGGCGTCCGCGGCCGTGATCTCGCGATTGGCGAGGATCGTGTCGAGGAGCACCAGATACGAGTCGGCCTGCGGTGGCTCCGGCACGCGTGGCAACTGATCGACGAGTCGACTCATCCACCCATGCCGCCCGCCGGCGTGCACCGGCCGGACGGTCGGCGCGACGTCCCACCCAGGCAGCTCCGGCCACGGCAGGTCCCGGATCTCCTCGTACGCCCACTGCCACGGCGGCGGGGCCGCGAACGCCCCCAGGTACTGCGCGAACAGGTCCGCCGTCGCGCGAGTGTCCGCGAGCGCCGAATGCCAGCCCTCGATCGAGATCCCGGCCGCCGCACAACACGCACCGAGCGTCCGCTTCGCCCCCGGGTGCAGGTAACCCGCCAGCGCCATCGTGCACATGGACCGCTCGGTGATCAGCGGAACCGTCACCCCGAGCCGCGCGAACTCCGCCCGCAGGAACCCGAGATCGAACTCGACGTTGTGTCCGACAACCATCCGCCCGGCGAGCAACGCACCCAGTTGCGCGGCGATGTCGGCGAACTCCGGCGCCGCCAGCACGTCCGACGTGAGGATGCCGTGGATGTGCTGAGGTCCCATGTCCCGTTGGGGATTCAGCAACGTGACCCACTCGCGCTCGACCTGTCCGCGCGCGTCCAGCAGCACGACCGCGATCTCGATCACCCGGTGCCGATGGCTCGGCAACAGACCGGTCGTCTCGGTGTCGATGACTGCGTACATCCAGGGCCTCCTCCGGTCGATGACCGACTGGAACAACCCAATCACAGGCCGCCGACAGTTTCTGAAACCTCAGGATTCGGCATCCGGTTCAGGCAGGTCGACGGCGATCTCGGCGCCGAGTTTCGCGCCGTGGGCAAGCTGTAGTTCGTCGCCGCTCCAGAACCGGCCCGGGTCGTACCAGTTCGGCTGCCGGCCGCGTAGCAGACCCATCGCCTCGTACGTCAGCGCGACCACCTCCGCGCAGTACGCCGACTCGAGCTCGAGTTCGCGGGAACCCTTGCGAACCGCGGGAACCCGGCCGCGGACCCATCTGGACGCGAGCCGCGCCGTCGACGGGAACGGCGTACCGTCCAGTCGCGCGACGGTCCGCAGTACGGCGTCCTCCAGCTCCCGCGTGACCGGGTGGTCCAGCTGCCGCAGCCACGCCTGCTGACCGTACTTGCGGCCCCACACCAGCACCGCGTCGCGCAGGTCGTGCAGCTGTACGCCGCGGTGGTGCGTACCGGTCCACATGTCCGGCAGCGAACGCCCCAGCTCGGCGTGCCACATCAGCGGCGGGAGGTCCTCGACGACGATCGCCATCCCGACATGGTTCACGGGGCTGTTCGTGGTCAGCTGGATCGCGCGATCCGCCGCGCTCGCACCACGAAACAGCCAAATGTCACCTGTTCGTGTCAGTTCCGTAGCGTCATCCAGTGAAATCCGGCTGTTCACGTCGCTAGGTTAGTCGTCATGAAGGTATGGAAGGTGGTAGGGCTTGCGGGGCTCGTCGGCGTGGCCGCCACGGGCGTTGTGGTCGCACGGGGCGAGCGCAAACGCCGGGCGTACACCCCGGAAGAGGTCCGCGACCGGCTCAAGACCCGGGTCAAGGAAGCAGCGAACGCCTGAATTCGGGCCGTTCGGCCGGGCATGTGTGGGTGCGCCGTAACTCGGTGGTACGGCGACGGCCACGCGTGCCCGGCCGTTCCTTGTTAAAGGTTGTGTAAGGCAACTTCTTCGAGACGGCCGGCGGTGATGACGGCAGTCTGGTAGGTGCAGTACGGCTGGCGCCGGCGGTCCGTCGGTGATCCTGGGTTCAGCAGCCGCAGTCCGCGCGTGCTCGTCGTGTCCCACGGGATGTGGCTGTGGCCGAACACGAGCAGGTCCACGCCCGGGTACGCCGCATCGCAACGCTCTTCCCGTCCCTTCGCCGGACCGGTCTCGTGCACCACGGCAACCGACAGCCCGTCCAGTGTCACGCGCGCGACCTCAGGCAGCCGCGCCCGCAACTCCGGCCCGTCGTTGTTGCCCCAGCACCCGATCAACCGGGCCGCGCGGGACTCCAACTCGTCCAGCAATCCGACGTTCACCCAATCCCCAGCGTGGATGACCACATCGGCACGCTCGACCGCCTCCCACACCGGCTCCGGCAACTTCTTCGCCCGCACCGGCAGATGAGTGTCCGAGATCAGCACCAGACGCATACGCCCACTCTCTAATCCTTCAGGGCCGCGATCAACTCCTTCTCCTTGGTCAGGCTCAGGCCGGCGCGGCGTTCGCGGTCCAGGCCGAGCTCACGCTCCCAGGCAAGCGAGTCGACCATGAACTCCTTCCGCGACCGGTGCGTCAGCCCGGCCGCCGCCGCGGCCGCACCGCTGCGCTCCGACCAGCCTTCGTACCCGGGCTCGGTGATCCACATCGTCAACGACTCCGGCCCCATGTACTGCTCGACCTTCTGCTCCTCCAGCCACTTCTGCGGCGCGAGCACGACCGGCCCGGTGTGACCGCCGACCTCGCGCGCCAGCGCGATCCACTCCCCGAACGGCACGACCGGTCCGTACGTGTCGAAGGTCCCGGTCCGCCCGGACTCCGCGTTGTCCAGCATCCAGCCCGCGAGATCCCGTACGTCGATCACCGCCGTCGCGAGTCCGGGCGTGTCGGGCACCAGCAACGGCTCGTCCGGCGCCAGCGCTGCCCGCGCCACCCATGCGCCGGCCCGGTCGCTGGAGTCGCCCGGCCCGCCGATCAGCCCGGCGCGGGCGATCACCAGCCGATCCCCGACTGCGTCGAGCGACGCGGCCTCGCACGCGGCCTTCGCCTCGCCGTACTGCTCCCGGTCGACCACGTCCTGCTCGGCGGGCTTACGCAGCACCGCGGACTCGTCCGCGCCGGGCGTGTCGTACTTCTCGTACACGTTGCCGGAGGACACGTACGTCCAGTGCTTGGCCCGCGAACCGAACGCGGCGAGCGCGCTCTTCACGAAACCTGGTTGCCACGACACCTCGAACACCGCGTCCCAGTCGCGCGCCGGCACCGCGTCGTACGCGTCCGGGGCGCTGCGATCGGCCGTCACCAGCGTCGCGCCGGGCGCCACCGCGCCGCTCTCACCCCGCGCCACACAGGTCACCGCATGACCGCGCGCGAGCGCCTGCGTCGCGAGCTCACGTCCGAGGAACGCCGTACCACCGAGGATCAGAATCTCCATGTGGGCCAGCAAATCAGGCCCCGCCGACAATTCCCAGGACCCTCTGCCGAGGGCAGAAACAACCGCGCGTGATTCGTTGCCCTCGTCACGTCACCGTAAGCGGCACACCCTTGCCAGGCAGACGATCCGGGCGCACTGTCGGAGCAGGAGAGTGTTCAGAACGAGGGGGAAGAGATGGCTGGTTTCGTTCAGATCATCGAGTACCGGACGTCGAAGCCGGACGAGATCGCGGCGCTGATGGAAGAATTCCGTGCCAAGCGCGAGGCCGACGCCGACGGCGCCGCCCCGGTCCGCGGCCTCACCTGCGCCGACCGCGACGACCCGGGCCGGTACTTCGCGATCGTCGAGTTCAACTCCTACGAGGAGGCGATGGCGAACTCACAACGCCCCGACACCACCGAGATGTCGGAACGAATGATGGAACTGTGCGACGGCCCAGGCACGTTCTACAACCTCGACCTCTTGGACCGGATGGATTACAGCTGAAGAAACCTCAGGTACGGCGTACTCCGGCTCGCCCGGGAGTACGCCGTACCGAGGTGAACCGGTGCCGGAGAGGGGGTGGACCCGGCACCGGTCGATCAGGTGGTGCTCATCTGAAGACACGGGCCGACGACCAGGGCGGCGCCGCGCCGTACGAACCCAGGTCGCGCTCGGAGTGCAGCGGGTCCGGGTCCTGCCGGTCCGAGTCGTGTCGGTCCGGCGCGGAGTGCAGGTCCGGCCACGGGCGGGGTGGCAGCGACTCGCGGGGCGGTAGCTTCAGGTCGGGATCAGGGCCGGGTTCCGGGTCGAGCCACTCGACCACGGTCGCCCCGCCGTGACCGTGGATCGCGACGACGGACTCGATGCCGTCCCACACGGTCGTGGTCGGATAGTCGCCGTACCAGCGGAGCGCGACCGCGCCGTCGGTGAACTGCACACCTTCGGCCACAGGCCCCGTACCGCTGACCCCGGAGACGTCCTGGTGCCGGATCAGCCGGAAGCGTCGGGAACTCATTTCGGCGCTACCTCCCAGAGCCGCTCCCCCGGCAGGCTGCGCTCCGGTCCCGGATCGTGCTCGGGCAACGGATCACTCGTCACCCGCAACCCTGCGAACCGCCGCGACATCGCCTCCGCGTACCGCTCGGCCAGTTCGGCCTCGGCCCGGTAGTCGGCGACCACATGGTCCCCGAACCAGACCCGCACCCGACGACGCTCCACCCGCAGCCCAGCGTGGGGATCACCATCGTCGCCCATCTCAATACACCCGGCACCGAGTCGAGCCGGATCCCATCAGCGACCTCGCAAGACAACCCTTCACGTCAATCACTTCCACTTCCCTGTGGGGATGGGTTCACAGGTAGTGACGGCCCGCCCAACCGTTCATGACGCAATTCCCCAGAAAATTCTCACACCCTGTGAATCCAGGGTTGCCACGCAGCACCATGGCCACACCTGGCCGAACCGCAGCCAGCTCGTTGAAGAGCGCACAGGCCTCACGCGCCTGCCCCCATTCGCTCCGCATGCCGGCGATCCGCACACTGATCATGCCCGTGTACCCGTCGATCGCCGACACCTCGTCCGGCTCCGGGTCTGCGACCGAGTGGATGTTCGGACCGACGAGCAGGAGTGCATCCCTACCCTCGACGAGGGGTGAGCGGCGCTTGTAGAAATACTCACCTTCGTCGAGATCGGGGGCGGCCAACGGTTCGAGCGCAAGCACCTCCGCCATCCACTCCGCCACCTCGTCGACCGCCCACGGCGTCAGGAAGATATCGTCGTCGGTCGACATCAGGTGCGCACCCAGGACCGCCAGGTGTCGATGTCCTCGACGTCGGGGGTGATCGGCGAGTCGAAGGTCCGCGTGCCGGCACCGGGCAGGTGAGCCGACACCAGCGTGTCCAGGTTGTGCACGAGCAGCGCGGGTACGTCGGGACGCGCAGCGACCAGGTTGTCGAAGATGGCTGTAGTCTCGGCCAGTTGCTCTGCCTCGTCCTTCCGGCCCACGATCCAGACGCTGAGATCGATGGGATAGCGGTCGATCGCCTGGACCTCGTCCGGCTCCGGGTCGGCAACCGCGAAACCGTTCGGGCGAACCTTGACAGCGACCACAGACGAACCTGCCCGTCCGCCGCGGCGGAACAAACGCTCGTCATCCTCCAAGCCGGCATCCGCGACCGGCTCGAGCCCGAGTGCTTCCGCCAGCCACTGAGCCACCTCAAGCACCGACTCGTCGCTCGCCAAGAACACGTTGTCGCTCGTCGACATCACCGCTCCTTCCTGAAGGTGACCATGCGCCCGTCACCGAGAATGACATGAACTGCCGCATCCACAGACTTGCCGGGCTGACCGCAGGCCTTCCGGAATCCTCGCAGCGCCATTGCCTCGTCGAGATCGACCTTCCGGCCGTCCAGGAAGACCTCGCCGAGCGCGCCGACCTGGTCGCACGCTTGGTTGATATTCCGCTTCACCGCGGACAGAGACGCCCGATTCAGCGTCTTGAACTCGACGATCACTCCTTCGGAGGAGCCACTGCGCCGAAGCGTCGCGTCGGGGTTCTTCTGGTTCTGGACCGTGTGGACCTCAGGGCGCGCGTCGATCCGCCACCCTTCCAGCTCGAGGTACTCCGCGATCTCGCGTTCCTTCGGTAGGAAGCGAGCCTCCGGATCGTGCACCCCCGGGCGGAAGCCGGCGCCGATGGGGCGAAGTTCGAGGGCGGGATCGAAATCCAGGCCGCGGAGCTCTGGTAGCTCGATGTCGACCACGATCGGGGTGAAGTGGGTTTGTTCGGCGTGGTCGAAGGTGGCTTCCATGGTTTCGGGGGTGATGGTGATCGTGGCGTGTTGCCATTGTTGGTCGGGGGGTAGCGAGGCGAGGAGGGTTTTTACTGCTTCGGTGAGGTCGGCGTCGATTTCGTGGTCGGCGGTGAGGCGTTGGTTGCGTTCGGCCTCTGCCTTTTCGTCGCGTTCCTCGTCGTCGGGGGGCTCGTCCTGCTCGTCGCGGTCGGGGGTGAGTTCGAAGTCGCGGGTCAGGCGTTCTTCGCGTTTTTGCTCTTCTTTTTCGTCGCGTTCCTCGAGGATGATTTCGCCGGTCTCGGTGACGGTGATCTCGATCTCGAGGGGCTCCGGGGTCGGCTGCTCGTCGTCGTGCTCGTGGGTCTTGCGGTACTTCTCGAAGGCCTTGCGGGCAACCGTCAGCACCGGCGGTTCGTTGTCCTCGGCAACTTCCAGGTCTTCGTACGTCACGGTCAGCCGGCTCGTACGGATCTCGGTGCCACCCGGAAGACGGTTACGGTCGGCGGAGTCCGACGACGGGCGGTTCGTCGACGGGCCCGACGTACCGGTCAATGCCTCGGCCCAGCCGCGGGCCTTCGGTGGTGCCAGTTGCAGGTAGTGGGCGGCAGCCTCGCAGGCGCGGGCGGCGGCGTCGAGTTGCTGGGCGGCGACCGTGGCCTGGCCGCGGGACGCGATCAGCGCCACCTGGGCGTTCTCGCGGCAGCGGGCCGCCGTCCGCAGCAGCTGGTCGACGACGCGTGGGATCTCGTCGAGGCAGTCGACCAGGCCGCGGGCGACCCGCTGCAGCTCGGACGGCACGGGTGAGTCAGATCTGGTCGGCGTAGTTCTTGCAGCCGGCGGACGCGATCTCGAGCGCCTCGGCGGCCTGTTCGACCGCCTTGCCGGCGGCCTCGAGGATCTCGGTGATGTCGCGGTCGATGCCGGTGGCGGTGCCCGCGATCAGGCTCTCCACGAGCTGGCTGTGCTGCGTGAACCGGAGCTTGAACCCGGCCAGGCCGCCCGCTGCCTGCTTGGCCTCCATCGAGACCTGGTGCAGCTGTTCCTTGAGCCGCAGTACGTCGGACACCTCAACCCACTCCCAAACTAGTTGCGCTTCTTGGGCAGCACGATCGCCGTACCCGCCACGACGACCGGTACCAGGATCCCGAGCCACCACGGCAGTCCGGCCGCCATCGCTGCGAAGACGAGGCCGGCACCACCCCAGCCCCACCAGCGCGCGACGGGCAGCCGCGGCAGCCCCAGTACCCGGGACGCGGCCAGCATCGTGACGGCAGCGATCGCGGCGGCCTCGACCCCGGCCAGGAACGATCCGGTGACCACCCACACCAGGACGAACCCGGCCAGTGCCAGGACCGCGCTGATGGTACGCCGCCGGCGCCGCTCCTGAAGCGCCCGGGCCGCGGTCCGCACCGACTCCAGCTGGTCGACGGCGTCGGCGAGCTGCGACGTGATCCGTTCCGCGACGGTCTCGAGGTCGTTGAGCGCACGGATCTCGGGCAGCGTGTGGTTCGCGCGCTTGCCGTCGGCGGGCAGCCCGGCGCGCTGCAGGCTCGCCGCGGCCTTCTCGGCGAGCTCGTTCAGCCGGGTCTGCAACTTCCGCCCGCGCTCGGCCATCGCGTCGGCCTCGGCGGCCGCGGTGGCCTCGGCCTTCGACTTGTGCGCCGTCACCCGGTCCTGCGCCTGCTGCGCGTC
Source organism: Kribbella sp. NPDC004536 (assembly GCF_042873835.1). Lineage (NCBI taxonomy): Bacteria > Bacillati > Actinomycetota > Actinomycetes > Propionibacteriales > Kribbellaceae > Kribbella > Kribbella sp. NPDC004536. Next base: position 57,053 of record NZ_JBIALY010000002.1, on the reverse strand, counting down.
GGCCCGCGCCATCGCGACGGTCCGCAGCGCGCGGACGTACTCGGACCACACCTGTTCGTCGGTCTTCATCGCCGTACCAACTCCACTGCACGTCCCACTTCGTCCGACCGCAACGCCGCGAACGGTACGACAACCTGTGCCTCGGGATGCAGCCCGTCCCACAGCAACGCCCGGTGCGGCTCGGACGCCCAGCGCACAAGTGGCCCGGCCACCGCGCGTACGCCGTCCTGTGGGTGCCGGAGAAACATGTGTGTCGCGACGTTGGCCCGTCCGTACCCGAGCTGCTCGGTGCAGACGTGCAGCCGGTTCCACCACCCGTACGTGATCAGGCCCTGCGCGGGCCCGTCCCGCACGATGTCCTGCAGCGCGTTCGCCGGGCTCTCGAAGTACCCCTCGGCGTGCACCTGCATCCGCGGTACGCCGTGGAACCCGAAGCCCAGCAGGTATGTCGAGCCGACCTGTCCGTTGCGCATCGCGTCCCGCAGCGCGAACAGCCGCGGCGCGATCTCGTCGTGCTTGTCCACGGTCTCGACCTCACAGCCGAGCTCGCGCAATACCTGAATCAGCGCATCCTTGCCCTCGGCAACGGCAGGCGCGGAGTTCGTACCGTCGACGAACACAAAGCGCGGCGGCTCGACCGCGCCGGCCGCCGTCGACACCGCGAGCCCGGTCAGTACGCCGAGCGCGTCCGCCGGGCCGTCCCCCAGTACGAGCACACCCGCGCCAGGCTCGGGCCGTACCTCGACCGCGACGGGCTCTTCCGTCACCGCGATCGGGAGCCCGGTCCAAGGCCGCCCCAGCTCGGGTTTCACCGCCGTCGCCGTATCCGTCAACCGCGCCGGCTCGGCGAGATGGAAGACCCGCGGCGCGTGCACCGACGACCCGGCGCGTGTCCACAACTCCTCCCGCAACGAGTCCAGGACGAGTTTGTCCGCGAAGCTCACGAGGACGTGCTGGTTGTCGTCGGGCGAACCGAAGTTCGCGTTCAGTACCGCCTCGCCCCGGAACTGCAGCTCGGCCGCGGCCGTGTTCCCGCTGCGCAGGATCGCCTGCGAGTCGGCCGGCGTTGTCTTCAGCGCGATCCGGTACGGCACCTGGCCGAAGATCGAGTCGCGCCGGGTCGACAGCCGCTTCACGCCCTCGATCGTCTGCGTCGCGAGGACCACGTGCACGCCGTACGCACGCCCGAGCCGGACGAGTCGTTCGAGCAGCTTCGCGGCCTCGTCCGCCAGTTCGTCGTCGTCCTCGAGCAGCACCTGGAACTCGTCCAGTACGACGAGGATCCGCGGCGGCCGCTCCGGCCCGGGCGGGAGCTCGGCGATGTCGGCGACGTTGCCGTGCGACTTGAACACCTCGCTGCGGCGGGCGAGTTCGTCGGACAGATGACGCAGTACGGCGAGGCCGAACGCGCGGTCGCTGTGCACACCGAGCACGCGGATCTGCGGCAGCCAGTGCGGCCGGTCCGGCCCCGGGCCCAAGGCCGAGAACTCGACGCCGTGCTTGAAGTCGAGCAGGTACATCTCCAGGTCGGCCGGCGAGTAGCGCGCGGCGAGTCCGTGGATCATCACGAGCAACAGGTTCGACTTGCCCTGGCCGACGGCACCGCCGACGAGGACGTGCGGCAGCGCCGGGTTGCCGCTGCGCAACCGCACCAGCGCCGGCGTGCGGTCGTCGTACCCGATCACGGTGCCGATCTCGTCCTTGACCGGTTGCCACCAGGTCGATCGGTCCGGCAAGGCCCGCTCGAAGTCGACGGTCGGCAGTACCGCGATGTCTGCCTGCTCGGCGATCACGTCGCAGATGCCGGCCGCGATACCCGCGTCGAACGGCGGGTCGAGCCGGGCCGGCGGCAGCTGCGCTATCTCCACCCGGTCGTTGACGATGGCAACCGGATTGAGGAGTTCGAGCAACTGTTTCGAGTCGACGTCGAGCTCGGCTGCGGTGGATGCGTCGTAGTGCACGAGGAAGCAGATGCCGCGCTTGCCCGCGGTCGCGGCGAGCCGGAGCAGATCGCGTTGCGCGAGCGTGTCGATGCCCGACGGGTAGTCGAACAGCACCACGACCCGGTAAGGATCGGTGACTTGCCCCGTCTCCTTCAGCAGGTCCTCGAACCGCTCATGCCCGAGCTGCGCCTGCCTGCTCGCCCGCAATGACGAGACGTCGACAAGACCGGAAAGCACAGTGTGCAACTGCTCCGCGGTATGTGTTGCCCTAGGCACCAATTGCGGGTACTTCGTGGTCAGGTGGCCGAGCAGCCCCATCATCCCGGTGAGCTTCGGATCGTACGCGTCGATGCGCAACCGGAACGGCTCCGCCGCCGCGACCAGCCGGAGCGCGACGCTCTGCAGCAGCCGGCGCGCGGACTCGTTGCGGTCGGCGGTCACCTTCCAGCCGTTCGTACGGAGCAGTGGCGCGACCACCGGCGTACCGGCCTCGAGTTCGCCGACGCGTACGTACGACGGGACGCCCGCGCCGACGAGTTGGCGCGACCGCCAGCGTGCGTCGTTCGGCGGTACGGCGGCCAGCCCGGGCGCGAGGCGGTCCGCGAGCAACCGTGCCTTCGGCTCGGCGTCCGACAACGCCTCGGCGGTCTTCGCGTCGACCAGCGACCGCGACTCACGCCGCGCCGCCGCCGTCTGCTCCTGCAGTTGGCGGTGCAGCTTCACGGCGCGCTGGTGCTCGCCGTACGTCAGTCGCCGCGCGTTGTCCAGCAACTGCCCCAGCGCGTGCTGCAACCCCCGGATCCGCGCTTCCAGGACCTCCGGTGCGGCCGGATCCCCGTCAGGCTTCTCCGTCACGAGCATCGTCCTTCCACACCTGGCCCCGCGACTACGTTCTTGCCTCGGGTAATCGTGTCACACCAGTGGCCCCAGTGGTCACTCCAGGTATCAGTCGTCTCATTTGCTAACCCGGCGCGACGATCTCGACCTCGTAGCCGTCGTCGTTGTGCAGGAAGGCGGCGTAATGCTGCGGGCCGCCGGCGTACGGATGACGGTCGGCGAACATCAGCGTCCAGCCGTGCGCGACGGCCTCCGTGACGATGCCGTCGACCTCGGCGCGACTGGCCGCGTTCAGCGCCAGGTGGTTCATCCCGGGCCGCATCCGGTCGTGCTCGGCGGCCGACATCGCCGGGCTCTGCTCGACCACGACGTAGCTGCCGTCCGGTGCGGTCCAGGTCATGCCGCCGGGCCAGCCGTCACCGTCCTTCCAGCCCAGCCGGTTGAGCACCCAGCCCCAGCTCGCAGTCGCCCGGGAAAGGTCCGGGACCCAGATCTCGACGTGATGCACCGCAGCGGCCATCGGAGCATTATCGGTGCCCGTCATTTCTCCAGTGTGCGAGGCCTCCGTCGGCCGCGCAGAAACCTTGGCGTTTCGCGCCCCTTCACCTTTCTGTCCGTGGCAAGGTCTACCGTCTGCGGTGACAGTTGGACGACAGGAGTTTCCTGATGAGCAGCACGCGGATCGAGAGCACGGCGTACGGCGCCGCGGCTCTGGAGCGCCTGCAGGCCGTGGTCGCGCGGTTGAAGGCCGACGATCCGATGACGCCCGTCACGCTGCTGCTGCCGAACAACCTGTCCGGGGTGATCGCCCGCCGGCAGCTCGCCCGGACCTCGATCGGTGGTCTGTATCTGGCCACGCTCGAGCGGCTCGCCGAGCAGATCGCCGCCGGTCTGCTGTCGCCGCGCCGGCCCGCGACCCGTCCGATCGTCGCCGCGACCTGGCGGACCGCGCTCGCGAAGGCGCCGGGAATCTTCGCGGAAGTGGCCGAGCACCCGTCGACCATCCAAGCGCTTGCGTCAGCACACAACGAGCTCCGCGACCTCAGCGAAACCGCACTGGACAAGGTCGCTGCGGCGTCGGCGCTCGGCCCCGATCTGATCCGCCTGCACCGTCACGTGACGGCCGAGCTGGCCACCGACTGGTACGACGAGACCGACCTGCTGCGCGCCGCCGCGGCCGCCGTCACGTCCGACACGGTCCGCGAGCTGGGCGCTCTCGTGTTGTATCTCCCGCAGGAGCTGACGCAGTCCGAGGCCGCGTTCGTCGCCGCGCTCGGAGACGCCGCCGCGGACCTCACCGTCGTCGTCGGCCTGACCGATGTCCGTCGGGCCGACCGCGCGGTCCGGCGGTCGCTCGAGCGGATCGGCATCGACCTGCCGACGTCGATCTCGAAGAACTACCCCGTTGCGACCGAGATCCTGAACGCGTCCGACGCCGACGACGAGGTGCGTTGCGTCGTCCGCGATGTGGTCTCCGCGCTGGAGCACACGCCCGCGCATCGGATCGCCGTGTTGTACGCCGCCGCTTCGCCGTACGCACGTCTGCTCCACGAGCACCTGTCCGCCGCACGCATCGAGGTCAACGGTCCCGGGACGCGGCCGGTGCACGAGCGGGCGATCGCGCGGACGCTGCTCGAAGTACTGGCGCTCGTCGATCAGGACCTGCCGCGGGCGGACGTGTTCCGCGCGCTCGCGAACGCGCCGACCCGCGACTTCGCCGGCGACCGCATCCCGGTTCCGCAGTGGGAGCGGATGTCGCGGGTGGCCGGGGTGGTGCGCGGCGACGACTGGGACACCCGGCTCAAGCGGTACGCCGAGTCCGAACGGCGCACCGCCGATCAGGAGGAGGCGGCCGAGGATCCGCGGCCCGCCGCCGTGCGACGAGCGCAGTACAACGCCTCGAAAGCTGAAGGATTGCACGCGTTCGCGTCCACGTTACGGCGCCGGCTGAACGAACTGACCCTGCTCGAGAGCTGGTCGTCGCTGTCTTCAGGCGTGTTGCAGCTCTTCCACGACCTGCTCGGGGACTACTCGTCGTTGCCCGTCGAGGAGCAGTACGCGGCGGCCGCGGTCGAGGGGTCGTTGAAGGGGTTGTCGACCCTCGACGAGCTCGGCACGCCGGCCAGTCTCGCCGTACTGCGCGACGTCCTCGATCTCGAGCTGCAGCAGTCGCTGCCGCGCGTCGGTACGTTCGGCACCGGTGTGCTGGTCGCGCCGTTGTCCGCGAGTGTCGGGTTGTCGGCCGACCTGGTGTACGTCGTCGGTCTGTCCGAGGACCTGTATCCGGGACGCGTGCACGAGGACGCGCTGCTCCCCCATCGCGTCCGCGAGGCGGCGGCGCCGGAGCTGGCGTCGTTCCGGGACCGGTTGGACGAGAAGCAGCGACACCTGCTGGTGGCGTTCTCGGCGGGGACGCGGGTGGTGGCGTCGTTCCCGCGCGGCGACCTGCGGCGGTCGTCGCGGCGGCTGCCGACGCGGTGGTTGCTCGGATCGCTGCGCGAGCTGACGGGTGACCACGCGCTGCCCGCGACCCAGTGGGACCGGCACGGCGAGGTCTTGCGGACCTCCGCGTCGTACGCGGGTTCGTTGACCACGGCAACGATGCCGGCGACCGAGCAGGAGTGGCAGACGCGCGCGGCCGCGGCGCGGTTGTGGGTCCACGACGGCGTACTCGTACGCGCTCGGGAGCTGCTGCGCGGCCGGGCGTCGATGGCGTTCACGCGCTTCGACGGGGATCTGTCGGGGGTGTCCGGGCTGCCCGACTTCGCGGTGGAGGACCGGATCGCGTCGCCGACGTCGCTGGAGTCGTACGCGACCTGTCCGCACGCGTACTTCGTCGAGCGGCTGCTCCAGGTGGAGCCGCTCGAGGCGCCGGAGGATCTGCTGGTCATCTCGCCGGTCCAGATCGGAAACCTGATCCACAACAGCCTGGACGCCTTCGTGTCGCGGTTGGCGGCTTCGCTGCCCGGGTACGGCGAGCCGTGGACCGACGAGCAGCGGTCGTTGTTGCTGGCGATCGGGGCGGATCTCGCGGACCAGTTCGAGGCGGAGGGGCTGACCGGGCATCCACGGTTGTGGCAGCGCGAGCGGTTGCGGATCCTCGGCGATCTGATGGTGTTGCTGACCGACGACGACCGGTGGCGCTCGGAGCGGTCCGCTTCGGTGGTGGCGAGCGAGCTGCGGTTCGGGTTCGACGGCGAGCCGCCGGTGGAGATCCCGGTGCCGTCCGGGCGGGTGCGGCTGCGGGGCTCCGCGGACAAGGTCGACCTCGGCGCGGACGGGACGATCTACGTCACCGACGTGAAGACGGGCGGCTTCTCGCGGTACGAAGGCATCGAGACCGACCCGGTCGCGGGCGGGACGAAGCTGCAGCTGCCCGTGTACGCGTACGCAGCCCGCGCGCGCCTGGGTGAGCCGTCCACGCCGGTCGAGGCGTCGTACTGGTTCGTCCGCCGTGGCGGGAAACGGATCCCGGTGCCGCTGACGCCGGCGGTCGAGGAACGGTACGTCGACACGCTCGACGTCATCGTGTCCTCGATCGCGGCCGGCCACTTCCCGCCGAAGGCCCCCGAAGTGCCCGACTTCCTCTGGGTCCAATGCCCGTACTGCAACCCCGACGGCCTGGGCCACAGCGAGGTCCGCGCGAGGTGGGACCGCAAACGCCACGACCCTGCTCTCGAACGGCTGGTCCGCCTGATCGACCCGACGGCTCTCGCCTCCGAGGAGGCTGCGGATGAGTGAGCAGCTGCTCGACGGAGCCGCCCGGGAACGGATCCGGACCGACACCGACACCACCTTGTTCGTGGAGGCGGGCGCCGGTTCGGGCAAGACCCATGCGCTCGTCGATCGCGTCGCGACGCTGGTCCTGCGGGACGAGGTTCCGCTGCGCACCATCGCCGCCGTCACGTTCACCGAGAAGGCCGGTGCCGAGCTCCGCGACCGGCTGCGGGTCGAATTCGAGAAGGCTCGCCGCAGCGATGGGGGCAGGCTGGCGGACGCGGCTTTGGACGACCTCGACTCCGCCTCGATCGGCACGCTGCACTCGTTCGCCCAGCAGATCCTCCTCGCGCACCCGATCGAGGCCGGTCTCCCGCCACTCATCGACGTACTCGACGAAGTCGGCTCGTCGGTCGCCTTCGAGGAACGCTGGGCCGAGCTCCAGCAGCAACTCCTCGACGACGACTCGATCGCCGAGCCGTTGCTGCTGGCAATGGCTGTCGGCGTCGAGCTCAAGCATCTCCGCTCGCTCGCCCGCCTGTTCGGCAACGACTGGGACCTGATCGCCGACCGGGTCCTCGTCGAACCGCCGGAGCTCGTCGCGATGCCCGACCTCACCGGCCTGGTCGCCGCAGCCGCCCAGATCGGCGCGGCCGCCGAGACCTGTCTCGACCCCGAGGACCGCCTGCTGCCCAAGGTCGTCCAGGTCCGCGAACTCGGTCTGATGCTGGACGCCGCGTCCGACCAGGAAACCCAGCTCTCCTTCCTGCAGGCGCTCCGCGGGCTGAAGATCGGCCGGATCGGCCGCAAGGAGAACTGGCCGGACATCGCGCGGGTGCGCGCGGACTGCACGGAGGTCGTCGAGGTCGCGGGTTCGCTGGTCGAGCTGCTCCTCGATGCTTGCCTCCGGCACCTTTCGCACTGGATCGCCGAACGGGTGCTGGAATCGGCCGAGCTGCGCCGCGCCGACGGGCGGCTCGAGTTCCACGACCTGCTCGTGCTCGCGCGCGACCTGCTCCGGCGCGACGCCGAGGTCCGCGCCGACCTGCAGGAGCGGTTCGAGCGGCTGCTGCTCGACGAGTTCCAGGACACGGACCCGATCCAGATCGAGCTCGCGGTCCGGATCGCCGGCGGTGCCGCGGCGGACGCGCCCGACTGGCACGACGTCGAGGTCCCCGAGGGCCGGCTGTTCGTCGTCGGCGATCCGAAGCAGTCGATCTACCGGTTCCGCCGCGCGAACATCGCGACGTACCTGACCGCCCAGGACCTGCTCGGCGAAACGGTCGCGCTGACCACCAACTTCCGTACCGTCCCACCCATCTTGAACTGGATCAACACCGTCTTCAGCACGCTGATCCAGCCCCAGGAAGCCGCCCAACCGTCGTACCAGTCCCTCGCCCCGCACCGCACCAACCCGACCCGCGCCACAGCACCGGCATTGGGTAGCGCAACATCCGCCTCCCCGCGTCCGAGCGGCGCCGTTGCTACGACCCACCCCGATACCTCGCCCCGCCCCGACACTTCGGCCCGCCCAGACGCGTCCGCCCGCCCAGACGCGTCCGCCCGCCCAGACGCGTCCGCCCGCGCCGATGCGTCCGCCCGCGCCGATGGTTCGGCCCGCCCGGGCGCCGCGAGGTCCGCGCCCGACCCCGGCCCCGTCGAGGGCGACCAGCTCTCGATCTTCGACGAGCCCACCCTGTTCGACTCCGACGACGAACCCACCCTGTTCGAGTCCGACGACGAGCCTGCCCCGGCCGAGGTGCACGACCTCGCCGAGGTTCTCCCGTTCCGCCGCCGCGACGACGTACCGCCCGAACCACCGGCCGACGACGAGCCGGAGGACCCGTCTGCCGGCCCCGCGGTCACCATCCTCGGCGCCACGCCGCACGACGACCTCCCGCGCGCCCAGGCCTCCGTCCTCCGCGAACGCGAGGCCACCGATGTCGCCTCCGTCATCGAGGAAGCGCTCCGCGACGGCTGGCTCGTGTACGACGACCGAGCCGAGACCTGGCGCCCCGCCGCGGCCGGCGACATCGCCGTACTGGTCCCGGCCCGCACCTCGCTGCCGTTCCTCGAGGACGCCCTCGACCGCGCCGACATCCCGTACCGTGCCGAGGCCAGCTCGCTGGTGTACCAGACCGCCGAGGTCCGCGACCTGCTCGCCTGCGCCCGCGCGCTCGGCGACCCGAGCGACCAGCTCGCGCTCGTCACGACTCTCCGCTCGCCGCTGTTCGGCTGCGGCGACGACGACCTCTACACCTGGAAACGCAACGGCGGCACGTTCACGCTGACCGCGCCGGTGCCCGACCAACTGCTCGCCCACCCGGTCGGCGAGGCGATGGAGTGGCTGCGCCGTACGTACTACGCGGCCCGCTGGCTCACCCCGAGCGAGGTGCTCGCGAAGATCGTCGCCGACCGCCGGATGCTGGAGGTCGCCGCGACCGGCCCGCGTGCCCGCGACGCCTGGCGACGGATCCGGTTCGTCGTCGATCAGGCCCGCGCGTGGTCCGAGGTCGAGCACGGCGGCCTCCGGTCGTACCTGGCCTGGGCCGCCCACCAGGGCGAGGAGACGTCCCGCGTCGCCGAGGCCGTCCTGCCCGAGACCGACGCCGACGCGGTCCGGGTGATGACGATCCACGCGGCGAAGGGCCTCGAGTTCCCGATCGTGATCCTGTCCGGCATGACCGCGTCGCCCAACCGGCAGCGCGGCGTGCAGGTCCTGTGGCCGCCGGCCGGCGGGTACGCGGTGAAGCTCAAGTCGTCCGTCCAGACCGAGGAATTCGACCTGGTGCAGCCCGTCGACGAACAGATGGACGACTACGAACGCCGCCGGCTGCTGTACGTCGCCGCGACCCGCGCCCGCGACCACCTCGTCGTCTCGCTGCACCGCTCCGGCAACCGCCGCCACACGAGCAACGCCGAGCTGCTCGCGACAGCCGGTGGCGTCGAAGCACCACACTCCACGCTCTTCACCGGCTCGCCGGTCCCCGACCGCGAACCGACCGCAAGCCCGGACGTGGCGCCGCCGATCTCCCGCACCGAATGGGAAGCGCGCGCCGCGGCAGCCCAAGCCGCGAGCCGGTTCCGCTCCGCGCAGAGCGCCTCCGGCCTCGAAGGGACCGGCCCTGACGTCGCCCTCGCCGACATCGACCCCGGGACGGCGAAGGGCGCCCGCGACCTCGAACTGCCGCCATGGTCGAAGGGCCGCTACGGCACCGCGATCGGCCGCGCGGTCCACGCCGTCCTCCAGGTCGTCGACCTCTCCACCGGCGCCGGCCTCGAAGCCGCCGTCTCGACCCAATGCCTCGCCGAGGGTGTGCTGGAGTACGCCGATGTCGTCACCGCACTCGTCCGCTCGGCGCTGGCGTCGGACGTCGTCCAGCGAGCGGCCGTCCGCGAGCACTGGCGCGAGTCGTACGTCGGCACCGTCCAGCCCGACGGCACCGTACTCGAAGGTTTCGTCGACCTGATCTACCGCGAGGACGACGGCCGGCTCACGATCGTCGACTACAAAACCGACGCGATCCCAGCCGCCGCCCTGGACAGCCGCGTCGCCTACTACGCACCCCAACTCCTGGCATACGCACAAATCCTCCCGAACACCGCCCCACCCGTCCTGCTCTTCCTCAACCCAGGCACCGCCGTCGAACGCCGCCTCTAGCGCAGCAGCCCCAACCATCAGCCGCGCATCGAGCACCTAGACGACGAGCCGTACCGCGAGTACGACGATCAGCGCCGTGGACGTCAGCGCCGTGACCAGTCGCCCGAGCCGCCCGGTCAGTACCCTTCCGAGCAACGCACCACCGCTCGCCAACAGCAGCTGCCAACTGGCCGACGCCACGAACGCCGCGATCACGAACACGACCCGCCGGCCGATCCCCGTGACACCCGATCCCCCGAGCACCAAGGCAGCGAAGTAGATCATCGTCCACGGGTTGAGCATCGTCATCCCGAGCATCCCCAGGTACGCGGTCCACGCACCAACAGGCGTCTCCTGCTGCAACGCAACGATCCGCGCATCCCGGTACCGCCGTACCGCCTTCACCGCGCCCATCACCGCAAGCCCGATCAACACCGCCACCGAGGCCCACCGCAACGGCCCGACAACCGGCACCAGCAACGGAGCCAACACCGACCCCGCCCCGGCCGCCACCGCCGCATACACCCCATCAGCAGAAGCAACCCCGAGCGCCGCAAACGCCCCGACCCGCAAGGAGGTCCGCGCAGTCAACGCCACCAGATAGGTCCCGACAGGCCCGACCGGCACAGCAACCCCGTACCCAGCCAACAGCCCCGCGACCACCACCCCGATCACAACGGACCGAGCGTCAACCCCCGATACCGACCCACCTGCTGCTGAACCCGAGCCAAAACGGCCACAGGTCCACTCAGCAACAGTCCAAAGGTCGTAGTCATACGAGCCATCATGAAGAAAGCGCTACACCCCGACAAGCCAATTACTCCGGCCCAGCCACAGCCTGCAGCTCGAGGCTGATTGCGGCATCACACCACCCCACATCACCCCGCTGGGTGTGCGCCTGCGGTCGCGGCGATGTGGGCAGCTAGTTCGTCACTCATCGGGTACGGCCGCTCGGCCGGCAGCCTCGCCTCCGCCGCGGTGGGCGATTGCCGAGTGAGGTCACGGATGTTCTGCATCTCCGCGGTGACGTCCTCCAGCCCGACGATCCACTGGTCCACATACCGCCGAACCGCCTCCCCCGACAACCCGATCTGAATCGACCGCACCAAAGGCTGCGGCTTCATCGTCACCGTCTGCTCCGGATCCCATTGGATCCGCACCGGCGCCCCGACCAGCGACTGCTTCCACGCAGCCTCCGACTCGTGGAATCCAGCCTGATAATGCGAAAGCACGCCGTGCGCCAACGCCCACTCGAAACCGTCCCGCGTGATCCGGATCCGCAACACCCGAGTCTGTCCCGACTTGGTCCCCCACCCTGACCGATAAGCCATCCACAAGAACGACGGCTTGATCCAGGTCATCCGCCCCATCCCGAACGGCTCCACAAACGTCCCGGCCCGCAACGCCGCGTCCGCAATCTCCGCCCCATAGGCCTGATAGACAACCACCGACACCTCGTCATACCAGGCCCGAACCTGCCGCAGAACACCGCCGTTCATATGCAGGATCTTACGGACGCCCGGTCGTCGAACGATTCACAGAGCCTGCGGTGGGGCCGTGCCGCCGCGCATCGAACGTCTGCGCAGGCGGCACGCGTCCGCGTGTGTCACGATGCCGAACGTCAGGTCTCGTCGACTCTGGCCGCCCCAGCAGCTTTGAGAAGCCAGTGAATGGCACCGGTTGGTGACGGATCGCCGTCGGTCTCGAGGTAGATCAGGAGCTGGTGTCGGCCGATCAGATCAGCGCCCAGCCAGTACCACGTCCGGTTGTCTGGTTCGAGCCACCACAACCAGTCGGAGAGCGACCATCGCGACTCTTCGTCGGCGCACTTCTGTTCGGCCGGCGAGAGAGTTCGCCATCGAATCAGGTCCGCCTGCGCTTCCTCCGCAGTCCTCTCCGGGGCACATGCCTGGACGAACCAAGCTGGCAGCACTCTCTGCCACACCGAGAGGTCGGGCCAGGCCGGCTCCGGCCTCTGCAGTACCACCTCCAACACCTCCGTGCACCGACTCAGCAGCTCCGCGCTGTCGGCGGACTCGGCGGACAATTGAATGCTCGCTTTGTTCGCCGCATCGGAGCTGCTCTGCCTCAGTCGCTGCAGTTCATCGTCAGCGTTCAGCAAATGATCCTCCCACTACCAGGCTGTACCTGCTCGAGCAACGCTGGGAAATGACAACTTCGCAGACCGTACTGGTCACCCGCCTTCGACCGGTCGACGGAGAGTGGTGCGCGAGGGTTGGCTTTCGCAGCGCGCTCCGGTACAGCGGAGTCCCGCAGTGCATCGACATACGACTGGGGAACCTCAAAAGCCTTCATCTGGGTGTCGTTGTATCCCTGGTTGTGACGTCGCTGGTAATAGCTGAGCGCACGCTCCTTGTCTCCGAAGTTGAGGAACAGCATTCCCTCGCCCTGAATCTTTACATCGCCAGAGTCGCCGATCAGCAGCCTCCGATTGCCGGACCCCTCGACGCGATAGACCGTCACCATCTCCTGAGCGGCTCGCTCTGCGAGTCCGGCCGCCGGGATCCGGCTGGCAACCACCCCGATGGCGACCTGAGCAGTCAGGCTCGCGCAGTTGCCTTTGAGGATGCAGGCTTGGGAGTCGAGGATGCCGGCGGTGCCGGCGGAGATTACTCCGGTGGCTGAGGAGATCTCGAGGAGGATGGGGACGGCGGGGGCGCAGGGTCGGGCTACGGTGCAGACGATGGCGCCGATCAGGGCGCCCGTCGAGACGTAGCCCGAGATGTGGGAGACGTCGGTGAGGGTGCCTTCGACGTCGTCGAGGCCTTGTAGGTCAGTGGTCTTGAGGGGGTTACCGGTTGTGTACGCGTACGGGTTGGCGGAGCCGGCTTGGTCTGTGGTGAGGAAGGTTCCGGTCGCCGGGTTGTATTCGCGTTGGCCCAGTAGATAGTTGCCGTTGGGGAGTTGCAGGCCGCCTATGTAGCCGGGAGCGAGCTTGGCGTCCGCGGCCGGCGGGCCGGCTCGGGTCTGGCCGTATGGTTCGTAGTCGCGTTGGGCGGGCTCGGCAGCCGTGGTCGTGAGGATCGAGCCGTTCGGGGTGGTGATGAACGGCGTCCGGGCTGTCGGTGTCTGTTGAGCGAGGAGGCTGCTGCCGTACAGGTAGCGGGTCGATTTCGAGTCTGCGGTCGTCTTGAGGATCTGGGGTGAGAGCGGGTCCCAGCGGTAGCGAGTGGTTTTGCCGCTGGCGGAGGAGATGGCGCGGCGCCCGTCGCCGGAGTGGGCGTAGGTGGTCGTGGCGCCTGCTGCGGTTGAGGTAACGGGTTTGCCCGCGGCCGACCAGGTGTAACTGGTCGCGCCATCGGAGGTGAGGTTGCCGTCGGCGTCGTAGATGTATCCGTGGCTGGTCGGGGGGACGCGCGGGTAGTCAGCGGGGGCTGTGATGGATGCCAGCAGTTCGTTTGTGGCGCCGCACAGGGACCACGTGGTGCCGGACGGACGTTGTTCCCAGGTGCGGTTGCCACTCCCGTCGTACCCGTAGCGGAGGTAGTCGCTCGCATCGTCGGTGCACTGGTCGACGCCGTAGCAGGCTGCGGTCAGGCGGTTCAGCGGGTCGTAGGTGTACGACGACTTGCCGGCGACGGAGTCGTGCGACTGCGTGAGGTTGTCGTCGGCGTCGTACGTCGAGGTGATCGTGCGTAGCGGGCGGCCGTTCTGCGTGACGGACAGCGACGTCGTGCGACCGCGGACATCCAGCATCTCGGTCTTGATCAGACCGCCTGGTTGCGTTGTCGTGATCGTGCCGTGGGCGAGGTCGTAGCGATAGGACGCCAGTGGTTTGCCGTTGGCGATCGCGGAAGCGAGGCGGTCCACGGCATCCCAGGTGTACGACTCTGTGTGCCCGTCGGTGGACCGTCCGGCGAGGTTGCCGACGGCGTCCCATCGGTAGCTGACCGACCCGGCAGGGCCGATGGATGACGTCAACTGGTCGAACGCGTCGTATCCGTACCGAGTGACGCCCAAGCCGTCCGTCATCGACGTACGGCGACCCGCTACGTCCCACGTGAAGCTGACGGCAGGTGTCTTGTCGGAGTAGGCGATCCGCAGTGGCGCTCCGCGGGCATCCAGCATGAAGGACGCACTCTTCCCGGACGGGAGGACGGTGCGGATCAGGCGGCCGGCCTTGTCGTATGCGAACCGCCACGTGCGGTCGCCGTAGGTCGCGGTGGTCGTCCGGCCGCCTCCGTCGTACGTGAAGGTCTGCGCGCGCCCGCCGGCGTCGACAGTCTTGGTGACGCGGCCCGAGGCGTCGTACGTTGTCGTGGCCTCGGGCAACGACGGTCTGGTGACGCCGACCAGGGCACCGGTGTCGTCGTAGCGCAGCCTGGTCGTACCGCCTCGGGAGTCGACCATTGACGACACGCGGCCCTGAGCGTCGTAGGTCCGGCTCGTCGAGACACCCAGCGCGCCACGCTGCTCCAGGGGTTGGTCGTCGTCGTTGTACCTGACCGTGCTGACCGCCCCACGCGGTGAGGTCACCTTGACCGGTCGCCCCCAGCCGTCCGACTCGATCCGGGTGACCTGACGCAGAGGATCGATGACCCGAGCCAGATCACCGTCGGCGGAGTACTCGTACCGCGTCGTACGGCCGAGCGGATCCCGGGACGCCGTCACCAGACCGCGAGCGTCGTAGGTCGCGGACAAGGTCCGGCCCGCGTACGCCGAACCAGTCGGGTTCCCGCGGGCGTCATAGCTGTACGTCGTCCGCCGTCCGAGCGGATCCACCACCGCAACCGGGTCGTTCCGCGAGTTGTACGTCCGCCGCGTCACGGCGCCGGCGGCATCGGTCGAGGCGACGACGCGTCCGAGGCCGTCGTACTCGTGCCGGGCGCCGTGCCCCAGGCTGTCGAAAACGCGGATCAGGTTGCCGGCGGCATCGTAGTGGAACGTCGCCGTGGTGCCGGTCGGGTCGGTCTGGCGGATCAGCCAGTTCCGCTCGTACTCGTTGATCCACTTGCCGCCGGTGGGGTCGGTCATCGTGAATCTGCCGCGGATGCCCTCCGGCTCCCACGACCAGGTGGAGCGATTGCCGTTGCCGTCGGTCTGCGCGACGACACGTCCCGCGGCGTCGTACTCGGTCACGAAGGACGTCGCATCACCCACCCGCGCCGACGTCAGCCGCCCGTCCACGTACTCGTACCGCGTGCGGATCCCGCCCGGCGAGGTCACTCCGGTCAGCCTGCCGTCGGCGTACTCGTACCGCACGGTCCGGGGTGTGACGCCCGGCCCGGAGAGCCGGACCTCGGTGATCTGCCCCTGGTCGTCGTAGTCGTAGGACAACGACCGTCTTCCGCTGGTTACGGTGCGGACGCGGCCGGCCGACCGCTCGACGGTGACACCCTGGCCGTTACGGTCCCGGATCGACAGCAACTCTCCGGACGCCGAGAACTGCATCCGTACCTGGTCGATGCTCGTCAGCAGGTACGTCGGCCCCGAGCGGGACAGCACGAACCGGGCGGGTCCGGGCTCGATCGCGAATCCGGCGCCCTTCCGCGCGAACCCGATCTCCCGTCCGTCGGACGCGAGGTAGCGCGCACCTGCCGGCGAGAACTCGAGCCGGTCCGAGTACGACGCGCGCCAGCCGGCGCCGAGTGAGCCGGCGGAGTCGTCGTTCGAGTTGTACGTCCGGGTCACCGTGAGCGGTACGCCGACCGCCGAAACGGACGCATCCGTCTCGACCGCGGTCAGCGCGCCCGTCAGCGAGTTGACCGGATCGGACTGCAGCGCGAACGGTCCGAAGAATGCCCGTGCCTGTTTGTCCGGCAGCACGAACCCGGGCGCACCGGCATAAATCATCACCGAGGCGCCGGCTGAGCCTTTGCCGTTCGTCAACGAGACGTCGAGCAGGTTCGGTGAGCCGACGAACTTGCAGTCGAGGGGCACGAAGACCGACCAGGTCAGCGACTGGGTGCGTGCGGGTTTCGGCTTGGGCGTGTTCTCGCAGGGCCAGTGGTCGACCTGCCACGTGCGGGTGTCGGTCGTCCGGAGGTTGCAGAGGTCGATGGTCAGGTTGAAGGTGCGGGCCTGGAAGGTGAGGGTGAGACCGGTGCCGGCGTGGGCCATGCCGCCGTCGAGGGCGACCTCGGTGCCGGTGCTGAGGACCTCGCCGTTCGACGAGACGGTGAGGTCGGGGTGCAGGCAGGGGTATGCGTCCGGGGGCGCGGCCTGTGCGGGCGGGGTGAGGGGCACGAGCAGGAGGACGGACAGGACGAGCGCAAACAGCCGGTGCCGCATCATTCGCCTCCGCTCAGTCGTGGGGTTGTGACAGAGAGTTTACGGAGAACGGGGCGTGCGGGAACGAGATGATTACAGGTTGTGGATAACGGGAAGTGACCCTGGCGTGCGGGTCGGCCGGAAGTCGCTACGATCTGCGGAAACAGTGTGTGAGGAACGTTCGAATGATGGTCCGCCCGCTGGCGGGTATGCCACCACGAGTGTGAGGGTGTGGCTCATGAACATCGGTACCCGGAAGATCGTCGTCGACGAGGCGATCGCGCAGTTGCGGCTGTACGCCGAGACGAACGGCGCCGTGCTGCAGTACTACGACGGGCTGCCGGGGATGACCACCGTCGGCGGCTCCGACCCGAACCGGGTCACGTTCGAGGACCTGGCCCGGACGATGGTGATCGGGTCCGATCTGCGGGCGATGGACATCCCGTGGCTGCTCGAGGTCGACGTCGAGAAGGAACTGGCCGCGATCCCGCTGGCGGCACGGCTGGAGGACGCGGCGCCGGGCAGTGAGCTGTTCGAGGCCGCGATGGCGCTCGACGACAAGTTCACCGGTCACCGCGGCTTCGGGCACGCGAAGAAGTCGAAGCTGCTGCACCTCAAGCGGCCGTACCTGTATCCGGTGACCGACAGCTTCATCCGGATGACCTACGGCACGTCGGCAGCCGGGTCCGCGTTCCTGGCCGCCGTCCGCGACGACCTGGTGAACCCGGCGAACGTCCGTGACTTCAAGCTGCTTCAGGTGCGCCTGATCGCGGAGCCGGCCACCAGCGCCGCCCGGCTGCTCGGCGAGGTGCCGACGCTCCGCCTGCTGGACATCCTCGCCT
Source organism: Kribbella sp. NPDC004536 (assembly GCF_042873835.1). Classification (NCBI taxonomy): domain Bacteria; kingdom Bacillati; phylum Actinomycetota; class Actinomycetes; order Propionibacteriales; family Kribbellaceae; genus Kribbella; species Kribbella sp. NPDC004536. The sequence goes on along the minus strand of NZ_JBIALY010000002.1, from coordinate 39,843 downwards.
CCCTGCTGGGCGAGGCGAAGTAGCTAGAAGATCCCGAGCCGCGCCAGCGGCTCCACCAGCTCTCGCTCCTCGTAGGACAGGTGCGAGAGCAACGTGTCATCCAGCAGGTCCATGGCCGCACGCAGACCGTCGATGCTGCCTGAGCCGTCAACCAGGGCTACCAGCGCTTTGTCGACACCTTCCAGCACCTCGTGGATGATCTTGTGCTCTTCCTGCAGCCTGTCCACGACAGGCGCCAGGGCAGGGTCGGCCCGGCGCAGGTGCGGGAGCATCGACGCGTCCTCCAGCGAGTGGTGCGTCGTGACCAGCCGGCAGTACGACTCGCAGTACGTTCCCAGTGTCCAGTTGTTCTGGCGCATGGTCATCGTGTTGATGTGTGAGCGTGCCGCCCCGACCCCGAGCGTCCCGGCCGCGACCTGGTCGACCAGGTCGCGTACCTGTTCGAGCTCGGCCCGCAGGTGGTCGTGTACGTCGATCAGGTGCTGACCGGACTGCAGCTGGTACGGCGTGTACGTACGCGAGGGGTCCTGCGCCGGACCAGTCGGCCGCTCCGACTCGTCCAGCAGCTGCACCGCGCTACGCCGTGCTGCAGGAGGCGGCGTGGGTACGACACCAAAGCCAGCCACAACGGGAGCTGGAGCCACTGCGCCACCGGACCGCCCGGCAGCCACAGCCTCACGGACACCAGCTGCCACCGCAGCGAACCGCCTGATGTCGTCTGGGTCGTCCGAGGCAAGGATGTACGTACTGACGCCCTCCCCCAGCGTCAGCTCGGTCAACTGGTCGATCCACAGCTCCTCAGGCCCCTGCAGGAACCCACCGCTGCCGTTGAACCGCCCAGAGATGTTGTACAGCCGCCGTACCGCAGCAGGATCCCTGCCAGCGTCTACTGCCGCCTCGTCGATCACCTTGTTCATAGCCGCAAGCTCATCCGGGCCCGCATACCCACTGCTCGGCAGCCAGCCGTCTGCGAGCCGTCCGGTCAGTGCAAGCATCCGGGGCTTGTAAGCGCCAAGCCAGATCGATACGTCGTGCGCAGGAGCCGGCCCGCGCTTCGCACCGGCGACCGTGTAGTGCTTCCCGGCCAGCCGGATGCCACCGCCGCCAGGTGTCCACACCTCGCGCATGACGGCGATGGCCTCCTCCAGGGCGGTGATGCTCTGCCCGGTCGTCAGCCGCGGCCCGGCGTTCGCCGCAACGGCGTCGAGGAAGCCCCCGGCTCCCAGGCCGAGCTCAACCCGCCCACCCGTGATCAGGTCCAGCGTCGCGACGCTCCGCGCGAGCACGACCGGGTGCCGCAGCGGGAGGTTGGCAACGTTCGTGGTCACCTTGATGCGCTGGGTCTGGGCGGCGACCACGGACAGCAGCGTCCAGGCGTCCAGCAGCCGCGGCTGGTACGGATGGTCCTGGAAGCTCACCAGGTCCAGTCCGACCTGCTCGGTCAGCTGGGCCAGCGCGATGACGCGGTCCGGGGCGTCGACCGCGGGGGTCAGGAACGTGCCGAAGACCAGCTCGTGGCCGTAGTCCATCGTTTCACCTTCACCTGTCGAAGTTGGCTCGCGAGCAAAACTACTTCGCTAGGCAAATAATCTCAACTACAGAACATCTACTGCCGGACGAGCAGCGCGAACGCCTCGGCCGGACCGAGCTCCGCGCCCCGTCGGTACGCCTCGTCATGACCCGAGGCCGCCGCCACAGCGCGATCGAGGTCCTCGATCTCCGTAGCGGCCATGAGGTAGTTCTCGGACGCCCGGGTCGCGGCTGCGCACCCCAACAGCACCGCAGCAAGCGCCTTGTCCGGGTGACACGCTGCGATCCCCTCCAACGCCCAGCACATGCCTCGCAGCGACTCGAACTCCTCAGACACCTGGAACGCCTCCATGTGCAGCTCCAACGCGTCCTCCGGCCGCCCCTGGAGCTCTCTGACGAACCCGAGCTCCTCCAACACGAGCGACAGGTACAGTACGGCCTCCTGCTGCTGCCGAGCGAAGTCGATCAAAGCCTGCAAGCGCTCCGACGCCTCATCCAAGGCCCCCGTACGCCGAGCCGCGAACGCCAGCACGATCTCCGCCAAAGCCTGCGTCGAGCGCTGACCCTGCTCGGTCGCCAGCCGTACTGCGCGCTCCCCGTACTTCTGCGCCGCTTCGTACCGGCCCTGCCGGATGGAGGTCCAGCCGAGCATCCCGAGCTCGTTCGCGACCTCCGGCCACAGTCCGAGCTCCTCCGCTGCCGCCAGTCCTTCGAGGTGCAGCCGCTCCGCCTCAGCGAAGTCACCGACAAGCTCTGCATGCGCGCCGAACCAGCTGGTCGCCTGCAGCACACCCCACCGATCCCCCAGCGCGCGGAAGATCGTAATGCTCTGGCACGCGTCGTCGTACAGCGCCGGCAAGTCCGCCCGTACGTGTGCATGCTTCGCCCGAGCCGCAAGCACCGCTCCGATGCCCCACTGATTGCCGTCGGCTTCAAAGCGCTTCAACGCCTTGTCCAGCAATGACAGGCATGCCGGCAGATCACCCGCATCGCTAGCAGCATAGGCAATCCACCACTGCCCCAACGCGTCAGCAGCATCAACCCAACGGTCCCGCTCCGCCGCAGCCTCAGGACGACCCAGCAGGTACATGTACCCGGCCCGCCACACTCCAGCCCGTGCTGAACCCGGTACAGCCTCCAGCGATCGCAGAGCCTCCACATGGCGCCCGCGCAGGAACCAGTACCAGGCGAGCGCGTCCACGAGCCGCTCAGCCAACTCCAGCTGCCCTGTCGCAACAGCACGATCCAGAGCGGTCCTGAAGTTGCCGGTGTCGTCGTCAAGCAACTGCAGCCAGCGGCTCTGCTCACCACCGAACAGCTGAGCCGCCTCTGCGACCGACACGTAGTACGACAAGTGGCGCTGGCGCACGGACTCGAGCTCGCCCGCGGCCCGCAGCTTGTCGATGCAGTACGCCGCCACCGACTCCAGCAACCGGAAACGCCCACCGTCGACAGGTACGACGAGAGACCGGTCGACCAAGCGGACCAGCACATCCAATACGTCGTCCTCGCCGCAGACAGCAGCAGCCGCTTCTGCCGTACACCCATCTGCATGTACGGCGAGCCGCCGCAGCACCGACTGCTCCGCCTGGTCGAGCAGCTCCCAGCTCCAGTCGATCATCGCGTGCAACGTCTGCTGACGGGGTGCGGCTCCGCGATGTCCTGTCGCCAGCAGGCGGAAGCGGTCGTCCAGACGCGCTACGAGACCACGTACGCCGAGCGCCCGTACGCGCGTCGCCGCAAGCTCAAGCGCCAACGGAATCCCGTCCAGGCGTCGGCACAGCACAGCTACGTCGGCAATGGTTTCGGCGTTCAAGGCGAACCCACGTGATGCGGCAGCCGCACGGGTAACGAACAGTTGGACCGCACTGCACTCACGAACCACATCAGGCTCAGCGGCAACCTCAGGGATCGCCAGCGGTGGCACGGTCCACACCACCTCACCAGCGAGGCCCAGTGGTTCACGACTCGTCGCCAGTACACGCAGCCCTGGCGCCACGGCCAGCAGGCGGTCGGTCAGTACGGCAACCTCCTCGACCACCTGCTCGCAGTTGTCCAGGACAAGCAACCGTGACCCCATCACAGCCGCCAGCCGATCTACGACCGCACCAGCTTCACCTGTGTCGCGCAGATTGAGCGCAGCCTGCACAGCGTCCGTCAGCGCGTTGCTGACCGACAGCGTCGAGGGCGTGATCGCGGCCAGCTCAACCAGGACAACACCATCAGCAAACCGCTCGGCCGCAGCTGATGCGGCCGCCAGTGCAAGTCGGGTCTTGCCGACGCCTCCAGGCCCAGTAAGCGTCACAAGGCGGGAAGAGGCCAAACAGGCATCCACGTCCGCCACAGCGTCACTACGACCGATCAGCTCGGTCACCGGCGCCGGGAGATTGCTCCGCGCCCGCGGCAGGTCCTGCTGCAGGATCGACTGCTGCAGCGCCACAACCTCAGGCCCCGGATCCAGCCCGAGCTCCTCCAAGAGGAGCTCCCGTAGCGAGTCAAAACTCTCCAGGGCCTCGCTCTGACGACCGGCGCGATACAGAGCCTTCATCTGCGCGACCCGGAGTCCCTCACGCAACGGGTGCGCCCGGACGAGGTCAGACAACTCAGCTACGGACAGGTCGGCCCGTTCACAAGCACTCAGCCGCTGGTCGGTCAGCCGCGCGACGGCTGTCTCCACAAACGCACTGTCAGCGAAGTCCGCGTACGCCGGGCCACGCCAGAGCTTCAAGGCGTCGTCCACCGCGCCACAGGACAAGAGCTCGTGGAAACGGAGCGCGTCATACGTAGCGCTCTCCACCGCGATGGAGTAGCCGGCAGGTCCTGACTGCACCAACGCGCGGCTCCCAGGCTCAGCGTCCTCGAAAGCGCGCCGCAACTGGGACACCTTCGCGGACAGCGTCCCAGCGGGATTGCCTGGCAGATCAGAACCCCACAGGTCGTCCATGAGCCTGTCAGCCGGCACAGGGCGGCCCTCGTGCACGAGGAGATCTGCGAGCAGCGCACGCACCTTCAGGCCCTGGACGACCACAGGCGTACCCGCGTCTGTCCAGGCCGTCACCGGTCCAAGCACCCCGAAGCGCACGACCGAACACTAACCGGAAAGAAACCGTAAACGCCTTCCGGCAGAGTCTGTGTCAGACGGAAGGAGGACGGCAGATGCGACTGGCAGTGATCATCGGCAGCACCCGCCGTGGCCGGTTCGGCCCGACTGTGGCGCACTGGCTTGCCCAGCAGGCCGCCAAGCAGTTCGTGGTCGACCTGGTCGACCTGGCAGCAACGAAGCTGCCGGACACGTTGCCCGACACCGACGACGAGACGCCGCCCGAGGTGCAGCAGCTCGGTAAGCGGCTGGCAATCGCAGACGCGTTCGCCGTGGTCACTCCAGAAATCAACTGCAGCTTTCCAGCACCACTGAAGACCGCGCTCGACTGGTACTACGAGGAGTGGCACGCGAAGCCTGTGGCGATCGTCAGCTACGGCCGCGAGCACGGGGGCTGCCACGCCGGCGCACAGCTGCGGCAGGTCTTCACCGAACTCCAGGCCGTCACCATTCGCAACACCGTCGCACTGCCCTGCTATTGGGAGCAGTTCACCGCCGACGGCGGTTGGCCGAAGCCTGCCGCCGGCTACGAGGCAACAGCCAAGCTCATGCTCGACCAGCTCGTCTGGTGGGCCGCAGCACTACAGGACGCCCGCGAACGGCGCCCGTACCAAACCTGAGAGGAAAGACCCATGAGGAAGCTGATCGAGTCGACGTTCCTGACGCTCAACGGTGTCATCGAGGACCCGCAGCGCTGGAGCCCGCCGTACTGGGACGACGAGCACGCGGCGTACATGCAGGGCCTGATGGAGGGCGTCGAAGCGCAGGTGTACGGCCGGGTGACCTACGAAGGCATGGCGGACGCCTGGCTGTCGAGGGCCGGCGATCCGTTCGCCGACACCTTCAACGCGATGCCGAAGTACGTCGCGACCCGCTCGCTGACCGAGTGGAAGTGGAACGCGCAGCCGCTCGAGGGGGACGCGGCCGACGCGGTCCGCCGGCTCAAGGAGTCCGACGGCGGCGACTTGATCAAGTACGGCACCGGATCGTTCTCGAAGACCCTGCTGGAGAACAAGCTCGTCGACGAGTACCACTTCTGGATCTTCCCGGTGGTCGCGGACGGCGCGACCATGTTCCAGGGCGACGGCATCGACCTGACGCACCTGGAACTGCTCGGGACGACGACGTTCAAGTCCGGCATCGTCGTCCACAAACTCGGCCCGAAGGCCTGAAGGCCTGAACCGCCAGGGGGTGCAGCCCGCTGCACCCCCTGACAGCTGTTACGGCACGATGTTCTGGTTCAGGTGGAACACGTTGTCCGGGTCGTACTTGCGCTTGACGTCGGCCAGCCGGTCGTAGTTCTGCCGGTAGTTCTCACGGATCCGGCCCTGGTCGTCGCCGGCCATGAAGTTGATGTAGCCGCCTGCCTCGGAGTGTGGCGCGACGTCGTCGTAGTACGACCGCACCCATTCGGTGTTGGCCTCGTTGTCCGCCGGATCCGGCCACATGCCGGCGATCACGGTGGCGTAGTTCGCGTCCCGGTACGCGAACGCGGTCCCGTCCGGGGTGACCCGGTGGCAGGCGCCGTTGATCGGGTAGATGTGGACGGTCGAGTTCACCGTCGGGAGCTTGGGCGCGTGCCGCAGATGCGCCTGGATCGCCTCGTCGGTCAGTTCGGTGACGAAGTTCGCCTTCCAGTAGTGCTGCAGCCCAGGCGGTACGAGTGCGTCGAACGCGCTGTTCAACGCCGGGTACGGCATCGGGCCGACCATCTCGGCCACCACCGGCGCGAACTCGCGGAACTTCGAGATCTGTGTCTCGCCCTCGTCGAGGTCGCCCGCCCAGCAGCCGACGATCGCCGCGAACGGTTCACCGTGCCGGTTCTCCGGGATGAACGGCAGCGGCGGCGCGATCTGGAATGCCGGGAACCCGCCGAGCTGCTCCGGCGCGTCCTTGATCAGCTCGCGGAACCCGGACAGGACGGCGGCCGCGTCGGACAGCTCGAAGAACATCGGGCCGCCGTACACCGTCGACAGCGGGGCCAGCCGGAACTCCAGCGCGGTCACCACACCGAAGTTGCCGCCACCGCCGCGCAGCACCCAGAACAGGTCCTCGTTCTCCTTCTCGCTGGCGATCAGGAACTTCCCGTCCGCGGTCACCACGTCGGCCGAGACGAGGTTGTCGCAGGACAGGCCGAGCCCGCGGGCCAGGTACCCGATCCCACCCCCGAGGGTCAGCCCGCCGACGCCGGTCGTCGAGATGATCCCACCCGTCGTTGCCAGTCCGAACGCGTGCGTCGCCGCGTTGAAGTCGCCCCAGGTCGCGCCGCCACCGGCTCGCGCGGTCCGGTTCGCCGGGTCGACCCGGACGTTGCGCATCCCACTCAGGTCGATGACGAGACCGTCGTCGACCGTGCCGAATCCCGGCACGCTGTGCCCGCCGCCGCGGACTGCGATCTCGAGGTCGTTCGTCCGCGCGTAGTCGATGGCCAGCATCACGTCGCCGGCGTTCTCGCACCGGACGATCACCTGTGGCCGCTTGTCGTGCATCCAGTTGTTGACCCGGCGCGCCGCGTCGTACCCCTCGTCACCGACTGTGAGTACCTGTCCGCGCGTGGCTTCCCGCAGGTTCTCGATCATCTGCCTGCTCCCCTGTGCATGTTCCGTCGCAGATCGGCGTACGCGCACAGCGCACACCGCGCAGACCGGTGCGCACCGTCGAGCGCAGCGCGGAACTTCCACCCCAGACAGCGCCTGAACCCCCGACGAGCAGCCGGCCCTCCCCCAGACCCGCCCGTTCCCCCTGAATCTCCCAAGCCGGAGCACTTTCGTCAATCCCGAAATGTCAAAGCCGCGGCGGCCGCTCCGACCAGCAGGCAAACACCGAGGAGGACGCCATGCGGAAGATCATGTACTACGTGCACCAGTCGCTCGACGGCTTCGTCGAGGGGCCGAACGGCGAGTTCGACTGGGCTCAGCTCGGACCGGAGCTCGGCGCGTACTCGATGAGCCTGACCGAGCGGGCCGACCTGTTCCTGTACGGGCGGACCGTCTGGGAGCTGATGTCGTCGTACTGGCCGAACGCCGAGGCGATGAACCCGGACCAGCACGCGATCGAGTTCGCGCCGGTCTGGCGGCGGACGCCGAAGCTCGGACTGTCGACAACGCTGCGATCCGCCGACTGGAACACCCGGATCATCGCGCCGCCGACGAGCTCGCCGCGGTCAAGGAGCAGCCGGGCAAGGACATCCTGCTGACCGGGAGCTCGACCACCGCGGCGGCGCTGACCGAGCGCGGGCTGCTCGACGAGTACCACGTGATCGTGCACCCGGTGGTCCTCGGCGGCGGTAAGCCCGTCCACCAACCGACCAGTCGCCGCACACTGCAGCTTGTCGACAGTCGTACTTTCGACAACCGGACGGTCCTGCTCCGTCACGACCTGGTCTGACCAGTGGCCGCGGTGGCCAAGGCGTCCGCGACCGCGGCGACGGCGGGGGTTCGGGTACGGCGGGTCAACAGGAACACGGCCCGCCCGACATCGCCCTCGGCCGGCAGCCGGACGGCGACGCCTGGAGCGCCCGCACCGACGACCAGGTCCGGCAGGAGCGCGCCCGCACCCGTCGTCCGGACGAGCTCCAGCAGGATCAGCAGGTCGTCGGAGCTGTAGCGGATGTCCGGCTCGAACCCGCCGAGCTCCCGGCAGACGCGCACATGCATCTCGCGATGACCGGTCCCGGGCTGACACGCCGCCCACGGCAACTCGGCGAGCTCCCGCAACGGCACCCGGTCAGATGCGGCCAGGGGATGGTCCGTCGGCAGGATCACGCGGATGTGCTCGCGCAGGAGATGCTCACGCCGCAGATCGGTGTGTACGGCCCGCGGCTGACCGTCGTACTCGTCGCCCACCATCACGTCCAGCTGCTGCAGCCTCAGCGCCGGCGCGGCCTGTTCCACTTCGAGCTCGGCCGCCTCGACCCGGATGTCCGGATGCGACGCCGCCAGACTGCGGATCGCCGGCGCGACGACCCGGATGAACGCGGACTGGAACGACGCGATCCGCACCACCCCCGCGACCCGTCCCGCCGCGACCGCGGCCAGCTCCGCCTCGGCCGCCTCGACGCCGTCGAGGAGCGCGGTCGCGTGCCGTACCAGTACTTCGCCCGCCGCGGTCAGCCGTACGTTCCGCCCGATCCGTTCGAGCAACGGCGTACCGGCTTCGCGCTCCAGCACGGCCAGCTGTTGCGAGATCGCGCTGGGCGAGTACCCGAGCGCACGGGCCGCGCCGTGGACGGTGCCGCGACCGTGGACCTCGCGCAACAACCGCAGTCGGTGCAGATCCATCATTCGTTCAGCTTAGCTTCACAGTGCTGTCCGAGAACCCGTGATGGACGTGAACGGTTCACTGGTCCGACCATCGATGACGTGGGACGCCTCTTCTGCCTTCTTTCCGCCGCCGCCTTCGGGGTCATGGCCGTGTTCGGCAAGCTCGCGTACGACGCGGGCGTGACCGTCGACGCGCTGCTGCTGGTCCGCTTCGGGCTGGCCGCCGTACTGCTGCTCGGCATCGCCCTCGCCCGTGGCGCGCTGCGCGAACTGCCCCGCCGGGCCGTGGTCGTCGGCCTCGCCATGGGCGCCTTCGGGTACGCCGCTCAGTCGACGTTCTACTTCTCCGCGCTCGCCCGGATCGACGCGTCGCTGGTCGCGCTGATCCTCTACCTGTACCCGGTTCTCGTGATGGGAACGTCGATCGCCCTCCGTCGCGAGCCCGTCTCGCGCCGACGGGTCGCGGCGCTGGTGGTCGCACTGCTCGGCATCGGCCTGGTGCTGAGCGGCGCGTTGTCCGGGCAGTTCGACTGGTCCGGCGTACTGCTGGCGTTGGGCGCACCAATCGTTTACACCGGGTACATCCTGGTCGGCGACTCGGTCGACGTACCGCCGCTCGCACTCACCGCGCTGGTCTGCACCGGCGCGTTCGGAACCTTTGTCTTATTGGGATTCCTGCGCGGCGGCACCGACTTCTCGTTCGCGCCGATCGGCTGGCTGTGGCTCGCGGCCGTCGCGTTGATCAGTACGGTCGCCGCGATCCTGTTCTTCTTCGCGGGCATGGCGCGGGTCGGTCCGTCGGTGGCGTCGATCCTCTCGATCTTCGAGCCGGTCGTCACGGTCGTCTCCGCTGCCGCCGTCTTCGGCGAGCACCTCACGGCGACGCAGTGGCTGGGCGGTGCGTTCGTACTGTCGGCGGTGCTCGTCGTGCAGTGGCCGCGCCGGTCACGGCTTGCGCGCGCTGACGGCGTACATCGTGAGGGACATGTGGAAGGCGCCGCGCTCAGCCGCGTCTCCTAGCGTCTTGGTGAACGCCTCCGCCTCGGCGTCGGTGATCACGCCGGCCCGCGCCGCGGTCGTGTGCATCATGCCGACGAAGCCGGTGGTGGCGCCTTCCTGCGGCTCGATCCACGTCGCGGCTGTCTCGCCGGTGATCTCGAGGCCGGCCTCGGCGAGCAGCCCGCGGAGCTGCCGGCCCGAGTACGGGTTGGCGGTCTCGCCGCGGAAGTAGCCGAACATCCGCTGCAGTACGTCGGGATCGGCCGGATGGATGATCGCCGTGGCCCAGTCCGTGTCGATCAGCACGATCCGCCCGCCGGGCCGCAGTACCCGGGCCAGCTCCGTGACCGCTTTCGCCGGATCGTCGACGTGCTGCAGGACCCGCTCGCACCGCAGTACGTCGACCGACGCGTCCCCGAAGGGCAGCGCCTCGGCCTGCCCCTCGACGAACTCGATCTCGGCCCCGGCCGCGCGTCGTGTCGCCTCGGCCCGGAGTCCCGGGCTGGGCTCGACGCCGATCCCGTGAGCGCCGTACGCCGCGAACGCGAGCACGTCCTCGCCCGTACCCGACCCGACGTCGACTGCCGTCTCCCCGCGCGCCGGCGCCAGCTGTTCGAGCGCCCACGCCTTCAACGTCCGTACGGCGGGACGCCCGGCCATCTGATCCAGTACGAACGCCTGCCGCTCGACGTTCTGGTCGGCGACATGCGCGGCGCGGAAACTCCCGCGCTCGGTGACGAACCCGGGCCCGCCCGTTGTCTCGGTCATACCGATCTCCCCCTTCAGTACGCCTCGGTACGCCGAGCGTAGCGCCGGACAGGCCCAGGTCCGGGTCAGCGCAGCGGCTGCCAGTCGTCGTTCGACAATCGGACAATCGCCCACCCCACCGCGGCGAATCCGGCTGCCTGCAGTCCCCACCCGACCAGATCGAGCGGGTGGCTGCTGATGATGACCGCGGTCAGGTGCAGCGGCTGCGAGATCGCGACCGCCACCGCGGCCCACCGGCCGCCGACGCCGGAGCGCCACATCGCGATGCCGAGCAGCACGGTGCCGAGCAGGTGCCCGGCGACGAAGACGAGACCGGCCAGGTCCGTCGATCCGTGCGTGGCCTCGGCGACCTTCGTGATCGACGCCGGGTCGAGACCGGCCGTCCCCGCCGACCACGTGAACGCGTCGCTGGACGCGGTCCACGGCAGCGACAGGTACCCCGGAATCATCAGGGACAAGGCGATTCCGGTGAGCCACGGCGCGCCACGACGGGTCAACCGGCCGACGAAGTACGCACCGGGAACCAGCGTGAGGATCGCGACGTACGCGAGCCAGAGCACCAACGAACTGCGATCCAGATTGCCGACAATCTTGGTGACGATGGTCGGCGCGTCGTCGGCGGTGTTGTACGGCAGCAGGAACCGCAGCAGCGCGACCGCCGCGGGCCCGATCGGCAGGATCGCCGCCGCCGTCCACCGCCAGACCGGCCGGATGTCCGCACGGGGCGTCGGACGACTGATCGTCTCGGTCATCGAGCACCCGCCAACTCGCGCTTCGGCAGCAGTACGGCGATCACGCCGACGACTGTCGCGGCGACCCCGATACCGGCCGCGACAACGGCGGCCGTGGGTACGCCGTCGGCGAAGAACGCCGGTACGGCAAGCAGCGCCGACGCCAGGCGGAGCGTGATCAGCGGCGCGAGCGCCCAGCGCTTCCCGCGCCACGCGAACCCGACCAGCACCAGGCTGATCAGCCCGACGACCGCGGATCCGATCGCGATGCTCATCGGCGGGTGGTCCCCGTCGGTGGTGAGCGGCGTGGCGACGTCGGCGAGTGCGAGCAGCCCGAGCAGTACCAGCCCGAATTTGTACATCTCCCTACCCCCTTGGTGTGGTTGCCGCACCACCGTCGCCGCCGGCAGCTGCCGCGCGCCTGGGGTCCGGGTCCTGCAGGTGCGGGCGGTTCCCCGCCCGATCCGGGATCCTGATCCCGAGACGCCGGGAAGGTTCTGGGCGCACACTTCCGGTATGACCACGTCCCGGAACCGCCGCGGCCTGGCCGGCGCGCTCGCCGCGCTGGTCGTCGTCGAGGTGGTGTTCGCGGTCGCGTACGGCATCTCGATCGGCTGGGGCTGGCGGCAACTTGTCGACAACTTCGTCGTGACGAACGGGCTGATGGGCCTGACGTTCGGCCTCTGCGGCGCGGTCATCGCCTGGCACCGGCCGGCCAACCCGATCGGCTGGCTGTTCCTCGCCGACGGGATCGGGCACGCGACCACGCCGTTCGCCGACGCGCTGGCGCATGTGGTGCACGGGCAGCTCGCCCAGCAGGTACTGGTGACGATCTCGCTGGCCGCCTGGCCGTGGTCGATCGGGCTGTTCCTGCCGCTCGCGCTGCTGCTGTTCCCGGACGGCCGGCTGCTGTCACCGCGCTGGCGATGGGCCGCGATCGGGATCATCGCGACGGCACCGCTGTTCGTGCTGGAGATGGCCGGCGAAGGCGCGCCGGTCTCCCCCGGTCTGCCCCGAGGATTGTTGACGATCCGGAGCTACGACAGTCTGCAGCCGCTCTGGACCGCGACCGAGGTACGCAACATCGTCGCGATCCTGATCGCCCTGGTCTGCCTCGCGATCCGCTACCGCCGCGCCGACGAAACGGGCCGCCGGCAACTGCTGTGGTTGCTGCTGGCATCGGTGATCGCGCTGCTCTTCGTCACCCCGTGGGCGTTCGTCGCCGGTACGCCGATCCTGGTCCTGCTGGCGATTCCGCTGATCCCGATCTCGGTCGCCGTGGCGATCGTGCGGTATCAACTCCTGGACATCCGGCTGGTCGTGTCGCGCGCGTTGACCTGGGCGCTGCTCTCACTGGTTGCCATCGGCATCTACGCGGCGTTGGTCGCCATCCTCGACTCGCTGATCGCGTCGCAGGTCGGCCGCTCCGCCGCGGTGACGGTCGTCGTCGCGCTGGTCATCGCGCCGGTACTGCCGCGGCTCCAGCAGTTGGTGGACCGCGCCCTGTACGGGGATCGCAACGATCCGGCTCGCGTCGCCTCTCGCGTGGGCGAACAGCTCTCGGCAGGCCTACCAGGCGTGGTGGCAGCCATCCGTTCCGGGTTACGCCTACCGTACGTCGGCTTGGTCATCGACGGTGTCGTCACCGCATCAGGAGCCGCCGGGCCTCCCGTCGTACGTCTCGAGTTGTCCTACGGTGGAGAGGTGGTCGGGGTGCTCGAGGTCGGCGTCCGGTCGGGTGAGTCGGGGTTGTCGGCGGCGGATCGCAGCGTGCTCGGACTGGTCGGAGTACCGCTCGCCGCCGCAGTACACGCGACCCGGCTGTCCGCGGAACTGCAGGCGTCGCGGGAGAAGCTGGTGTCGGCTCGCGAGGAGGAGCGACGACGGCTGCGCCGCGACCTTCACGACGGCCTGGGCCCGACGCTGACAGGGGTCGCGTTCTCCGCCGACGCAGCGGCCAACCTCATCAGGACCGACACACCCCGAGCCGTCGAGTTGCTCGCCCGCTTGCGCGCGGACACCCGCGCGGCGATCACCGACGTACGCCGGCTGGTCGACGATCTGCGTCCGCCTGCACTGGACGAGCTCGGGCTCATCGGCGCGCTCCAGCAACGCGCCGACCAACTGACGTTCCGCGCCGACGGCAGCGCGATCCGCGTCTCGGTCGCCACCGACGGACTGCCGACACTTCCGGCCGCACTCGAGGTGGCGGCGTACCGGATCGCGACGGAGGCGCTGACCAATGTCGTACGGCACTCCCGCGCCACCTCCGCCGTACTCACCCTGCACTGCGCGACCGACCTGGTGATCGAGGTCGCCGACGACGGTCCACCGACCGACGACTGGCATCCCGGAGTAGGACTACAAGCCATGCAAGAACGAGCAGCCGAACTAGGCGGTGCCTTCCAGGCCGGCCCGACGGCCACAGGCGGTCTTGTGAAAGCCCAGTTCCCCCTCGTAGCCACCGGGGAGGTGCGGTGATTCGGGTTGTGCTGGCTGACGATCACCCGGTGGTACGCGCCGGGCTGGCAGCGCTGCTGAGTTCGCTGCCCGGTATCGAGGTGGTCGGCGTCGCCTCCACCGGACGCGAGGCCGTACGCGAGGTGGTCACCACCCGCCCCGACGTCGCCGTCCTCGATCTGCAGATGCCGGACCTCGACGGTTTCGCCGCAACCCGCGAGCTGGCCCGGTCCGCGCCGGAGGTCGCCGTACTCGTGCTGACCATGTTCGAGGACGACGACTCGGTCTTCGCCGCGATGCGCGCCGGCGCCCGCGGCTACCTGGTGAAGGGCGCGGAGCAGGAGGAGATCGCCCGCGCGATCCGCGCCGTCGCCGCCGGCGAGGCCATCTTCGGTCCCGGCGTCGCCCGCCGCGTCCTCACGTTCTTCGCCGCCCCACCGCCCACCGACCCGTTCCCCGAACTCACCACCCGTGAACGCGAGATCCTCGACCACCTCGCCGCCGGCCTCTCCAACCAGGCGATCGCCACCCGCCTCGACCTGGCACCGAAAACCGTGGCCAACAACGTCTCCACCATCTTCACCAAACTCGGCACCGCCGACCGGGCCGCCGCCATCATCCAAGCCCGCAACGCCGGCCTCGGCGTACCGAAGGACGGGTAGTCCTCCGTCCCTCCCACCGCGCCGCCTGCCTGGTTGTGGCCGATCGACCCACCACTACCCGTCCTTCCGCACGCCGATCGCGTCGAGGTAGCGATTGCCGACGGTCCGTAGATGGGCGACGAGACCTGGCGGGCCGTCGACGCGGAAGTCGAGGCCGAGCATGCCGATGTAGACCGCGATCAGCTCGTAGGAGTCGGCGCCGGTCACCAGCACGCTGGTGTTGTCGTCGACCGACTCGACGATGCCGACGGCCGCGTGGATCCGGGACAGGACCTCCTGCGCGGGCGCGTACACCGTGATCCGGGCATGCACCTTCCAGCCGGCCGACGCGACGTCGCGCAGTACGAAGTCCGCGTACTCGTCGTCCTTCATCGGCCGCGGCTGGTACCGCCGACCAGTTGCCATCCGCAACGACATCCAGTCGACCCGGTACGTGTGCCAGCCGCCCTGCTCGTCCCGCGCGACGAGGTGCCAGTACCCGTGCCAGCTGACCAGCCGGTACGGCTCCACCAGAATCGGCAGGTCCTGCGTCGTACTCGAGCCGGCCTTGTAGAGCGAGTCGTCCGCCGGTACGGCGTACTCGAACCGGAGGTAGTGCTCGTCGCGGATACAGGCGGCGATCGTCGACAACAGGACCGTGTCGATCTCGGGCGGATCGACGTTCGACCGGGTGTTGTCGAGGCCCTTGTCCATCGCGTTGCTGATCGCCTTGACCTGGCGCTGCAGCCGGTGCGGGAGGACCTGTTCGAGCTTGGTCAGGGCACGGACGCTGCTCTCGGCCATCCCGACCACACCGGCGCCGGTACGCAGCCCGACCGCGACCGCGACCGCCTCCTCGTCGTCGAGCAGCAGCGGCGGGAGCTTCGCGCCGACACCGAGCTGATAGTGACCGGCCGGCCCGCGGGTCGCGTCGACCGGGTACCCGAGCTCGCGCAGCCGGTCGATGTCGTTGCGTACGGTCCGGGTCGTCACCTCGAGCCGTTCGGCCAGCTCGGCACCGGTCCAGGCCGGGCGGGTCTGGAGCAACGCGAGGAGGCTCAAAAGGCGCTGCGAAGTCTCCAGCAAATCAGTCTCCTAATTAGGAATCTAATGTTCCTATACGGATTCTACGGTAGAGCCATGAACACGAACGAGAGCATCCGGCCCTTCACCGTCACGATCGACCAGGCCGACCTGGACGACCTGAACGCCCGCCTCGCGCGGACCCGGCTCCCGGAGGCCGCGCCCGGCGACAACTGGGACTACGGCACCCCGAACCACTACCTCCGGGACATGGTCGACCACTGGCAGAACGGGTTCGACTGGCGGGCGCAGGAGGCCCGGATGAACGAGTTCCCGCACTACCTGACCGAGATCGACGGGCAGACCGTGCACTTCATCCACGTACCGTCCAAGGTCGAGGGCGCCACCCCGCTGCTGCTCACCCACACGTACCCGGGTTCGTTCGTCGACTTCCTCGACATGATCGACCCGCTCACCGACCCCGAGGCGCACGGCGGCTCGCCCGAGGACGCGTTCTCGGTCGTCGTACCGTCGATCCCCGGCTTCGGGTTCAGCACCCCGCTGGTCGACCGCGGCTGGACGATGGCCCGGGTGGCGCGCACCTTCGACACGCTGATGCGGCGGCTCGGGTACGACTCGTACGGCGCGCACGGGTCGGACGGCGGCGCGATGGTGGCCCGCGAACTCGGCCTCCTGAACCCGTCCGGCTTCCTCGGCCTGCACGTCCTGCAGCTGTTCTCGTTCCCGTCGGGCGACCCGGCCGAGTTCGAGAACTTCACGCCCGAGGACTACGCGGCGCTCGAGCACCTGAAGTGGTTCCAGTCGGTCGGCGGGTACAACGCGATCAACTCGACCCGCCCGCAGACCGTTGCCGTCGGCATCTCCGACTCCCCCGTCGGCCAGCTCGCCTGGAACGAACTGTTCAACAGCTTCGGCAACGGCACCAGCCTGGTCACCCGCGACCAGATCCTGACCGAGGTCTCCCTGTACTGGTTCACCAACACCTCAGCCGCCGCCGGCCGCTACCACTACGAAGAGGCTCACGCCGGCACCGAACCGGCCGTCAACCACGCCCGCACCGGCGTCGCCGTCTTCGCCGACGACTTCAAGACCATCCGGCCCCTGGCCGAGCGCGACAACTCCAACATCGTCCACTGGTCCAACTTCAAGGAAGGCGGCCACTTCGCCGCCCTGGAACGCCCGGCCGACGTAACCACAGACCTCCGCACCTTCTTCCACAACCTGTAGGTCACTGGCCCCGGTTCGCATACCCCCGCCGTACATGTCAGGGAGCCCGGAGTGCTTGCGCACCCGGGCTCCTTTGGGCAGTTCCGTCGCACTCCTGACCGACTGCGGGAGCAGCGAGGTCCGGCCGCCACCTCATGCACCGCCCGGTACGCCCGCCGCCGGAAGAACGTCTCCGCCCGCTTCTCTCCTGATCCCGATCCAGAGGCGTGCGGCTACTTCGCTTGATGCCGGTTCAAAAACGCCGCGAGTAACTCGACCCGCTCGTCGAACGTCGGCCGCTCCATCTCGATCGAGTCCGCCCCCAGCGTCACCACAATCTTCCCCGGATTCTTCCGCCGCTGAATCCAGTCCCGGAACACAGCGACCAGCGTCGGAACCACCCCACCAGCCCCCACCAACGCCACGGCGATCGCAATCGACCCATCATCCTGCGCCAACCCACCCGGCGTCTCGATCACATCCTGTGTAGGCAAATCCTCATCGGCGAGTTTGCCGAACCGCCTTCACACACCGCTTCTCATCCGCCCCATCCCCAGGCACCACCCGAGCCTCAACCCAATGCCCCTCACCGATCCGCCACTCCCGTCGTTGCCCAAGGCCCCCTGTGGATGACTGCCAGCACAGATCACATCGAACTCCTATTCTGATGACGACGCCACCCACCGGAAGGACCATCCATGGACCCCGACGAGACGTCATACCTGCTTCCGGACGGGACCGCCGTCTGGGTCATCTCGCCCTCCGAAGCGTCGAAGAACCTGCAAGGCCTCCTCGCCTTCTACCGCTCCGGCGCTGCCGAACCGCTCTTCTTCGGCGCAGCGGGTCAACCTGAAGCCGCGATCGTCCCCTTCGAAGTCTGGCGTGCTCTCACCGAGGCAGCCACGGACGACGAAGGCTTCGACTCCAGCTACTCCCTCATCCGTAACCGTCTGAAGAACCCGAGCGGCCTTTCGATCCCCATCGAACAAGTAGCCGCCGAGCTCGGCTGGGACCTCGATGAGCCCATCGACGAATCCGAATTCAAACCGAAGTAACGCAGTCCTGAGCCTGTGGATAACTCCAACCCGCGCCGCCGCGGAACTCCTATCCTGATGAGAATCTCACCGGAGGGGAACCAATGAGCGAAGAGACTCCCTACATCTTCAGCAACGGCGAGCGCATCTGGGTGATCGACACCGCGGCCGCCGCCGACCAACTCCCGCAAATGCTCGAGCGATTCCGCTCGGGCGAGAACGGGCCTTTCGTCGTCGGCGACGCGGGTCAGCCTGAGGGCGCCTTCATCTCCTGGGACGCGTTCCGCCGTCTCGCCGCACTGGCAGCCGATACCGAAGAGTTCGATCACGTGTACGACGCCGCGCGCGAGCGACTCGCGGACGACGAACCGTCCGTGCCACTGGAGGACGTGGCCGCCGAGATCGGCTGGGATCTCGACGAGCCGATCAACGACTCGGACCTGCCGAAGAAATGACAAGGCCGTTCCGCATCCTGATCGATGCCGAGCTACGCCGGAAGCTGGCAATGCTCGAGCACGCCGCCGCGTCGCGTCCCGACAGCCTGCGTGGTCGTGAACTCCGCGCCCTGAAGCTCGGTCTCCTGGCCCTGGCGGAAGGACGCGAAGACGAGTACGGCAGCAAGCGGCTGGGATACTCGCCGGAGCACCACGACCTCCGGGATCTCGCCGAGCTCAAGGTTCCGGTCATTGTCGAGTCCCGCTACAACCACGATCTCGGTCCGTCGCATCGCCTGCTCTATCGCGAGTTCGAGGCCAATGACGGCGGTCTCCCCTACCGCGAGGCCATCTGCTTCGAGCCCCGCGGGAACAACCGCCCTTTCGAGGTCGCCGGCGCCCGTCTACGCCGCGAGATCGGCCAGCCGGTACCTGAACTCGCCCACCTCCCCAACTACCGCCCTACCTTCCAACGGGGCGCCGCCGAACCAACCGGCCCGCCCCGCCTCCCCCTCCCACCCGACCTCCGCAAAGCCCTAGCCGCAGCCTCCAACGTCGCGCCCGCAAGCGGCGCTACCAAGACCAGGCCGCAACTGTCACCCGAACAACCCGCTCAACACCGAACCAACCAGACGCCCGCCCGTGAGCTCTGATCACCTGCAGCGACCCGCGCTTCGCCGACCAGCTATCGATAGTGTTGAACAACCAGGATGTGAGCGGTTCGGCCTACTCGTCCTTGTCCTTCAGGGAGGATTCGAGATCAGTGTCGATATTCAACACACCGAGGCTGGTGTCGAGTTGGGGAAGCGAGACAGCTGCATTCTCAGCCAAGCGCCGGGCTGACTTCCATCGAAGGTCTGCGGCGCCGCCGACGCCAAGAGTGACGTCTGTGCTGATTGCAAAATGGACCCGTCCTCCATTGGACAGATGGCTGACCAACTCGGTGTGAATCCTCCGACTCGTCTGCTGGGTGGAGCGAGCCGAGTTCGCGTTCCGGTAGTTCCGCGCCCGCCTGGCAAGATCCTCCGACTCACCGACATAGACGCGAACTCGCGTGCCGTCCACTGATCCGAAGTCGAACCGATACAGACCCGGCATGCTCGGCAGGCGAGGAAAGCTCGGCAAACCCCGCCTATCAAGCGTGATTTGGCCGGCATCGAGCCAGACAAACGAAACTGGCAGGTTGACCTGATCCAGGCGCGGCAGCGTCGCCGGATCAAGTACTTGCTTCCGCGCTGCGGTTCCTTCGTACGTCGATGATCGCCGGCCACCATCCTCGCTGGTGAGGAACCCCAGGCGGCGTAGGTGATGCGTAGCCGTCGTGGACACGAACCGCCTCTTGTCGACTCCAGTGGCGATCGCCAATGCCTGCTTCACCGGCCACCGCCGACCATCGACTTCTACCCAATGCTGCCGATATCGTCTGGCTCGTACGACGCGAGCCGCGCTCGCACCTGATCGGCGGTCAGGTCGAACTGCTCACCATCCATCGTGAACCGCATCGAAACCCCCTGCAGCCGGCGTCATCAATCATCTTGAAGCCGACGGCTGGATGGATGCCAGGTTCGAAGGTTTACGGCGTCGCGTGGGTTCGCGCGCTGATCGTCCTCAAGCAGATCCGGCGTCCCACCACCCTCGAACGGCGGACTGTCGGAGTCGGAATCCGCCTCGACACCGCGACGTGGCCGAGTAATGAAAACTGCGTCGTACCAGGTGCCGTCGTCCGCCTCGCGCATAGCGTCACGCACACCATTGCTCTCGCCCGGCTCAAGCGCCGCCCTGCCTGACCCCGCCCCGGCGGACTGCAGGAACCTGCAAGCTGTGGATAACCCACCGTCACGAACACCCTCCGTATGCAACCCTTACACCACCAGCACACGAGAACGGAGCCCCACCACATGCCCCGCCGACCGCTACTGACCGCCGCAGCGACGCTCAGCACCCTCACCCTGCTGACCGCCTGCAACGGCTCCCCCGAAGCCGGCCGGCCCAACACCACCCCTGTCTCGACTTCCACCACCCCTAGTCCGACTCCGACGGCCTCGTCAACCCAAGCCTGGACTGCGGACGAGCAGGCCGCCATCACTGGCGCCGAAGCCCGATACCGCACCGCCCGCGCCGCAGTCGGGAAAGCACTCCAGAGCCCAGAGGGTGTCCGGAGCGCAGTCCTCGAAGCGGCCGGTAACGGCGGCGCCTGGCTCGAGTCAATTCTCGAGCGCCTCGACTTTTTCACACGAAACGGGCTGTACCAGACTGGCACAAGCAAGATCATTTCCACTGCGCCGAGCTCGGTTGATCTGACTCCTGCCCAGCCGACGGTCGTCCTCAGGACCTGCATTGACGGCACCGGAGTGCAGATGCGGTATCGGACAACCGGAAAACCGGTGCCAGTTGCAACCACAGTCGGTGGCGGCAAGCACGGAGTCAACGCGCGATTCGTCTACGCCCCCGGCGCGACAGGCCAAAAGATGTGGTTCCTGGTCGAAGAGAAAGCTGCAGGGTCATGTTGAAAGCCTCCAAGTCGGCTCTCGCCATGATCATTACCGGACTGGCTATCTCGTCCATGCTGGCGGGATCCGCTCTCGCCCGACCTGCCCCGCCAGGCTACAAATGGATTACGGATCCTGACACCGGTCAACTCACCCTGGTGCTAATCGCCAATCTCCCAGGCGAGCACAAGCACGAGAATAAGGGCAAGCCAAGAACCAAGCACCCACAGACCACGCAGAAACCGACATGTCTGTTCCAAGGCGGAGCCCAGGCCTGCACGTCGTCGCTCGGCAACTGGTCAAACAGCCAGCAGTGCTACCTGCGGCGCGAGGTCCCACAACCGCCACCCGGTGACTACCGCTGGCAGGGCCACACGGACGGAAGTATCTGGGCGTGCACTCGCGAACAAGGCTACGACCAGGGCAAGCACATCGTGACCACATGGGTATGGCTGCCCGGCAGGCCGGACACGGTGGTGGTTGACCCCGTGACATTGGCCTATCAGGCCATCACCGAAATGCAGCTCGCGCCTCCGCTGATCAAGACCGCTCCCGGTGCTGGCCAGATCGGGCTGGTGAACATGCCGGTGTGGTTGTGGGTGATCAAGAGCGAGAACACCTGGGGACCGATCGTGCGGAGTGCGGGTGTACCCGGGCTGTCGGTTACCGCGACCGCACGAGTCAAGGCAGTCAATTGGTCCATGGGCGACGGCAAAACGATCCGTTGTGAAGGGCCCGGAACGCCGTACGACAAGTCGATGGGCGTGAAGGACTCCCCCACCTGCGGCCACAGGTACACCAGGACCTCAACCAAACTGCCCAACTGCAAGTACTCAGTCACCGCGGTCGCGCAGTGGGACATCACCTGGCAAAGTACCCGCGGCGACACCGGCCAAATCTCCATGACCCAACAGGCAGCCGCCCAACTGCGCATCGGACAAGCCGTTCCGGTCTTGGTCGATCCGGACAGCGGCGACGCGACGGTCGCTCCGGCGCAGTCGACCTGCTGAGCCGCACTGAACGGGATTCCTGGAAGCAGGACAGACCCCAATCGACTGTCAGTCAGTGAAGCGCAGGTCTGAGATCGCGCTCAGATCGATCCCGTAGCGGGCATACACCTTCGTGGTGTTCTCGCCGGTGAGATCTTCGGCGGAGAAACCCAACATGAGACCGACCTCAACAACGTGTTCAAGCGAACGCCCCTCGATCTCGAGGTACGGCGGAATCCGGGGCCACCAGTCGAGCTCCAGTTGAGCACCAGCAAGCTCGAAACTGGTCCGCCGATTCTCCTGATACGACTTCGGCTCGAATCCGATGCGGCGCAGCAACTCGTTAGTGGTCTCGAAGTTTCCGACCACTACCTCGGTCTCCGTCGTACCGTCGATCCCGTCGTGGGTGATCTCCTTCACGGTCAACGTCACGTCAGCCCCGGTATCGCGCAACCGGATCCACCGTGATTCGTCCCCCGTCCGGATGTCGTAGACATAGCGCCTCATCAACCGAGATCCGATGTGCCGCCCGCCCAGCGAGAGGATCTTGTGCGCCACCTCATCCGGCTCGACGTCCAGCACCTTGGCCTCGAACTCGATCGGCATCTCACTCTCCCTCGGCGCCGTACTTCGCCGCCAGCTTCCGAAACTCGGTCTCCCGCAGTGCTCGAATCTCTTCGAGCAACTCGCTGCGAACGAACTCTTCCACAGGAAGGCAGAGATCCATGCGTTGAATGCAGACGCCAACCTGAAATGTCCCCTCACGATCTCGATAGAGCCGTACGCCGTAGTAGCCCTCCTCACAATCGGTGCCGTTGTTGAAGCGGCAACCGGCGCAGGTCTGAGGCAGGCGCACCGGTCGGATCTGTTTGAAGTACACGACTCTTCCCGATGGCAGGCGGTACGCGGTCCTCCACCCCGACGCGCCTGCGGTCACGCTGATGCCGATCGGTCGAGCCTTGAGCTCGCCCAGCAGCTTGTGGATGGCGTCGATCGACCTTTCACCGTCGTCGAGCGAGTTGAGCAACCGGACAGAGATGCCTGGCACGTACTCGGTTAGCAGCCTGTGAACCCGCGGCACGTGGGTGATGTCGGGAACGACGATGTTCGCACTCGCCCCAATGCCGTGCGCAATGGCCACTCGAATCGCGTCCTGTAGTGCTTGAATCTTTCGTTCCGCACGCCCGATGTTCGCGTACTTCCCGTGCTGCACCTGTGCCAACTCGGTTGCTGTCGTCCCGAAGATCGAAAAGTTGACCCGATCGAGCCCAGCTTCTCCGCAGGCCGGGAGCGCCCGCGCACCGTTCTCGCCGTTTGACGTCGCGCAGACTTTGTATCCGGCGCGCACTCCGAGCGCGACGATCTCAGAGAGCTTCGGGTGCAGCGTCGGCTCCCCGCCGGTGAGGTGCAATTCGTCGACGTGAAGCGCGTTGCGCAGCATCTCCAACGTAGCGGCGAGGCTCGAGTCGGGAGCGACAGTCGCCGGCAGGAACTTGGCGCCGTTGGTACCGAGATAGATCGAGACCCGGCCAGATCGACCAGCTGCTGTCATCTCGCCGGGCGCCTGCCCCAGGTTGTCTGCGACGACCGGCGTCCCCTCGTTATGGCAGAAGGTACAGGTCATCCCACATGCATCGATCACCTTCAGTCTCAACGTGCGGTCCATCGACAGACGGACTGGGAGGCCAGTTCTGGGATCAGAGCCGAGGACGGTGGACGCCGGTCCTCGACTGGCGTCTACCGCCGCGTATGTGCTTCTCATGTCGATCGCCCCTCAGAGTCAGCGTGGGAAGTCGGTGACTCATGCTTGAGTAGGCAGCCGCCAAGGGAAATCGACCCAATCCGTGGTACCAGTCCACGGGATGGCGTCATCCCGCTACCCTCGGTATGTGGAGGTCACGAAAGGGCGAGCCAGGTGACCCGTCGGAAGGTCTTTGATCCCGACACGGTTCCACCGTCGTTCTGGCGTGGCAACCAGGTTCAGACGGCACTCGCGCGGCGGGACATCGGGGCGCTGTTCCGAAGCTACTTGGACGCGTTCGACGACTGCACCCAGACGCAGCTAGCACTGCTCACCGAGCACGACCGGTCTGACGTGTCGAACTGGATTCGCGGCACACGTCACGGTCAGGTCTCGGACATCGGCGTCCTTACCCGGATCGCCGAAGGACTCCGGCTACCTGACAGCGCACGGATCTTGATGGGCCTCGCTCCTGCCGACGCTCTGGTGTCCTCAGTTCGAGACGAGCGCGAGATGTCGACATCAGAGGCGCGTGCTGCGGGCGACCCAGATCGACGTCGGCTCGACGGCTCCGATCTCACGAGCGTCAGGATCGCAATCTGTGGAAGTCGCGCAGCTCACGTCAACGCCAACGCGATGGACGCCGCGGTACGCGCGCTGGCCAGACTCGTCATGGTGAGGCGTCTGCGAGTAAATCACGGACCGATCGGCATCGGGATCGAAGTAATGACCCATGTCGCCGATCATTACCAACCACCCGGGCTACGGGGAGCTGTAGCGATCTTCGGTCGCCGGAATGTCATCGCAGATGCCGAGTATGTCGTGCTCGTCGGCGGCGGCGAAGGTACTCGCGCCGAAGCCGATCTGGCTATGGCAATGGGGAAACGTCTGCTCCCGTACGGGGCCAGCGGCGGCACAGCACAGGTCGTCCACCAGCAGCTACATCGCAACCCCGCATTGACCTCCTGGATGCCGCCACGCAGTCTGGTCACCCTGGACCAATGTGCGCACCTGGATCCCGGGGTCAGCGCGGTCGACGTCGAACAGATGACGGATGATTTCGTTGACATGCTCGACGAGGTCATCCACACAGACCAAGGAGAATCACTTGCCTGATCGCCCGTACGTCCTGTTGTCCGTCGCGGCGTCCATCGACGGGTACATAGACGACACCACCGACGAGCGGCTGCTCCTTTCCAACGACGAGGACTTCGACCGAGTCGACGATGTGCGGGCCGGGGTCGACGCAATCCTCGTTGGCGCCAATACCATCCGCCGAGACAATCCTCGCCTTCTCGTCCGATCCGACGACCGCCGCAAGCGACGCGTAGAGGCAGGCCTGACGGAGTCACCGATCAAGGTCACGATCAGCGCCGGCGGCGGCCTCGATCCGTCCTCGAAGTTCTTCTCGACTGGTGAGGTCGACAAGGTCGTTTACGTTCCGACGTCTGCCGTCGAAACGGCCATCGCTGCTGTCGGAGCCGTGAGCCACGTCGTCGATGCCGGGCCAGCGGTCGATCTCGGATTCATCCTGCGCGACCTCGCTCAGCGTGGCGTGAAGCGACTAATGGTCGAGGGCGGCGGCACGATGCACACGCAGTTCCTCTCCGCCGGCCTCGCGGACGAGATCCACCTGGTCATCGCCCCGTTCTTCGTAGGCAACAGCAACGCGCCGCGCTTCGTCAGCGATGCTCAGTTCCCTCAGAACCCGTCCAATCGCATGGCCCTGACCGAGGTCAAGCAAATCGGAGACGTCGTCCTCCTCCGCTACCTTCCGAAGGACGTCTCTAATGCCTGACCGAGACGACCGGTACTGGCTCATGCAGGCCATCGACCTGTCGCGCTCGTGCCCACCCTCAGCCACGGCGTTCTGCGTGGGCGCCGTCATCGTAAGTCGCGAAGGCCAAGTCATGGCCACCGGCTACTCCCGTGAGACGGACCCCCACGACCACGCCGAAGAAATCGCGCTCACCAAGGTCGCCACAAATGATCCTCGCCTCCGCGAGGCCACCATCTACACCAGCCTCGAGCCGTGCAGCAAACGAGCCTCCCGCCCACGAACCTGCACCGAGCTGATCTTGGCCGCCGGCATACCCCGCGTCGTCCTAGCCTGGCGAGAACCCTCAATCTTCGTCGACTGCGAGGGCGTCGAGCTCTTAACGGCCGCGAATCTCGAAGTCATCGAACTCCCCGACCTCGCCGACGAGGTCAGGGAGGTCAACGCCAATCTGCTCGGGTGAGGCCTCCGCATCGAGCCCCTTTGATTTACACAGACACTTACGTCCCTAGCCCTAGAGCCGACGCCTATCGCCTCAGCGATGCGCAGGCAGCGGCCGCACCGACGAACGCCTCGGCTAGACGATGAATCTCATCGAGGTAGATGCGATGCTCCTCGTTCGTCGAATCATGGACCACCACCCGAACGACCTCGCCCAAGTGGTTCAGCTCCAGATAGCCGATTTCGCTGCGGGCGAGATCCACGTTCACGTAGTGGGGATTCCTCCCCCACCTCGCGCGGACACGCGTCAGGTCAATCATGTGTTCTCCAAACTCTGAGGCAACGCTGACTGGACGGCCCAGCACGCCCCACCGGTAGTTACACGGCAACAGGACGATGGACCAGAGTTGAGGAAGCGGTATTAAGAGGTCCGCGAGCCATCAAGGCCAGAAGAGATCGCGAGGCTAGGACCACCCGACATATCTCGCTCGAGATTTCGGGGCACATGGAATACCTCAGCGGCGATACTCATGACATTAGCGGCAGCATAGCTCCGCTGAAGCCCCGACACGCTTGTGGCAGCATGCTGTCGTGTGGCTGCCGGCCTGAGGCCGTTCTAGTTACCTCGGCCTCGCGGTCAATACCATCCCGCAGCCAGATCGCACCTAGCTTATCCGTCGTACCGTCCACCCGGAGCCCATCCGCACCCGAGTACAGCACCTCCTGCAGCGACCCGCGCGACGGGTGGCCATCTGCGGTCAGCCATCTGCACATGCGGAGACTCGAGCAACGGGGACGACGGCACGCCGCCCGGACGACACCGCATCACCCTGCCGGATGGACAGCGGCATCGGCTCCCCTCACAGTCGAGGTCTCTGACATCCCCGGGGGCTCGACGACTCACGATCGGTTGTCTAGGATCCAGTCCGCACCATACCGATCGAGCAGCTCAGGGGACGGTCAGTGGCGAAAGTGCGTTCATTCAGCGAAGGCACTCAGTCGGTCAAGGCACACCCGACTGAGGTGGACTGCTGCTATCAGATCGTGACAACAGACGACGGCAGTAAGCTCCTTCACCTGACGACGTTTGGATCTGATGAGAGGCAGTCCAAGCCGAAGAGCAGTCAGTCGATTCAGATTGACGAAGCCGGCGCGCTCGAACTGATGCAAGTGATCCGGGCAGCCTTCAATTTTGAGTGAGCAGAACAGATCCTTCGAGGGACGCCAACTGGCACCTGCTCGCTGATAGCTCCGATCAAGCCCTCGCTGATGCTCGCGGCACTACCACCGATCCGCCTCGCTGCCAGCGACGAGTCTGTAAGTCGACACGGCATTGTCCGGATCGCTCAGGTGCCTGCGTCTGAGCCCGCCATCAGCGAATGGAAGTCGCAACCGCCGTCGGCCGACATCCGAGCAGGTCTTCTCAGCCGGTTCTGTTATCGCGTTCTCTGGGCGTGCCGGTCGATGCGCCAGCCCCGATCGCGATCTTGTCGGTGCCATCCTCTACGATCGCTGACCACGGAGAGCACTTGGACCACTCTTCGTGGGCCGGGGGCTAGGAGCCCTCGAAACGGCGCTGTCACCTGGAGAACGTGTCATATGATCACCTGTTCTTGTTCGGTGCCCACAGGGCCGGAGTGCTTGCCTGCAGCAGTGGTTCGTGATCTCCTGGTCCTCGTTCTTGTCATCCCGTAGGTTGTGGAGGTTCGTCCGGTGTCGAAGCGGTACTACGGCGTACCTCTCGAGCGGAGCGACTATCTGAAGCTCAAGCCGAACAGGAATAGCTGCAAGCCTGAAGGGTTCGCCAACTGGCTCGAAGGGTTTGGTAGTGGAAAGCGGCTCGCCGTTGATCTGTTCTCTGGGGCAGGCGGCCTCAGCCTCGGGATTCAACGGGCGGGCTGGACTGTTGCCGCGTCGGTCGACTTCGACGAGCGAGCTCTGGAGACGCATGCCGCGAACTTCTCCGGCATGAGCCTCCACATGGACTTGGGGAACCCTGACGAGCGGGACAGGCTTGTCGGCCTGCTGGCACCAGCTAAGGTCGATCTCGTGGCCGGAGGGCCTCCTTGCCAACCATTCAGCCGGGCGGGGCGGAGCAAGATCCGAAGTCTTGTCGAGCATCACGGACGTGATCCCCACGACCGTCGCAAGGAACTGTGGAGCGCCTACCTCGATGTCGTCAAGCGAATCCGACCCCGTGTCGTGCTCATGGAGAACGTGCCCGACATGGGGCTCGGAGATGATTTCTTCGTGGTTCGCACCATCGAACAGCAACTGGAGGAGCTCGGGTACGCGACGCAGGTGCGTCTGGTGGACGCTTGGCGTTATGGAGTACCACAGCACCGGAAGCGCCTGATCCTGCTGGCGCGGAACGACGTGGAGAAGTTCAAGTGGCGTCTCGAGACGGAAATACGCACCACGCTGCGAGACGCCATCGGCGACATGCCAGTACTACCGGTCGTGGCCACAGAACGTGTCGGGCGGCGCGAGTGGCCCTACAGCGAACCTGAAGAGCTACCCGCCTTCGCGGCGGAGATGCGGAAGCGTGCGCCGAAAGACCATATCTGGGACCACATGACCCGCCGCGTCAGGGCCGACGATCTCGAGATCTTCTCCGGGATGGACTCCAAGACCCTGTACTCAGACATCGATCCAGAACTCCAGCGGTACAGCGCCGAGCACTTCACCGACAAGTACAAGAAGCTTGACTGGGACGATCTGAGCAGGTCGATCACCGCGCACATCGCCAAGGACGGTTATTGGTACATCCATCCGGAACAGAACCGCACCCTGACCGTCCGTGAGGCCGCACGGGTACAGACCTTCCCTGACAGGTTCCGGTTCGCCGGGACCCGCAGCGACGCCTTCCGGCAAATCGGCAACGCCGTGCCGCCGCTGCTCGGCCAAGCCGCCGCAGAGGCGCTCCGACCGCTAGACAACGCAAGCAATGGAGGCCGGCTCAAACCGCACTGGCGCACAGTACGCAAGGATCTGACCACATGGGCGAAACGCCAGCGCAGGACGGGCGCTTGGCACCAGCTGCCCGGGAGCGGGATGTCCTCGGTCTCTGCAGCGGTTGTGGCTATACTCTCCGGCACGAAGATGCGGGCCGACCAATTGGCGGCGATGGTCGAGATCATCAGGGAATGCAATGTCCTGACCAAGCCAGCTTTCGTGTCCCTCATGGACGCAGCTCCCAGTACAGCCGCGCGTGCACGGGTAGACAGGCTGGCTGACGTGGTCGGCAAGTCGTCAGTATGGAAGAACTCCGATGATGTTCCGACGCATCTGGACATGAAGCCGGCAGAACGCACGCTCTACCGGCTTCTGACAGGTGAGGATCTCCTCTGGGTGGGACAGGGAGCGCTACGGGTCGCTGCTCGTCTGAACGATAGTGACTCGGACCGCACGAACAAACTCAGCGACGGCCGGGTGAATCTGGTGAAGCTAGTCGGTGCAGGCGAGGACGCACCTCTGCGTATGGCAGCGCTGCGCTTGATCGGGATCACCCTGTGCCAGGTCAATGATCCGCTCTGCGACGAGTGTCCGTTGAGCAGATACTGCGCCCGAGGCAATTAAGCTTCTTGCGATCGTTCAACCGCGCGTCGAGCGAGACTCCAGGCCAGACGTTGGCACCTGCTCAAGCTCCTGAGTGAGCCTGAGAGGCGCATGTCCGGGCGAGGCTGAGAGCTGCCTGCTCGACGTCGGTGCGAATCTCACACTCCCAGATTCGCACTACGATCCATCCGGCCCTCTCCGCCGCCTCCGTGTTGCGGAGGTCCCTTGCCTTATTTAGCTCGATCTTCTCTAGCCACAGGGCAGCGTTCGGCCCCCGGAAAACCTTCGGCCCGTGAATGGGGCACCCGTGCCAGAAACAGCCGTCGACGAACACAGCAACGCGATAACGAGGCAACACGAAGTCAGCAGTGCAGTGGTTCGCCACCCGGCGCTGCAGCCGGAAGCGAAGTCCCAGCCGATGCGCCGCCCGACGGAGCGCCACCTCGGGGGCGGTATCACGCACACGTCGTCCCCGTAGGTGACCGCCCTTCGCTGTGCGGACCCATCGTCCACCTGACGTACTGTCAACGCGTGTCATGTCGTGCTAACCAGCCTATCCGAAGCCCCTTGGGGGGAGGATGCCATACTCTCCCCCCGGCTCCGACAATCAACTGGACTTCGCGTCGTTGACCAAGGTCGCTGATCTCTCGTCGGGCGATGCCCGAGCACCGCAACGTTGTCAGTCAGTCGCCCTCAAGTCGCGAACTAGCGGAAACGGGCTTGCGTTGAAACCCAGCCGTAGCGCCTCCATCCGGGCGTGCAGCGCTTGGACAGCCTGCGCCTCGGAAATTACTTGCTCCAGTTCGATACGTCTACCGACGAGCTGCACCAGCTGCCGCTGCCAGGGTTCGAGGTTATGGGTCTCCTTGGCCCACCGCTCGATCGCGTACCACTCGTCGGCAGAGATTAAAGCTGCCTCCTCGCCAGCTCCTTGCTCAATACCAGTGCCGCGTTCGAGAGCTGCATCATCCAGCGGATGGTCGAGCAACTCCGATATCAAGGTTCGAGGGGCCTTCCAGTCCACTCTGGAAACAGCGTCCCAGCATGCTGCCTTCTTGGCCCATTCACCTACGTGGTTCCCTTCGAGCGGAGTCGTCACCGCCCGCATGACGCGCGGGCACAGATCCCGGACCGCAGCATCCAATGCCGGCGAGACACCCTGCTCCCGCCAGATCCGGTCGAGATCGATCCGGCGATCCGTCTCGAGCGTCAGACGAGCCACGGTGTAGGTCGTGATCATGCTCTTGTGGCTTCCCGCTCCGCAGATCGCAGCGATCCGGTCTGTTGCCTTGAACAGGATCGCCATCGCAATTACTCGCTGGCAGTACTGGACGTCGACGCGAGGCGGGGTCTTGTCAACGGTGAGCATGAAAGCGACGAAGTTCTTCTGTGCTCCGCGGCTGACCTGGTACGGCAGCTGGTTCCATGAGTGGACGAACTTTGCCAGGTCTGCCTTGGTGAACTTCTGCTTCGTCGGGTTCAGCTTCTTGAACTGTCGCTGTCTGGCAGGGGTGCGCGCCTTCGCTAACTCGTCCGTGTACTGGCCACGCGCACGCTCGTAGAACCAGTGGGTTTCTTGGCCGCTGCCGTCTGTCGCGGGCGCCCATAGGGAGCGGGTGATCCGCTGGAGCTCCACTTGGTAGTCGTGGTTGGAGCTGAAGTCGACCTGGGTCACCCGGTTCTGCGTATTGGAGTATTCCGAGATCTTTGGAACGATCTCCGCGAGCCGCTCAGGTGCCACCTCGGTCAGTTTCATCTGGACCCGGACGTCAGACAGTTCGGCCTTGTCGCGGCTCATCGCATAGTGGAGCGACGCGGTAGTCTGGCCGCCGTTGACGATCTGGAGGCCATGCACGCCGGAGATATGGGTGGGCTCACCGTCCCGGTTCCTCACGAAGTCGACCTGGGACGCGGTCGCGGTGATGCCGTTGTTGTACGCAAGGAACCGGCCTGGTGTGTTCAGTAGTGTCTCGCGGATACCCCGGTTAACCGCACCGCGGATCTGGAGGAAAGATCGGACGTTGAGCTCCAGGAGCCGCGTGCCGTACTCGGCGTAAAGCTCTGCGAGCAGCCCTCCGGGTATGACCGCCAGAACCACGGAGTGGTCCTCTTCCGAGCTCGGGGCCGAGACGCAGGGCAACGGAGGGCTGAACGAGACCACAATGGGCTCGCCGAGAGCGCCCGACGTCGCGTGACGGTGCAGCCGGGCTAAATCCCATACCTCGTGAGTCACCGGAAGTCCGTCGAAATGCGAGGCGCTGACCTCAACCGAGGTACTTACCCGGTTGCTAAGCAGGAAGAGTCTGATCCGCTGCACCTCGGCGAGAGCCTTCTCGACCGCTGAGCACATGTCGTACACGTCGAAGGACTCGTCGATGTGCTGCTTCAGCCCGTCCCGGCAACGCTGCAGGAAAGCAAGAAGGCGTCGGAACGACGCCTCGGTCTGTGCCTTCGTGAGCTTCGTCGCCAATGGCGCCAGCTGGAAATCCGTCACGAAGAGATCCAGCGAATCACCCGACTCACCGATGCCGTAGCCATGCACCTCGTGGCCATGCATCTTGTGATATGCCGTGAAGGTGTTCGACGCGACGCCGGCATGTTCCAAATCCTCGAAGACGCGGCGAGTAAACGCCTCCGGTGTTGTCGTCCCCTCTGCGTCAGCCGTCGCCTGTACGTCAGCGACGAGGTCTCGTGAGAAATCTGCCAAGTCGAGCTCAGACATGAGAACCCCTGATCAGTTCCTCCACCTCTCCACCTGTCACCTGGTAGGCGTCCAGACCCAAGATACTTAGCTGATATGTGCAGTCACCAATTCCCGCTGGCAGGTCAGACTCCACCAGCCTCGGGAAGCCTTCCCGTACGTGCCAGAACCGAAGCTCCCGGAGTGTGTATCGGGGTTCTTCGTAGAGATCACGGTGGCCGGGGAGGTAGCCGATCTGAATAAGCAGACTGTCAAATCGTGCCCGGGCGCTGGGGCTCGTAAGCTGTCGTCGTATCCTCTCGACGCTGCCGTTCAGGCTCTCTCCCGATCCACCACGTCGTTCGTCGAGCTGCGCGAGAGCAAGAAACAGCGCGGGCGTTCCAGTCCCATCCAGCTGACGTTCACTGGCGATATGGATGCTCCGGGGGCGCTTCGCAACGCTGGCCTTGGCCTCGATGGCCAGCCGAGACAGCTGGAAGTCCTGGTTCGTCCCCGTAGGTCCAGTCCACGCGTGCACGGCGTCGGACTGGGACAAGGAGGTTAGGAGAACGTCGCCCAGCACTAGTAGCTCACCGTACAGCCCTCGGCGTGCATCTGCACTCAGCCCGTCCCTGCCGACGGAGCGTAGGAGTTCCTGCCATCTCTCGAACCGGTTCACCGCGGCCGCCAGGGCCTCGCCGGCAGTCGGAGCAGCGTTCGCGGTCGCGGCGACGTCAGCGACGAGTGGGGTGAAGACTTCACGTAGCCCGTCACTCGTCAGGATGACCTGGAGTTCGTACTCAACTCGGGACACCGCACTCAGGTTCATCTCGATTCCAGCGGCCTTAGGCAGACGGCCCACCGACCTTACGATCGTGTCTGCAGAGCGGGCATCCGCTCGGAAGACCAGCATGCGCTGTCGACCGGGATGGGAGACGGCCAGAAAGGTATCGACCGGCGACTCTGGGTGCAGTCGCAGGCTGGACCTTCCCGGCGTGTTATGCGGACTCTCGAGCTCACGCCACTCATCTTCAGTGACGGTCACTCCTCATCCTCCTCGTCGATGGTGTAGATATCCTCCTGGAGCCAAATAGCGTTGGCGATGTATTCGGTCTTGGACTGATACTCGGAGTGCGGAAAGCTCGCCTGGAACCCTACGAGGGGAATCGTTGCCTTGCCATCAGCGGACTGTGGAAGCTCGATGGGGTAGATGAGCAGGAGAGCCTGACTGGTCCGGCGCTGCCGACGGATGTGGGGGCCTGCAGGCGTCTTCGGAGGCGACGCCTTCTCCTGCTGCTCGGCGGCTTTCGCCGCAGCCTCGCGAGCGGCCGCCACCTGCATATCGTCGAGATCAAGGAGCTCGTCCGGCGGACTGAGAACCCTCCTGATCGTGTACCGGCCCTCGGTTCTGAAACCGTCGTTGATCGCCTTGCGCGTCACTAGGCCGACAGTGTGCCCACCGATGTCGCGTTGCGTCATCGACTTCGTGCTGCCAACCAGACCAACCGTCCAGTCGCTAAGCTCACCCACCTTGGCACACTGCTCGACATACTTCGCGATTAGCCTCGGGCGAACCCTTTGTGCCATTCGATCCGTCTCGTAGGACGCCAGAAACTCCGCGACGACCTCGGGAGCGACCCCTCCCCACAACACATAGTCGCGGCCATCCCCAACAATGGGTTCCGCGACCTCATCCAATCGACGGATGAGGGTCTCGAGTGCCTTGAAGTTGCTGTTGACTGTCTTGTTAGCAAGCTTGAAGATCACCGTCTCCGGGCCTTCGCCGGAGTAACTGAGCAGGATCTTCGTGCCCTGCCGCATCTTGTTCGCCGCCGTCACCGTCAGCCCCAGAGAGGAGGCTCGGACCTTAAGTCCGAACTCCTTGGGGGTGAGGCTGAGTGCCGCCATCTCCTCGACCTCCCGTCGGAGTTCGTCTGTGGCAGCCGTTACCTCTATATATGCGTCCTCCAGCGCGGGCGTGGTGTACAGGCGACAGACGTCCTCGTAGCCAGGGCGATATCCGAACCATCGACCCATTTGTAGGAGCGTGTCATATGTCTTGGATACGCGCAGGTAGTAGCTGACGGTCAGGCCGTCGAGCGTCAAGCCGCGGGACAGCTTCTGTCCGCCGATCGCAATCACGGACAGTCCGTTCCTTCGATTCTCGTAATAATCGAGGGCATCCTTGGAGGCGCCGTTCACCGTCTTGACCTGGATCTTCCTGAGAGCAGGAAGAATCTCGTCGAAGACCTGCTCCCAGGTCAGACGTTCTGCTTCGTCTGCCGGAAACTTGATTGTAGTGGGAACAAAGTCCCGTTCCCAGAGAGACTGCAGTTCGGCACGGACATGCGGCCCTTTCCCATGCCTGTCCCGGATCATGTCCACGATGAACCGCAGATGGTCATCGACCTGGTCGCGGACGAGCGTCTGCACCGCGGTGAAGCGGGTGACATGCACCAGCATCGAGTTGTGGACCTTCGTCTGTCCCCGGGCTCGGCGGGCAGCGCATGCAAGCACGAACGAGAAGACCGCGTCGCGCAGGGACTGCGGGAGCTGGTCGCCGGGCCGATCACCCGACTTGTGTTGGCCAGGAAGCCAGGCGTCCGCATCGTCCACGTGCCGCACCAGCGGCAACGGCTCAACGTCCTCTTCCTCCTCGTCGTCGACCTCAAGCCCGAAGACCCGCTCGGGACCGAGATAGTTCGACGGCGAGGGAAGACTGCGGATGAAGCTAGAGGGAAAGAGATCCTTTCCAGCGACACCGTGATCCACGTCAGGGTCTATGTAGATATTGGCGAACGGAGTGGCCGTGTACCCGACGTACGCGGCGCGATCGAAGCTCTTGATGAGCTTGCGGATCGCAGCGTTGGTCTTCGTCGGGTCAGCCTCGGGATCTCGCGACGTGTTGATCGACGCATTGTCAGCCTCATCGTCAATGATAAATAGAGGGAGGTCCTTGACGACCTTCTCGCCATCGTCGACCTCGGTTCCGTGGACATCCAGCACCCAGTTGCGCAGATAGTCGAGGATCCTGTAGTGCTTCTTGACCACGAGGACAACAGGAAAGCTGCCGAGGGGAAAGTTGATGGCCTTAGCCGTCGCGAGGCCGAAATCGCCCTTCTCGGCGCTGCTCGTGGGCGACGCGATGTCCAACTTCTTGGCGAAGGGCATGGCTCCCGCACCGATCGCGCGTGAACGGCCATCCTCATTCGACCTGCTCTGGTGCTGAGTATCGAAGCCCAGGAGCCCTTCATCGATACGCAGCTGTGTCTGACTCCGCAAGTCGTTGTGGATGCCGGCAAGGACCACTATGAACCGGTATCCCGCGTCCACGGACTTGGCGGCGAGTCCGATGTACTGGCCAGTCTTGCCCGACTGTACCTGGCCGATGACAAGACCCTGCCGACGCCACGGTCCAGGGCGTCGCGGATCTTCAAGCTGGCTCAGCACTTCATCCGAACTCTGGTCCAGCCGCCTAACCACCCAACGCGGGAGGTTCGCGACGTCTTCGAGATAGCGCCGGTAGCGCTCCCAAAAGTCCCACGCACGGTCATTCTTCGCCTCGGGCAGCCATGGTTCGTGTCCGTCGGAGTCGACGAGTGCAACGGACCGCTCCTGGAACACGGCGGTAATAGCCTCGATCTCCTTGACCAGATGGTCCCGATCAAGGTCCTCGCCTTGAGTTGCCAGCATTCCGAAGATGGCGTTTACCGCACTTCGCACCTCCTCCGGCCTCGGCTGTCGATCCTGTGGCAGGAATCCGAGAACCAGGCGAATCGCCTTGGCCATCGGTTCGTCAGGAATGGTACTCAAGTGCGGCCTCCTGCTGGACTCAGACGAAATCGGGGAAAAGCAGACAAACCAGCTCAAACGGTCATCCGCTCCAGAAGCCCTGCAGTTGGTCGAAGGGGGGCATGGTCCGAAGCCTCTCGCGTGCCGCCGTGGGAGACCGTCCGTCCGAGACAAGCGACTCGTAGATGCGCTGCGCGACCTCGGTTGCAGCCTCGTCGGCAGGCCCCGGCCCACCAAATGGTTCCGGGTCATCGCTGGTGTCCGTCTCGTGCATCACACGAAGGGCAGCAACTGGAACCGTCTCCTCCAAGAGCCGGATCAACGCACGTACGTCGGCGGTACTGGTGCCGCCATACTTCAGGGCGGCTCGGACCAGTGGGTGACTTCGGTTGATCCTGCAGGCGACCTTTCCGTCGGGCCGCCGCACGTTCCACGCGTAAGAGAGAGGATCACCATGCGTACGTGCAGCGACTTGGCCCCGGTATCGCAGCACGTCCGCGGCCTTCGCTCGGGCTTGGCGCGCAATGCGGTAGAGATGCGGCCGTAGCCCCACAGGGGGAACGACACTTGACTTCCGCACGTCGACGCCCCATTCGGCGTCCATCTCGGCCGGGATGTCGACTGCGATGCGCGCCAGGTTGTACTTCTCCTCGCGCCGCATACCTCTCTGCCCCAACCAGTCGCCGGCCAGGATCAGGCGATTGCGGCGGTAGACATAGAAGCCCTGTTGGTCGAGCCATCCCTGTGGACCTGCAGCGAGGTCATACTCCGCCGGGGAGAGCCAGTGGGCGCTGGGGAGGATGAATGCCTCGACCTTCA
Source organism: Kribbella sp. NPDC004536 (assembly GCF_042873835.1). Taxonomy (NCBI): domain Bacteria; kingdom Bacillati; phylum Actinomycetota; class Actinomycetes; order Propionibacteriales; family Kribbellaceae; genus Kribbella; species Kribbella sp. NPDC004536. The sequence goes on along the minus strand of NZ_JBIALY010000002.1, from coordinate 3,348 downwards.
CCGAACCGTCGCCGAGACGCAGCTCCTCGGACGGGAGCCGCTGGACAGAAGCGTGGTTACCCATGAACGGATCCCAGGGATCAACCGCTGTTCCAGACACCCGGAGGTTCCGGCCTCGGCTGCCGGTCAGGAATCGGGCAAAGACCATTCCGAGGTGAGACTCTGTGCGAGTTGCCTCGGCGTAGAACTGCTTCTGAATCCGCTCATCGTCTTCGGTGACACGAGCACCGCTATAACCGTTGAGACGGCGCCAGAGCACCACCGTGCCGTGACTGCCCGACGGCCGAATCCGCTTCAGGATCGCCGAGGTTTCTTCGTCGCTTCCGTGGAGTAGCCGCCACTCACCGAACGTCTCTACCACATCCAGGTCCCAGGTACGGGTGTGCCGTTGACCGTCGGCGGCGGTCTCGACGGTGAGCTGCCTCGCCTGCGAGAACGACGCGGACTTCAGGCCGACACCGAACCGGCCGAGATCGGATGGCAAGCGCGGCGTCGCAGGCCCCCGAGCCGCCACCGTCATGGCCGTGACGAGCCCGTCGCGAGTCATACCTTCGCCGTCATCCACGACCGCGATCCACGATTCGCTGCCGACCCAAGCGAACTCGATGTCGATGTTTCGGGACCTGGCGGAGATACTGTTGTCGACAAGATCAGCGATCGCTGCGGGCAACGAGTAGCCCAAGGAGCTCAGCGAGGCCACCATGCCGGCAGGTTCGGGCGCTGCGATGTCGTATGCCATATATGTCCCGCTCCGTTTTCCTCACAACACGGTTGATGCGCAACTGCCTTGAGAAGCAGAGGCGCCAGGCGAGCAGCGACCACCAGCGGCACACCGCCCCGCCAGACCAACGTTGTACGGACGTCCCCCACCCGTTACGTAGGGTACTGGAGCAGGGAGCAAGAAGTCTGTAACGCGACCCTCGTTGCGCTGGACATTCCGGGCACCGGCGTCGACCTGATCTACTTGACAAGACGAGCCACCCTGGGTTGCCGTCCTCCCCCCGACGAATGCATTTACCAGCGCCTGGTGCGGAAATCTCGCACCCGCGGCTCCGTTGAGCACGGCGCCTCTGAGCGCATGACCCCGCAGGCGTGCCATCTGTCAGGACGCCTGACTCGTGCCAGGTGACGGTTGTCGGTTCGGGTCATTCGTGCAGTTAGGGCGAGAGGTCGCCTGACCGGAGTCCTAGAAATGCAGGTGATGGGACTGTGCAGATTCTTCTGTTGGAAGTCTGGGCGGGGGCGGGGGAGGGTGGGTGGTATGGACTTCACTCATCTTGGGCGTACTGGGTTGTCGGTTAGTCGGATTGTGTTGGGGACTATGAACTTCGGGCCCCACACCGAGGTGGGGGATGCGCACGCGATCATGGATGCGGCGCATGAGAAGGGGATCAACTTCTTCGATACTGCGAACGGGTACGGGCGGGCTATCTACCCGGGGCGGACCGAGGAGATCATTGGCGAGTGGTTCGCGAAGGACCCGGGGAACCGGCACAAGACGGTGCTGGCTACCAAGGTCTACGGGGACATGGGCGACGGCTGGCCGAACGAGGGGAAGCTGTCCGCGCTGAACATCCGGCGCGCACTCGACGCTTCGCTGAAGCGGCTGCAGACGGACTACATCGATCTGTACCAGTTCCACCACGTGGACCGCGCGACGCCGTGGGAGGAGATCTGGCAGGCGATCGACGTTGCGATCCAGCAGGGCAAGATCCTCTACGCCGGGTCCAGCAACTTCGCGGGCTGGCACATCGCGCAGGCGCAGGAGGCGGCGGCGCGGCGCAACTACATCGGCCTGGTCAGCGAGCAGTCGATCTACAACCTGCTGGTACGGGACGTGGAGCGCGAGGTACTGCCGGCCGCGCAGTACTACGGTCTCGGTGTGATCCCGTGGTCGCCGCTGCAGGGCGGTCTCCTCGGCGGGGTGATCCGCAAGGAGAACGAAGGCGTACGGCGCCTTGAGGGCCGCGCGAAGGAGACGCTGGAGCGACTGCGTCCGCAGATCGAGCAGTACGAGGCGTTCGCTGACGAGCTTGGCCACGAACCGGGTGAGCTCGCTCTCGCCTGGCTCCTACACCGGCCGGCCGTGACCGGCCCGATCGTCGGCCCGCGCACCATGGAGCAACTGGAATCCGCCGTACGCGCCGTAGACATCAAACTCGACGAGAAGGCACTAACCCGCCTCGACGAGATCTTCCCGGGTTACAAGACCTCCCCAGAGGACTACGCCTGGTAAGTAGTACAGCTCAGCCGGCCGCACCACTGCGGCCGGCTGTTCTATGCGTGCACGGCGGTGGTGGGGAGCATGCCTATTAGGGCGTCGGCGGCTAGGGAGGCGGCGGGGCCGGTGGGGACGGCTACTGAGACTTGCCAGTCGGAGGCTGTGCCGGGAGCCAGGGGGACGGTGATGTGGTCGCCTCGTTTGGCGGCGATGCGTTCGGGGACCAGGGCTACGCCTAGGTCGTGGGCTACGAGGGCGAGCAGGGTGTGTACGTCGTTCACCTCGATCGTGACGGGGTGGGCGACGCCGGCTGTGGCGAAGGCGCGGTCGGAGATCGAGCGGGCGCCCCAGGTCGGGTCGAAGTCGACGAACGACTCCCCTGCCAGGTCGTCCAGCGTGACGCCGGACGCCTTCGCGAGGCGGTGGTCGGGTGAGCAGACGAGGACCATGGACTCGCGCGACAGCGGGCGCAGGTCGAGTCCGTCGACAGGGTCGCCGGCGGTGGCGACGAACGCGACGTCGAGGCGGCCGGAGGCGAGTTCGTCCAGCATCGGGGTGGAGCCGGCCTGGCGGACCTCGATCTCGACACCTGGATACGCGGACCGGAACTTGGCTAGCAGGGCGGGTACGTCGACCACGCCGAGGCACTGCTCCAACCCCACGGTGAGGTGACCGCGGAGCAGGCCCTGTACGGCGGCGACGGCGTCCTTGGCTGCTTCGGCGGCAGCCAGCGTGCGGCGTCCCTCGCAGAGCAGGGCGCGTCCTGCCTCGGTCAGCTCCACGCTGCGGGTGTTCCGTACGAACAGGGAGGCGCGCAGTTCGCGCTCCAGCGCCCGGATCGAGGCGGACAGTCCCGACTGCGAGATCGACATCGCCTCGGCCGCCCGCGTGAAGTGCTTCTGCTCGGCGACCGCGACGAAGTGCTCCAAGTGCCTCAGCTCCATGACTAAGAACTGTAGTCGATCGAACCACACCGATTCTGCGGCCCTGCATGTTGGCGCAGAACGGCGGGGCGATGGAGCGGACCTGCAGCACTCACAGTGAGGATGATGGGTGTGGTCCCCCGCAGTGGTCGTCCTGACTCAAGCACTCACTGACTTCGGGTCTTGAATTGGATATGTCGGTCG